>JAZDPG010000112.1:0-51091 GCA_043797815.1 Bacteroidota bacterium
ATTTTTCTCATGATTTTTTAAAATTATCTGCTAGTTTGTATCATCCTGCAAATCTTTGACGACAAACAGATAAAAAGGTTTAATTTTAAAATGAGACATAATTTCGGTGTCAGTTAAACCATAGAGCACATTGTAAGTCAAAGTCCAGTAAACAGGCCTGAGCCCAAAAGAACCAATCCTTGCAAATTGAAATCAAGAATCTGAGCAAAACCTACCCCGGAGGTTACAGGGCCCTGGACCAGATCAATCTGAACATTGGCAACGGGATGTTCGGTTTGCTGGGCCCCAACGGTGCCGGGAAGTCGACCCTCATGAAGATCCTCGTAACCCTCCTGAAGCCCACCTCCGGTGAGGCGCTGATCGATGGAATGGATATCCATTCACACCGGGGAAAAGTCCGGAAAATGGTGGGATACCTGCCGCAGGATTTCCGTTTTTTCCCAAAGCTTCGCTCCTGGGAGTTCCTGGACTATGCAGCCCGGCTTGCCGGCATGAACTCGAGAAGAGAGAGAGTCAAGAGGGTGGATGAGATGCTTACCAGCGTGGGTCTGTTCGAATTCAGGAACAGGATGGCCAACAAACTATCGGGAGGAATGAAGCGCCGCCTGGGTATTGCACAGGCATTGATTGCATATCCTTCGGTTATTGTGGTGGATGAACCAACCACGGGTCTTGATCCGGAGGAGCGGATCCGTTTCAGAAACCTGCTGTCTGACCTGGGGCGTTCGGAAATCATCATCATTCTCTCCACCCATATCGTGGGCGATATTTCAAGTACATGCAATCAGATGGCCCTTCTCAATGAGGGCGGTTTGATCTACAGCGGGACACCCGACCAGCTGGTTGAACAGTCCAAAGGGTTTGTCTGGAGAGCAGAGGTATCTCCCGCGCAGTATGAAACATTGAAGCAGGAATTTCCTGTCATTTCAACCATCCCTTCAGGAACAGGGTGGGAGATCCAGTTTGTGGGGGAGAAACCCCCATATCTGGCCGCTGAAGCGGTGGAACCCAACCTGGAACATGCTTATGTACATTTTATGGATAACAAGATCAAGCACTGGATGCCATGAGGAACATCCTGAACGTGGCCGTGTATGAAGGCAAAACCCTCTTCAGGAGCTGGTTCTTCAGGATCTTCTCCATCATAGCCATCCTCTTTCTTTTTGGGATCAACCTGGGAATGTTCGCCAGCAATGATTCCAGGTGGACCTACCGGGCCATTGCGGCCAACATGCCCTATATCAATATCCTGTTCATCAATGTAGCACAGGCAATCATTGCCGTATTCCTGGCTTCGGACTTCCTGCGCAGGGATAAAAAGCTGGATACCACGGAAGTGATTTATGCCAGGCCTGTCACCAACGGGGAGTATGTAGTCGGAAAGACACTGGGGATTCTTGGATTGTTCCTTGGCCTGGCGCTGGTGGTTATGTCCATATCCCTGGTATTCAATCTTATAATCAAAGATATGCCGGTGGTATGGGAAGCATACCTGCTCTACCCGCTGCTCATATCAGTCCCCACACTGGTCTATATCCTGGGGCTCTCATTTTTCATGATGATCCTGTTCCGGAGTCAGGCTGTCACCTTCCTGATCCTGTTGGCCTATATTGGTTTTACCCTCTTCTATTTCCAGGACAAAGCCTATGGTCTTTTGGATTATATGGCCTTCAACCTGCCCATGGTCCGCTCGGATATCATCCAGTTTGCAGATCCTGGAAAAATCCTGATGCACCGGCTCACATACCTGTTCCTGGGTTTTGGATTCATCTTTGCCACCATCAGATTCCTGAACAGGCTTCCCCAGACCGGCAGATGGAACAGCCTGAATTTGCTTGGTTTTGTACTCTTCATGCTGGCGGGGGGGGGCATGGGGATATCTTGCTACCAGACGCAGCACAACATGACCACCCGGCGTGAGGATTACCTTGCAGTGAACAACCGGTATGCAGAGAGGAATGTGGTGGACGTCACTGCCTGTGATCTGGAAGTGGTACAACGGGGGAAGCATCTTCAGATCAGTTCGTCCATCCGGTTCAGCAATCCCAATAGAACATCCCTGGACACATTGATTTTTTCCCTGAATCCCGGATTTGTGATTGACAGCATCCATGACAGTTTTGGTCCGATGGAGTATAGAAAGGAGGAGCAACTCATACACATTATTCCATCGGACACCTTTCTTCCGGGGCAAGGAGGCAGGATATCCGTTTTCTACCATGGGATACCGGATGAGGCAGTTGCAAACCTGGATGTATCAAAGGAAAAGCTGGCCGGACTGAAGCGGATCACCGTGGCTCCCCTTGATAAAAAGGCCGGGATCGTGGATGAGAATTATATGTTGCTGACCCCGGAGATGCTCTGGTACCCTGTGGCAGGAGTGGGATTTAACAAAGTGAATTTCCTCTCTTCAGGATTCGATTTTGCCAGGTATTCCCTCCGTGTGAAGCCCGGCAAAGCGTTGGTACCCGTTGCACCCGGTCAATCCATCCTGGAAGAGGGGGTATATCGCTTTACGTCCACACATGATCTGAATGCATTTCCACTGGTCATCGGCCCCTTTGAGAAGAAAAGCATGGAAGTTGATGAGCTTGTTTACAATCTCTACCTGAAGCAGGGACATGACTATTTTTCGGGCACCTTTACCCACATAGCAGATACAATGGCAGCATTGATCACAGAGGCCAAAGATAATTATGAACTGGATGAGCTGGACCTCTACCTGGAATTTGACGAGATCAGCCTGGTGGAAGTGCCCATACAGTTTCATGCCTATGAGCATCCCTATACCCAGACCACCGATCAGGTATTCCCCGGGATGATACTGATCCCGGAAAAGGGCGCTGGGTTGACCACCCTTGATTTTAAACGCTTTGCAAAGATGTCAGAAAACAGGGACCGGAAAAATAAGAGCGTACGCAGCCCCAGAGAAGTTGAAGTGGAGATGTTCAAACGATTCCTTCAGAACACCTTTTTCCGGAGTTCGGTCAGCACCAACAGGGGAGGCATGCAAGCGGGTGATTTTGAGCCGCTGATCAATTTCGATGGTACGTCTGCTTACGCGGTCAATCCGTTTTGTGCATTTCCCCTATACTATAACTACGTCACAGGGATCAGTTCCCGGGAGTATCCTGTATTTAATTCCATGATGGAAATATATCTGAAAGAGGGCTTTGAGGTCTCTCCCAGGCAGGGATTTACCGGGGGGATCACGGACAATGAAAGGGCAAACCTGGCGCTGATGAAGCGCAGCATGATGGATATATTTGCCAAGGGTAATTCGGAGCTTAGCTCCTCGCTGATCAAGCAGACAGGAAGTTTTATCATATCGGCTCTGAAAAACCGGGTGGGTCTTGATAATTTCGATAACTTCCTTTACTACTACCTGGAAGATCATGCATTTCAGGAAATCCCGTTTGAGAAATTCGAAAGCGATTTCCGCAATGAATTCAATGTGGAGATCAGCCCCTACATGGAAATCATCAGTTCGGCGGGTAAAATGGCCGCCTTCCTGGTTTCTGATCCCGAGTTCATCCAGACCAGGGACGAACTGGGTGATGTATACCTGGTCCGATTCCGGATCACCAACAGCGGAACCGCAACCGGGATGGTGGATGTGACTTTCAGGATCATGGGCCAGGGTGGTTTTGGAGGCGGCGGGGGGATGAGCACCGAGCAAAGGTTGTATGAAGTGGGGGCGGGGACCACACATGAGGTGCAGGTTGTACTCTATGACCAGCCGAGGATGATGTCGGTGAATACGCTGATCTCGGCGAATATCCCTTCGTCCTTCAACCATTTTCTCAGGACAGCGACTAAAAAAGGCGAAACCAACCTGGACGAGTATGAACGCAGCAGTGACCATCCTGTGACGCTCAGATTTGAAGATGAATATGTAGTTGACAACGAAGATGAAGGATTCACCTCTGTGGCAGTTTCCAGGGAGAGCAAGCTGAAGCAGTACATCGATTCACGAAAGCTGGCTGATGAGGAGGTATATTATGGAGCACTCAGCCAGTACATGCGGCCATCCAAGTGGCACCCTGTGGCCCATTCATCCTTCTATGGTGAAGAGGTTCGTACTGCAATGGCCAGCAGGAAAGGTGATGGAAGCAATGTGGCCCGGTGGACCACTACACTGCCCGAGACCGGCTTCTATGATGTGTATGTATATATTCCTGTTTCAGCCATGTTCCGTGGGCCCCAGGGACGCCCTCAGGGTGGAGGCGAAACGGATCCGGAACGGGGAGATGGCATGCAGAGAAGAGGCCCTGAATTTGCAGACAAGGGAACCGATTACCATTATACGCTCTCCTCCAACGAGGGAACTGAGGAAGTGATCTTCATTTTAAACACTCCGGAAGATGGGTGGAACAGACTGGGATCTTTCCATTTCCCTTCCGATACCGTAAGTATTACTTTAAGCAACCAGACCGGAGGGGACCGTGTGATTGCCGATGCAGTCAAATGGGTCTGGAGACCAAATTAAAACCAATGACAATGAATTCAACAAGGATCCGTATTTTAGGCCACAGGCATGGTTTCACCCTGCTTTTCATGTTGGCAGCATCAGGCCTGTATGCACAAGAGCTGCTTACTGTGGATCGTTCGCTTGATATTGCAGTGGAAAACAGCCCCAACATGAAGCAAACCGTACTGGCACTGGAAGAGAGCCAGGAGCGGCTCAATGCTCAGCGTGCCAGGCTTAAATCCCAGTTTTCTATCACTTTGAACCCATTCGATTATGAAAAGACAAATCGCTTTGACCAGCAGACTGGTGAATGGTTCCTGAATGAGTCCGCTTCATCGGGGGGTACATTTGCAATCAACCAGCGGATCCTGCCCACCGACGGGCAACTGACCCTGGTCAACCGCTTCTCCTACGATCACAGCTATACGGAATCGGCTTACGCTGCCGATCCCCTTTCCAAAACTTTCAACAACCGGCTCTATCTCCAGTTTACCCAGCCCATTTTCACATACAACCGCACCCGGATGGAGCTGGAAAAGGTACAGTTGGATTATGAAGCATCCCTGCTCCGCTTCCTGCTCATGAAGCTTTCCCTTGAACGGGATGTGTCCCGGGAGTTTTATTCGGTCTATTCAAACCAGATGCGACTCACCATCGCACAGGAGGAACTGGAAAACAACCAGGAGAGCTACAACATCATCAGCAACAAGGTGGAGGGCGGACTGCTGGCCCTGGAAGAGCTTTACCAGGCAGAAGTCAACCTGGCCACAAGCCGTTCCAGTGTCTTTACCGCTGAACTCAACCTTGAGAACAGCATGGACCAGTTCAAGGTGCTTATCGGTCTTCCGCTGGAAAACAGCGTCATGTTGGCCGCCGAGATCAAGGCCGATACCATTCGGGTTGACCAGGAGATGGCCATTGATCATGCCCTGGGAAGCCGGATGGAGCTTCGGGAGCGGGAAATAGATATTGAGAATGCAAATTTTAACCTGGTTCAGGCCCGGTCTACCAATGAGTTTGCCGGATCTGTCACTGCCTCCTTCGGAATTCAGGGAAATGATGCGCTTTTCTCCAGACTTTTCGAGACACCCACCAATACACCAGCCATTGGTCTGACGCTGAGTATTCCGCTCTTTGACTGGGGTGAGCGAAAATCGGAGATTAAGGCGGCCGAGGCCAGCCTGAAGAGTACACAACTGGGTTATGAAATTGAGCGCACTGATATTGCTGTGAACATCCGCTCCATTGTGCGCAGCCTGAAGAATCTTGAGAACCAGATCAGGATCCAGGAGATGACCGTTAAAAATGCACAAATGGCCTATGACATTAACCTGGAACGTTACAGGAACGGAGATCTGACCAGCCTGGATTTGGGCATGTACCAGAGTCAGCTTTCAGATACAAAAATGGCACTTACCAATGCCATCATTGATTACAAGATCGAGCTTCTGAACCTGAAAATACAAACCCTGTACGATTTTGAGGCCAAACTGCCCATCATCCCCGAAGAGCTGCAGAACCAATCCACCAAATAACCATCATTCATCCATTCATCATGAAACATTTTCCTTTGAAACGCATTGCAACCGGATCGATCATCGCCGTTTCCGCGATACTCCTGCTAAGCTCATGCAAACAACAGAATATGGAAGTTACCACTACCATTGAGGTCCCGGTGGGTGTGATCGAAGTGGGGACCTCCTCCATCGAGGAATTTGTAAGCACCACCGGATCGGTATATCCCTTGAAGGAGGTGACCCTTGCATCTGAAATAGCCGGGAAGTATCACCTGCAGATCAACCCCGCCACAGGAAAACCTTATGCGCTGGGCGACAGGGTCAGCCAGGAGGCACTCCTGATCCATATTGAAGATGAGGAGTATTCCAACAGCCTGCGCATCAAATCCAGGGAGGTGGACCTGGAGATATCAAAGCTTGAGTATGAAAAGCAGCAATCGCTGTATGAAAAAGGAGGGGCTACCCTGCGGGAACTCAAGAATGCAGAGATTACCCTGATCAATACAGAATATGAGATGGAAAGCAGCCGGATCAACCTGGCCAAAATGACCCTGCAGGCTCCCTTTTCAGGAGTAATCGCTGATTTGCCCTATTTCACCAACGGAACCAGGATTGCAGCCGGCACGGAGATGGCCCGGGTCATTGATTTTGGCAAACTCTACCTGGAGGCCAATCTTCCTGAGAAATACCATTCCAGTATTGAGCGGGGATACCGTGTCTATGTGACCAGCTACACCAGCGCCTCGGATACCCTGGCCGGTGTTATCACCCAGATCTCACCATCCATTGATCCGGAGTCGCGGACCTTCAAGTGTTTCGTGGTGGTGGATAACGAAGATGGTATTCTGCTTCCTGGAATGTTTGTGAAGGCCGACCTGGTGGTGAACAGCTCCGAAAATACCATCGTGATCCCCAGGGATATCATCATCAGCAGGAACAGAAACCAGATTGTTTATGTGGTGGACAAAGGGGTGGCCAGTGAACGGGTGATCACAACCGGGCTCCAGAATGACAAAGAGATTGAGGTGAAGATGGGACTGCTGAAAGGCGAAAGTGTGGTGAGCACAGGTTTTGAGACACTTCGCGATCAGTCCAGGGTTAAAATTCTCAGGTAGCTCATCATAACGCTGAACCATGTTGAAATCCATTACCAGATTTTCAGTTAAATACCCGGTGACCGTAAGCATGATCATCCTGGCCACCCTGTTGCTGGGGTTCATCTCCTTCGGCAAGCTGGGCATTGACCTTTTTCCAGACCTCCACAGTCCGAAGCTATATATTGAGCTTGTATCCGGCGAGCGGCCTCCGGAGGAGATGGAAGAGAAGTTTGTGGATCCTGTGGAATCCCTGGCCATCAGGCAGAGCGGTGTGGTCAATGTTTCCTCTGCTTCAAGGGTGGGTATCGCCCTTGTAGAAGTTGAATATACCTGGGAAAAAGATATGAATGAAGCTTTCCTGGATCTCTCCAAGGCGCTTTCATCATTCAACCAGGATGAAGATCTCGAAGAAATTAAAATCACCCAGTACGATCCCAATTCGGAGCCCGTCATGCTGGTCGCCTTCAGGCATGAGGAGATCAACGACCTGAATGAACTGAGGCGGACGGCTGAAAACTATGTACGCAATGAACTGATCAGGCTGGAGGGAATCGCCGATGTGGAAGTGGACGGTGCAGAAGAGATCGAGGTGCTCGTGGAAACAAATGAAACCATGCTCAATGCCTTCGAACTGGACCTGTCCACCATCACCAGCCGCATCAACAGTTACAACCAGAATGTGTCAGGAGGATCCATCGTGGAAATGGGGAAACGCTACATTGTGCGGGGAATCAGTGAACTGGAACAGATACAGGATCTGGAGGAGATCATTGTGAAGATGGGGCAGCCTGATGAAGATGGCAACGGAGAACGGGTTCCGGTGCTTCTGAAGGATGTGGCCACCATTTCGTTCAGTACCAAGGATCAGACCAACCTGGTGATGATCAACGGTACCTTGTGCGTGGGACTGAGTATCTACAAAGAGATGCGCTATAATACGGTAAAGGCGGTGGAGGATCTCAGAACAGCCTTTGATAAAATGCAGCGGGCCCTTCCTGGCTTCACTTTTACCATTGTCGAGGATCAGGGCAACTATATTTCATCTGCAATCGGGGAAGTAAGCGACAGCCTTATCGGAGGGATCGTTCTGGCTGTATTTGTGCTTTTCATTTTCCTCAGGCGAATTGGCCCTACAGCCATTGTGAGCATTGCCATACCCATCTCCATCATTGCCACTTTCGTATTGATGTATTTCACCGGCCTTACCCTGAATATCATGACCCTGGGCGGACTCGCCCTTGGAGCCGGAATGCTGGTTGACAATACCATTGTGGTCCTGGAAAACATTTTCCGGAACCATGAACAGGGCAAAGCGGGTTCAGATGCTGCCATTGATGGAACATCCCAGGTGGGAGGAGCCATTGTGGCTTCCACCCTCACCACCATTGTGGTATTTATCCCCATCGTCTATCTGCGGGGCGCCTCCGGTGAGCTTTTTAAGGAACAGGCATTTACCGTTGCGTTCTCCCTGATCTGTTCCCTGGTGGTGGCCATCCTGATCATCCCCATGCTTTATACAAGGGTTTACCGGAAGAAATCACCCTTTTCAGGGAAAACAGGAAGATCAGTCCAGTTTAACTGGTATGGCAGATTCCTGGAAAGGGTGCTCAGGTACAGGAGATGGGTGCTGCTGGGAACACTGGGTTTGATGGTTGCGGGATGGTTTATGTTGCAGCATACGGGCAGTGAATTTATGCCCAAATCGGATGTCAGTGCGTTTTATATAGACCTGCAGATGCCAGAAGGTACGCAACTGGAGCGCACAACAGGCGCTGTTACAAGTGTGGAGAGCATCATCACCGACATCACCGGTGACAACCTCGAGTTGCTCTACAGTGAGGTAGGCCCTTCATCGGGTATGTCGGCAGGAGGAACCCATGTTTTCGATGACCAGAACATGGCCACCATCAAGGTGAAACTTCTACCGGACAGCCGCATGGCTGCTTCTACCCTGATCGCTGCACTCGGTGGAGCATTCCGTGAAAATCCCAATTTTTCAGCACTTTTCCGCCAGGAAGAGTCCGCACTTCAGTCCATCCTGGGCACCGACGAACCTCCACTGGTGGTGGAAATCGTGGGTGAAGACCCGGATGAGCTTGAATCCATCAGCCGCACGGTGGGTACGCTTGTGGAGCAAATCCCCGGTATCCGGAATGTCAGTTCATCCGTGGAAGGAGGGGCTCCCGAGGTAGAAATTGCCATCGACCGTTACAGGGCAGGGCTCATGAATGTGGATGTGAACACCCTGATCTCGAAGGTGAGTGAAAAACTGCAGGGGACACCAGCCGGACAAATGGAGGTGAACGGGGAATTGACCGATATCACGGTCAGACTGGAAGAGATCACACTGAAGGAGCTGGAGATGCTCACCGTGAAGGTGAACAATACCGAGGTCCTGCTTTCGGAGGTGGCAGATCTGAGTGTGGGCAGCTCACCCAGGGAGATCCTCCACAACAATCAGAACAGGATCGTTAAGATCACAGCCGATCTGGACAAGGATGTTCCGCTGGACCAGGTGGCACTGCTCATTGATGAGAAGATGAAGGAGGTGGATCTTGCTCCCGGCTACAACTACCGGATTACCGGGGAGGAGGCCATGAGAAAGGATGCCATGAGCAACCTGGGCTTTGCCCTGCTGCTCTCCCTGATCCTGGTTTACATGGTGCTGGCCTCTCAGTTCGAAAGCCTGATCCATCCGTTCACCATCCTTCTTCCGGTTCCACTGGCTGTGGTGGGTGCAGTTGCCATGTTCTATTTTCAGGGAAAGGCCGTGAACATCATGGCCATTATCGGGATCATCCTGCTGGTGGGTATAGCAGTGAATGACTCCATCATCCTGGTGGATGCCATCAACCAGTTCAGGAAAGAGGGTACAAAACTGAAGGAGGCAATCATAGGGGCTGGTCAGCGGAGGATCCGCCCCATTGTCATGACCTCGCTGACTACCATCCTGGCTCTCTTTCCGCTGACCCTCGGATTTGGTGAAAGCGCTGCATTGCGCTCACCCATGGCCTGGGCAGTGATCGGGGGACTGACTACCTCCACGCTGCTCACCCTGGTGGTCATCCCCTGTATTTACATGATTTTTAGCAGAGAGCGTGAATAAACATTTCCTCATAAACCGGAAGGTTCTGATCTCCATGTTGTTCGTTGCATCAACCATGCTGGGGCTCATCTCCTACAGGCAGCTGGATCTGGAGATATTTCCCAATGCTGAACTTCCCATGCTCTATGTACAGGTAAGCTCCCGCATTGATGTAAGTCCGGAGTATATGGAAAAGGAAGCCATTGTTCCTGTGGAAAGCCTGGTGGCCGGACTAGAGAATATCGAGGAGATCCGGTCCAATGCCGGAAGGCGCATGGGATCGGTGCTGATCTCTTATGAAAAGAGGACCGATCTGAAATATGCTTACCTGAAACTTGATGAGCAGGTCGCCACCCTCAGGGGTTCCCTGCCGGATGAATTCAGCCTTCAGGTGGTCAAGATCGACCTTGAATCGACAAACACCACGCTGATGACCCTTCAGGCCCGTGGTTCAGGAGGTGTGGACCGCGTCCGGAACTATGTGGACCAGCATATCGCCCCCGACCTGGAGAACATCGAAGGGGTTGCTGCGATCCAGGTGTTCGGAGGGCGCCAGAAATCCGTGGACATTATCCTTGACAGGGAAGCATGTGAAGCTTACCGGATTGCCCCCACAAGGATCAGGAACATCCTCGCTTCAAATATGAACCTTCGCCAGTATGGCGGTACGATCAAGCAACAGGGTTCCAGATATTTCATCTACCTGAATGCAGCGTACCAGGATATTACCCAAATCGAGGAGCTGGTGGTAGGGAGGGGTGGCAATCCCGTTCAACTGAAGGATGTGGCCCGCGTCTTTTACGGAGAGAAAGAGGAGGAAACCATCAGCCGGGTGAATGGCAAGAACGCTGTTTCCCTGCAAGTGGTCAATGATGCCCGGGTGAATATCATTGACCTCTCCCACAGCGTGCGGGAACGGCTGGCGGAGCTGAACCGGGAAGGTGCACCCTTTGACATTGAGGTCTCAATCCAGGAGGACAGCGCCGAGACCATGGAGGGAAATATTGACCAGATCATCCGTCTGGCCCTGACCGGTGCCCTGCTGGCGGTTTTTGTGCTCTGGATTTTCCTGCGCCGCGTTCGCCTGGTTATCCTGGTGGCCCTGGCCATGCCCATATCGGTCTTTACGGCATTTAATTTCTTTTTTGCATTCGACATCTCCATCAACAGTCTGACCCTGATAGGCATCGCTCTGGCTGTGGGGATGCTTCTGGACACATCCGTTGTGGTCCTTGAAAACATCTACAGGCTGAAATCACTGGGTTATCCTCCCGGCAAGGCCGTCATTCAGGGTACCGGTGAAGTTTGGAGGTCTGTTGTGGCTGCCACCCTGACCACCATTGCCGTATTCATTCCTTTTATTTTCTCTTCCAATTTCCTGATCCAGATCCTTGGAAGGCATGTAGGGGTCTCCATCATCTCCACCCTGGTGGTCTCCCTGGTGGTCTCCATGCTCATGATCCCCATGGCGGTTCATGCGATTCTGAAACGAAAGGAAGACTCCGGAAAAGAGGTATACCGGGAAGTATCGCTGGACAACCGGCTGGTCAGGATCTACCTTTCTCTTTTAAAAACGGCATTGAGAAATCCCGCTCCCACCATCATTGGTGTGTTGCTCCTGTTCTTCATCACCATCATTGCCAGTCTGGCCGTTTCGGTCGATTCCCTCTCCGAACTGGAAGCAAAGCAGGTCACCCTCTATGTAACCATGCCTACAGGCTCCACACTCGAGGCTACCGATAACCTGGTGGCCGGTATGGAGGAGGCTCTGATGACCATCAAGGAACGAAAAGACGTCATTTCCACCATGGAGGATGAAGAGGCTGTGATCACCATTTTGCTCCAGGAGGAATATCAGAAGAAATTCAAGCGCTCCTTTGGTGAGATCCAGGCTGAGGCATACGCTTTGGTTAAGGATGCACCTGTTTCAGACATCAGCTTTACTGCTTCCTCCGCCCAGTCCGGTGCCCGCAGTGGAGGCGGCGATGGAGGCGGTCAGTCAGGATCTGCCGGATTTGAACAGTTGCTGGGGATCGGCCAGGACGAGGAGTATATCGTGCTCAAAGGACAGGAATTCACCCTGATGGTGGAGGTGGCCGAAGATCTGGAATCCTACATCGAAGAGCTGGATCATGTACGCTCTGCCCGGCTTTCCGTAAGGGATAATCAACCGGAAGTTCACCTGGACTTCAATACCCTTTTCATGAACCAGTACAACATTACCCCCAACCAGGTGCTGGGCGAACTCGGTGCATTTCAGAATGAAATAAGTTCCGGTATCAATTTCAGGCAGGAGAACGAAGAGTACGAAATCATGATCAAGTACAATGATGCGCAGGAGGAGCAGGAGGAGCAGGAAAAGAGCTTCGAAGATCTCAGAACGCTTGATGTGCCAGATGCCGGGGATGAGAATCTGTTTGAGCTTCAGAACTTCTCGGATGTCTTTTTTGCCACTGGCCTGAGGGACATCTCAAGGGTAAACCAGGAGAAGCAGGTAGAGCTCCGTTACCAGTACAACGACGATGTGTTTGATTCAAAGGAGCTCCTGGCCTATGCACGCAGTGAAATCTCCGATGTGATCGAAAATGCCAACATCCCCCCGGGTGTGGCGGTGGAGCTTGTTCAGGAGGAATCTGAACTTGATGAGTTTAAATGGTTGTTTCTGATCGCTATTTTGCTGGTTTACATGATCCTGGCCTCCATTTTCGAATCGTTTGTCACCCCGTTCGTATTGCTCTTTTCCATTCCCCTGGCAGCCATCGGTTCTTTCTTCCTTCTGACCGTTACCGGAGAATCCTTGTTCAATGCCAATACCATCATGGGATTTCTTATCCTGCTGGGGGTGGTTGTCAACAACGGGATCATCCTTATTGATTTTGTCAATGTGCTGCGCCATAGAGGCTACCGGAAAAACAGGGCTATTCTTGCCGGCGGACTCTCCAGGGTGAGGCCCATCATCATTACTGCGGTGACCACCTGCGTAGCCATGCTGCCACTGGCCCTTGGGAATGCCGAATATGTGAAAGCCATCGGGCCTCCCTTTGCCATCACCGTCATCGGGGGACTAAGTCTGAGTACCTTGCTGACCCTGGTCTATATCCCCATGTTATACAACGGCATTGAACAGGCGCTCCACTGGTTGGGAAAACTGGACTGGAAAGTGAAAGGATCCATGTTGGTCCTGGAAGCCGGGGGAATGCTCCTTGTTTACCTCTATATCAGCGCTTTCGTCTGGAAGCTGGCAGGCGGCATGGTGGTTCTGGTGGGGATTCCGGTGATCTACTGGTTCATTTCCAGCAGTCTGCGTAAAGCCAGATCGGCCATCATCGATCCGGAAACGCCCATTGTTATCAGGGTTTCCAACCTGGTAAAGATCTATGGAAGGGAGTCTAAGATGGTCCGTGACTTCAGGGCCGGTAACAGAATGGCCCGGGAGGCGGGAGAACAGGATAAGGCGCTGCAACCCAAACTTGAATCGCTGATCTGGCAGCTCCCCATGCTCGGTTTCCTGGTCTATTTCACCTGGTTTTACCTGGTGAGCGGGTTCTGGCAGCTGGTGGTCTCTGTGGCGGTGTACTATTTTGTTCTCCGGATCATTATCTCCTTCAGGACCGTCAGGCCTGGGCAATGGCTGGGTTTGGCCCTTGCAGTGGTGAGGTATGCCTCGCCTCTGGTGGTCCTGTTCTTTTACCAGCGGCGATGGGATAACCTTTCGCTCGCTTTGGTTGCAGGAAGTCTCTGGTATATCGTTCTAGCCGCGGCTGCGGCTTCAATCCGGGTGCAAAGGAAGGATTTTAAACTATCACAGGTACGAAGCGGGTTCCGGTGGTTTTACTGGTTTGTAAGACTTTTACCGGGGATCGGACAGCACAGGGATCAATTCAAGGCCCTGAAAGGTGTCTCCCTGGAGATCGGTACAGGAATGTTCGGCCTGCTCGGACCCAATGGTGCCGGCAAATCGACCATGATCCGGATCATCTGCGGCATCCTGGAGCAGAGTTATGGCAAGATATGGATCAACGGGATTGACACACAGAAGAAACGGGAAGAACTGCAGGGACTGATCGGGTACCTGCCCCAGGAGTTTGGTATGTATGAAAGCATGTCAGCCCATGCCTACCTGGATTACCAGGCCATGCTGAAGGGAATCACCCAAAAGGATCAGCGGGCTAAGCGAATCAGGGAGGTGCTTGATTCGGTTCATATGTGGGATGAGCGAAACAAGCGGATCGGGTCCTATTCGGGAGGCATGAAGCAACGCATCGGGATCGCCCAGGTGCTCCTGCACCTGCCGCGGATCCTGGTGGTGGATGAGCCCACGGCGGGACTGGATCCCAGGGAGCGCATCCGCTTCCGCAACCTGCTGGTGGAACTGAGTACCAGCCGGGTGGTGATCTTCTCCACCCACATCATCGAGGATATCTCCAGTTCCTGTACCACCATGGCTGTTATCGACAGGGGAGAGGTGCTCTTTCACGGAACCCCCAGGGAGATGACCGGGCTGGCCAGGGGCAAGGTATGGAAGACCACCCTGCCGGCTGACCGGTTTGAGGAAGTCAGCCGCAGCCTCCAGGTGGTGCACCACATGCGCGACGGTGACCAGATCCGCTTCCGTTGCATTTCCGCGGAAAAGCCCTTTGAAGATGCCAGGGAAGAACATCCCTTGCTGGAAGATGCCTACCTCTGGCTGCTTAAATCGGAAAAAGAGAAGATATGAGATCTGCCATTCACAACCGGTACAAGCTCGCCGGGTACAACATGAAGATCATCTTCGGAGGCAGGTTTATCTATTTTATCATTGCTTCACTGATCGTTTTCCTGTTGTTCGGGACCATCATGGCCTTTGATGCCAGTGAGATCAGCATGGATGAGGTCTATGGCCTTATTGCCTTTCCGGCCATATTGCTGGTGTTTTATCCCACTGTATTCGGGATACAGGGTGATGCGGACCACCGGACCCTGGAGATCATTTTCGGCATACCCAACTACCGCTACAAAGTCTGGCTGGTACGCTATGCCATGATCCTGGTGACCGTGTTTTTCCTTTTGTTCCCCTATGCAGGTCTGGCGTATTACGCCCTGGTCAGCTTCCCTGTGATCCCCATGGTCCTGCAGTTGATGGTCCTGGTAATCTTCGTCTCTTCCCTGGGATTCTGCCTATCTACCCTTGTGAAAAACGGGAATGCCACCGCCGTGATCATGGTCATTTTCGGGCTGGTCTTCCTGATCCTTATCGATGAGCTCAGGACCTCACGGTGGAATATATTTCTGAATCCTTTCGTCACTGACAACAACCTGAATGACATCGTCTGGAAGGAGATCATCCGCCAGAACCGGATCATGATGGGAATCACCAGCGTGGTATTGATGCTTCTGGGATTGCTGAACCTGCAGCAGCGGGAGAAATTTCTTCGTTAGACTGAAAAACAGTTTTAAGCTTCGGGAAAAATTGCTTACTTCATGCATATAATCTCTATGAAATGAAACTACGATCCCTGTTTTTCGCCTTGCTTCTGATTCTTTCCGCAACGAATTCCATGGCGGCCGATCCGCCCCCTGTGATCGGCCTGTGTATTGCCGCTCCCGATCCTGACCACCTGGAGGCCTTTCTCTCCTTTATGGAAAACGACCTGGCCCCGGGGGGTATCAACACCCTGGTATTGCGGATTGATTTCAATTATGCCTACCAGTCCTATCCCAACCTGGCGGACAGGGAAGCGCTTTCCGGAAAGCAGGTGAAGAGGCTTGTCGCCACTGCAAGGAAAAACGGAATCACACTGATCCCGCAGATCAACCTTCTGGGACACCAGTCCTGGGCTTCCCGGATGGGAAAGCTGCTTGAGGAGTATCCCGGATTCGATGAGAATCCTTCGGTAAAACTGCCCGAAGACTATCAGTGGCCCAATGCCGACGGACTCTATTGCAAAAGCTACTGCCCGCTGCATCCGGAGGTTCACCAGGTGGTTTTTGCCCTGGTGGATGAAATCATGGAGGTTTTTGAGGCCGATGCCTTCCATGCGGGGATGGATGAGGTATTTTACATCGGAGAAGATGAATGTCCCCGCTGCAGCGGGAAAGACAGGGCTGAACTGTTTGCAGGGGAGGTAAAGCTGATCAGGGATCACCTGGCGGAGAATGGAAAAGAGCTCTGGATATGGGGAGACAGGCTGATTGACGGAACCACCACAGGCATGGGTATGTGGGAAGCCAGTGAGAACGGGACCCACGGGGCCTTTGACCTGATCCCCAGGGATGTGGTTATCTGTGACTGGCACTATGAAAGGGCCGATCCCACGGCCGCACTTTTTGCCCTCAGCGGTTTTCGGGTAATGACCTGTCCCTGGAACCGGCCGGCAGTAACGCGGGGCCAGTTGGACCTGTTTGATTCGTTCCGAAGCAACAGCCCGGAGCAGACCAGGGACCGGTATTATGGATTCATGCAAACGGTGTGGAGCCCTGCTTCCGCTTTCCTGGACCAGTATTATGCAGAAGATCCCGGTCCGGAAAGGCAGGGACAGGTGGAGAGCCTGAAAGCGATCATGCAGTTCTACCGGGAGGCCGAATGAGTTCGGCACGGCTGAAATCCATCGATATTCTCAGGGCGCTTACCATGCTCCTGATGATCTTTGTGAATGACCTCTGGACGCTTACTGACATACCTGAATGGCTGGGGCACAAATCGGCCCATGAAGACGGGATGGGGCTGGCCGATGTGGTATTCCCGGCATTCCTCTTTATCGTGGGACTCTCCGTCCCCCATGCCCTCAGGGCCAGGTTGAACAGGGGGGATTCGAAACTCCGGGTGTTCCAACACATTCTGGAGCGGACACTGGCTCTGCTGATCATGGGTGTTTTCATGGTCAACCTGGAGAGCGTGGATCAGGAAAAACTTCTCTTCAGCAAATACATCTGGCAGATTCTGATGACGCTGGGATTTTTTCTGATCTGGAACATATACAGGGACAAGGTCTTCGGGGTAATCCCTCCGTGGGCCATGAAGCTGGCCGGTTGGGCCATCCTGCTTTTCCTTGCCATGATCTACAGGGGGACCGGTGAAGGGGAGTACCACTGGATGCGGTTTCACTGGTGGGGAATCCTGGGACTGATCGGCTGGGGATATCTTCTGGGTGCCCTGGTATACCTGGCACTGGGGAACCGCCCCGGATGGATCGGCTTGATCCTGGTCATGCTTTTCCTGCTCAACATCAATGAGTTTGAATCGCCTTTCAGGTTTAAAATAGAACTTGTTGTCAGCGCCTCCAACTATGCCAGTGTGGTGTGCGGGGTGCTTGCAACTGCGGTTATGATCCGGCTCAGGGAAAAAGAGCGGATGCAATACCTTATACCCCTCCTCATTGGTTTTGCGGCCCTCCTGCTGGTTTTTGGTTTTCTGACCAGACCCTGTTGGGGGATCTCGAAAATCATGGCCACACCCTCATGGACTGCCATCTGCGCAGCCATTACGGCACTCTCATTCGGGGCCCTGTACATTCTGTCCGATAAGCTGGGGCTTACCGGCTGGGCCCGCATGATCGGCCCGGCCGGGTCCAGTACACTTACCTGCTACCTGGTACCCTACTATATCTATGCCCTGGGAGCGCTTTCCGGGCTGGCGCTTCCTGGACTGCTTAACACAGGTGCGGTCGGGATCATGAAATCCATTGTCTTCTCCATCCTGGTGATCCAGCTCACCGGCCTGCTGGGAAAAATCAACATCCGGCTGAAGATCTGATTATGATGACCCATCTCTCACTGGAAAGCCAGTATACCGGTCAAAAGATCGGAATTTTCTCTGCAATCAACGACATTGGTGCTCCGGCCATCCCTGGCAGTGCCAGCTACCATGAACCCGGTCAGTTCTATGCGCTCTCGGGTTCCGGGCAAAACATCTGGATGGGGGAGGACAGCTTCTCCTTCCTCTGGAAAAAGATGGAGGGTGATATTATGATCCAGGCCAGGATTGATTCCATTGGTCCGGGGACCCATCCGCACAGGAAAACCGGGATCATGATCCGGAGCGGCCTTGCTTCCGATGCTGCTCATGTAAGCTGTGTGATACATGGCGACGGACTGGCGTCACTGCAATACCGGAGCAAGCCTGAAGAGGATGTACAGGGTCTGAGATTTGAACTGGCCGGACCTGATGTGATTCATCTTGAGAAGAAAGGAAATCTGTTTACGGTTTCGGTGGCCCGTGAAGGAGAATTGTATGTGAAAAAAAGCATTGAAGTGAAACTTGAAGGAGAGCTGGCAGCTGGTCGCCCGACAGCAAAAAAATCGCCTTTGTCAGTAACGGAATATTTAAATAAAATAAAATCAAACCATGACCCATAAACTTTCAACAACATTGGTCATCCTGGCCCTGCTTACGGGTCTTCAGGAGCTTCGGGCCCAGGATCAATCGTACAGGCCCGGCCTTGCTTTCCGTGAGGATTGGAAAGAAATTCCGGCAGAGACCCCGGTCAATCAAAACCATGTGAACCATCCGGATCTGATCCTTGGGCTCTATGGCCCAGGAAAAGACAGCATCAAAAAAAGCCATCATGACCAACCCTTTGATGATCCCTACTATATCTGGTCGGGTACTTGCCTGGGTACATGGGCCCTTGCACTGGAGCATGGGAATTATGACCTGGACCTGTCCCGTTACGGAAAGATCCGGTGGCGCTCCAAACAGTATGGCTTCAGGCAGTTGCATATCATCCTGGGAATGGCCGATGGCACATGGCTGGTCAGCAGGCAGGCGGATGGGTTTTCGGGCGACTGGAGGGTCAGGGAGTTCCTGCTGGCAGACCTGGACTGGTATACCCTGGATATAGAGGTCATTCATGAAATCAGACCGGTTGCGGACCCGGATCTGGGCAGGGTTCGGCAGGTCGGGTTTACCGACCTGATGCCGGGGGGCGGGAGCGAAGCCTGCTCGAGGCTTGACTGGATTGAAGTATATGGCTATATTGTTGAAAGAAAAATGACCAAATAAAAATTGATTCTCATGAAAAAGAAGATCACACGCAGAGAATTTGTTCAGACCACCGCGGTGGCAGCCGCATCGGCGGCCATTTTACCCACAGCCGGGTGTGCCGCATCGGCTTCGCCCTACGATGCCAAAGGATTTCCGACAGTGAAACTGGGAAGTACCGGGATCCAGGTTCCAAAAATGGGTTTTGGATGCGGCAGCCGGTGGATGGGTGTGGCTGATGATGACAAGGCGCTGGAAATCCTGGAATATGCATTGAACCAGGGGCTATATTACTGGGATACGGCTTCTTCATATGGCAATGATGTGATTTCCAGCGAGGAACGAATTGGAAAAATCCTTCCATCTTACCGGGACAAAGTTTTTTTGGTGAGCAAAACAGGGGACCGGGAGGCCGACCAGGCAAAAGAAAGCATTGAGCGAAGCCTTTCACGGCTTAAAACCGACCACCTGGACCTGCTCCACGTCCACTCCATCAATTCGGTGGAGGATGCTGAGCAACTGGGTGAGAAGGGCAAGGTGCTGGAGGTATTGCACCGGTATAAAAAGGAGGGTGTGATCAGCCACATCGGATTTACCGGTCACGCTTCGGCAGCAGGCATGAAACGGGCAGCCGAGCTATACGACTTCGATGTGATGATGATGGCCCTCAATCACCAGGTTTCAGATGGCACAGAGCGCTTTGAAGAAGATCCGGCTCCCTTTGCCAGAGAGAAGGGAATGGGTGTGGTGGCTATGAAAGTCATTCGTCCACGGGAAACAGTGGAGGGTCTTTCCGTTTCTGACCTGATTCATTATGCACTGTCCCTGGATGAGTTTCATATGATCAATGTGGGGATCGACAACATGGAGGTGCTGCAATCCAACATTGAACTGGTCCGTAATTTCCAGCCCCTGGATGAGAACAGGATGAAAGAGATCCGCCTGGCCCTGCAACCCTTTTACAGGGGCGAACAACTGGCATGGATGCGCCCCGGTTACCGGGATGGCCACATGGGAGATTTTCATCTTGCCTGACAGAGGTGATCCATGAGCCCCCGCCATTTTCAGGTTCTTTTATTGATTGCGGTCCTGGTTTCCGGCTGTGACAAACCGGTCGAAGAGGTTCAGATCGTGGGCAGGATTGACAATCCTGTGCACCAGACAATCAGGATCGGCGATGCGGTGCTTCTCATTGCCCCTGATGGCAGCTTCCAGTATAAAGATACCATTGGAAGGCCGGAACTGGTTGATGTGGCCTATGGAGAACTTGTGTGGCCTCTCTTCCTGCTCCCGGGCACGGAATTTGAAATAAGGATTCCTGAAGACAGTCTGGCAACCATTTCATTCGGTGGTGACCTGGCCAGTTCAAACGCTTACCTTCTTAAAACCGTCGCACTCACCCAGGACATTAACAATTATCTGGACTCCAACTGGGTTTCCATACACACCATGGACCAAACCCGGTTTGTATCAATCATTGATTCATTAAAAGAATGTTTCTGGGTTCATCTTACCAGTCAGGTCACTGGCGGTCAATCATTACCGGGTGTGTTTACCCGGGCCTGGAAGGCTGAAGTCAATTATGCCCTTAACGCGCTCATTTTAAGATATCCTGAAAGGTACAGACAATTTCCGCAAGCTCCCATTCAACTGAGCAGAAAGACTTTGGCGTATATAGAAAAATCGCCCATCGATAATCTACAGGCGCTCGGACTTATGGGTTATAAGACCTTCGCCAGGGCCTGGATAGATTACCATGTCAATGAAAAAGTCCGGGCAAACGCATCGGACAGGCACAGAGGGTTGGTAAAAATGGATGAGATATATCATATTATAGACCAAAACTTTAAGAAACCTTACCTGGTGGATTACTGGAAGTGGGAGTATATAAAGGCTCACCTGGAATTGCATGGGTATACAAACGGTATGTCTTTCCTGGAGCAATACCTGCATACGGTTCAAACAAAATCTTTCAGGGATGAGGCGGTTGAATACGTTCAAGCTCAGGAAGCGTCGAGGGAGGGCAATGAAGTGGCCCTATACAAATCGGTCAGGGGATTTAATCTGGAAGCCCATATTTTTAAACCTGATTCAATGGAGCCAGTGGGCAGGTATCCGGCCATCGTCATCTTCCATGGCGGTGGATGGAACAGCGGAAACCCATCCTGGGCTTTTGGACGGGCTGAACATTATGCAAAACTGGGAATGGTAGCCATAGCCGCCCAGTACCGGTTAACCAACAGCCAGGACATTACTGCGGTTGAATCCATGGCAGACGCACGGGACCTGGTGATGTGGATGCGCTCACATGCAGATATCCTGCAAATAGATCCCAATAAAATTGCAGGCTATGGTTGGTCTGCCGGAGCCCACCTGATCTCTTCTGCTGCTATTTTCCCGGATACCCTGGATGGAAGCTCCATCACATCCTGCCCAAATGCACTGATCCTGGTATCCCCTGCAGTCTCCCTGCCCAAAGGTGAGGATTGGGAATATTGGACCCATGCAGTTCTGGGGACCAAAGCGACCGTGGATGAAGTGAATCCGGTGGAACATGTTCGGGCCGGACTTCCACCGGTAATTATCCTGGAGGGGAGAGACGATACAGTTACACCTCTGGAGGGTGTTCAGCGCTTCGCTGACAGGATGAAATCAACAGGAAATCGTTGTGAGCTATGGGTGTATGACGCGGTAGGACACCTGTTTACTCCCAGCAGCATCCCGGACTATGGCTGGCCACAACCCGATCAGGCAGTTCAGAAACGCGCCTTTGACCAGGCAGACTTGTTTTTAGGGAGCCTGGGATACATTGTTGTAAAATCTCATTGAATGGGCTTTTGCCAGCCCGATCAGCCCGGCAGCCACTTCAGGATTTTCCTTCAATACATTGGTGGTCTCGTATGGGTCAGTTTCCATGTTAAAAAGGGCTGTATCGATGCGCATCATGGCATATGTCCCGGGATATCCGCCGCTGCCGGCAGAGTCAAGCGTTCTGTATTCATGAGGCAGATGCAGTTTCCAATGGCCGTCTCCGCTTATGACCCCCTCAAAATGGGTGTTGTTGGAGAATGCATAGTATTCGTGCGGATTCACTGCTCCTTCCACGCCGGTGATCAGTTCCCATACATTTTCCCCGTCGATCTCATTTTCCGGCAAGGGGATCCCGGCCAGGTAGGAGAGGGTGGGGAGCAAGTCCACCGAACCGATGGTGCGGTATGAAACAGTTCCCTCCTTGATCTTTCCCGGGTATTTCATGATGCAGGCAGAGCGGACCCCGCCGTCAAAGCTGGTACCTTTGGCCTCCCTGAAGGGCGTTCTCCCTGCATGGTCGCCGTAGCTTACCCAGGGACCGTTGTCGGAGGTAAAGATCACCATGGTATGGTCATCCACCCCGGCCTCTTTCAGCGCCTGGTTGATCTGGCCCACACTCCAGTCGATCTCCAGGATCACATCCGCGTACAATCCTTTACCGGATTTCCCTTCAAACGCATCGCTGCAGAACAGGGGCACGTGCGGCATGTTATGGGGTACATAGAGCAGAAAAGGCTGATCCCCGTGCCTGCGGATAAAGTCCACGGCATGCTCGGTATACCAGCGGGTCAGGTTCTTCTGATCGGCTTTCTCCACCTCCTGGATGGTGACATGGCCATTCTCCCAGAACCTCAGAGGCCACTGGCTCCAATGTTCGGGATTTCCAGGATGGTATTTCCACATGTCGTTGGAATACATCAAACCGCAGGTCTCATCAAAACCACGTGCATGGGACCGGGTCTCGGGCCGGTCACCGCAATGCCACTTTCCAAAGGCTGCCGTGGCATACCCCGCCGCACTAAACACCTCGCCCATGGTGGCAAAGGTGGTATCCAGTCCCCATGCATCGGGTCCGTGGGCACCGAAAACCTTGGTCCTGCCGGGATAGCAGCCGCTCATCAAAGCCGACCTGGAGGCTGAACAAATGGCCTGGGGCACATAGAAATTATGAAAAGCACAACCTTCGGCGGCTAGCTCAGTGACATTGGGTGTCTCAAGGGTGAGATCACCGAAGGGCTCGAAATCGGCCCAGCCCGAATCATCCAGGAAGATGATCACCACGTTGGGTTTTGCCTGTTCCTTTTCCTGCTTGCAGGAAAACAATAACATGGACAGGGAGATGAGAATGAAGAGGAAGGGTTTCATGGCATTCGGATATTTGATTAGGGGCAAAGTTTGGTGCTTTCTGAAGTCAAATGTAAGCTTATTGATTAAATTTGAGTATGCATAAAAAAACTATCTCAATCTGTCTTTCGGCTTTTATACTGGCCGTTGTCCCCGCCTGCAGAAATATGGAAAAAACGGACCATCCCGGAACTGTTTCAGCGGATGTGGTTATTTACGGTGGAACCTCAGCAGCTGTCATCGCTGCAGTGCAGGTAGTGAAAATGGGTAAAAAAGCAGTGGTCGTCTGTCCCGACACACACCTGGGCGGACTCTCCGCTTCCGGACTAGGTTTTACCGATACCGGGAACAAAGCGATTATCGGCGGACTTGCACGGGACTTTTATCACCGTTTATACCAGCACTACCAGGACGATGAATCATGGAAGTGGCAGAAGAAATCGGAGTACGGCAACGTGGGCCAGGGCAATGTGGCCCTCGACGGGGAATTCAGGACCATGTGGATCTTCGAACCCTCCGCTGCTGAAAAGGTTTTCGAAGATCTGATCGGGGTGCATAAGATCACTGTTTTCAGGGATGAATGGCTGGATCGCACCAAGGGAGTTGAAACAGCCGGCGGAGCCATCACATCGATAACCACCCTGAGCGGCAAGAGATATGAAGGGGAGGTCTTTGTGGATGCCACCTATGAAGGTGACCTGATGGCGGCAGCAGGAGTTTCTTACCATACTGGCCGGGAGGGAAATGCTGTATATGGGGAGCTGTGGAACGGGGTCCAGACCGGGGTTTTGCACCATGGGCACTATTTCAAGTCTCCAATCAGCCCCTATTTGATACCGGGTGATCCGGCCAGCGGTCTGCTTCCACGGATCTCCGCCGAAGATCCGGGAGAATACGGAAGCGGTGACCACCGAATCCAGGCCTATTGTTACAGGATGTGTCTCACAAAGGTACCGGAAAACAGGGTTGAAATTACCCGTCCAATTGGATATGATTCAAGCCAGTATGAACTGCTGGTTCGCATCTTTGATTCCGGATGGCGGGAGACCTTTAACAAGTTTGACCCCATACCCAATGGAAAGACGGATGTAAACAACCATGGGCCCTTCAGCACTGACAACATCGGGATGAATTACGAATACCCGGAAGGGAGCTATGAGCGGAGAAAAGAGATCCTGGATGAACATACCCTGTACCAGAAGGGACTGCTGTGGTTTCTGAAAAGTGATCCAAGGGTACCGGAAGAGGTCCGGCAGGAGATGGCCCGGTGGGGTTATGCAAAAGATGAATTCACTGACAATGGAAACTGGCCCCATCAAATCTACATCAGGGAAGCCAGGCGGATGGTCAGCGATTTTGTAATGACAGAGAATGAAGTGCTGGGCAAGGCGCCGGTAAGCAGGCCCATCGGAATGGGCTCCTACACCATGGATTCGCACAATACCCAGCGATACATCACTCCCGTAGGTTTTGTGCAGAATGAAGGGGACATCGGGGTGGAAACTCCGCCTTACCGGATTGATCTGGGTTCCATTCTGCCTGTGAAGGCTGAGTGTTCCAACCTGCTGGTCCCGGTATGTCTCTCCTGCAGTCACATTGCCTTCGGCTCCATTCGTATGGAACCGGTCTTTATGATCCTGGGGCAGAGTGCGGCCACACTGGCCGTGCTGGCCATCGAAGGCTCCACAGGAATCCATGAGGTCCCCTACGAAATACTGAAATCGCGGCTTATGGCAGATGGCCAGGTCCTTGAAATCCCGTAAATTACAGATCATGAGAAGATCCGAGATTAACCAGCTGATCAGGGAAGCCCTGCAGTTTTTTGAAGAGATGAATTTCAGGCTTCCTCCCTGGGGCTACTGGTCACCTGCAGATTGGCAACAGAACCATGAAAAGCATGATGAGATCATTCAAAACCAGCTGGGCTGGGATTTGACCGATTTCGGATCGGGAGAATTCATGAAAACAGGATTGTTGTTGTTCACCCTGCGGAACGGCCACCTGATAGGTGACCGGAAGCCTTATGCCGAGAAGGTCATGATTGTGGAGGAGGGCCAGGTTACTCCCATGCATTTTCACTGGTCCAAGATGGAAGATATTATCAACCGGGGAGGGGGGAACCTGATGATCCAGCTTTTTCCTTCAGATGAGAATGAAGAACTCGCTGATCATGTGTTCGAAGTAAGCCTGGATGGGATCAGGAGAACGTTCCTTCCCGGTGACGTGGTCAGGCTCAGCCCCGGAGAGAGCATTACCCTCTGCCCGGGACTCTACCACAAGTTTTACGGAGAGACAGGAACAGGAAAAGTACTTGTGGGTGAGGTAAGTGCCGTAAATGACGATCACACGGACAACCGGTTTCATTCTGCGTTGGGCCGGTTCCCGGAGATTGAAGAGGATGAAGCCCCTGCTTTCCTCTTGACCAGTGATTATAATTCATATGGTTTATAATATACCTTTATAATGAAACAGCCCGGCCAGATCAGCTTTGCCTTATATTTTGGATTATTAGCTTTCAGCCGTACAAATAACCTTCATGATGAAAAACAATAACTGCCTGGGTATCCTCATATTTCTGGCTACCCTGTTCACCGCCTGCAAGCAGGAGATTTTTATAGAATGCGAGTCTTTTGATGAAAAAGGCGGGTGGGTAGTGGACCCCCAGTTCGTGGAACAAATGGGTTCACCCTACCTGATGGCCCACGGAATGGGCGAGCCGGTGGAAAATGCATCCACAACGCTCAACTTCCCCTCGGGCGGAAATTACCATGTTTGGGCCAGGACCACCGACTGGGCGCCGGGCAGCTGGGACGCACCGGGAAGGTTTAATCTTTGGCTGGGAGGGGAAAAACTGGAGAAAACCATGGGTGAATACAAAGGCTGGGGATGGAATTATGCAGGAAAGGTGCATGTGGAAGGAGGTCAGGTGCTACTTGAACTGGAAGATCTCACCGGATTTAACGGGAGATGTGATGCGGTATACATTTGTAACAGGTACCTGAAGCCCACCAACCAGAGCACTATCCTGCCGGATCTCCGCAGCAAGCTTACAGGCAGTCCAGTGGTCCCGGAGAAAACCCTTGAATTTGACCTGGTGGTCGTGGGAGGGGGGATCGCCGGCTGTGCGGCTGCCATCGCTGCAGCCGAACAGGGACTCAGTGTGGCCCTGGTCCACGACAGGCCTGTACTGGGTGGCAATGCCAGCAGTGAGATCCGGGTGCATACCCTGGGTATCTATGGCTATTTTGAAAGAATCCTGAAAATGCTGGATACAGAGCACTATCCCAACGGATCTCCCGATGCACTGGCAGATGAGGAAAAACGTCATGCGAACATGGCCGGATATCCCAGTATCCATCAATTTCTTCAGTACAGGGCATACGGGACAAATACCGACGGCCAGTCCATCAAAAGCGTGGATGCAAGACATACTGTCACAGGCGAACAGATCCGGTTTTCCTCCCCTTATTTCGTCGATTGCACAGGAGATGGCTGGATCGGATACTGGGCCGGGGCAGAATACATGTATGGCCGTGAGGCGGCATCTGAGTACGGGGAATCCTGGGATGAGTACGGAGCCATATGGTGTCCCGACAGTGCAGACAACAAGGTGATGGGGGCCTCCCTGTTGTGGCGGACCTGTGAATCAGATGCAGCCACTGCGTTCCCCGAGGTACCCTGGGCCACCCAGGTATCGGGAAAGTATACCGCCCGCCAGGGGACCTGGAACTGGGAACTGATTAGTGACAAGTGGAACCAGGCGGAACAGGGAGAACAGATCAGGGACCACATGCTGAGGGCCATTTACGGATCATTCTACAATGAAAAGAAAAAAGCCGGAACAGAAAAACTGAAGCTGGAATGGGTCTCCCATGTGCTGGGAAAAAGAGAATCCAGGCGTTTGGAAGGGGATTACATCTTCACTTTCAACGATGCCAGGAATGCCACGAAATTCCCAGATGCAGTGGTGATGGAGGAACGGGAAGTGGATGTGCATTACCGCCAGAATGAACTAATGGAGGAGATACCGGATTTCCTGACTGAAGCCATGTACTACCATGCCGACAGGTATTACATACCCTACCGGTCGCTCTATTCAAAAAACATCAGCAATCTGTTCATGGCCGGAAGGTGCTTTAGCTGCAGTCATGTTGGCCTGGGAGGCCCACGGGTGATGCGGACCACCGGGCAAATGGGAGCGGCAGTGGGATATGCAGCCTCTCTTTGCGTGGAATACAAATGTACACCCAGGGAAATATATGAACAATATCTGGACAGGTATATGTACTTGATCAAATCGTCCAATTGACATGATATAAAGCATTCATTATGAATAAGTTATTTTTAATTCTTATTTTCCTTCCTCTGCTTTGGGGCTGCCAGTCCGCCGGCAACAACAAAGGAGGTGACCCGGAGATGCAGCTTGAAATAAGCGGCATCTATCCGCACCTGGCATTTTATAACGGGGACGGGGAGTGCGGGACGGGGGCGGTGGCTCCCTGGGCTGACAGGCTCTGGACGGTAACCTATGGACCCCATTCGCCCCAAGGATCAGCCGATAAACTTTATGAGATCACCCCGGACCTGGAGCTGATCATCCGGCCTGAAAGCATCGGGGGAACCCCTGCCAACAGGATGATCCACACGGAATCCAGGCAGTTGTTCATTGGCCCGTATGCCATCGATGAACACCGCAATGTAAGGGTTATTCCAACAGAAATAATGCCCGGACGACTGACCGGCAATGCCAGGCACCTGCAGGAACCGGAAAGGAAAATATACTGTGCCACCATGGAGGAGGGATTTTATGAGATCAACGTAAAAACCCTCGAAGTAACCACCATCGTCCCTGATGCCCATGAATTGCCGGAAGCGGATTATGGAAAGTTTCTTCCTGGAGCCCACGGAAAGGGACTCTATTCCGGACAAGGTGTGCTTGTCTATTCCAACAACGGGGAGCTGACTCCCGAAGCCATGAAACAGTTTGATGCCCAGTCGGGGGCCCTGGCAGAATGGGACGGGACGGACTGGACGGTCATCCGAAGGAACCAGTTTGTTGAGCTAAGCGGTCCGGGAGGAATCAGCGGCAATGCAGATCCGGAGCGTGATCCCATCTGGGCCACAGGCTGGGACCACCGGTCCTTGCTCGTGGGAGTGAGGGAGCCCGGGGATACCTGGAGCTTCTACCGTCTTCCCAAAGCCAGTCACAGCTATGACGGGGCCCATGGTTGGAATACGGAATGGCCCCGCATCCGGGATGTGGGACCGGAGGGATCACCCGATTACCTGATGACCATGCATGGCATGTTCTGGAGGTTTCCCGGTGATTTCACAGCCAAAAGCAGTGCAGGCATCCGGCCCAGATCGGCGTATCTGAAGGTGATCGGGGATTTTGCCAGGTGGAATGGCACGCTGGTGATGGGATGTGATGATGCGGCACAGCGTGAGTTTCTCAACAAACGTAAGGTAAAGGGCAACATCGGGGGTCCGGGACAATCCAACTCCAACCTCTGGTTTATGGATCCGGATACGCCTGACAGGCTGGGTCCTACCACCGCAGAGGGGGCGGTATGGCTCCATGAAGCAGTGGAAAAAGGAATTCCATCCGATCCCTTTCTCTTCTCCGGATGGGAGCACCGGGCATGCTGGATCCGGCATGATGCCGCGTTTCCTGTGACCTTCTCCTTTGAAGTGGATCTGCAGGGAACAGGGGGATGGGAACAGCTGAAAGCGGTTTCGGTGGAGCCCGGAAACGGAGTGCTGGTGCCCTTCAAGGCCAATGAAACCGGAGAGTGGATCAGGGTCTCATCCGGTGAGCCCGTAAACACTACCGTCCAGTTCTGTTACAATGATTTTGAAACAAGGCACGCCTCTTCCGACCCCATGTTTGTTGGCCTGGCCGGAGCATGGCAGGAAAGAGCCATTGGCGGTCTCCTCTATGGTTTGGGTAACAACAGAAGAACCCTGGGGCTTGCAGCTGTATCCTTTCAAGACAGCCAGGCAATAGATGCCGGATATTATGAACTGAATGAGCTTATGGAGCTGAATCCTGTGGATGATCCTGAAACAGAGCGGTTCATCCGGGAAAAATTTACCATCCCGGAAAAGGTGGTCACCGTTGATGAATCCTCGATACTTGTGGTGGACGATCACCAGCGAAGGTGGCGTTTGCCCCTGGGGATCACAGATTTTACCGGCCTGACCGAATCATCCGTGCTTCGAATTTCACGGGAGGTGGTCACCGAAAGGGACTTGTTCAGTTGTCATGGGACCTTCTATGAGCTGCCTGCAGAAAATGCAGATGGATTTGCCAAAATCCGCCCCATCAGCTCTCACCCCTTCCGCATTCATGACTATGCCAGCTTCAGGGGATTGCTGGTGATGACAGGGATCGATCCCACCCAGGATCCGGATAACCCGCACATTTTCCGCTCCCCCGACGGCAAGGCAGCAGTGTGGGCCGGTGCTATCGATGACCTGTGGAAAGTGGGAAAACCTGTGGGGAGGGGGGGACCCTGGTACCATACCCCAGTTGAACCCGGTCAGGTCTCAGATCCATACCTGATCGGTTTTTACGACATGAAAACGCTTGAAATCTCGCATACCTCCATGATCCCCATCCTCATTTCTATGGAGGTGGACCCGGTAGGCGATGGTACCTGGATGGAATACAAAACGGTCATTGTCCCTCCGGGTGACGGGTACGTTCATCTGTTCCCCGACCATTTCCAGGCCAGGTGGATCCGCTTCAGGAGTCAATCCACCGCCACCGTGACCACATGGCTCGATTACCAATAAACAGCAATGATGAAAAGATTTTTACCCCAGTTGGTCTTGATGATCTGTTTGACCGGCTGCAAAGGCCCCGGTGAACCGGTGGTTTCTGCTGATTTCCCCGGTGGCAATATTGAAGTGTTAAAAATGGGCCACGATACCATCTGTCTGAAACCTGACCTTTCTGAGACGGCAGGGGAGTGGTTCTACTGGTATTTCAAAGTATCCAACGTATCTGACCGAACGATCACTTTTCAGTTTGCACTTGACAATCAGTTCACCTCCATGGGGCCCGCATACAGCATCAACAACAACGGTAACTGGCAATGGTATGGCAGTCAGACTGTGAAGGACAATGGATTTACCTACAGCTTTGCCAGGGAAGATACCGCGGCGTGGTTTTGCACAGCCATACCCTATACCCAATCGAACCTGGAGTCCTTTCTGAACACCCTGGACAGCACCCTCCAATTAAAGCAGGATACATTGGCCATCTCACAGGAAGGACGGGCCATCGAGGAGCTTTGCATCACACCGGTTGATTCAGAACCTGAAATCCGTGTGCTCCTGACAGCCAGGCACCATGCCTGTGAAATGATGGCCAGCTATGTATTGGAAGGTATCATCCAGGCGGTAATTCATGACCCTTCTCTGGCATACCTGAGGGAACATGTGGAATTCATGATCATTCCCTTCATGGATAAAGACGGGGTGGAAAACGGCCAGCAGGGAAAGAACCGGATACCGCGGGATCACAACAGGGATTATGATGGAAACTCTTTGTATGCCTCCACTTCAGCCCTCCGGGAGAAGGTGCCCGGTTGGTCCGGGGGAAGGCTTCAGGTGGCACTGGACCTGCATTGTCCCTGGATCAGGGGGGAATATAACGAATGGATCTACATGGTTGGCAGTGCCAGGCCTTCCATGGAAGCGGAACAGCTTAGGTTCAGCAGCATGCTCCAGGAAAATACCTTCGGGATCCTACCCTTCAGAAGCGGGGATTTTCTGCCATACGGTATGGCCTGGAACACAGGATCCAACAGTACGCTTGGCACAAGCTTCTCCCAGTGGGCAGGAGGGATGGATGGAATCCGGCTGGCTTCCACCATTGAATTTCCCTACGGCCTGGTGCTCGATGAACCGGTAAGCGTTGAAAATGCGAGGGAGTTCGGACACGCCGTGGCGGCAAGCATTCAACGTTATTTCACCGGACCGGAGGTGAAATAAGCCTATTTGATGTGTAGTTTCTTCTGGATGGATTCCAGGGTCAGCCCTTTCGTTTCGGGCATTACAAACAATACCCAGAGAAGCTGCCCGATCATGCAGATCGCGTAAAATGCAAAAGTATGGCCGCCGGAAATCTCCGCGATGATGGGAAAGGTCCAGGATATCACCGCAGCCATGAACCAGTGGGTAAAACTCCCCAGGGCCTGACCACGGGCCCTCACTGCGTTGGGGAATACTTCGCTGATGAAAACCCAGATCACCGTTCCCTGGCCAAAGGCGTGGGATGCCATAAATACAATCACGCTGACCAGCACCACCGTACTACCGGCTTTATCGAAGTCCGTGCCATAGGTATAAAAAGCCCAGGCGGTGACGGCCAGACTGATGATATAACCCATGGATCCCACCATCATCAGGGTTTTTCGGCCCACCCGGTCAATGATCGACATGGCCAGCATGGTAAACAGGACAAAGGTGCCGCCGATGGCCACCGATTGCAGCAAAGCGGATTGGGTTCCGGCCCCGGCCATTTTGAAAACATGGGGTGCATAGTAAAGCAGGGCGTTGATGCCCGACAACTGGTTGAACAGGGCGATGGCCATGGCCAGAAAAATGGGTTTCCTGTATTTCCGGATGAAAAGTTTCTCTTTGGGCTGTCCGGAAAGCTGTTCCAGGGAATCTTTGATCTCTCTGATCTCTTCCTCCACACTTCCCGAATCGGTCCCGCACTTCTCCAGTACACCCCTGGCCTCATCCACTTTTCCCCTGGCTACCAGCCAGCGGGGGCTCCGCGGGATAAGGAACAGCAATAGGAAGAAGAGCAGGGCAGGGAAGGCTTCCACACCAAACATCCAGCGCCATTCCACATTCCCCAGGTTCAAGGTTGAGATCAGGTAATTGGAAAGATAGGCGATCAGCATGCCGGTCACCACATTGAACTGGACCACGGCCACCATGCGTCCCCGTTTCCGGGCCGGGGTGATCTCTGCGATATAGATGGGAGCCACCACCGAGGAGCCGCCTACCCCGATGCCACCCAGGAATCTGTAGATAAGAAACATAAGCCAGTTTTCTGCCAGGGCGCTGCCGATGGCCGAACCCAGGTAGAGCAGGGCCAGGATAAACAGGACGTATTTTCTGCCATACTTGTCCGAAGGCCGCCCGACCACCACCGCACCAGCAATGGTTCCCAGGATGGCACTGGCCACCGTAAATCCAAGCGTGGCACTGGTGAGACCGAAAAACTCCTCCAGCCACTGTGTGGTTCCTGAAATGACCGCCGTATCGAACCCGAACAAAAAGCCTCCCAGGGCAGCCACCACTGCCGAAAGGACCAGGGTTGGTTTGCTTTTCATCTATTGATCGGATATGTCAAAGGCCATCAGGACATCCCCGTGCCGCTGATAGAGCACTCCATGGTGAATCACCGGATGGGAGAAGTGCTCTTTGCCGCCCCTTTCGATATCAAAGGAGCTGACTTCCTCCATCCTGCCTTCCTGGGTTCGGATCAGTTTCATTTCACCTTTCCAATTGTAGTAATAGATCATCCCATCCGCTTCAATGATGGCTCCCCGGCCCGCCTTCAGGGAGTCGGTCAGCAATCCGGTGTTCACATCCAGTGCCCTCAGTCCGGGTTTGGCAATTCCGCTGCCGTAGATGGTGTTCCCAACCTTGATAATGCCGCCCATATAACAGTCAAACGCACTGTTCCGCCACACTTCTCTGATCTCCGATCCATCCTCAGAAAGCTTCAGCTTAACGGCACAATTCCCATCCCCGTTGGCGTAGTAGATGAATCCGTCCTCGAACAAGGGGGTGTTTGCATGGGTATCACCCTGCATGGGTTCCCGTTTCTCCACCGGGTAGTTGTCCTGTTCGTGCGACCAGAGCATCTCCCCGGTCCGGGTATCAAAACCCATCAGGTGGTAGGCGGATGTGGTAAGCAGCACATGGCGCCCGGGAAGGGCGATGATCCTGGGAGAACTGTAGGAAGCACGCTCTGAGAACCCGGGATTGCTCCAGATCCATTCTCCGGTGAAGCGGTTCATGGCTACCACATTGTGAAGTTCGCCTCCCGGGGTCCAGAAAACCCGGTCACCCTCCACGGCCGGAGACTCCGAATGACCGAAGGCCGTGGGGATCCCCTGGAAATCCTCCTGGAAATCTTTGGACCATACCACCTGGCCGGATTGCTTTTCCATACAATAGATGTTCCCCCTCCCCGAACCCACATAAATCAGGTCATCGACAAGGGTGGGGGCAGATCGTGATCCCGGAAAATTGCTCACCCACTCCAGACCAAAAGGAGTTTGCCAGATGCTTATACCATCCAGACCGATGCATGACAGGATTGCCGTGCTGTCCATGGCACCTGTAATATACAGGCGGTCATCCGCCACAACGGGCGATCCGAAACCGTTGCCGATTCCTTCCAGGTACCAGATCTCCTCCGGTCCATCCTCCGGCCACTCCTTCAGCAGATTGGCCTCATCGTAGATTCCATCGCGGTTTTCACCCCGCCATTCATGGATCTTTGGATGGTTGCCTGTACAGGACCATGCCAGTCCCGCGATCAAAATAAGGAGCAGGTTTTTCATTGCCGGGATTCGTTGATTACATCGGAGGTAAAGATAACGATCCGGCAAAAACAAAAAAATGCCTGCGCGGGTCACCTGTCCGGACCGGAGAACTTAATTCACAAATGTGAAGGCTTTCCCTGCTTTTCCTGCGCGCCCCGTACGGCCGATGCGGTGAATATAGCTGTCGTGGGTCTGTGGCACCTGGTAGTTGATCACATGGGAAACATCCGAAATATCAAGTCCTCGCGAGGCCACATCCGTTGCAACCAACACCTTCACACGTCCCTGTTTGAATGCATTCAGGGCACTCTGACGGGCATTCTGACTCTTGTTTCCATGAATCTGTTCTGCAGCAATACCTGCATTGTTCAACTTCTGGCACAGCCTGCTTACCTTGTGTTTGGTCTCCTCGAACAACAAGACTCTGTCGAACCCCGTACGGGACAACATCTCCTTTAAAACCTGGAATTTATCCTCACCGGGTTTCAACCTGATCACATCCTGGTCTATGGAATCCACCGGACGGTCTCCTGTGCTTACCTTTACGGTGACCGGATCACGAAGGATGCTGTTGATCATGGACTGTTGAGACTTGTCAAGTGTGGCTGAGAACAGCATGGTGTGATTGCGCTGCTTCATGGCATCCAGGATCCTGTTCACATCCTTGATGAAGCCCATATCCAGCATCCGGTCAAACTCATCCAAAACCAGTGTCCTGAATTTACCCAGATCGATGGCCCTGCGGTCGGCCAGGTCCAGCAACCTTCCGGGAGTGGCGATCACCACATGGCTGTTCCTCCGAAGGGTCTGTACATCCCTGTTCACATTGGTGCCACCAATAAAGCAGGCACTGTAAAGCCCAAGTCCTTTGGACATGCTTTTGAATTCCTCTTCCACCTGCAGGGCAAGTTCCCGGGTGGGAACCACCACCAGGGCATAGGGACTGATGCGGTGATGTAGCAGGTACTCGATGATGGGTACCAGGAAGGCCCCTGTTTTCCCGGTCCCGGTTTGGGCGATGCCCAGCAGGTCCCTTCCCGCTATCAATGTTTCCAGCGTCCTGTCCTGGATTTCTGTGGGTCTTTCGAATCCCTTGTCGGCCAGTGCCTGCCTGATCTTTGGACTGATGGGAAGCTCGCTGATCAGCCGGTCGGAACGAAAATCCACCTGGTTTGCCCTGTTGCTGGCCTCTTTCACCAGCAGGGAATGATCCAGGGTTGAGGCCTTCTTTGCAGGCTGTGTGTTATTACGCTTGTTCCTGCCTCCGGCAGCCTGGCTGTAATGAACTTTTGTGTTTTGATTGTTTCTTGTTCTTGTATGATACATAAAATAGTTATTAAGCGACCCTAAGGGGGTTGCAATGATATAAAGTGGGCGAACGTCGAAGCGTTGCCGGCCTTAGCAGAATCAGAAAAAATAGAGAGGGGTCCCGTGTATTGGGAAAACTGCCTAATTAGAAAGTCGGCTAAGAAAATTTTTACAAAGATACGCAAATATTCACCATTCCATCTTTTTTAACTAATATTGGAATAAAACCTTACCCCATGACAACAGAATCCTTGAGAACACAGACGAAAGAAAGACTGCAATCCCTCGACACACTGCGTGGTTTTGACATGGCCATGCTGTTGGGGGGGGGATGGATCATTGTAACCCTGGCGGAAGCCACGGGCTGGAACTGGCTGGAGGCGCTGGCCGTACAGCAGGAACATGTGGATTGGGTGGGATTTCATTTTTACGACATGATCTTTCCCCTGTTTATGTTCATCAGCGGAGTAGCCATTCCGTATGCCATCCATTCAAAAATTGAAAAAGGTGTTGCAAAAACCAGACTGTTCAGGAAAATTCTGATCCGACTGCTGGCCCTGTTTGCCCTGGGGATTCTTTATAATGGTGCCACGAGCGATGGATTCACAAACATGCGGGTGGCCAGCGTGCTCGCCCAGATCGGATTCGGATACTTCTTTGCCGCGCTTATTTTCCTGTATTCCAAGAGCATCAGGGGGAGCTTCTACTGGATGCTGGGTATTCTGGCAGGGGTCGCGGCCCTGCAACTCTTTGTTCCCGTACCGGGATACGGGGCAGGGACCTTTGAACCTGCCACCACCGTCAACGCCTGGCTGGACCAGAGATTGCTGCCCGGAAGGCTATATGACACCGTTTTCGACCCGGAAGGCATCCTGTGTATCGTATCCGCAGTTTCCATCACCCTGCTGGGCGGGCTGGCCGGTTATGTCATTCGAAGCACATCCCATTTACCGTCCAGAAAGGCCCTCTATATCGCTGCCGCCGGTGCGGGACTGGTCGTACTCGCCCTGGCCCTGAGTCATGTATATCCCATTATCAAAAAAATGTGGACCGTTCCCTATGTATTGCTTGCTGCGGGATTCAGTGCCTTGTTGCTCGCCCTGTTCTACTATGTGATCGATGTGAAAGGCTCCCGGGGCTGGACCCTCTTCTTCAGGGTATTCGGAATGAACTCCATTACCATCTATGTGGGTTCCAGGATCATTGATTTCGGCGATATCAGCCATTTCTTCCTGAACTGGTTCTCCATTCATATCAGCGAATCCTGGGGCGCAGTGGTCATCGCCACGGGAGCGCTGGTTCTGGAGTGGGCTGTACTTTACTTCCTCTATAAGCGGAGCATCTTCCTGAGGGTGTAACAAGCAAATATGCCTGAATGAAATTTGATGAATACCGGATTGCGGAGGGCATCAAGACCAGCATCTCCAAGCTGGGCTACAAAAAGCCCACCGATATACAGTATAAATCCATACCACCCATCCTGCGGGGAGAGGATGTACTGGCCATTGCCCAGACCGGTACCGGAAAAACGGCGGCCTATGCCATTCCCTTGCTCCATGTATTGCAGGAGCGCAAGATCACAGGCCGGCCCGATGGCGTGAAGTGCCTGGTGATGGTTCCGACCCATGAACTGGCTTTGCAGACCGATCTGGTGTTTAAGATCCTTGGGAAGCATACGAGAATCAATTCCTTCGCCATACATGGCGGCGTGGACCAGGATCCGCAGAAAGAACAGCTGAACAAGGGTGTGGATGTGCTGATTGCCACTCCGGGAAGAATGTTTGACCTGGTGAGCCAGGGTTCCCTGTTGCTCACCCGCATGGAGATCCTGGTTCTGGATGAAGCAGATCACATGCTGGACCTGGGTTTTATCAAGGATATCCGTGATTTGATGAAACACCTGCCCAGGAAACGGCAAACCCTCTTTTTTTCGGCCACCATCAACGAAGAGATCAAGAAAATCGCATACTCCCTGGTTACCAATCCCATCCGCATCCAGATTTCGCCCAAAGATCCTGTGGCAAAGAACATCGACCACGCAGTAGCCTTTATCGAGATGGATGACAAGCGTTTCTTCCTTGAAACTTTCATAAAAAACAATCCGGACCAGAAAATCCTGGTGTTTGTAAGAACGAAAATCCGCGCCGAACGTGTGAAAAAGGCGCTGGACCGGGTCGGAATATCCTCCGAAAGCATTCACAGCGACAAGCCGCAGGAGGAGCGGGAGAAGACCATGCAACAATTCAGAAGCGGAGCGATCAAAGTATTGATTGCCACCGATATAAGTGCCAGGGGCATCGATATCCCCGGTGTGGAATATGTGGTCAATTATGACCTTCCCGAATCCCCGGAGCACTATGTGCACAGGGTGGGAAGGACCGGCCGGGGCACCAGGAGCGGACAGGCCATCTCCTTTTGCAGCAGCGAAGAAAAGGAGATGCTGGCCACCATTGAGGCCCAACTGGGAAAGCCCATCTTCAGGGCAGATATCTCCAAAAATGACTACCGGCAAACCATTGAAGGCTCTGAGGAGAAAGAGAGCACCGACTGGCAATCCCTGCTGGACCAGGAAGATGCCTTTCGAAAGAGCCGGAAAAAGAAGGGTAAAAAGCCCGATCGCTGAAACCAGTCAAAGTCCATGGTCAGATCCTCGTGATGCTTATTCATGCCTCAGCGATTCAGCCGGATTCACCCGGGCTGTTTTGACCACCTGGGCGCTTACGGTCACAATGGTTGTCAACAGAACCAGGGCCACCGGAACCAGGAAGAACCACCAGCCGATACCCACCCGGTAAGCAAAATTCTGCAACCACCCATGCATGATATAGTATCCTATCCCCAATCCAAGCGGGACTGCAATAAGTACCTGGATCATAAAATACCTCAGAAGGAGCAATACTGCGTTTCGAGATGACGATCCCAGCACCTTCCTCAGTCCGATCTCCCGGCGTCGCTGGAGGGTGATGTAGGAGGAGAGTCCGTAGAGTCCAAGGCAGGCAATAAAAATGGCCAGGAAAGCGAAGAGTCCGAAGACCTTCCCAAACTGCATTTCATTTTTGTATTGTTCATTGTAGAAGTCCTCCAGGAAGAAGTACTCGAAAGGATTCAGGGGAAAGAATTGCTGCCATTGCTGTTCGGCAAAGGCCAGAGCTTCCCTGGTATGCAAGGGATTCACTTTCAGAGAGTAATAACCGGTCGGATCCTCGAAAAATCTGAATATCAGTGGCTCATATTCCTTATCTAAACCCTCCTGGTGGAAATTCTTCAGAACCCCCACGATGTTGAAGGTATCGCCCCAGAAGTAGATGGGGATATTGAGGGCTGATGCACCATCCTCAAACCCCATGAGTTCAATGGCCGCTTCATTGAAAAGTACCGTGGAGGAATTCTGGCCAAAATCCCTTGAGAAACTGCGGCCTTCGATAAGCTCCAATCCATAGAAATCCACGAAATCGAAATCGAATCCCATGATGCGGTACTGGTTCCCTTTCTCCTCAGGGTCACTGAGCTTTCTGACCCCCCCGGCATTCCAGGAGGGCTGCCGTCCGGGTACCGCAATGGAAGCTGTGACCATAGCGATATCGGGATTCCTCACCAATTCCTTCTTAAAGGCACTGAAATGTTCAGCATAGGTGGAATCATTCACACTGGGCCCCCTGAGCACCAGCACATTTTTGATATCCACACCCAGGTCATTGTTCCTCATATGCGAGATCTGAATGTAGACTGTAGCTGTCCCGGCAATCAGAAGCAACGATATGGCAAACTGGAAAATGACCAGGATCTTTCTCATCCCCAGTCCACCCACTTTTAGTTCCGATACACCAAGGAACACTGTGGTGGGTTTAAATGAGGAGAGGAACAAGGCCGGGTAAATACCTGAAATAAAGGCTCCTCCCACAAACATTAGCAAAACACCGGTCCAGAATCCGGCGTTGGAACCAAAAGAGAAATCCAGTCCTTCCCCGGTAAGCCTGTTGAAAGCGGGGTGAAGCAGCATCACCAGGATGACCGCCAGGAAGATGGCCATCAGGTTGACCAGGACCGATTCGAAAAGGAACTGGGAAAGCAGCTGGGAACGGTATGCTCCGGTCACCTTTCTCATTCCCACCTCACGGGCACGCTCCAGCGAACGTGCACCCGACATGTTGATGAAATTGATCCAGGCGATCACCACCAGGAAGATTGCCACAACCATCAGGGCATAGACCGACCGTGCATTCCCGTTGGGCTCAGCCTCAAACATGAAATCGGAATGGAGATGTATACTGCGGAGGGGCTGCAGATGGAATACCATGCCATCCCCGTATCGTTCCATATCTTCCCCAGCCTGTTCTTTTACCAAGGCGGGGATCTTCGCCTCCAGTGCCTTGTAATCGGCCTGGGGATGAAGCTGGATGTAGTTGAAAAACCCATCCCACTGCCAGGCAGTATTGATCTCCGCACCCCGGAACCTTACCATGGTTTCCCACGAAGCCAGGATATCCGGCTTCAGGTGCGAATTTTGAGGAGGATCCTCAAATACCCCGGTGATTTTAAACTCCAGTTCCCCGTCAAACCGCAGGCTTTCGCCCACGGGATCCTGATCCCCGAAATACTTTTTTGCGGTGGTTTCAGAAAGCATCATCTCCAGGGGATTCACCAGGGCAGTATGGGGATCGCCACCAAGGGCCCTGAAGGAGAAAATGTCGAAGAAGGAAGTGTCGGCCAGATAGACCTCCTCCTCCCTGAATTTTCTCTCCCCGTGGGTAAACACGCCGGAAATTTTCTGGAACCGGGTGAAATTCTCCACCTCTTCGAAGTTCTCGTTCAAGGCCTGGCCCACTGCAGAGCATCCAGCAGCCCACCGGGTTGTAATCTCCCCCTGGTTGTAACGGTCCTGCTGAACCCTGTAAACCACATCCTGGTTTTCATGAAAGTTATCGTAGCTCAGTTCATACCGGACGTATTGGATAATCAGCACAAATGCGGCCATGCCAATGGCCAGTCCCAGGATATTGACCAGAGTGGAAACACGGTTTCTGACAAGACTTCGGAGGGAGACCAGGAGGTAGTTGCGGAACATGGATAGGTGGTTTTCAGTATGTGATAAACGGGATTTTTATAAAAGGACGACTAAAATCTAAAAATATTACAGAAACCGGAGTTTACAACACACATTTCACCCCGTTCCGGTCCATTTCCACCACACACCTGTTGCACCTGTTACACTCCGAACGTTCCAGGGTACCTTTCTGCAACTTGAGGATGAAATCTGAATCATGGATAAGCACCCGTGCCATGGCAATAAAATCGAAGCCTGCATCCAGGATCTCTTTGATTCCCTCCTTTGATTCGACTCCACCCAGATATACCAGCGGCATTTTTACAGCCTCTCTTACCCTGAGGGCCTGTGGAAGGAAAAAGTTCTCGGTGAACCGGTACTTCCTGATAATAAAAGGACCAACCAGTGCCATGGTCAGCTTCTCTGCCAGGGAGGTCCCATTGCGAATCATTCCCCAGAGCGGGACCTTTCCCCGCATCAGGTAGAATGGTGTTTTGCTTGTAAATCCTCCGCTCAGGACAATGGCCGCACATCCCAGTCTCTCAAGTTCCCTGGCCACATAGATGCATTCCTCGAGGGTGAATCCACGTTTCAGACCATCGCTGAGATTCAGTTTAACCAGCACCGGAAAATCCTTCCCGGTTCGTTGCAATACCTTCTCAACTAGCTCCAGGGGGAACCTGGCCCTGTTTTCAATGGTTCCACCAAATTCATCCCGCCGCCTGTTGGTCGCCGGACTTAAAAACTGGCTGAGGAGGTAACCGTGTCCCATATGGATCTCCACCGCATCAAATCCCGCAGCCTTTGCATCTGCAGCCGATCTTGCAAAGTCTTCAGCCACAGAATCCATTTCTTCCCTGTTCATCTGCCTGGAAAAGAAGATACCCGAGAGCGCCCCGTATTCATTAAACACCCTGCTGGGCGCCAGCGGATTACGAAACTCCTTGTTTTTACTGAAATAACCGCAGTGGGTCAACTGGATTGACACCTTTGAGCCGGCCTGGTGTACATGATCCGCCAGAATTTTCAGGTTCTCAAAAGATACACTGTTAAGGTACATCTGTTCGGCAAAGGTTCTGCCCCCGGGCGACACGGCCCCGTAGGATACAGTGGTCATGGCCACACCCCCTTTTGCCATGGACACATGGTGGTCGGTCAATTCCCTGATGGACCCGCCCTGCTGATACATCCCTTCATAGGCGGCAGACCGGATAAATGCATTCTTCAATACCACACTGCTTTGACCCAGCCTCTTTTCCCTGAATGCGCGCTCCATCGTATTCCCTTTGTATTAAGATTGATGTTGATTTTCAGATGCAGGTCGAAGCTGTCTTCTGAACAAGCATGCAATCAAAAAATGGGGGATGACAGGAACCAACAGCACAATGGCCTTATTGAGCATTCCGGGAACGGATCTGGGCCGGTTTCGGAACAGTGCAGTCAGACCTGCCCTGGCCACCTTTGCGGGATCCATGGGTTTACCGGCCAGTCGGGCCATGTCCTGTACGGCGGAATCTGTGTCATTCAGACTTGTGGCAGTCGAACCCGGCATCAGGCAGGTAACTGCAATCCCGTATGGTCTGAGTTCTGTCCTGATGGCCCTTGAAAAGTAGCGGAGAAATGTTTTGGTCGGTCCGTACAGGGAAATGGTCGGGTAGGGCATCACGGCCGAGATGGAGGAAACATTCAGGATGTAGCCGGACCGGCGGGCCTTCATTTTTTCTCCGAACAGCCTGCAGAGCATCGCAGGCGTTGTCATGTGCAGCTGCAGAATGGATCTAACTTGATCATAACCGGTCCCTGTCATTTCACCGTAAACCATCATTCCTGCATTGTTCACCAGGACCTCGACGTGCAGATTGTGTGTTTCACAAAAGGCAAAGACTTCTGCGGCGGCTTTCTCCCTGGCCAGATCGGTCAAATATGTAAGGACCTCAATACCCCAAAGTTTCTCCAGATGTTTCTTCAGGTCTTCCAGTTTCTCTGGCTGGTTGCTCACTGCCACCAGCCTGTATCCTTTGGCAGCGAGCAGGCCCGAAAAATGCCATCCGATTCCCGATGATGCACCGGTCACCAGTGCGAATTTCCCGACTGTGTTTATGATTGCCAAGCACTATTTTATTAAAATCAGCTTTCGTGTACCATGGATTGTACCATCATTCGACAGCTGGAGATTATATATTCCACCGGTGAGAGAAGAAAGGTCCAGTTGAATCAGGTTTTCATCCTGGGGCAAACTTCCCAGATCACGTTGAAAGACTACCTGTCCTTTCAAATCAATGATTTTTAAAACCATGCTTTTTGATAACGCCAACTGAAAACGAATTGTGGTGATCCCCGAAGTTGGATTGGGATAGATATTTAATTCATTTTCAACCATCTCCACCTCCTCCAATCCCACAGCGCCGCTGGCAGTAAAACTGATGCAGTTGCCAAAGGCAGTTCCCGCACTGTTGGTGGCATAGGTCCTTGCATAATAGGTAGCTCCCTCTGTCAATCCATCCAATACAACAGCAAACCCACCCGTTCCGCTTCCCGATGGTTCAGCCTGATCATCGGTGGTCGGATTGTAAAATGTAGCCAGCGTAATGCCCCTGGAAGTCACATCTGCACCACCGTCTTCCAGCACATAGCCCTCCAGGGTCACGCTTGTAGCCGAATTATGGCCTGAGAATTCAGTGGTCACCGCCGGGACACGAATAATACCTGCATTTTCCATATATGCCTCCCGGACCGCCCTTTTCATGATATCTCCGCGGTCAATTTGTTGCATCATAAAAACCAATACCACTCCTGCCACCTCTATTGTGGTGGAATCAATGGAAGCGTTACTGCCCAGGTAACTGAATCCACGAAGTTTACCTGACTTCACTGATTTCAATGCTGTAGTATCGGGCTCCTCATAATTAAGAATAGCAAACAATGCACTGGAAAGTCTGTTATCCACGTTATCGATAAAATCAGGATCATCCAGATCAAGTGGTCCGTAACTGATCATGCAACTGTCCAGGACTTCACAAAAGTCTTCAAAATCCTGGCTGCCAATTCCGGAATCGCTGATGGAAAGTAAATAATTGGGATAGGTAACGTTCACTATATCATAGGTTCTTAGACCATTCCACCTGAAATGATCAATGACGGCAAGCCTGAGTTCAGAATTTTTTAGCTCTTCCGTACCCAGGTAAGTGGATATGGTCGCATTAGAAGCAATGATGCTATCGTAGGGTGTTTCTTCCAAATCAGATAACACGTCTTCATAGAAATCATCGAATTCTGATGCTTCGAATTCATAGGTGCCCAGTACTGTTTCAAGTGTATCCATATATGCTTCAATATATTCATCCTCATAACCAAAGGAATTCAGCGTATATACAAACCAGGGGTATTTGTCACATAAAACCTGAAATGAAGAAAGCACTGCAAGACTTTTCAAACCTGATTCCTGGCAATCCACTATCATGCCCATCTTGTAACAACGGTTGGTTACGTGTCCATTTGTGAATGTTATTGTTGATTTACCATGCCGCAATCCATTAAGCATGTTTACTTCTTCAATATAACTGTAGTCCTCGAATTCACTTTGAATATTGATGGTGACCGGGCCTGTCCATCTTCCATATGGATCATGTTTACCGGTTGTTATGGTGGTCTGTCCCTCATTGCTGTAATGTGCACTCTCCTGGTATACTCCATCGCCCAGAAATTCTGTAGTTGTATCAGGCCCCAAATCGACAGACCCAACCGCGATCAGGACAAATACACCCAGGGTAAGCACTGACAGAAATGACTTCCATATTGACGCTCTAACCTTTTGTTTTCTCATGATGTTTCCTTTTAGATATTTTAATTCCGGCGAAAATTCCAAGTGTAAGCCCTGCAAGGCTGAATGCTATATCCTGCAGGGAAAATGTTCCATGTATGATTCCTGCATATTGGAGAATCTCAAAACCGAGTACAAGAACAGGGATACTGGCGGTCCAGAAATAATTGAACCAGGATTTACTCCCCGACCAGATGTTTTTGATCAACAAGGCATATGCAAATGCCCATAACCCATTGGGTAGTGAATAGACAATCCACGTGGGTACCTGCGGGATTTGAGAAAGCGAATGAAGCCTTAGGTACTTGAGCCATCGGTCCAGTCCGATGGCATGCATCCAATTAAAGAACAGAGACTCAGAAGGCCTCAGGAAAATATAGATGAAAGCTCCAAGCAACAGGGCCGAGCCTGCTAGAAAAATCGTTGATCTGCCAGAATTGTCTGCCGGAGAGACTGTCTCTTCACAAAACCCCATACCAGGTTAGAGGATAAATCAGAGCAAAAAGTTACTATAAATCCTGAAAGTTAACAAGCAGACGGCTCCTTATAAATCTTGACGTAATCAATTTCCATATCTTTGCCGGGACCGATAAAAATTTATGTGAAATCCAGAATCCGTTCCATAGGTCCGGCCGCCCTCGTTACAGCCGCATTCATCGGTCCGGGTACAGTTACTACCTGCACCCTGGCCGGTGCCGGATACGGTTATGCCTTGCTGTGGGCCCTTCTCTTTTCGGTCATTGCCACCATGGTGCTCCAGGAGATGGCTGCCCGGCTGGGGATCATCGCCCGGAAGGACCTGGGTGAGGCGCTGCGTGCACATTTCCCTTCCGGTGTGGGACGGATCATCTCCATGCTCCTTGTTGTTTCGGCCATCGGGATCGGCAATGCCGCCTATGAAACCGGAAACATCCTGGGGGGGGTACTGGGACTGGAGGCATTGATCGGAAAATTTACCCTGTTTCCCTCCGGGAGCATTGCGGTCCATCCCTGGGGACCGCTTATCGGGATGGTGGCTTTCATGCTTCTCTGGCTGGGCAATTATAAAAAGCTGGAACGTATCCTGGTGGCCCTGGTGATCCTGATGAGCGTGGTATTCCTGGGAACAATGATCTTCCTGGCACCGCCTGTGGGTGAAATCATGCGGGGACTGTTTGTTCCGAAGATCCCGGTAGGAGCGGTACTGATGGTGGCGGGACTGGTGGGTACCACCGTGGTTCCCTACAACCTGTTCCTCCACTCGGCCATTGTACAGGAGAAGTGGCAGGGGGAGGCTGATCTGAAGGCAGCCAGGCTGGACATCCGGGTTTCCATTTTACTGGGTGGAATTGTTTCCATGTCTATTGTGATCACTTCTGCAATGGCATTTTTCGGTAGCGGAACGGAGATCCTGGATGCCTCCCAGCTTGGACTGCAGTTAAAGCCCATCCTGGGGAATTGGGCCACCGGGTTCATCAGCATCGGTCTGATTGCCGCCGGACTGACATCGGCCATCACGGCACCCCTTGCGGCATCTTATGCCATCTGCGGGATCATGGGGTGGAAAAAGGAGCTGAAATCCGGAAGATTCAGATCCGTCTGGATGCTCATCCTGGGCGTGGGCATCATATTATCAGCCCTGGGTTTGAAACCGGTTCCGGTTATCGTGTTTGCCCAGGCTGCCAACGGTATTCTGCTGCCCATCATCGCGGTCTACCTGCTGTGGGTTGTGAATGACAGGAAACTGCTGGGAAAACATCAAAACAAATTATTCATGAATACGGTGGGGGTACTTGTGGTTCTGGTGGCCCTTTTTCTCGGCCTGCGGAGCCTGCTATCTGTCTTCGGAATGATTTGATTTGTAAAGAGCAAAGATTCATGTATACACTCAACATAGATACCGGGGGTACTTTTACCGATTGCATTGCCACCACGCCCGACGGATCCCTTGTCAGGCGCAAAGTACTCTCCAACTCCTCGCTCCGGGGGAATATAAGCGCGTGGATCTCATCCGGGGAGATCCTGGTTTCAACCAACTGGGATCTGACCCTGGACCTGCTTGCAGGGTACACTTTCCGTATCCTGAACACTGAGCACCCGCCCGTGAAGATCAGGGCCTTCGATCCCCTGAGGCGGATCATCACCCTGGAGAAAAGCCTTCCGGATCACCTTCAGGCACTCAGGCCGCTTTTTGAAATTACCGCTTTTGAGGAAGCCCCGGTGCTCTGTGCCAGGCTGATTACCCTAACACCCCTTGACCAGTCCTTTCCGGAAATGGAAATCAGGCTTGGATCCACCAAGGGGACCAATGCCCTGCTCGAATTCAAGGGAGCGCGGACGGCCCTGCTGGTCACCCGCGGATTCAGGGACCTGCTGGCCATCGGGAACCAGCAGCGCCCCGATATTTTTGCCCGGGAGGTGGTAAAACCGCCGCCATTGGCAGAACTGATCATGGAGGTCGGGGAGCGGATGGATGCCCGGGGGAATGTGCTGCAAGCACCTGATCCTGCTGCCATCAGGGAGTCGCTCAGACACATTCGCATGGAGGGGATTGAAACGGTGGGGGTGGCCCTGATGCACGCATGGATCAACCCGGCCCATGAAAAGCTTGTACGGCGCCTGGTTACAGAGGAGGGTCTGAAATATATCTCGGTATCCCACGAACTCTCGGGCCTGATCAAATACCTGCATCGCATGCAGACCACCGAGGTAAATGCCTACCTGTCGCCTGTTATCGATCAGTATATCAGTCACATCAACGAAAACGTACATGGCAACCGCTTCTGGGTGATGACCAGTGCGGGGGGACTTGTAAAGGCCGGTCATTTCATGCCCAAGGACAGCTTGCTGAGCGGCCCTGCCGGCGGCGTGGTGGGAGCTGTGGCCATGGGCAGGGAGGCCGGCTTTCAGAAGATCATCAGCTTCGATATGGGAGGCACCAGCACGGATGTGTCCCGTTTCGACAAAGCGCCGGAGTACAGCGCTGAACTCAAAGTGGGTGCAGCCCGGATTCACAGTCCGGCGCTTACCATCGAGACGGTTGCTGCGGGTGGGGGATCGGTATGCAGCTATGACGGCTACAGGCTGGTGGTGGGCCCTGAAAGTGCAGGGGCCATGCCCGGACCGGCCTGTTATGGTGCCGGCGGCCCTCTGACCATCACCGATGTGAACCTGTTGTCGGGCCGCATGGATGCAAGCCAGTTCAACATCCCGGTATTCCCGGATGCGGCACGGTCAAGACTGGAAGAGATCCGGGATAAAATAGAGAAGCGGTCGGGGAGCAGGCCCGGGGGAGAGGAACTCCTCCATGGTTTTCTCCGGATCGCCAACGAAACAATGGCAGGTGCCATCAGGAAGATCTCTACCGGAAGGGGCTATGATCCTTCAGAATACGCTCTGGTTGCCTTTGGCGGAGCAGGGGGCATGCATGCCTGCAGCATGGCGTCCCTTCTGAAAATGAGCAAGGTCCTGGTCCCTGAAAATGCAGGCATCCTCAGTGCGTATGGCATTGGTGAAGCTGTCATAGAACGCTTTGCCGAAAAGCAGGTACTGAAACCACTGGATGACTCCTGCCTGATCGCTGAAATCCTCCCGCAGCTGGAGGCTGAAGCGCTTTCCAGTCTCCGGGAAGAGGGTATCGATGGCAAAAATGCCCTGATCCGCAGCAGACAGGTGTTCCTGCGCTTTATGGGACAGGAGTCCACCATCGAAACAGCGTGGACCACGAGGGAGCAGATCACCGAAGATTTCAAAGCTGCCTATTCCTCGGTCTATGGCCACTGGAATGAAGAGCGGACCATCGAGACAGAATCTGTGCGTGTGGTGGCGTCGGCTGTCCGGTCTCAAGCCGGGATATCCGTTTCGGTTAGGTCAGGCCGGAAGAGTGATCCTGTTTCCTATAACGACCGGGGTTATCCTGTCTATCTGAGAGAAAACCTGGATCCCGGCCACCCGGTTTTGGGACCGGCAATCATTCTGGACCCCTATAGCACCACCTTCCTGGAGGAGGGATGGAGCTGCCTGATCAACAGCCAGGGAACACTGGTGCTGTCCGGCCAAGGAACTGATAAGGAAAAACCGGACCTGCAAATGGCACCGGAGGCCGAGTTGGAACTCTTTTCGCGGCGTTTTATGAGCATTGCGGAAAACATGGGTGCCATGCTGCAGCACACCTCCGTTTCTGTCAACGTGAAGGAGCGCCTCGATTTCTCATGCGCCATCGTGGATGCAAACGGGAACCTGGTGGCCAATGCGCCACACATCCCTGTTCACCTGGGCGGACTGGGGATCTGTGTCCGGACCCTTAAACAGCACTATGATTTTCATCCGGGTGACACCATCGTCACCAACCACCCTGCATTCGGCGGGTCCCATCTGCCCGACATCACCCTGGTCAGCCCGGTCCATGCAGAAGGAGGGGAGCTGATCGGTTTTGTGGTCAACCGGGCCCACCATGCCGAGATAGGGGGGATCAGCCCCGGATCCATGCCCCCAGCAGCAAGGTCGCTGGCAGAAGAAGGGGTTGTCATCGCACCCTTTTACCTTGCCCGAGGGGGAGCGGTCGACTGGAAAGGCATCCGGGAAATCCTCACGGGAGCTCCCTATCCCACCCGCAATGTGGAAGAAAACCTGGCGGACCTGAATGGTGCCCTGGCAGCCAACAGGAAGGGAGCGGATGAACTCCTGGCGCTGGCCCGGTCTCACGGGACGGGCAAGGTGACCGGTTTCATGGGACTGCTGAAGGAACATGCCAGGCTGAAAACCATCGAAACCATTGCCAGTTACCCGGTTCAGCGTGGACATGCCCTGGAAAAGCTTGATGACGGTACGCCGCTGGAGGTCACCATCGAGCGAAAAGGGGACGGGTTCTGCTTCGATTTTACAGGCACCGCTGGTGTGCACCCGGGAAACCTCAATGCAAACCCGGCCATTGTCCATTCCGTGATCATGTATGTTCTTCGCCTGTTGCTGAACCAGGATATTCCTTTAAATGACGGGATGCTTGAACCCATTGAGGTCATTTTGCCGGAAGGCATGCTCAATCCGCCCTTCCCCGATGATCCTTTCCAATGCCCTGCCCTGGTGGGAGGCAATGTTGAAGTGAGCCAGCGGCTTACCGACACACTGCTCAAGGCCCTGCGCCTGCAGGCTGCCAGCCAGGGAACCATGAACAATGTCCTGTTTGGAAACGACCGTTTTGGCTACTATGAAACCATCTGCGGTGGTTGCGGTGCAGGACCGGGTTTCAGGGGGGCTGATGCGGTGCACCACCACATGACCAACACCCGCATTACCGATCCGGAGATCATGGAATACCGGTACCCGGTCCGGCTGGAACGCTTCGAGATCAGGCCTGATTCAGGAGGTCAGGGCACCTACAGGGGTGGAAATGGCGTCCTCCGCGAAATCCATTTTCTTGAGAAGGTGGAGCTATCCCTGCTCACCCAGAGAAGAAAAAGCGGACCCTACGGGATGAATGGCGGCACCGATGGCCTGAAAGGTGAACAGCTTGTCATCCGGGACAATGGTGATCAGCAGGTCATGGAACCCGTTTGTGCCACAACCATGAAACCTGGTGATATGCTGATCATAAAAACTCCGGGTGGAGGAGGATGGGGAAAATAAAGAAAGGACCAATTTGAACCGGATCTCTCTGTTTGAACACTGCAATAAGTAAATCGATATGGTTATCTTTGGGGCTGGGTATTTGTAAGGTTACTTGGTACACACGCAAGCTATGACAAAATCAGTGCACAAATAATCTAAATGCAATGTTATCAATTAAACCCATCAGGTCGGAGGAGGATTACAATGAAGCTCTTCAACGTATGGAGAAGATTTTTCATGCACAGGAAGGAACTCCAGAAGGAGATGAAGCCGAAATACTCATGTTGGTCATCGAGAAATATGAAGATAAGAGATATCCCATCACATCATGAACAGAAACATTATTCTCTCCTGCATCCTTTTCCTGGTCATTGCACGGCCCGGCATTTTCGCAAATGAACCGGCAGACACCCCCGGGGGCTATACCCTGGTGGTTGAAGGGTTTGACTGGGGGGCAGGAGCCAGCAAGGTCATCCTCCCCATGGGAAAAACTGTGTCAGGCGCCCAGGCAGGGGATTATACTGTTACGGTTCAGCGCAAGTCTTCTTGTACCGATCTTGCTGCGGAAAGAGCCTCCGGCAATATTCCGGTACTCTATGCCTACGTTTCGGACGCGAAAGGCCATAACCTTCCCCAGGGCGACCATACCACGCTGGTCTTGCTTGTGGGCCCTGCATTTGCAATCAGTTCGCCCATGGAATATGTGCGAACCGCTCAATGCCCGGGCAACCACTGGGTGGATTATTCACTGACCATTTCGGAAAAACCGGGCAAGCGGATATGGGATAAGGAAACAGGCCGGATAAGGCCCATTGTGGATGATTTTGATCTGAGCGGACGTTTTGTTTATGATGAAAAGCTGACCATGTCCTACGCGTCGTATACACCCGAAACCCAACATACAAAATCTCCGCTGATCATCTGGCTTCATGGCGGGGGCGAGGGCGGTTTCGATCCGACCATACCGCTGATGGCAAACCGTGCAGCCAACTACGCTTCCCGGGAGATCCAGGCCATCTTCGAAGGGGCCTATGTGCTTGTTCCGCAGTGTCCCGGGGCATGGATGCACAACAAAGAAGGCGTGATGACCCCCGGCAGGGACAACGATGTATACAACGCAGGTTTAATGGCACTTATTAAGGATTATGTGGCATCAAACCCCGCTGTTGACACAGACAGGATCTATGTGGGAGGCTATTCAAACGGCGGCTACATGAGCCTGAAACTGATCCTGTTGTACCCGGACTATTTTGCAGCCGGCTTTATCAGTTCCCTGGCCTATTATTCGCAATACATCAGCGATGAGCAAATCGAAAGCATCAAAGAGGTGCCCATCTGGTTTGTGCATTCGGCAGACGACGGGACCACCGTACCTGAAGAAACCGTGCTTCCAGTGTACAAACGGCTGATGGAAGCAGGGGCGAAAAATATACATTTATCCTATTACGACCGGGTGGTTGATATAACTG
>JAZDPG010000036.1:0-11729 GCA_043797815.1 Bacteroidota bacterium
TACGGGATTATATACTAACAGCGTTTTTTATTCTTCTAATTGCCCCTGCGATATCTGAATTACATGCGCAAGATTTCGTATCTATACCTACTAATATTCCTCAATATAACGACGACATTAGTCCAGTCTGGGGGGACCATGATAATGATGGGGATTTTGATCTTTTCTTGAGTCAAGTGGGAACTATCTTTCAAAATGATAATGGATTCTTTTCAGAAGTATCTTTAAATATAGGATTTCATCATTACAGGAATATAACACTTGGTGATTATGATAATGATGGGGATCTGGATCTGTTAAGCTTAGAGAGGAATCAATTCAAAGTGTACAGGAATGATGGTTTGGATGGTTATTCAGAAATACTATCAAACAACAGTTTTGTGGAGTTAAATGGTGGGTCTTGGACAGATTATGACAGTGATGGAGATCTCGACTTAGCTTTATCAGGGCACCATCTCGATGATCAAGTTAACGTGTTTTTTCTGCGAAATGAAAATTCTGATTCATTTGTCCAGGATCCGATGAAAATTGATGGAATTACAGGCACAGTTAATCCCTGCGATTATGATAATGATGGAGATGTAGATTACTTTATTCACGGTAAGGATATTGATGAAAATGTTAGTAGCGGTTTGTATATAAATAGATACCCAAAAGAATTTTTGCTATCATCAAATGAATTCAGTGCAGGAGTAACAGGAACTGCTGATTGGGCTGATTTTAATGAAGATGGATATGCAGATATATTTGTTTCAAGCAGCGGTATACATAAATTAACCGATGATCAGAATGGTTTTTATGTAAACCAAAATGATACATTCCAATATCTACCTATCACGGTTGGGGGATCATATTATTCAGATGGCATATTTGGTGACTTCGATGTAGACGGAGATATTGATTATCTCTTTTTTTCTGGAAATTTCTTTTCACTTGATATTCCAACTGTATCCCGTTTGTATTCAAACCTTGGCAGCAACAAATTTTTACCTACGGATTCGATATTCAATATATGGCAAGTGTGTAGGATAGCTTGTTCAGATTATGACAATGATGGAGATTTGGACTTATTTAGAAGTGGAAGAATAAATAATGAAAGCAATTCATCCTATTATAATCTCAATGAGTTTCTATTGAATAATAGTACGGAAAAGAATTTGCCACCCGATTCCCCTGAGGGATTAGAAACCAGCATAATAGACAAAACGGCCACCCTTCGTTGGAAATTATCAATGGATGACCTTACAGACAGTAAAGGATTGTCGTACAATATTCGGGTGGGTACTACCCTTGAGGGTATTGATATCATGTCCCCTATGGCTGATCTGGAAAGTGGAAATCGGCGAATCCCTCAATTGGGAAACGCTTTTTTTGATACTACATGGGTCCTTAAGGATCTAATACCAGGAAAGTACTACTGGCAGGTGCAGGCCATAGACAATTCTTATTTGGGATCTCCTTTCTCTGACATCGATTCGTTTATTATTGAGCCAGATTTTACTACTGGACATAGTTTTAATCCACTACAAGGATCATGTTTAGCATGGGGCGATTTTGATGGGGATAATGATTTGGATTACGTAATCACTGGTGGCAGGGGAGTTCCTGGAGGGGACAAGATATATACTTCCGAAATTTATCGAAATGATGGTTCTGAGTTCTCATTAGTATTTGAGGGAAATGACAGTGTTCGGGACTGCTCAGTTTCGTGGGGAGATTACGATAATGATAATGACCTGGACCTTATCATCGCTGGTAGCAAGGCAATACGTCAAGACATTACTGATAATAGTTGGCGATACGAGAGTACGACTGTTGTCAAACTATTTACAAACAATGGATCTTCCTTTGCTGAATCTACACTTGACGTTGATTTGAAATTGTTTAATGAACTGTTTCATGCAGATTATACTGCTTGGGGAGACTGTGATAACGACGGGGATCTTGATTTGCTAATTTCGGGTATTAACTTTACTCAAATTCATGAGAATATTGGCAATGGTACTTTTAAAGCGTTTAGTTCATTTAGAGCGGGGGGGAAAGCAGCATGGGGAGATATTGACAATGATCTTGATTTAGATATTGTTTGCCAAACCGGGATATATGAAAACTTGGGTAAAAATGTGTTTCAACATCAACAGAACTTGCTTGATATGGAGCTTATTTCTTTTAGCTATAACAACAAGCTATACGATTTCAATAACGATGGTTTCCTTGATCTCCTAACTACGTACCTGAGTCAGGATGGGAAAAGGAAAACTTTGCTTTATAATAATCAACTGCGCCAATCTGGTAAATTTGTAATTGAGGAATGTGGAATTCGAGCAACATATACAGGCGCAGTAAGTATAGGAGACTATAACAATGATGGTGTGTCGGATGTATTTATTTCAAATATAGAAGGCAACCAATCCAATAGGCTATACCTCTCAAGCAAAGAATATCAAATTCTAACCACAGATCATCATTTGCCAGATTCAATTGGTGGAACGAAAATAGCCTGGGGTAATTATGACAACGATTCTGATTTGGACCTGCTAATAACCGGGGTCGTGTATGGAGCAGGGGAATATTTTCGAGTTCTTCGTAACAATGGAAACTGGCCGAATGATCCTCCAGAAGCACCTTTAAATCTTATTTCAGAACTATCAGATTATGGTGTAATGTTCAGTTGGGATCAGGCCTTGGATCAACAAAGCGTCCAGGGTGGCCTATCCTATAACATTAGAGTTGGAACAACTCCCGGAGGTTGCGATTTAGTGTCCCCAATGTCAGATCCTGTTACGGGTTACAGGCGTATAACAGAGTTGGGCAACACTCAGATGAATGCGGCTTGGAAGATCGACAGTCTTCCTGTAGGGAAATACTACTGGAGTGTTCAGGCAATTGATCAAAGCTTTGCAGGTGGATCCTGGGCACCTGAAGATAGTTTCATCATTGAATCAATAAACGTAGATTTCGATCCAGATACAGCATGCCAGGGGATGCCAGTTCTTTTTATTGATAGAAGTGTTATTCGTGGTGAATCAGTTGATTCTTGGGTTTGGGATTTTGGAGACGGGGGTAGCTCGACTGAGAAGAATCCTCAGTATATATTTCTAACTAAAGGAGGTCATGATATTACACTACAAGTTACCAGGGGAGAAGAGGGTTATTCAAAGTCCAAACAAATCTATCTCAAATCTTCACCCAAAGCTGATTTTGAAACAGAAGAGGTATGCATAGGGGAGTTTACATCATTCACTAATACTTCATCTAGTGAAGGTATTAGTACTATATCCTGGCATTGGGATTTTGGTGATGGGATCACATCTTCAGCTCAGAATCCCCAACCGCATGGATTTGTAAATCCTGGGACCTATAATGTCAGTCTTTCGGCCACCGCTGATAACGGTTGTTCGGACACTATTCAGAAAGTTGTTTCAGTATTGTCAAAACCCGATGGACAAATCACTGAAGAAGGCACCATGTGCGTTGATCCAGGGTACCAGCTGAAGACTATTGAAGCACCAGGATATACCTATCAATGGAAATATGCCGGAACGAATTTGCCTGGGGCTAAAGAGGCAAGTTATTCTCCTGATCTGCCAGGGAACTATTCTGTTGTGGTGAATTCACAATGTGGTGAAGTGAGTGCCAGTTATACAGTAGAGAAGCCTGAGTTGAGCATAGTGGAAAACGGAACCCCCTGCAAGGATGCGGACTACACACTGGCCACCCAGCAATATGCATCTTATAGCTACCAATGGAAATATCAGGGAATAGATATTCCCGAAGCGACACAATCCACTTATCAACCTGACAATGAAGGAGAATATACCGTAGAGGTTCAGACTCCTTGCGGGGAGGTATCTGCCTCACATACCATTGAAGCGCCGAGTTACTATATTATAACAGAAGGGATACCCTGTAAGGGAAGTAATTTTGTATTGAAAACAGAAGATTGGGCGGCCAATTCTTACCAGTGGAAGTACCAGGGGGTAAGTATAGAGGGAGCCACCAAAGCCATATATTACCCTGGTAGGCCGGGAGATTATTCAGTGGATATCCAGACCCCTTGTGGCCTGTATTCCGCCGATTACAATGTGGCATTCATTACTGGCCCAGCTAAACCCGATGTTTATATAAGAGGCCCGAAAGTATGGTACCTGGCCTGCAGCAACGACTCTGCCGATGAATACCAGTGGTACAGGGATGGCAATCTGATTGAAGGAGCAAGCGATCCTGTTTATATTCCTGATCAACAATTAGGGATGTATCAGGTCAGAATTTCAAATGGGGGAGAATGTTTTACCGGCTCTGATCCCGTTTACCTGCCAGGAAGTTTTACAGGCATTGATGACGATCCCTTCGCCAACCTGAAGATCTATCCCAACCCAACCCCCGGGGTATTCAACATTGAGATGGATAATCCGATCATGGGTGAATTATTGATTGATATTTTCACGGAGCAGGGGAGTAAGGTCATCAATATAAAATTCATGAAGGAGACGAGTCATTTTGTTGCACAAGTGGATTGGAGCGGTCAGGGCGAGGGACTCTATCTTATTAATATCGAACTTGATCAGTATAGTACTGAACGAAAGATTGTTGTAAATGAATAATTGCAAATGCTTTAAAAACCTGGCGTGTTTTATCTTTCTATTGGGATCGTGGACTTTTCAGGCCCATGCTCAGGGCAATATACTGGCATTCGAAAGCCTTCCCCGGCCAATAATCCCTTTCGATGATTATGCAGGGATCTTTCCTGCCGACTTTAACAACGACGGGGATTACGATGTATTGACTTTCGGGGCAGAACTGCAGGAATCGGGGGAATTCATATTTACGCCCTATATGCTGTGGAACGATGGTGGTGGGAATTTCAGCCCGGAGAATATTTCACTTGGATATTTTACAGGGGTTCCAAACTCCATCGCCTTTCTGGACTTCAACAATGATAATGCGGTTGATATTGCCCTTTCAGCTGATTTTGATCTCCTGCCCTTCCAAACCCTTTTGCTGGCTAACAATGGAAATGGGTCGTTTAGTCTTGCAGCAGGACTGAATTCTGTGGATACGATTTCCCCTCACGGCATTTTCACCCTTGACTTTGACAATGACGGTGATACGGATATATTGGTGAGGGACTATGTTCGTAGCTCGGTTCGGCCGGTTGATTTAGGATATAACGGTAGTTTTTTCGAAAATAAGGGGAACGGGCAGTTTGAACTTGGCAACTATTTCTCCCGGCTTCATGATCTGACAATTTTGGATGTCAACAAGGATGGCCGCATGGATATTGTGAAGACTTTTCAGGAAATGGGATTCCTGGGAACAACATATGAGAATCTGGTGCTCTTGAATCAGGGTGGATACTTTTCCAGAGATGCGTCTATTCCCTTGCCTGCAGATAAAATATCGGATATTTATTCGCTGGATGTGAACGGGGATAAAGCGAGCGATCTGTATATCCGCGGTTCCAATGGGGATGGGTATGTCGAATATTTCATGATGAATGAGCAAGGTAATGGCCTTACACAAACAGATGCTGGAATACACCCTGGTCTGGATGATTTTCTATCAGATCCTGCGTTTACCTGGAGTGATATTAATTCGGATAACCTGAATGATCTTCTCATTACATTCAGGTCGCAGGATACAGTGGTCATGGAGTGTTGGACACAGGACCAGGATAGCCAGGAATTTGATGTCCAAACGATCAGTTCGGATCCCCCGCTCTTTCGGCCGGATACAAAGCTTACCGGGGATTTGCCCTATGTAAGTTGGTTCGATGCAAATGGCGACAACAAGGTGGATGCGTTTTTCGGCCTGCGCGATCATGTGGACAGTCTGGCAGGTCATGTATTCAGGAATATCGGGGATTTTACGCCACGGATAATTCCAATTCCGTCGGGACTAAGCCATTTCAGGTCCGGATCAGGAATCGTCCTTGAATGGAAAACGGAAGAGGGCATGAACTGGAATTACAATGTCCGGGTAGGTACCAGCCCGGGCGGGGTGGATGTAGTTTCGCCCTTATCGGATCCTGTATCAGGTTTCTTAAGGATGATTTCCGGGGGAAACGCAGGGGTGAATGACTTCTTCTTGCTGGATACCCTGGCAGAAGGAAGGTATTACTGGAGCGTTCAGGCCATCAGTGCAGGTATGCAGGGGGGAGCCTGGGCTCAGGAACAATCGTTCATCATAGGAGATATTTACGTGGATTTTGAGGTAGAAACGGTATGCCTTGGACAGTCCTCGGAATTCAATAATACCAGCCTTCCGGATGGTTGGGAGTTGGATTCGGTTCGCTGGGATTTTGGTGATGGAAACACTTCTGCCGAGTACAGCCCGGTTTACCGTTTTCTGACAAGTGGTAACTTTGAAGTTACCGTATCGATTTACACAGGGGGTGAAATGTATTCATCAACAAAGGAAGTATTGGTGAAGCCCAGCCCTGAAGCCGATTTCACTCTGGAGGACCACTGCCTGGGTCAGGTCTCACCCATCAGCAATCTCAGCCAGGACAACGGTTCAGGGATTAACTATTGGAACTGGGATTTTGATGACGGTACCAACCTGAATGAAGCCCATCCCCTGAATCATGGATTCGTCTCCTCCGGTACCTACAATGTCCGGTTGAAAATCGAATCGGGCAATGGATGTGCAGATAGTCTCACCAGGGTTGTAAACGTACTCCCACCACCTCAGGTGGATCTCAGAACGGAAGGCACTCCCTGCGTGGACAGCGGATTCAGCCTCAGCACGATCTATTCCCCTGCTTATCAATACCAGTGGAAATTTTCAGGAGGCAATATTCCCGGAGCGAATCAATCAATATATGTTCCTCAGGTGCCGGGGACCTATTCTGTGGTGGTTAACTCACCCTGTGGTGAATTGAGTGAGAGCCTCACCATCCCGGAACCCTCATTTCCTGTTTTGGCTGAAGGGACTCCCTGTAAGGGAAACGACTATAGGCTTAGCATGAATGAGGAAGGAGACTTTCAATACAAATGGTATTTGGAAGGGGCAGTTATTGATGGAGCTGAAGTATCCTATTATTATCCCCGGGAAGCCGGGGAATACGAAATTCATGTTACAACAAGTTGTGGTGAATATTCCGGAGGCTATACGGTGGAATTGCTCGGCGGACTTCCAGTGCCAGAAATAATTGTCAAAGGGCCCAAGGTTTGGATTCTTGTGTGCAGCAACGATACTGCGCTCGAATATCGATGGTATTTAGACGATAATTTGCTTTCGGAGGAAACAAGTGCAGTAGTGATCCCGGGTGATCGAACGGGTAGTTTTCGTGTGGAGATTTCCGATGGATCGGAATGTTTTACCAGCTCAGCTGCGGTCCGGATACCACTTTCTGCTCGAATTTCTGTGGATCCATTTCATTCACTGAAGATCTATCCCAACCCAACCCCCGGTGTATTCAACATCGAGATGGATAATCCGGTCATGGGAGACCTTCTGATTGATATTTTCACCGAGCAGGGAAGCAAAGTCATCAACATCAAATTCCTGAAAGAAACGAATCACTTTGTGGCGCAGGTTGATCTAAGCGGGCAGTCCTCAGGGTTGTATTTTATTTCTTTGGCGCTCAATGAGCATAAAACCGAAGCGCAAATTGTTATTGAGTAACTTTGACTTAGTGTATTCTGCTGCAAGTCAGTTGCATATGTGAGTTATTTTTCGCAACTTGTTAGAGTTATGCCCTGACTCTCATGCTGAATCCTGGTTCGATACCCCATCGACGGAAAGCAATGCTATTGCTCATGCTATTGCCTATGGGCATCTCTCCATTTATTAACGCCCAGTATTGCGTTCCTTCCTCCACATATTATGTAGGGCAGGATGATAACTACATGAGATACATTCGTTATATCAGCCTGGATGGCTTTGATGGGATAAGCAACTTTCCGGTTCAGTATACAAATTACGGATTTCATGAGCAGAATTTCAGCCTGCTGCCAGGCAAATCCTATGATCTTGGTATCACACCAGATAACCAGTTCAGCAATATGTATTTTCATGCGTGGATTGACTATAATGGAGATGGAGATTTTAGTGATTCAGGGGAAAAGATTGGTTCCTTCATGGCCACAGGTACAAATGAAGGAAATATTTATTTTACCGTACCTCAAAATACACAATACAGAGCCTCGCGACTGAGAATCACCGGGGCTTATCAAAAACCCAGCCTCGGACCATGCGAAAAATACGACTATGGGGAAACAGAGGACTATATCGTTACTTTCAGTCCTTTTGACGGAGCGCTCGACAAGCCAGGGGTAGGGGGCAAGGTTCTTCCGGCGGATTTCAACAATGATGGGTTAGAGGATTTTCTTGTATGTGCTGTGGAAAGCTGGGTCTGGGGCGAGTATAGAATTCGGGCCTACCAGAACAATGGAAATGGCACCTTCACTGAGGTTTTCAATTTGGCCAGGGGGCTTTATCAAGCAGAAGTGGTTCCCTGTGATTTTGACAGTGACAACGACATTGATTTTGTTCTGACCGGTAAAAGTACTTATTATGATGTCAACAACACCTATGAAACTTCCTATCTGTTTCAAAATGATGGAGACTTCAATTTCACCCAGGTTCAGATAGATTTCTTTAACGATTTTGACATCGCGGTGTTTCGATGGGGGGATTATGACAGTGATGGAGATGCCGATCTTTTTATATTAAGCGATTATGTGGATACCCGGGCCGCCAAACTATACCATAATGACAGGGGCATTTTTACAGAGAGCCAGCTGGAATTTGAGGGAATACGGGGGGGTGATGCCAGATGGGGGGATTATAACAATGACGGGTATCCTGATCTGGTTGCCAATGGTGAAGGTGTTGGAGGGAGCAGGGTAATCAGGATTTATAAGAATGAAAGAAGTAGGTTTTCCTTTATAGATATAGACCAATCAGGGACTGATCCTCCCGGGTTCGACTGGGGAGATTTTGAGGGGGACGGGGACCTGGACCTTCTATGCACCGGCGAGGAACTTCTTGTGTACAGAAATGAAGGAAATGACCAGTTTGTGAAAATGGTGGCAGCTACAGATTCAGTGCAAAGAGCCAAATGGGGAGATTATGATTCGGATGGTGACATGGATGTACTGGCATGTGCATATAACTCTCTGCTTGCAATTTATGAAAATACCGGTGGCGGAGGTTTTCATCGGCACGAATTGTCCTATACTTTCCCATCGAAAAGTAATTATCTGTCACTGGGCAATGCGGATTGGATAGATCATGACCAGGACGGGGATCTGGACGTACTGGTTTCTGATCCGGAAATAACCACACGGTTGTTTGAGAATACAAATCCTACTCATGTCAATAATCCTCCCTCCCGTCCTGTAAATATCAGGGCCGAACAGGTGGGGGACCAGGTGATCTTAAAATGGGATCCCAGCAATGATGATATCACAAGGAATGAAGCCATCCATTATAATGTGAGATTTGGTTCTTACTCCAACTCTGGTTTCATCCTGGCTCCGATGGCTGGGGCTTATTCCGGGACTCCTTTTATAAGGAAAGAGGGCAATGCTTCCAGAAAGACTGAAAAGATACTCCATAATGTAAATGAAGGAGAATACTACTGGGGTGTTCAGGCCATTGATAACTCTGGACTGGCTTCGGAATTCAGTTACACAGGTGGACATATCATTGTCCAGCCTTTTTTTTCCAAAACTATCAGTCTTTCCTCTTTCACATCCTATGACCTGGTTAAGTGGGGTGATTTTAACAATGACGGCAGCTTGGATGCTTTTGCTGATGGAAAGGTTTACAGGAATAACGGGGTGAGTTTTACCCTTGTGGCTGATCTGGCACTAAGTGCCGGGCTCGAGGATGTGATTTGTGCCGAATGGATTGATTATAACAATGATGGTAACCTGGATATTTCCTTTAGTGGGTCCTTTGAAACCAATGTTTACGCTGGCATGAGAGAGAGCCTTTTTCTGGTTTTCACAAGTAGTGGTGGCAGTTTTACCGAAGCAGTAAGGAGGAGCGATTGGGTTCCCGGGATTTCCGGAGGCTTTTGCTGGGGAGATTTTAATTCGGATGGTATGCCGGATCTGTTATTTAGTGGAGAAACTGCAATTGGTTTTGAGGATATTTATCACGACACCAGGTTTTTTCTGAATACCAGGGATCAGGGGCTGGTTGCATATGATATCCCTGTAAATCGAGGGGATCTGGGAACTTTTTATGCTGAAGACCTGGACGCAGACATGGATATGGACCTTATTTATACCAGCAGGCAGGAAGGTCTGATTACCCTGATAAACGATGGTGATGCAAATTTCAGAATTGAAGGAAGAGGCATTGGTGAATTTGAGGGCAGATACCTTTTTGGTGATTATGACAATGACAGGGACGTGGATATTCTTGTGGCGGGGAATACCATATTAAGAAATACGAATAATGCATTTACAAGTACCGGAGTTGAGTTGCCAGACTTATCAGGAATCTCAATTAACTGGCTGGATACTGATGGAGATCATGATCTGGATGTATTGATGGGAGGGGCAGACTCTGTATTTAAGATTATCAACTTCAGGAATGAGGGGAATGAGTTTTATTTGAAGAATGAAGCAAGATTATTAGCCAATACAACTGGCAGCATCACTCCCTGGGACGTGGATGGAGATCATGACCTGGACTTACTGTTTACCGGGAACCTGGAGGGGACTAATTCATATTCAGTTTACCGGAATAATTACAATTTCAGCTGCGAGCCACCAGGTCCGCCTCAGGCACTACATGCTGAGGTTGACAGTAACTTTGACGTAATCCTTTCCTGGGATGATCCGGTAAATGAAGATGGCGCTAAACCTGGTTATTTCTTTGATGTCAAGGTGGGTACTTCCCCGGGGGCAGTTGATGTAATAGCACCTAAGTCGGATCCGCAAAGTGGTTTTCTAAGGACTCCTCACCTGGGAAATGCTTCGGTGAACAGGCAATTCAGAATCGCCGATCTTCCATTGGGAACCTACTACTGGAGTGTGTTGGCCATAAATCAGAGTCAGCAAACCAGCCAATGGGCGCCCATGGGGTCAATTAGGGTAACCCGGGTCAGCCCGGGATTTAGGGCTGATACGGTATGCCATGGATTCGAAACCCGGTTTACTAACCAAACGGTGACGAAGAGTACAGTCAACCAATGGGAGTGGAATTTCGGCGATGGAACCAGCTCCAGCGAACAGGACCCCGGTCATATTTTCTCCGAAGGCGGGTATCATAATGTGACACTCACGGCATATACAATCTCAGGCGATTATGCATCTGTTACCCGCAAAATTTGGGTTAAGGAGAGTCCGAAAGCAAGGTTCTCTGCAGACCCGGTATGTGACCGGACCGAGATGCAATTTACTGATCAAACTGAATCCGGGGGATTGGCAGGTTTACAGTATAACTGGAATTTCGGCGACGGAGTTATATCATCAAATAATTCATCGGTTTCCCATCTCTATTCGAGCCCGGGAAATTATTTTTCTTCCCTGACGGTGTTCGCAGCCAATGGATGCCAGAATTATCTCTCCAGGGAGGTTACTGTTGCTGAAAGTCCGGATGCGGGCATTCAGTTTGCTCAAGGGCACTACAGTGCCTTTTGTAACGGAGACAGCACCATCCTGGAGGTCCCGGGTGGGGTTGGATACAGTTTCCAATGGCAGTTCAATGGTGCGGATCTGATTGGTGAAACAGACAGTGAACTTATTGTCTATGGCCCAACCGGG
>JAZDPG010000059.1:0-125014 GCA_043797815.1 Bacteroidota bacterium
GGTAAAACAAATATTAAATTCAGGATCGCACTGGCCAGTGGAAGCACAGCTGAGATAGGAAACCAGGGTTTTGCTTTTGACAACTTCTCCATTTCGGAGGATTTCAGGGGATCATTGCTGGAACATTTCACCAATTCTTCCCTGCCGGCTTCGAAAAGTGCCGATGATTTGGTGGATGAATTTGCCAGGGATAACAGGCTTTTTGTGGTTGATGTACAGTATCATACAGATTATCCAGGAAATGACCCAATGAATGAAAACAATCCATATCCTGCCTCCACCAGGTCTTTGCAAATTGGGGCACTTCCTGCTCCCTTTGCCGTGCTGAATGGCAGGCGTGAGCCGGAGTTCCGTTACGATTTTTCCGGGCCGTCCGAAGAGCCGGATGATGGAATGCTGCAGGAGATAGCCCTTGAAAGCTCTCCCTTTCAATTGTCACTTCTTGTTGACTGGAAGGACCAGAGCCTTGAAGCTACTGCCCAGGTTAACTGTACAGATGAATCATTTCCATCCAATGTTCAGTTATACATGGTCGTGATGGAGACCTCCGTGACAGCCTATACTGGCGAGAACCAGGATACGGAATTCAGGAACGTGGTTCTGGCTATGCTTCCGGACCCTACAGGGAAACTGCTTGGAGGTGACTGGACATACGGAGAGACGGTTACAAAATCCTTTTCCTGGGATTATCCCGGGTATGTTGAAGACATCGAGGATCTGGCGGTGGTGGCCTTTGTAACAAACAGGGATGATCAAGGGAAAATCCTGCAGGTAACTGCCAATTACCTGACTCCCTATGTGGGTGTGGAGAAACCCGGGGAGCAGCCACGGGATATGGCTGTCTATCCTAATCCCGCTTCACATATGGTTTATGTGAACCTGGGGGATCAGGCCACAATGGAAGGAAGTATGGTGATCACTGATCTTTCGGGCAGAAGGGTGATGGAATCGGAGGTTTTGGCAGGCTATGCCATATTCCGCCTTGATATTTCATCCCTGCCGGAAGGAATGTACATGATCAACTGGTTGGAATCAGGCAGCTTGAAAGGACGAAGCAAATTGATCCGGACCAGGTAATCCTGTCAGGACTCTTGCTGCAGGGCCAGGGCAAATTCCTCTCCGAAACGCACCAGTCTTTCTGATTCTTCCCTGCCGGGCAGGAACCTGGCTGTGATCCCGTCTGCAACGATATGAAGTTTCAGGTTGCGAAGGTGGTCCTCTATCAGACTGACAGCCTCCCCGCTCCAGCCAAATGAACCAAAAGCAGCGGCAGGCTTCCCTTTGTCACGGATTGGATTGATCACAGAAAAAAGTTTGTAGATAGGGAGCAATGTATTCTGGTTGATGGTGGGAGATCCTACAAGAATTCCGTCTGCACGGACCAGGTGCTCTTCAAGGTCTCCCAGCAATATGTTTTCAATATTGACCAGGTCAACCACTACATTACCGGATTTCATCAATCCTTTTCTTAGCTGCATGGCCATTTCCTCCGTAAAACCGTATGCCGAAATGTAGGCCACAAGCACCCGGTTGCTTTTTTGTGTTTCTTCCACGTACCTGTTGGCGATAGCAGCTGAACGTTCCATCTTTTCTTTCCAGGTTGACCGGAGAAGGGGACCGTGACCGGGGCAAATCATGTGGATGGAAAGGGTCTTTATTTTCTCAATGGCCTTCAACATAAATTTGCTATAGGGCTTCAGGATCACTTCGAAGTAGTAATCGAAGGCTTCTGAATAATCTCCCACCAGGTCGTCCCACATTTTTTCATCGGCATAATGGGCCCCAAATGAATCGCAGGTGAAAAGAAGGGCTTCCTCTTCCAGGTAGGTATATATTGAATCGGGCCAGTGCAGGTTGGGGGCACCGATGATCCTGAGTGTTCTGTCTCCCAGGTCGATGACATCACCATCCTTTACCTTCAATGATTTAAATGGTTTTTCCACCATTTCACCCAGGTAGGAAAGGGCCTGTCCGCTTCCCACCACAGTGGCTTCGGGGGCAATTTGAAGCAGATTCTGCAGTGAACCGGAGTGATCGGGTTCAGTATGGTTGCAGATAATGTAATCGATCTCAGCGGGATCAGTCACGGAGAGCAACTTCTCTTTGAATTCGGGCCAGAATTCCCCTTTAACTGTATCAATTACAGCTTTTTTCCGGGCATTGATGAAGTAGCTGTTGTAGGATGTCCCGGATTTGGTTTCCATAACAATGTCGAATGTAACGAGTTCATGGTCAAGTACCCCGATCCAGCTTACATCCTCCGTCACCTTAAATGTTGTGTGATTCATTGCTCTGCCTCTGTTAAAGGCTGCAAATATAGACAAAGTACCAAAAGAAAAAAAGCTGCCCTGCGATGCAGAACAGCTTTCTGAAAACTCACAATCTGAATGTAACGGACCTTAATCTTACATTACTTTTTCTCGCCTTCACACTTCTTTTCCTCCCCTTTGGAGCAATCTGAAGATTTGGCTGTGGTTTCTTTTTTGGCTTCACAGTCTTTTGACTCGCTTTTTGTCTCCTCAGTCTTTTTCTCATCTTCGGCTGCGACAATGGTTACTTTTGAATCAACTGTTGCAGCAACTGCTGTGGCACTTATTCCTCCCATGAAGAGGACGAGTGCTAAAATGGCTAATGTTTTTTTCATTTTCTCTGAATTGTTTGGTGTTAAATACCTTTGCAATATAGGAGTTCAGGCAACAGGAAGCTGTTAATGGGATGTTAAAAAAATACCTCCGGGTCTTTTATTTAAATTCTGCGATGGGAGTGACCCCTCCGGTAACCAATTGATTCATTTTCACCTGGATGGTGGCATCGGTGGGGATAAAAAGATCCAGCCTGGAACCAAATTTGATAAACCCCATCTCACTTCCCTGCCTGGAGGAGCGGTTCAATGAAGCGTAGCATTTGATTCTTCTGGCCACATATCCTGCAATCTGTCTAACAAGCAGTGACCCGTAGGGTGTCTCAATACCAATGGAAAAACGTTCATTCAGTTGGGACGATTTTGGGTGGCGTGCCACCAGGTATTTTCCCGGGTGGTATTTCAGGTAAGTGATTTTTCCGTCCACGGGGTAGAAATTGATGTGAACATCGTGGATGCTCATAAATATGGAGACCTGGATGCAGGATTTACCCAGGAATTCTTCCTGCTTGGTGTTTTCAATAACCACCACTTTCCCGTCTGCCGGTGCCGTGATGGTTTTTGCGTCCAGAAATGGCTTTCTTCGGGGTACCCTGAAGAAACGCAGCACAAGGATGCTCACAAGCAGTGCAAAGAGGGCGGTCAGATAATTAAACTGGTATGGGAGGTAAAGGGAGGAGAGGAGTTGCAAGCCCAGAAGTACCACCAGGGTGATGGCAACGATTAACCGGCCTTCTCTGTGAATTCTGATCATAGAAGGAGGTTTAACATGATCAAAACAACAAGCAGGACAGGAGCCACAAACAACAGAGAGTCGAAGCGGTCCAGAATGCCCCCGTGTCCGGGAAGTATATTGCCTGTGTCTTTTACCTTGTAACGCCTTTTCAGGCCCGATTCAAACAGGTCACCCAATACGGCAAAAGCGCTGATCACACCTCCGGAGATGATCCAGGCAGCAGCTGAGAAGGTTCCGGTGAACCAATAAAGAATCCAGCCTGCCAACAATGTGAAAAGGACTCCCCCTGCAAATCCCTCCCAGGTCTTTCCCGGTGAAAGCCGGGGAGTCATGGGATGCTTTCCCGCCAGGCTCCCCGTCAGATAAGCGAATATATCATTGATCCATACCAGCGCGATGACCGAGACCGGGATCAGTGGCCGGTAGGTGGCTCCGTCAAGTACCCAGCCAAGAGCAATGAATGAGGCCAGGGGTATTGAAAACCAGAACAGGACAAGTGATGCTGCAAACTCAGATCCCTGTATAAAGATTCCTCCGATCCAGAGCAGGGCAGGAACAACCAGCCACAACGGATTTATGTTTCCATGCAAACCGGCAAAGATGATAATGATGACAGCGGCTCCTGATGCAGCATGGAGTCCGCAGGGCCTTAATTTCTCTTTTGAAAACAACTTGAATAATTCAGCGGTGCCCAGCAAATACAGCGCCAGGATCATGATCAGGAAGGGAACGGGTCCCAGCAGAATCGATCCGGCAAATAAAACGACCAGAATCATCCCGGTTGCTGTTCTTCGGATGAGTTCTTTCACTGGTTTTCGAATTCCTCGATGAGTTTTCTGGCCCTCATGATATCATCCCTGTGAACGTAAAGTTCAATATCACCAAACTTATACGATGAATCCTGCTTGTTGACAATAAATGCCTGTATGTTGTGATCCATCAACATCTGGCGGATTAACTCTGCCTGGTAAGGATTCCCCACAGCATATATTTGGACCTGGTCCGTGGACATTACTTTGCAGGTTCTTCCTTCTGGCTGTCCTTTTTTTCGTTCTCCTGCGGTTCGTTCTTCTGCGGTTCGTTCTTCAGCACGGTTTTCGTTTTTGCATTCAATTTGGAAGGGCGCACGGGCATCTCCTCATCCGTGCTCCATGGTCTTTTCCCAAATATCTTTTCCAGATCATCACTGAAAATAACTTCCTTTTCAAGGAGAATCTCTGCCAACTGTTGCAAGCCCTTTTTGTTCTTTTTCAAAATGGACTTTGCCCGCTCATACTGTATGTCGATCAGGCTCTTTACCTCCTCATCGATGGTCTCAGCCGTCCTTTCGCTGTAGGGTTTGTTAAAAGCATAATCCTGTTGCCCCGTTGAGTCATAGTAGCTGAGGTTGCCAATTTTGGCACTCATTCCGAAATAGGAAATCATGGCAAAGGCCTGTTTGGTGACCCGCTCCAGATCATTCAGGGCGCCGGTGGAGATTTTATTGAATGTAAGCTCTTCGGATGCACGGCCACCCAGGGTGGAGCACATCTCATCCAGCATCTGCTCGGTGGTTGTAATTTGCCTCTCTTCAGGAAGGTACCATGCTGCCCCCAGGGCCCTGCCCCTGGGTATGATTGTCACTTTTACCAGCGGATTCGCATATTCCAGTAACCAGCTCACTGTGGCATGTCCGGCTTCATGCCATGCGATGGTCCGCTTCTCAACTGCCTTAATAATCTTGTTTTTCTTTTCCAGTCCGCCAATAATCCGGTCGATGGCATCCAGAAAGTCCTGGCGCTCCACCACTTTTTTATCCTTTCTGGCAGCGATCAGTGCTGACTCATTGCATACATTGGCGATATCCGCTCCTGAAAATCCGGGTGTCTGTTTGGCCAGGAATTCCACATCCACCGTAAGGTTTGTTTTGATAGGTTTCATGTGTACGTCGAAGATGGCCCTCCGCTCATTCAGGTCAGGAAGCTCCACATGAATTTGCCTGTCGAACCGTCCGGCGCGCAGCAGTGCCTTGTCGAGTACATCAGCCCGGTTGGTGGCGGCCAGGATAATCACACCACTGTTGCTGCTGAATCCATCCATTTCAGTCAGCAGCTGATTCAGGGTATTCTCTCTTTCATCATTGGATCCGAAGTTCGGGTTCCTGCCACGTGCGCGGCCTACGGCATCAATCTCATCAATAAATACAATGCATGGAGCTTTTTCCTTGGCCTGTTTGAACAGGTCCCTTACCCGGGAAGCCCCAACTCCTACAAACATCTCGACAAAATCGGAGCCTGACATGGAGAAAAATGGTACATGTGCTTCTCCGGCAACTGCTTTGGCAAGAAGGGTCTTCCCGGTTCCCGGAGGCCCTACCAGCAATGCTCCTTTGGGTATCTTGCCTCCGAGTTCAGTGTATTTTTTCGGATTTTTCAGGAATTCCACAATCTCCCTGATCTCCACTTTTGCCTCTTCCAGTCCAGCCACATCACTGAAATCTGTCTTCACATTGGTATCCTTATCAAAGATCTGGGCTTTTGATTTACCCACACTAAAGATGTTGTTCCCGCCGCCACCGGCTCCACCGCCCATGCGACGCAACATATATATCCAGATCCCAAGGATCAGCAGGAACGGAAGCACCCACAGCATGATTTCCCCCAAATAGTTTCTGCGTGTAACCGTGGTGTAGGAGGGCCTTTTTTCCTGGGGAAGTGAATTCATAACCTCGTTCAGCTGGGTTACAAATACATCCTGGCTGATAATTGAGAAATAATACTGAGGCACTGCTTGTCCGAGTACCGTATTTGACTTCTGTGACTTCACATCCTCATACATGGCATCGCTAAGCCTTTCTGCGCGGATATAAACCTCAACCTTCTCCTTGTTGACGATGACCAGTTTTTCGATATCCCCGTTTCTTAGGATATTGAAGAAGCGGTTGGAATCAATCTCCTTCAATCCGCCACTTGAGCTCAGGAATTGAATCCCGATCATGACGAGCAGGATGATGCCGATAATCCAATATGAATTGAACTTCGGTTTCATTCCGTTGCCGGGCTTGTTTCCCGGATTTCCGCCCGGACGGTTGCCCGGTATATTTCTCTTTTCAGCCATAAATTTCTATTTCGTTTCTTCCTCTGCCAATCTCATCTTTCCATCTGCCCATAGCTCCTCAAGCCTGTAGAATGACCTGTATTCTTCAAGGAAAACATGTACCACTACATCGAAGTAGTCCAGCAACACCCACTGGCTATTCTGAACTCCCTCTACATGGTGCGCCCGGATTCCGTTCTCCTCTTTCAGTTTTTTCTGGATTGAATCGGAAATGGCACCTACCTGCGTTGTTGACTCACCATGACAGATGATAAATGAGTCACAAATGGAATGATCAACTTCAGTAAGATCAATGGTGACGATCCGGTGGCCTTTCTTTTCCATGATTGCTTCCACAATCAACCGGCACTTTTCTTCAGCACCCAACAGGTCGGTTTCACCCATCTGCTCTTTTAATGACAAAGGTAATGAATTTAGATATTACATTTTCGTAAATTGGTCCGACACAAAACCCTGACCCGATCAGTGTCAGGCAGACCACCTCTTAATGAGATCCAGGTAAATGTCAAAAACCATACCATGCATATGAAAAGGATTCATCTGAAAAGTATTGGTTCTACAAACAGTTACCTGTCAGGGCTGATCAAGGGAGGTAAATCCACAGGTGAGCTTGTTGTTATAGCTGATTACCAAGAGAATGGAAGAGGGCAGGGGGATCATGGCTGGCACAGTAATCCTGGCGAAAATCTTTTAATGAGCCTGCTTTTGTTCCCTGCATTTTTGTCAGCCTCCGGTCAGTTTCACCTCTCCAGGGTGGCTTCGCTTGCACTTTGTGACACCCTGAAGGGAGTGAATCTGGCTCCAGCCATCAAATGGCCCAACGATATCCTGGTCAACCACCGGAAGATCGCCGGAGTCCTGATAGAAAATGGAATAACAGGCAAACACCTTTCATATGCCATCATTGGCATCGGGTTGAACCTGAACCAGAATCAATTTCCCGATTTTCCGGTCCCGGCCACTTCGCTGGTGAAGGAGGGGATGGCCCCACTGGATTCATCCAGAGCTGCGGATCTGCTGATCAATGCATTCGGAGTACGATATTCCCAGCTGGAATCCGGGTCCGGCAATTTACTGGAAAAGGAGTACCTGGAACACCTGTCCGGCATGGACCGGCCAGGTGAGTTTATTTCACAAGGAGTAACATTTACAGGGATCATCAGGGGAGTGAATGATTTTGGGGAGTTGCTGGTTGAAAAGGAGGGAAAGATAACTAACCATGCCTTCCATCAGATTCAGTGCCTGGTTCCAAAATAAGTGCTTCGTGCTCAGTACTCAGTGCGAAAAATCGAAGTTTTCGATTTTGTCCACGATTCCGTCGGCCAGTTTTTTAAGCGGTAGTTTGATCATGGGAAGCAGCATCTTGTTCACCTGGGGTTCCATGGTGATTTTTATCTTTGTGTCGTGGTCAGCCACCTGTTTAAGCTGGATCCATATGGTGACCCGGTACTTTGAAAACTCTGGATCAGACAGGATCTTGACCAGTTTATACGGTTCCTTTTCCACGATCATCAGGCCGGTTCTTCCCAGCGGATCCACATTGAAACTGCACTTGTCCTCTGAAGACTCCCACCCCGAAACCTTGTCAGCCGGGAGCAGGTCTTTGAAATTGTGGAAGTTGGTGATGAAGGCATAGATCTGCTTGTCACTGCTGGCCGATTTCCCGGTTTTGCTCTCTATTTTCATTTGTTGTTCTCCGTTTTTGTCATACACCGGTCCAGCCGGAAGGGTTTTTCCGCCAACGTGTCAGCAGATCCACCTGGTTTTCCCTGATGTACCCGGACTCCAGGGCCATTTCAATCAATGTATCATAATCGCTCAGGGTATACAATGGAACACCCGCCTGGCGGAATGCTTCTTCAGACACCGGGAAGCCATAGGTGAAAATGGCCACCATTCCCTTTACGATACCTCCTGCCCCGCGGATTGCTTCAACGGCTTTCAGCGAACTGCCACCGGTACTTACCAGATCCTCCACCACCACCACTTTCTGTCCGGGCACCAACCGGCCCTCCACCAGATTTTGTCTCCCGTGAGCCTTGGCCGATGTCCGAACATAAATGAATGGCAGATCCATCCGCTCGGCCACCAGTACACCCTGGGCGATGGCTCCGGTCGCCACTCCTGCAATCAGGTCCGGGGTTCCGAACCGCTCCAGGATGGTTTCCCGGAAGACTTCCTTCATATAACTCCTGATCTCAGGGTAGGAGAGGGTTACACGGTTGTCACAATAGATCGGGGATTTCCATCCCGAAGCCCAGGTGAAGGGTTCAGCAGGTTCCAGTATGATTGCTTTGCTTTGCAACAGGTAACCGGCGGTTTTTCGCTTTACTTCTGCCATATGACAAATGTATAAGATTTATAAATTATATCTTTAGTCATGATTCCTGAAATTCAGTTCAACTTTATATTCAACAGATCAGAAACAACAGCTGAGAGAAAATAAGATGTACAAAGTATTTTTCAAAGACCGGGTGATATATCTTGGCGACAACTTCCCAGAATCCTTTCATCAAAAGAAGGGACTCTTCTATAAGTACTGCAATCAGGCAGAGTTGAAGGAACTGGTTTATGCATTCTGCGAAATGAATGGGATTAGTAAATTACGTATTTTTCATCCTGATATGGAAGAGCTTACAGAAGCTTTCAAAGGATGTTTTACCTGTATTGATGCCGGAGGAGGGGTGGTCCTGAATGCCCGGGGTGAATTCCTGGCCATTAAGCGCAACGGATTCTGGGATCTGCCCAAGGGAAAACTTGAGAGAGGCGAGGATTTCGAAACGGCGGCCGTCAGGGAAGTGGTTGAAGAAACAGGACTTGAAGGAACCGAATCCTTGCACCTGCTGGTCTCCACATTCCATATTTATAAACTATCAGGAGAACTGGTATTAAAAGAAACCCGGTGGTTTGAAATGCGTTATAAGGGGACTGAAGAGGCATCCCTTCAGGGGGAAGAAGGAATTACCTCATCCAGGTGGGTAAAACCAGGGAAGGCCGGTTTCATGAAAAAAAACACCTATAAAAGCATACTGGATGTGCTAAAAGTCAGGGGCCTGGTCTGATCAGATATCTCCCCGGGACCGCATGATCCGGAAGAGCTGTTGTTCAAATCCATCTGATGGCAGGGGAGCAGGCGAAAGAATCAGTTTCCCGTCCGGACCGATGAGGTATGCCACCGGGAAAGCTTTCACCAGGTAGTCACTGAGCATTTTGACCTGCTCATCATAGTAGAGGGCTTTCCAGCCATATTGATTTCTTTCCATGAAAGCTTTCACCTGTTCCTCTTTTTCGGCTACCATGATGGTAAGCACTTCGAGATAGGCGTCATGCTTTTCCAGATAGGATTGCAGGAAGGGATACTCCATCATGCACCCGTAGTGATCGGGGGTGGCAAACATCAAATAGGTGTATTTTCCCAGGAAATCAAGCGGTGTATAGATCTTTCCATCGGTCCCGGGCAGGCTGAAATGGGGGGGAGGATTACCGATAACAAGACTGGATAGTTTTTCCCCGATCTGCTTTGCATATTCACCGTACAAGGCCTTTACCGGGTCAGCTTCCAGGGAATCAAAAAGGATCAGGATGGCTTCCTTGTGGAAGTCACCCCTGTAAAAAAGGGTGGGTAGCTCCTGGAGCAGTATAAGATCCCTCAGTGTGTCATTGGTGACTGCCGGATGACTGGCAATGACGGACCTGAGGCTGTCCAGGTTGTGGGTTCGGTTGATATGGTAACGGATTCCCTTTCCTTCGGGGGTGCGGTCATAGTAGATCAGGAAATCCCTGAACATGGCTCCGAATAATTCCATGTAAGCAGGATGCCTTTCATTCACCCGTTCGCCCAGGTAATCGCGGCTGATCTCCTCCAGCCCGGCCCGGCCCGAATTCAGTTTCAGGATACCGGATTTGTATCTTCGGTAATTGTCAAACCATGGGGATGCAGCATCTTTAAATTCTTCAGCCAGAACCCCAATAATAGAATCTACCGGGAGTTCTTCTCCCACTCTTCTGGCATGAATCAATTGTTCATTGAGATGGGAGAACAGGGAATCGAACCGGTATATTTCATGGTTCACATCCAGCGGATTTCCCACCAACCTTAATGGTATTTTGTAAGGCTCAAAGTAGGGGGAGATGCGTTCGGCATAGGCCATTTCCTTGTACGCAGGCAATTGGATGTGATAATGGTGACCGGGTTCCGTATAGATGCTGGCATCGTAAACGGATGTAGCCAGGCGGACAACTGTTACCCCTGTGGTTTCGAAGGCAAGCGTGAAAGCCCCCTTCTGGTCGCAAATGACTTTTCCGGCAAACCGGGGAATGTCCAGAAAGGGATTCCCCGGAATGGTCACATAGATTGATTTTCCTTCATATCCGGAACGCTCTCCGGTAATGGTCACCGTTTGGGCACCCAAACATCCCCCGCCCCACAATCCGTACAAAACAAAGAATCCAGCCGCAAACAATCTCATCAGAGGTAATCATTTATATCAATACTTTCCGGTATAAACTGGGATGCGTCTCCATGGTTCCAGATAATGTCCCGAATGATGGTTGAGTTGATGGGGGTATGTTCGGGGGTGGTGAGCAGGAAAATTGATTCGACTGTGGGAAGCATCCGTTTGTTGATCTGTGCAATGGCACGTTCATATTCAAAATCGGCTGCAGTCCGGATTCCCCTCAGCATATGCGTTGCACCTACTTTCCTGCAGTAGTCAACAGTCAGCCCCACGAATGAATCGGCCGAAACCTGGGCATAGGATTCAAACACCTTGTTGACCATTTCCACACGGGCTTCAATCTTCAGTAGAGGTTGCTTGGTGGAGTGAACACCAATGGCCACGATAATCTGATCAAACAGATCCAGTGCCCTGAGGACGATGTTTTCGTGACCTATGGTAAAGGGATCAAATGAACCGGGGAAGACAGCTATCTTTTGCATTGGTCTTTTTTTCAAAGGTAGTGTTTTACTTGATTTCTTTCTTTTTGCTGGCACTGACGAAAAGCACAATTAATATACTGTGAAGTGGCTTTCCGTTTTTTGTGCTTCGGAGTTTTTTATAACTTGCGTCCGAAAGAGTAAACCCCGCTCATGATTGCCATGGAATCGCTTTTAAAAATACTTATTGTGGATGATGAACCCGAAGCCCGGGAACTTCTGAAATTCATACTTCAGGAAGAAGAAGGGTTGAAGGTGGTTGGCATGGCCGGAAATGTGGATGATGCCATGAGATTGTTGAAGGAGGAGCTTCCGGACCTGGTTTTCCTGGATATCCAGATGCCGGATAAGGACGGTTTCCAGTTCATCGAACTGGTGAACAGGGACGGTCATGAACCCGGAATCATCTTCGTCACAGCATTCGACAATTATGCCATTCAGGCCATACGGAATTCAGTGTTCGATTACATCCTGAAGCCGGTGAGACAGCAAGAACTCCTCCATGCAGTGGAGCGATACAGGGAGAGGAGTGCCAAAGGCCGGAATCGTGATCTGGCCGAGTTGATCGGTGTATTAAAAAGGAGCGAACCTGGAAAAGTGAAACTGAACACACGGTCAGGATACATTCTGATCCATCCCGCGGAAATAGTCTATTGCCAGGCGGATGGCAACTACACCCACATTCAGATGTCGGACGGCACCAAGGAGATAACCACCCAAAATTTAGGGGCCATTGAGGAGTTGTTGAAAACGGGGACTTTTTTCAGGGTGAGCCGCTCCTACCTGGTGAATCTGAAATACCTGGCCCGGGTTGACCGGAAATCCAATCTCTGCTTTCTGGAGTACAATGCAGAGGCCTGTTCCATCAAGATCCCTTCCCTGAAAATAAAGATGCTTGAGGCAAGCTTTACCTGAAAAAGCTTTATCCATCAGAATGCAGGGTTCACAAGCCAGAATCCATGGTTCACACAATAAGTCACCTTTCTCTTTACATTGTGTGGTCCGGTCTATAATTTAGTTCCCGGGAAAGCCCGTTATTTGCAAATAGTGAAACCCTAAAAAGACTGGATCATGATTGAAGTATTCAACCTGGAAGGAATGCCCGTTTACAAGTACCGGACCCAAGAAGAAGATGCATTTTCAATTACTGAACTGGAAGGGAAAGGTCTGCCATGTGGCATTTACTTTGTCAGGATTAAGAAAGCGAAAGGAATTGAAACTGCAAAGCTTCTGATCTGTTAATCCAGGACCATCGGTTTTTCAACCTGCTCCTTCAACAGGGCAAAGTCCATTAGTTCAGATATTTCACCAACATACCTGAAGTTTAATTGTTTTCGGTAAATCTCATTGATTTCCTCCACATCTTTCCTGTTCTCCAATGATATGGCGATGTCGGTAATTCCTGCTCTTTTGGCGGCAAGTATCTTCTCCTTGATTCCGCCCACCGGCAGAATTTTCCCCCTGAGGGTGATCTCGCCGGTCATGGCCATGTGATCCCTTACCTTCCTCTGCGTAAATGCCGAGGCCAGGGATGTCATCATGGCCACACCTGCCGAAGGCCCGTCTTTCGGTATGGCCCCCTCGGGTACATGCACGTGAACGTTGTACTTTTTAAATACAGCATTATCCAGGGATAGAGAAGAAGCATGGGATTTCAGGTATTCCAGGGCCAGCACGGCAGATTCCTTCATGACCTCGCCCAAATTCCCCGTAAGGGTCAGTTTTCCTTCTCCCAGGCTCAGTGAAGTCTCAATGAAGAGAATTTCCCCGCCTGTGGCAGTCCATGCCAGTCCGGTAACCACTCCGGCATGCTTGTTTCCGTCATATTTATCCCTCAGATACCTTGGAGGACCAAGGATCCCCTGTACCCGCTCTTTGGTAATGGTTTTTTCAAAACTGTCCTCGAATGCAATGTGTTTGGCCACCACCCTCACAAGCTTTGCAATTTGCTTATCCAGCTGCCTTACACCCGATTCACGGGTGTAGCCTTCAATAATGTGTTCAAGGGTTTTCACAGGGATTGTAACCTGTATCTTCTCCACACCATGATTGTTCAGCTGTTTTGGTATAAGGTGCCTTCGGTCAATTTGTATCTTTTCTTCAACAATGTATCCTGAAAGATCAATGATTTCCATCCTGTCCAGCAATGCAGGGTTGATGCCAGCTGTGGTGTTTGCTGTGGCAATAAACATGACTTTTGAGAGATCGTAATCCAGTTCCAGGAAGTTGTCATGAAAGGTGCTGTTCTGTTCGGGATCCAGGACCTCCAGCAGAGCAGAGGCCGGATTACCGTGTACATCCCTGCCCACTTTGTCGATTTCATCCAGTACAAAAACAGGATTGGATGATTTTACCTTCTTCAGGTTCTGAATAATGCGTCCGGGCATGGCCCCGATGTATGTCTTCCGGTGTCCCCTGATTTCAGCTTCATCGTGCAGGCCGCCCAATGACATTCTGACATATTTTCTGTTCAGTGCATCGGCAATGGATCTGCCCAGGGAAGTTTTACCCACGCCAGGAGGGCCTACCAGGCAGAGAATCGGAGACTTCAGGTCACCTTTTAGTTTCAGAACAGCCAGGTGTTCCAGGATCCGGTCTTTTACCTTCTCAAGTCCGAAATGGTCCCTGTCCAGAATCGTGCTTGCCCTTTTCAGGTTGAAATTGTCTTTTGTGAATTCATTCCAGGGCAATTCAAGCATGGTCTGAATATAATTGACCTGTACCGAATATTCACCAGTGGCAGGGTTGAGCCTAAGGAGTTTGTCCAGTTCTTTCTGAAATGCAAGCTCCACCTCTTTATCCCATTTTTTCTTTTTTCCCTTCTCCCTGAAATCCAGAACCTCCTGGTCCTGGGGAGATCCACCCAGTTCATCCTGGATGGTTTTCATCTGCTGGTGGAGCAGGAATTCACGCTGCTGCTGATCCAGATCACTTTTTACTTTGGTCTGGATGTCATTTTTCAGTTCCAGCATCTGGGCCTCTTTCGAAAGGTGTTCCAACAGTGTGAAGCCGCGCCTGGCCACACTGTTGTCTTCCAGAAGAGCCTGTTTCTCTTTCAGGGAAAGCTCACTGTTGGAAGCCAGGAAATTGATAAGAAATGAAGGGCTCTCAATATTCTTCACCGCGAAGGTGGCCTCCGTAGGAATGTTGGATGAGAGTTTGATGATTTTAATGGCCAGCTCTTTCAATGCAGCCGCCACTGCTTTTGACTCTTCTGCCGGTTCGTCCCTGGCATCTTCCAGTGGTGTGATGCTAGCCACAAGATAGGGTCTGGCAGCTATCATCTCATTAATCCTGAATCGCTTACGTCCCTGAATAATCACCGAAGTAGTGCCGTCAGGCATCTCCAGGATCTTCAGGATCTGGGCAACAGTACCCACGTGGTAGAGGTCTTCGAATTCCGGTTCGTCTATGGATCCGTCCCGTTGAGCCACTGCCCCCAGGATCTTATTTTTTTTATATACCTCCTGTACAAGGCGGAGTGATTTTTCCCTTCCTACTGTAATGGGGATAACTACGCCAGGGAGCAGTACAGTATTTCTTAAGGGAAGGATGGGGAGTACATCCGGAATGTTCATTTTCTTCAGGTCCTCCTCTTCCTCTTCCGAAAGCAGTGGAATATATTCTGTCTCCTCGTCCATGGGGATCATGAACTGTCCTATTCTGTCTAAAAAGCTTTGCATGTGTAACCCTTCTCCTGTTATCCGTCAATCTGTCAGTCCGGATTTTTCCGGACAGATCATACCACTATGGCAATAAGTGTGCCAAGAGTATTACGTATGAGTGTGGTTTTTTGTTTTCATCCAGGCCTTTTTACCGGACTATATGTAGCGGATGTGGACCTCCTTGAGAAATTTTTCTTCCAGCAACCGGGCCATACGTTTCACCACTGTACGACGCATCTCAAGTTCCACTGGAAGGTTGGGGTCCTGGTGTGCAATATTGATGCGGGTTCCAACAATGAACTGGATCTCATCACTTTGCCTTACAAGTTTGACAATGCGGTCTGCTGGACCCTTGCCTGGTAAATAGGATGGAGAAAACTCCTTCAGGATCCGTGTGACCTTGGTGATGGTTAGAATCCCTTCGGTTACCAGGTCAATGCCCTCCATGTGTGAAACAGGCGGCAGTTCGGGGTCGTCAAAAACCAGGCTGTCCTCGATCTCCTTACCCAGTTCCCTTGAAACAATATCTGCCGTGGTGGCGCCACAAACCACTTTTTTTCCCTTGAAAGAGCGAACCGCTTCGCCGAGAACGGAGTCATTCTCTTCTTCATAAGGTGGTCCGGTGACAATCAGGAGTTTACGGGGCTCACGGAAATAGATGCTGGCACAGCTTGTATCATCACGGGAATCATACCCGTCATTCCTGTGGGCCATGTTCACCATTTTTGATGCCAGTTTTGAAGCTGAGATCTTGGGGTTGTTGCAGACCAGTTTCACGGCGTACTCCTGGATATGGTCCCGTCCCCAACCCAGGGGATAGGTATCGGTTCCTAGTCCTGATTGGGCAATCCCGTCACTGCAAAAGATGATCCGGTCTTCCTTTCGGGGCTGGAACTGGCAGGAGAGGATCTCCTTCCCCGCATTTTTATCACTCTTCAGGATGATGCAGGTCCAGCCGGGATCAAATGGCTGATTGTCCCGCAGGATGATCGTCTGGGGATTGTCATATTCCAGGATGGTTGTCAGACCATCATGCTCTATATCCACGATGGTGAAGGTGGAATAGCTCATGTGCCTTTCGCTGCATACCGGGAGAGTATTCATGATAATCTCGGCAATCTTCTCCACCGCTTTGTGCTCCATGGTGAAATTCACAGCCATGGTTGCGGTTAGTGTGGCCAGGATATTGGCTTTTACACCGTGTCCCATACCGTCCGAAAGTACCGCAATGGTGCGGCTCTCCTCCTTTATTTTGCGGCTGATAAACACGTCGCCACAGATTCGCTCCTTACCATAATTGCGTTGATCACTGGCTACCTCTATGTAAAACCTGCCGTTCATCGCTCACCCTGTTTCTGTTTATAGGATTCGACGATTGAATTGAGCATGCGTTCTGTTTCAGCGGCCCCCTCACCCATGATAAAACCGATCTGCTGTACCAGACTCAGGTTTTTATCAATGACTTCGGTAAGCCGTTTGACCACCTCCTCTTTCTGGACCTCCGGGGCAGACATGTCACGGATTACCGCGCCCACAATCTTCCCTTTTTCTATAGAAAATACGCTCACATTCAAAATTTTGCCTTCATGGGTAATGTCCCGGTTTGTGATGCTTTCATTGTGCGTCAGGACGTATGTAAACAGGTTATAAAATCCATAAGGAAGCAATGCCTTCAGGTCGGCGCCGGCCAGCCCCGGAATCACTTCGTTGATTTCTGCAGCGACTTCCCCAAGCATTTCGATAAAACCCTGGTTGGTCTGCAGGATCTTCAGGTTTTGGTCGCAGATGACCACCATGGAAGGTAGTTTATGCAGCATCCTGCGGACTATTTCCGAAGCCTCCCTGGCTGCATCCTTCTCCTTTTGTGCAGTCCGTTCCGATTCCCTGAGCGCTTCCTGGGCCTGGGCCAGTTTTTCATTGGTGATTTTCAGGGAGCGAATGTGTTCCTGCCTTTTCCTTGATGCATATGTATTGCACATTTCGGGTATGGCAAGGCCCTGCGCAATGGCAGTGGCAAAATCGGTGCAGCTTTCATAACCGCATGACCCGCATCCCTCATTGTGAGGTTGCTCCTGTCCCAGCTCAGCCAGGATTTTTTTTAATCTGGATGTTGATGGTACAGGAAGCTGCTGGGGGTCAGGCATAAATTTCCGGGAAAGGTCCAGATCAGCGAAATTCTCCATGTCCTGTTTCCATTCATCCAGGTCGCGTATTTTCAGGCGCCTTTGTACATATTTGATGAGTTGGCTCCTGCGTAAAATTCGCCTGCCACCCATGCTGGTACCCCGTCCCATCAGGAACTCCTTGTAAAACAGATTGAAATGGCTTTTAATGGCACCGATGTTCTCACTGAATTCTTTGATGGCATCCATGATGCCCTCCCCTTCCACTGTGACCACAGAGGTTTCATGCAATTCCTCTTCCAGGCCGGCCGCCTGGATAATGCCGTTGGCCACCGGGAAAAAAGAGCCCTTGTATCCCAGCGGGGCATCAAAATCACTGTACTCCAGATCCGTTTCATGGATACCTGCTTCATTGAACATCTCCCTGAGTTCAACAAAAGTGATGGCCAGGTCGACACGATGGTCGCCTGTAAACTGTCGGATCTCATCCTTGCTGGCAATGAGCGGACTGATGTAAACCATGTGATGATCACCGCCTGTCAGCTTTCGCACCACACTTGCTGTAGCAGCTACTGGAGGCAGCAGGGGTGCCAGGTTGGGAACCAGGGCAGGATTGTATTTTTCGATCAGTGAAACTGTAACAGGGTCGTTGGACATGATGTAGTACTTCCCTTTGCTCTTCTCGAACAACTCGCGGTAGGCCCGGGCCACCAGGTCGACTCCGAACGCTACTTCATTAACCCTGTCAAATCCCAGGGTCCGTACCATCTGTACAAATTTCCTGTAGTCGGTTATATCGGGAAATTCGCCGGCTATGGAGGGATCCACCAGTGCGGCCACTTTTTTCTTGCTCTTCAGCAACTCTCTCAGTCCCGCTTTGGCATCCCTTATTTCCACTGCTTCGGGACCGCAGACCGCAGCACAGCTACCGCATCCGATGCATCTTTCTGTAATGATCACCGGTTTTACGTGTTCCGATTGTACACGGATGGCCTTGACCGGGCATGCCCTGACACAGGCATAGCAAGCAATGCATTTGTCATTGTTGATCTTCAGCAGGGATTCCATGGTTTTTGTTTTACATTGTTCCGAATTCAGTCTCAAGGATTTCAAGGATGGAATCGCCGCTAACCTGTTCGTAAACCCTGGACCCTATTTTTACCACAGGTCCGGTGCTGCAATCCCCAAAACAGTGGTGGCCTTTCAGGATCACATCACGTTCCATATGGTGATCTTTCAAATATTGTTGTATAACCTGAAGAGTAATCCTGTTGCCCCGGCTGAAGCAAGAACTACCCATACAGATTTTAATCTCTTTCTTTACCAGTGTCATATGGCAAATGATGGTCAAAGTTAATAAAAACGTACCGTGGTGAATCTAATTTATACTCCATTCAAATAATATACTGTTTTTCAAATAACAAACATAATGAATATCTTTGAACGTTCTGTGAAGATATGGATGAATTAGCGCGAATAGCAGGTATACTGGAGCGGTTCCCGCAGATTAAGAGAAATGCCCTGATACCACTTCTCCAGGCCTTTCAGGATGAATTCGGGTATATTTCAGAACCGGCCATTGCAAGCATCGGAGCGCACCTTTCACTTCCCACCAGCAAAGTATACGGATTGGCTACCTTCTATAACCAGTTCTCATTCACTCCACGTGGTACGTACCACATCAAATTATGTAACGGAACATCCTGTTACATGGGGGGGGCGGGGGAACTGCTGAATGAAATTACAAAGATCCTGGGGATATCAGATGGAGAAACCACAAGGGACAGACTTTTCAGCCTGGAGGTACAGGCCTGCATTGGTGCCTGCGGACAATCTCCTGTATTGTCCATCAACGGGATGTACTATTCGGGGATCAGCGTTAAAGAGATAAGGGCGATTATCAAACAATACCAGGATGATGCTGGCTGAAAAAGATTTTTTATTGAAGCTGGCTCAGGGAGATCTCCAGGACATGAAACCTGCGCAGACTGCTAAGGTGAGCCTGCTGAACAGGCAAAAGGTGACCCGGCCCCTGATCATGGTCAACAGTTCTACTTCAGGGATTGTGGCAGGTGCGCATGAGACATGGGAAGCCATCGAAAAGTATGTATCCGAACGTTCCATTGATATTGAATTGTGTGAATCGGGAAGCATCGGTCTTAGCTCGGAAGAGCCCGTGATCTCCATTCAGATGCCAGGCAGAACAAGGGTTTTCTTTAGCCGGGTTAAAGCCGACAAGGTTGGTTCACTTCTGGATGATCTGTTTCACCAGGTGATCCCGGATCAGCTGCTTATCGGTCAGCTGCGCAGGGAAGGTCAGGAATCCTGGGCGGATGTGCCATTTCTGGATGAGATCCCGTTCTTCTCTCTGCAGCAGCGCATTGTGATGGAAGCTTGCGGAATCATTGATCCCTTTTCCTTTGAAGAGTATGTAGCCAGGGGCGGGTATTCTGCATTTCTGAAAACCATAAGGAGTTTTACATTTACAGAGGTATGCGACCTGGTCACTGAGAGCGGATTGAGGGGGCGTTCCGGGGGAGGATTTCCCACCGGGCAGAAATGGAAAGCGGCCTTTCAGACTTCTTCAGACCAGAAATACCTGATTTGTAATGCAGAAGAGAGTGATCCGGGCGCTTTTATGGACAGGACCCTGATGGAGGGGAATCCTTTCCAGCTGCTGGAGGGTATCTCCATTGCAGCCTATGCCATCGGATCGAACAGGGCGTATATATACATAAGGAGTGAGTATGAAGATGCCATTCGCCGCATCAGCAGTGCCATTCTCCGGCTGAGGGAGATGGGACTACTGGGGGATAATATACTGGAGAGCGGGTACAACCTGCAGATCTCACTCCGAAAAGGTCCCGGCGCTTTTGTCTGCGGTGAAGAAACAGCCCTTATTGCAAGTCTGGAGGGAAGGCGCGGAATGCCCTCTACCAAACCACCCTATCCTTCCGTCTCCGGTTACCTGGGCCGTCCCACCGTGGTGAACAACGTGGAGACCCTCTGCAATCTGCCGGGTATTATAAACAACGGGCCCGGCTGGTTCAGGGGAATCGGTCTCCCCGGTTGTTCTGGAACGAAAATCTTCAGTGTTTCTGGCCGGGCCAGGATTTCCGGACTGGTGGAGGTGCCCATGGGTACTTCATTTGATGTGATTATTCATGACATCATTGGCGGGGTGGATAAAGGGCGGGAGTTAAAGGCCATTCATGTGGGCGGACCCCTGGGATGCATGGTTCCCCCTGAACAGATGAAGGTCCCTGTTTCCTTTGAGAACCTAAAGTCCCGCGGCCTGGTTATGGGATCAGGTGGGATCCTGGTGATGGATGATAAAACCTGTGTGGTCAATACAGTCAGGTATTTCATGGAGTATGTGGACAAGCAGAGTTGCGGTAAATGTATTCCTTGCCGCGAGGGTACCCGGAGAATGGCAGAGATACTCGGGGGGATTACCCGCAAACCGGTGGATGAAGAGGGGCAGACCACCCTGGAACGGTTCAAAGGGGTCATGCAACTCGAGAACCTGGCGGATGTAATGAAAGATACTTCCCTTTGCGGCCTCGGACAGAATGCACCCAATCCGGTGCTCAGTACCCTGAAGTATTTCAGGCAGGAGTATGAAGAGCATATTTTTGACCGCAAATGTTCTTCCAATACATGCACCGAATTAAGAAACTGGCATATCGATGTGGACCTCTGTACAGGTTGTTCCATATGCGCAAAAAGGTGTCCGGCCGAGGCCATCATCGGAACAGCCAGGCATCCCTATTTCATCGTCCAGGAGAAATGTATCGGGTGCGGGATATGTTACGAAGTATGCAAATTTGCAGCGGTATTTTATAAGTAGAAACCATGGGGATCGGTTTGAAGGTAAACGGCAGGCATATCGAGGCGGAAAAGGGAGAGACCATCCTTTCGGCGCTGAACCGCCATGGCATGCATGTGCCCACCATCTGCAGCATGAAAGGACTCTCCCCGTCCGGGGCATGCCGCATGTGTGTGGTTGAGGTGGAGGGACAGGAAAACCTGGTTCCCTCCTGCTCGTATTATGTACAGGAGCCGCTGACCATCCTGACCCATTCTCTGCGCGTACTCAAAGCCAGGAAGACCAATGTGGAACTGCTTCTATCCAATCATCCCGATGACTGCCTTTATTGTGAAAGAAATGGTTCCTGCGAGTTGCAAAACCTTTCGGAAGACCTGAATATCAGGGAGCGCCGCATACCCGGGAAGAAGAGCCTTCACAAAATTGACCGGTCAAGTCCTGCCATTGTCTTGGATCCCTCCAAGTGTATCCTCTGTGGCAGATGTGTCAGGGTTTGTGAAGAGATCATGGGTACTTCTGCCCTCGATTTCGCCCATCGCGGAAATGAACTCCGCATCTCCACCACACTGGCCAAACCACTGAACTTTTCAAACTGTACAGCCTGCGGTCAATGCCTGATTTCCTGTCCCACCGGTGCACTGATCGAACATGTCCAGTTTCCGGAACTGGATGCTTATCTTCATGCTCCCGAAAAAATAGTGGTGGCCCAGTTTAGCCCGGCCGCGGCAGTTTCAGTGGCAGAAATGCTGGGGTCAAAACCAGGAACAGATATGAGCAAGGTTATCTTTTCCGTGTTGAAAAGGTATGGAATTGATCATGTATTTGAAACTGCCATCGGGGCGGATATTCTGATCACCGAACAGGCGAAAATATTTGAACAGCGCAGCGGTGAAACAGGGGGCCTTCCTTTGATAACCAGTTCCTGTCCCGCCTGGGTACAATTTGCCGAGCAGTATTATCCGGAGCTTCTCCCATTGTTGTCTCCATTGAAATCCCCGCAACAGATTACCGGAAGTCTGATTAAAAGCTGGTTCCCCGGATGGGCTGGCGTGGACGGGAAGGAGATCATTTCAGTTGTGATTTCTTCCTGCACAGCAGCAAAAGTTGAAGCACACCGGGTGGAGATGACAAAGTCTGGTATTCCTGTGGTTGATCTTGTTCTGACCACCCGCGAACTGGCCAGGATGATCCGTTTGAGCGGACTTGACCTCGACCAGCTTTCCGGAGAGCCTGCCGTGGAAAGTGTCCCGGTATATGGTACAGCCGGAAACCTTACAGCAGTGGCTGGTGGCGAGGCAGAGGCCACTTTGCGATCCATCTTCCACCGCATCACCGGTAAGGATATTGTCCCGTCCAGGCTGCACCGTTTCAGGATACATAAATCCTGCCATGAGATGTCCGTGCAGGTTGGAAAGAGGGAGATCCGGATCGCAACTGTAAACGGACTGGCCAATGCAGTGGCCCTGCTTGAGGAAATCAGGACAGGAAAAAAACAGGTGGACTTTCTGGAGGTTATGGCCTGCCCTGATGGTTGTACAAATGGCGGAGGACAGCCTATCCCAGTCAATAAGCAGATCCTCCGGGCCCGTTCAAGGGCTATCCACCATATGGATAACAATGCCACGATCCAAGGGGCCCACAACAACCCGGCCGTGGCGCAAATCTACCATGAATTCCTTGGAGAGCCCGGTAGTCAGGCTGGCAGGGAACATCTTTATACCACATTCACAAAACGGGAAGTACTTTTATAAATGGAAAAGGTGAAGCACAGAAAGCTGGTATATACAGTCAAGGACCTTTGCAGGGTTTGCTATACCTGTGTCCGGGAGTGCCCGGTCAAAGCCATCCGGATTGTTGACGGTCAGGCGGAGGTACTGGGAGACCGTTGTATAGCATGTGGAAATTGCACCATCGTTTGCAAACAGGGGGCAAAGGTCTATGAGCGTTCCATCGATTTGGTCAGAAGGCTGATTGATTCGGGGGATCGTGTCTTTGCCCTGGTGGCCCCCAGTTATGTAGCTGATTTTGATGGAGCTGGTGAACCGGAGGTTTTTGCAGGCATGCTGAAGAAACTAGGTTTCAGGGAGGTGTTTGAAGTGGGGATGGGGGCAGATTTGGTCGCCAGGGAGTATGAAAAGCTGATCAATGCAAATCCGGGTAGAGGCTATATTAATTCGGACTGTCCGGCCATTGTTTCTTTTGTAGAGAAATACCACCCGAAATTGATTGGATCGCTTACCCCTGTGGTATCTCCCATGGTGGCAACTGCAAGATACATCAGGAAGACCCGGGGGGAGGAGCCGAGACTTGTGTTTATCGGCCCCTGCATCGCCAAAAAGGATGAGTCAGATGAGGTGGATGCGGTGATCACTTTCATGGAATTGAGACAGATGCTGACTGCCGGGAGGATCAGGCCCAGCAATGTGGAGCCGACACAATTTTCGCCCCCGCTGGCCATGCAAGGTGCCGGCTTCCCGGTGAGCCGGGGGTTGCTTCAATCCCTGAAACTTGATGGAAATCAGGTGGACCAGCGGGTAATCGTTGCCGAAGGGAGGGTCCATTTCCAGGAAGCAATCCGGGAGTTTGCGGATGGCCACCTGGGATCCATGCAGCTGGAATTGCTTTGCTGCGAAGGATGCACCATGGGACCAGGGACATCACCCGGCGGAAAGAAATTCGTCCGGCGTAAGCGTGTACTGAACCATCTTCATAAACGGCTGGAGTCCGCCCCTGAGGGACAGGAAAGGGAGCAGGCAGAGGTTTCTGCCACCCTGGATCTGACACGTAACTTCAAACAGGATGACCAGCGCATTGCTGACCCATCCGAGGATGATATAGGGAAGGTGTTGCACCGCATGGGGAAATTCTCCATGCAGGATCACCTGGATTGCGGAGCCTGCGGCTATGACACCTGCCTGAATCATGCCAAGGCCATTGCCCAGGGACTTGCCGAAGTGGAGATGTGTCTTCCTTATTCCATCGACCAGCTGCACCAGACCATTCACAAACTGGCCGATTCCAAGCATCAGCTGAATTCGGTAGAACAGGCACTCAGGCAGAGTGAGAAACTGGCCCACATGGGCCAACTGTCGGCCGGTATCGCTCATGAGCTTAACAATCCTCTGGGCGTAGTCATCATGTATAGCAACCTGCTGCTGGAAGACTGCAAAGAGGATCAGCAACTCAGGGAAGACCTGCAGCTGATTGTTGACCAGGCAGCCAGATGTAAAACCATTGTGGGAGGACTTCTGAATTTTGCCCGGAAGAACCAGGTGAATTATAGCCGGACAGACATGGTTGAACTCATGAGGATCAGCTCCTCGTCCATTATGTTTCCTGACAACATTACCTTCAAACTGGTAAACAGGCTATCGAATCCGGAGGCCGAGATTGACCAGGAACAGATGGTACAGGTGATCACAAATCTTCTGAAGAATGGGGTGGAAGCCATGCCCGATGGCGGAGCCCTGATTGCCACCCTGTCAGACAGCCACAACTGGGTGATCATCAGTATACGTGACGAGGGCACGGGGATTGATACAAGTGATCTTGAAAAAGTATTTGAACCTTTCTATACCACCAAGGGCATAGGAAAAGGAACCGGACTCGGATTGGCCACCACCTATGGTGTGGTTAAGATGCATCGAGGACAGATTGATGTGAAGTCCAGCAATAACCCGGAAAACGGCCCTACGGGAACAGAATTTACAATTAAGTTGCCACGAAATCGAAAGCTCTAACTTTCGATTTCAAGGGACAAGAAAAAAGGGACAAGGGAAAAGTTAAAAGGGAAAAGAGATGAAAAAGACTGTTTTGCTGGTTGATGATGACCCGGATCAGATCTTCCAGGTAAGCCTTTACCTGAAAAAGTGGGGGTATGAGGTGGTAGCATTGGAATCCAGGAGGGAAGCCGAACACTACCTGGAAGGGAATTGTCCTGATCTGGCTATTGTGGACCTGATGATGGAAGAGGAGGACAGTGGATTTATTCTTTCCTACAGGATCAAACAGTGCCATCCGGAGATTCCCGTAATCATTGCCACTGCCGTAGCTGCTGAGCGGGGGATCAGATTTGACCTGAAAAGTCCCGGAAATAAAACATGGATCAGGGCTGACCACTACCTGGAAAAAGGGTTCAGGATGGAACAACTGAAGACTGTCATTGAAAATCTTTTAAAATAGCATGGAGAAGTTAACTGTCCTGGTGGTTGATGATGAAGCGGGAATCCGTTCCGGAGTAAAGCGGATCCTTTCCGGGCATAGGGTGAGTTTTCCATTTATGGATGACGATTATGGATTTGAATGCCTGGAAGCAAGTACTGGAGAGGAGGCTCTGGAACTGATCGGGAGTAATCCGCCGGATATTTTGCTTCTGGATAACAAACTGCCCGGAATCACGGGCATGGAGGTACTGGAAATTATTCAACAGAGGAAACTGGACATCAGCGTGGCCATGATTACCTCTTATGCTTCCCTGGAAGTTGCAGCCAGGGCCACTGATGACGGAGCACAGGATTTTATACCCAAGCCATTTACCCCCATGGAGCTTAAAGCGAGTATAGATCTGATCTCCAAACAGATTTTTCTGAAGAGGATCACCTGTAAAATGAAGGAGGAGGGAAAAAAGATCAGATACCAGTTTCTCTCGGTACTGAGCCATGAATTAAAATCACCCCTGAATGCACTTGAGGGATACCTGGACATCATGAAAAACAGGGAATTGGGAGAAAGAATAGAGGATTATATCCAGGTGTTGGACCAGTCCAAACAGCGCATTGAAGGGATGCGTTCACTCATCATGGATCTGCTGGACTTTACCAAGATCAGGCTGGAGAAAAAGGAGGATAAAATTGAGCGTATTAACCTGAAGGAGAGGGCCGGCCTGGCATTATCAACCATCAATCCAATGGCAATCCAGCGCAATATTACTGTTTTAAACAACGGGGGAGATGAGGTCTGGTTTGAAGCCAACCCCTCGGATCTGGATATCATGTTGAATAACCTGTTGTCCAATGCAGTGAAATACAACAGGGACAATGGCGTGGTTGAAATGTCAGTTGCTAAGCGGGAGGGGACCGTGGAAATTGTGGTCAGGGATACGGGTATCGGAATGAGTGAACAGGAGGTTTCACAGCTTTTCAAGGAGTTTGTGCGCATCAAAAACAAGCAAACCCGCGGGATCACCGGATCGGGGCTCGGGCTTTCCATCGTCAGTAAGATTGCTGAGCTGTACGGTGGTCATATTCAGGTAAAGAGCGAGCCGGACAAGGGTAGCGAATTCAGGGTCATTCTGCCCGTGCGGTGACCACGGCTCATGATCACTATTTTTGATTATCCGGCACTGTGAACTAATTAACAATATTTTTGTAGTATTGTAAACAGAACCATTCTATCACCTGATCATGCTTCCCGAAAGAACCGTTGAGAGACTGAGTGAGTACCGCAGGTCCCTTCTGCAATGTCTTGAAGAGGGCAAAACCCACATCTATTCGCATGAACTTGCCGGTCTTCATCATAATACAGCAGTCCAGGTTCGCCGGGACATCATGTTCATCGGTTATAGCAGTATGCAGAGAAAGGGGTATGATGTACGTGAACTTATCAATGTGATCGGCGGTATTCTTGATTCCGAACAGGGACTCAATGTGGCAGTGATCGGTGTGGGGAACCTGGGACGGGCTGTGACAACCTATTTCGTGGGCAAGCGGTCCAGGTTGAATATCATCGCCACATTCGACGTGGATCATACCAAGATCGACCGGGTGATCTCAGGTGTGAAATGTTATGCACTGAACCGGATCAAGGAGGTGGTTGAGTCTCACCGGATTTCTGTGGCCATTGTGACGGTACCTGCCGATTCTGCGACCGAGGTGACCGAACAGCTGGTTGAAGCAGGGATCAGAGGGATTCTGAATTTCACAACGGTTCCGCTGAATGTGCCTGATGATGTCTTTCTGGATGAGTTTGATATGATCACCTCACTTGAGAAGGTCGCGTATTTTGTAAAAACGTCCGGTTCCTGAGATGCACGTTCATTTTTCCCTTGAACAAATCTTTGAAATTCCATACCCGGTTGTGACCATGGGGTCCTTTGACGGTGTACATGCAGGTCACCGGGTGATCATTTCAAGACTGAAGACTTTGGCAGAAAAGGTGGGTGGCCATTCTGTGCTGATCACTTTTCATCCCCATCCCAGGAAGGTGCTTTACCCGGAGAGTGAGGGCCGGGAACTGAAGCTCATCTCAACCCTACGTGAGAAGATCTGCCTTTTGGAAGAGACTGGACTTGACCATTTGGTTATCATGAAGTTTACCCGGGAATTTGCAAACACAAGCTCGCAGGAATTTGTGGAGAAATACCTGGTAGAGATGCTGCACGCCCATACCATAGTGGTGGGCTTCAACCACTATTTCGGACACAATAAAGAAGGAGATTTCGCTTCCCTGTATGGAATGAGGGAGAAGTTTGGATTTGCTGTGGAGGAGATTCCGGAGCAGGAGGTTCAGCATGAAACGGTGAGCAGCACCAAAATCAGAAAGGCGCTTCTGGAAGGGAATATGCAACGGGCCAATGCTTACCTGGAGCACCATTTCATGGTCCTTTTTGAAATCAGCTCCGCTTTAAGAGAATCAGAGAAGCATCAGAGGACCTGTCTGCGCCTCGGGTCGGATGACCCCAACAAACTTATGCCTCCTGCCGGAACCTATGCGGTTTCGTTTTTAAGTCCAGGGGGTATTGAAAAGGGACTGGTCATCATTGCACGGACCGGACTTCTTCTCTTTCCATTATCGGATCATGGCTGTCCGGGACCAGGGATGTGTCCCATCCACTTCCATAAGCGCCTGTCTGTCAATCCTGGGCGGGCTGTCCTGGAGCAGGATTTGAAGACAGTAAGGGAGTTGATTTATTAATATATTTGTTTTATGGAAAAACGAATCGGGGCAATAATCATCCTGGTGAGTCAGGATGGAGATCCCGGGCGCATTAACAGCATCATCTCCGAACATTCGGAGATGATTTTAGGGCGGCAGGGAATTCCCCTCAGGGATCGTTCCACCAATGTGATCTCCCTGGTCCTTGAGGGTGACACGGATCGCATGGGATCCCTGGCAGGCAAACTGGGGAGGCTGCCCGGAGTGAAAGTAAAATCGGTTCTGGCCGGCTAAATGTTAAAAAGCAACGTAGCAATTGTTAAAATTGACAGGTGGCTGAACATATTTGGCATTTTCTGGTTTATATTAGCGGAAAGTAATTGTTGGGGTGCAAGGCAAGTTGCGAATCTTTTGAGGGTTTTAGGGAGAGGAGCAACTTGCCTTATTTTTTTTCACATTCCGGAATGTATGTTCTAAGACAGACCGGTTTCTGTAAGGACAAAATCCAGCTTTCTTATCTTTGGATCAGCTAAAACGATCCACATGATAAATCGGCAAATCATTGATCCAAAGAGTATTGTTGTTGTCGGTGCTTCCAATAACATAAGCAAGCCAGGAGGAAAACTCTTCCACAATATCCATACCGGGACATTCAGCGGAGCGCTGTATGCGCTCAATCCCAAAGAGGATACCATTCAGGGATTACCTTCCTACCGTAAGGTGAAGGAACTTCCTGATACCGATCTGGCCATCCTTGCCATTCCTGCCTCTCTCTGCCTGAAGACTGTCCGTGAACTGGTTACCACCAAAGGTACCAGGGCATTTATCATTGTTTCTGCAGGGTTTAGCGAAGAAAATGAAGCAGGAGCCCTGATTGAAAGAGAGATTGCAGAGGTCTGCAAAGCCCATGATGCTGTCCTGATCGGACCAAACTGCATCGGGGTAATGACTCCGGCTTACCAGGGTGTGTTTACCTTGCCCATTCCCAAACTTAATCCACAGGGTTGTGACTTTATTTCCGGAAGCGGTGCTACTGCTGTTTTCATCATGGAAGCAGGATTGCAGAAGGGACTTCAGTTTAACCATGTGTTTTCTGTGGGTAATTCAGCCCTTCTGGGGGTTGAGGATATACTTGGTCACCTGGATGAGACCTATGAAGTGGGTATCTCCTCCAGGGTTAAAATCCTTTATTTTGAAAGCATCAAAAATCCCGATAAGCTGCTCAGGCACGCCACATCCCTGATCCGGAAAGGCTGCCGGATAGCCGCTATCAAAGCAGGTACCACAGAGGCAGGAAGCCGGGCAGCAACATCCCATACAGGAGCCATTGCCAGTTCGGATCTGGCTGTTGATGCCCTGTTCAGGAAAGCCGGGATTGTCCGCTGTTATGGAAGAGAGGAGCTGACCACTGTGGCTTCGGTGATGCTTACCCCTCCCTTAAGGGGTAAAAATCTGGCCATTATCACCCATGCGGGAGGACCGGCAGTGATGCTTACCGATGTGCTGGCACAGGGAGGCATGGACGTACCCAACCTGGGGGGAAAAGAAGCTGAATTGTTGCTCTCACACCTCTTCCCGGGTTCTTCAGCCGCCAATCCCATTGACCTGCTGGCTACGGGAAATGCTGAGCAGCTTGGGATCTCCATTGATTTCTGTGAAAACGTTTTCCCCCAGATAGATGGCATCGTGGTCATATTCGGAACCCCCGGACTGGCCCCTGTATTTGATGTGTACCAGGTACTGCATGAAAAGATGCAAAGCTGTACCAAGCCCATATACCCTGTACTTCCTTCTGTAACCACTGCCCGGGAGGAGGTGGAGGAGTTCCTTTCGCTCGGGCATATCAATTTCCCGGATGAGGTCCTGCTGGGCCAGGCACTTGCACGAATCCACAATACCCAGGCTCCAGCGGTCAGCCAGACATACCTGGATGGGATTGATATCAGGACCATCCGGGAGGTTATTGACCAGGCGAAAGAGGGTTACCTGGATCCTGAATCCATCGGAAGGATCCTGGATGCAGGCGGAATCCCAAGGGCATCCGAAGGGCTTGTCCGCGATGAAAAAGCACTTATAAAACTTGCTTCGGAAATGGGATATCCCCTGGTCATGAAGGTGGTGGGTCCTTTGCATAAATCGGATGTGGGGGGTGTGTCCCTCGGGATTGAAGATTTCCCATCGCTGAAGGAGCATTTTCACCGGATGATGGCCATACAGGACGCAGAAGGTGTGCTGCTTCAACCCATGCTTGAAGGAATTGAGCTTTTTGCTGGAGCGAAATACGAACCAGCCTTTGGCCATGTGGTCCTATGTGGAATGGGTGGTATTTTTGTGGAAGTGATGAAGGATGTGGCATCGGGGCTGGCGCCGCTGTCCATGACCGAAAGCAAGCGAATGATCAGGTCACTGAAGGGATATAAGATGCTGGAAGGTGTCCGGGGACAGGAAGGGATTGATGTGGAGGCCTTTGCCGGAATCATTGTCAGATTGTCCACCATCCTGCGATATGCCACTGAGATTTCCGAACTGGACCTGAATCCCATCCTGGGAAAGGGCAGCAGGCTGGTGGTGGTGGATGCCCGGATCAGAATCCTGAAAAAAGTTTTATAACACATGTTCCACATGCTTTTGGGCACAGTATGTTCCAGTCTCATTCTATATTTTCGCTTTGGATTTGATGATGCAGCCAATGAAACCTACACCCATTAAAGCAGAAATTGTAAACGAAGTCATTGATGCTTTTGGAATCCATCCTGCCGGAAGATCCACCATCAGGGAGCTGGCTAAAATTGTGAATGACATTGAAAGCATCACCGGGACCGAGTTTATCCGCATGGAGATGGGGGTCCCGGGTCTGGAACCCACATTTGTTGGAACCGAGGCGGAGATGATCGCCCTGAGGCAGGGAGTCGCCTCAAAATATCCGAATATTGAAGGGATCAAGCCCCTGAAGGCTGAAGCAGCCCGGTTTATCCGGATGTTTCTTGATGTGGAGGTAGGGCCACAACACTGTGTGCCCACCGTAGGATCCATGATGGGGGGTATGGCTGCCTTCATGGTAGCGAACCGTTCGGATCACAAGCGGACAGGTACCCTTTTCCTGGATCCCGGATTCCCTGTGCAGAAGCAGCAGTGCCTTGTTCTTGGTCACGATTTTGGATCTTTTGACCTGTATGATTTCCGCGGTGAAAAGCTCGAAGCCAAACTGGAGGAGGAGATTAAAAAGGGACATTTTTCATCCATTCTCTATTCAAATCCCAACAATCCGTCGTGGATCTGTCTCAACGCAGAGGAGCTGAAAGTCATCGGCAGGATTTCCAGAAAGCATGACCTGACGGTGATTGAGGACCTTGCCTATTTTGGAATGGATTTCAGGAAGGACATTTCAAGCCCCGGCGTTCCTCCCTTCCAGCCCACTGTGGCAAAATACACGGACAATTACCTTTTACTGATCTCCAGTTCCAAGGCATTCAGCTATGCAGGACAGCGGATCGGAATGATGATTATTGCTCCGGGACTTTTTGAACGCCGATATCCTGATCTGAGAAGGTACTACAGTTCGGATAAATTCGGCCATGCGATGATTTACGGCGCCTTGTATGCTCTTTCTGCAGGCGCTTCACACACTGCACAGTATGCCCTGGCTGCCATTTTCAAGGCAGTGAATGACGGGACCTACAACTACATCAGCGAGGTGAGGGAATATGGTGAAAAGGCAGCCATTATGAAAGCCATGTTTCAGAAGTACGGATTCCGGATTGTTTATGACATGGACCTGGATGAACCCATAGCCGACGGGTTCTATTTCACCCTGTCCTATCCCGGCTTCCAGGGACCCCATCTGGTGGAGGAGTTGTTGTATTACGGGATCAGTGCCATATCACTGGGGATTACCGGAAGCACCCGCACAGAGGGTTTAAGGGCCTGTGTATCACAGGTAAGACGTGAACAATTCCCGGTTCTGGAGGAACGCCTGAAACGGTTTAGAGAGAACCACCCTGTCCCAGAATAGGTTTTTTTATCCCTAAAAACAGGGAAGGGAAGCGGGTTGCGGGGTTGAGACTTTTGAGGAATGTGAGAATTGTTACATTTGAATCTTATACAAAAAAAACATAGCATGGCAAAAGCAAGAGGAGCCATTGTGGTGGATGTGGAAAGATGCAAAGGCTGCCAGGTTTGTATGGTGAATTGTCCTACCCTGACCATTGGAATGTCCGAAAAGGTAAATGGGAAAGGATATCACTATGCAACCATGGAAAATCCCGAAAGCTGTACAGGGTGTACCAATTGTGCAGTGGTTTGTCCCGATGGTGTCATCACTGTTTACCGGGTAAAACAAGACTAATGAAACGATCTATGAAGGAACTGGCATTAATGAAGGGAAACGAAGCCATTGCTGAAGCCGCCATCAGGGCCGGTGTGGATGCTTACTTCGGATATCCCATTACACCCCAGTCAGAAGTGCTGGAATACCTGATGCTTCAGCGCCCCGAGGAGAGGACAGGAATGGTGGTGCTGCAGGCGGAAAGTGAGGTGGCCTCCATCAATATGGTATACGGTGCAGCCGGTACCGGGAAAAAGGTTATGACTTCTTCGTCCAGCCCGGGAATAAGCCTGATGCAGGAGGGAATCAGCTATATTGCCGGTGCTGAACTGCCGTGCCTGATCGTGAATGTGGTCAGGGGAGGTCCCGGACTTGGAACCATCCAGCCCTCACAAGCCGATTATTTCCAGTCGGTGAAGGGCGGAGGTCACGGAGACTACCGTCTGATCGTTCTTGCACCGGCGTCGGTGCAGGAAATGGCAGATTTTGTGGACTTGGGTTTTAAGCTTGCATTCAAATACAGGAATCCGGCCCTGATTTTGTCGGATGGACTCATCGGGCAGATGATGGAGAAGGTGGAATTGCCGGAACAGAAGGAGCGGGTTGATACATTCGACCAGTCCTGGGTTACCACAGGAAAAACTTCTGACAGGAAGAGGAATATCATTACCTCTCTCAACCTGGATCCTGACCGCCAGTACGAACACAACCTGAAGTTGCAGGAGAAGTACAGGCACATGAAGGAGGATGTCATGTTTGAAGAGTTTTCATGCAGCGATGCGGAATTTCTGCTGGTGGCTTATGGATCCAGTGCAAGGATCTGCCAGAAGGTGGTGGATATAACACGGAGCAGGGGACAAAAAGTTGGATTACTGAGGCCCCAGACACTCTTTCCATTTCCAAGCGAAGTGCTTGCTAAAATGGCCAGGCGGGTCAAAGGGATGATGGCTGTGGAGCTAAGTGCAGGACAGATGGTGGAGGATGTGAGGCTTGCGGTGAATGGCCTTGTACCGGTGTATCATTACGGAATGCTTGGGGGAAAAATCCATTCACCGGAGGATGTATTGGCTGCTGTTGAAGAAAAATTCATGGGAGGGTATTAAATGGACATCAAAGAAATCATCAGGGAAGAGAACAAAGTATATTGTCGAACACCATTGCTCACCGATGCAACGCTCTCCTATTGCCCGGGATGCGGCCACGGAACCATCCACAGGCTGATCATGGAGGTGGTGGAGGAGATGGGTATTCAATCGGAAGTCATCGGTATTGCCCCGGTGGGGTGTTCGGTGATCGCTTACGATTTTATGGATGTGGATTTCACCCAGGCCGCCCACGGACGTGCGCCGGCAGTGGCCACCGGCATCAAGCGTCTGTGGCCCGATAAATTGGTATTTACTTACCAGGGAGACGGTGACCTGGCTGCCATTGGGACAGCCGAAACCATCCATGCCTGCAACCGTGGAGAAAACATTACCATCTTCTTTGTGAACAACGGGATCTATGGGATGACCGGGGGACAGATGGCTCCCACCACCCTGGAGGGGATGAAGTCTTCTACTTCACCCTATGGCCGGAACAGTAAAACAATGGGGCCTCCCTACAAGATCACCGAAATGATTGCCCAGCTTCCGGGCACCTGCTATGTAACCCGCCAGTCGGTTCACAAACCGGGTCCGGTCAGGAAGGCCAAAAAGGCCATCCGTAAGGCATTTGAAATACAAAAGGAGAAAAGGGGATTGTCCTTCATTGAATTTGTATCCAACTGCAACTCGGGATGGAAGATGACCCCCAATGATGCCAATGCGTGGATGGAAGAGCATATGTTTGCATTCTTTCCAATGGGGGATATAAAGGTGGATGGGAAGTTAGTACCCAGTACTTAGTACACAGTGCTCAGTACTCAGTACTCAGTACTCAGTACAAAAAAAAGAAAAAAGGTATGACGGAAGAGATCATTATTGCAGGATTCGGAGGACAAGGCGTCCTGTCCATGGGCAAGATCCTTGCTTATTCGGGCATCATGCAGGAACAGGAGGTAAGCTGGATGCCCTCTTACGGACCGGAAATGCGGGGTGGAACAGCCAATGTAACGGTGATCCTCAGTGATGGCCGGGTCAGTTCACCCGTTTTGCACAGTTATGATACTGCTATTTTACTGAACCAGCAGTCCCTTGATAAATTTGAATCCATGGTAAAGCCGGGGGGACTGATGATTTATGATCCCAACGGGATTACCCGGCACCCTGAAAGGGAAGACATCCGGATCTTCCAGGTGGAAGCTGCGGGGGAAGCTGCCCGGATGAAATCTCCCATCACATTCAACATGGTCGTCCTCGGGGCCTACATCAAAGTAAACCCGGTGGTGGATTATGACAATGTGATCAAAGGTCTGAAAAAATCGTTGCCTGAGCGGCACCATCACCTGATCCCCAAGAACGAGCAGGCCATTCACCGGGGCATGGAGATCGTCCGCGAAGCGAAGTTGACTTCGTAATCCTGTTTGCCGCAGCCTTCTTTTTAGCGAAGCTAAAAAACAGCAAGCAACAGGATTACGAACCATGTCTGGCAACAGGATTACGCAGTCAATCTGGCAACCAGTACTATGTTGTCACTTTTCATAGAAGTGCATCTCGCGCATGTAGGTATAGGCCCCCGCAGGGACCAGATGCCGGACATCTTTACCTGCCCTGATGGCCTTGCGGATGAAGCTTGAGGAGATATCAATGAGTGGTGCATCAACCAGTGTCGCGTTGGGTGCGGAATGGATCAATTCGGGGTTAATTCCCGGACGCGGATAGATGAGCCGGTGGTATTTTTGGGTGATCAGGGCGGCATGTTTCCATTTGTGGAAAGTGCGTAATCCGTCGGCGCCCATCACCAGCTGGAATTCTCTTTCGGGATGCTTCTCCTCCAGATAGGTCAGGGTATCAATGGTGTAGGATGGAGTAGGGAGTTTGAATTCAATATCAGTTGCCCTGAAACGGTCATCGTCTTCAATGGCCAGCCTTACCATCTCCAGGCGGTGGTAATCCTTCAGGAGTGATTTTTTCTCTTTCAGGGGATTATGCGGGCTTACCACAAACCACAATTGCTCCAGATCGCTGAATTCGATCATATAATTGGCAATGGCCAGGTGGCCAATGTGAACCGGGTTGAATGAACCGAAATAGAGGCCCGTTTTAATGATTCTCTTCAATCCCACCATCATGCGGTTTCTGACAGAAAATTGCGTACAATCGTCTCAGCTTCAGTAAGCGTAGTTTTGAGTGAATCGTTGACCAGTATCAGATCAAACTTGGGGGCGAATTCGATTTCATATGCAGCCTTTCCCAGTCGTTTTGCCAGTGATTTTTCATCATCACTCCCCCGCTCCCTGAGCCTCTTTTCCAGGATCTCCAGCGAAGGTGGCTTTACAAAGACAGCAAGCGCCATGTCCCCGTAGCTTGTTTTCAGATTTAAGCCCCCAAGCACATCGATGTCGAACAATGCGTGCTGTCCGTTTTTCCATATTCGTTCAATCTCGCTGCGAAGGGTGCCGTAATACTGGTCGGGATAGACCTCTTCCCATTCAATAAAGGCATCGTCTTCAATTTTGCTGCGGAACTGTTCAGGGGAGATAAAATGATACTCCCGTCCATCAACTTCTCCTTTCCTCGGTTCCCTGGATGTGGCAGATATGCTGAAGGCGAGACCCAGGTCCAGTTTCACCAGGTGCTGTACAATGGTGGACTTGCCTGATCCAGAAGGGGCACTGAATATGATAAGCCTGCCTCTCATCAGAGTACATTCAGAATCTGTTCCTTGATCCTTTCCAGCTCATCTTTCATCTCTACCACAAGGCGTTGTATATCTGCATGATTGGCTTTTGACCACAGGGTATTGATTTCCCGGCCCATCTCCTGTGCAATGAATCCCAGTTTTTTTCCCACGGGACCATCTGTATCCATGGTCTCGAGGAAGTAGCTGCAGTGATGGGCCAGCCGGACCTTCTCCTCCGAAATATCAAGCTTCTCAAGATAGTAGATCAGTTCCTGCTCGAAGCGGTTTTCATCCTGCTCCTCCTTTTTCAGAAATTCGGTGAGATTGTTTCCGATCCGTTCCCGGATGCGGGTCATCCGCTCTGCCTCATGGTTCTCTATCCCGGCGAGCTTATCGCTGATGACACGTACCCTTTCCCGCAGGTCTTTGTCCATGGATTCCCCTTCCTGGTACCTGAAGCCGTTCACCTGACTGAGGGCCTGATGCAAGCCATCCCTCACAGCATCCCACTCCTCCTGGTCCAGCGATGCCTTTTCATTGCGAATGGTGTCGGGCATCCGCATGACTGTGGAAAGTAATTCCAGGGATGCCTCCAGCCCCAGTTCACCGGAGATCCGGTAAAGCTGGTTATAATAGCTTTTCACCACTGCCTCATTGATAATTCCGGATGTGGCATCTTCCGAAAGTTCATAAAACAGACTGCATTCGATCTTACCCCGTTCAAGTGCTCCGGCAATGATCTGCCTTATCTCAAGTTCTTTTTCCTTGTAAAAGGAGGGGAGCCGGGTACTGGTATCCAGTTGTTTGCTGTTCAGTGTTCTGACTTCGATGGTCAGTTTTTTGTCGGGAAGAAGGCATTCGGCTTTCCCGTAACCTGTCATGGATCGGATCATAAGGTGGATGGCATCTGTTCACGGCAAAAATAGTAAAAAGGGATGAACTGGCTAATTGGCCAGGGGAATGGTGAAAGCAAAGGTTGTTCCCTGTCCCTGTTCACTCTGAACGAAGATGTTACCTCCGTTCTTTTCCACGAACTCCCTGCAGATGATCAGGCCCAGCCCGGTTCCTTTCTCTCCGGCTGTGCCGTTTGATTTGAACTTTTCATCAATCCTGAACAAGCGGCTGAGGTTTTCCTTTGAAATACCGATGCCTTCATCCACAATGCTTACTTCAATTTCCGTGTCTTTTTGCATTAACTTCACTTCAACTTTCTTGTCCTTTTCGGTGAATTTAACCGCATTGGTCATGAGGTTCCGGATGACACTGTTGATCATATCACGGTCACCGTAGGCAAAGATATCATCCTGGTCCGGTGATAACAACATGATCCCCTTTCTCTCGGCAAGGAGCTTGTGCAGGTTGACATTCTCCCGGATCAGGTGAGACAGGTTGAACCTGACGGGATCAAATTTGATTCTTCCCCGCTGTGACCTGGACCATGTGAGGAGGTTTTCCAGAAGGTCAAGCAGGTGTTTTACTGAATTGTGAATCTTCGTGAAGCCGGCCCGGTGATCTTCCCGTTCGGTCTGATCAAAATTCTCAACCATCAGTTCACTGATGGAGAGCAGACTGGAGAAGGGATTTTTCAGGTCATGGGATATGATGGAAAAGAATTTGTCCTTGGTGGCATTGAGCTCCATCAGGTTTTTCTCAGATTCGCGCAGGGCTTCATTGGCCTGGCTGATCTGCTGGTTCTGATATGTAAGCAACTTGTTGGTCCGTGATTTCACAAGGTAGTTATAAATCATTACGGCAAGGGCCGAGGCAAACAGGATTTCGAGAAGGATAAACCACCAGGACATCCATACCGGTGAGGTGATCAGAATGTTAAGTTGCATGGGGTGAATGCTCCTGAATCCGTCCGGGTTTTCGGCCACTACCTTCAGTGTATAGGAGCCCGGACGCATGTTCGCATAGGAAACATAATTTCTTGTACCGGCATTGTTCCACTCGGTATCCAGGTTCTCCATGATGTATGAGTATTTCAGTTTTCCAGGCTGAAGGTTGTTCAGGGCAGCAAATTCAATGGAGAAGAACCGGTGATCGTAATCCAGTATGATCTCCTCCATATAAGTCACATTTTCATTGGTATAGTAGTCCCCTTCGTATTCGATGATGACTGCGGAATTCTTTTCGAACTGATCTTCTATCTCCGCCCCGGCTACCTTAACCTCCTTGCCCAGCACCTCCAGTTTTGTGAGGGTAACTTCAGCAACCTCTCTGGTGGGTTCAATTGTTGATGGATCAATCACATTCATTCCATAAACGCCTCCAAAATAGAGTTTTCCGCTCCTGCCTTTGTGGTATGCACCCCCGTTAAATTCGTTACTCTGGAGCCCGTCGTTCATGTCATAGTTTTTTACCTCGAAGGTCTCCAGGTCAAACCGGATGATGCCCAGGTTCGTACTGAGCCAGATCCGGTTCTGCTCATCGGGCAGGATTCCATAGATCACTTCGTTGGCCAATCCCTGGCCTACACCAAACCTGCGAAAAGAACCAGTGGCGGGATAGAACATGCTCAGGCCGGTGTTTGTACCTATCCAGAATCTGCCCAGGGGATCTTCATATATGGAATAAACAATATTCCCCGAGATGGTGGTGGGGTCCTCCGGATCATTTTTGAAACATTCGCAAGAACCACTCTCCGGTTCCATCCGGCAAAGTCCACCCCCGTATGTGCCCACCCAGAGGGATTCTTCATCATCAAGGTAAAGGGACGAATAGATGAAGTTGTTTGAGATCGACTCCGGATCATCCTTGTCATGTATAAACCTTTTAAACACACCGGAGACGGGATCCAGCAGATTCAGCCCGTTCCGTGTTCCTACCCAGACCCGTCCATGGCGGTCCTCATAGATGGTCCGGACCGAATTATCGGAAATGGATTTCGGGTTTCCGGGATCGTGTATGTAATGACGAAAGGACCGGTTCTCCGGCAGGAAGAGGTTGAGGCCGCCCCCGTCGGTGCCAATCCAGATCCGTTCCCTGCTGTCCTGAAAAACCTTGCGGACCGATGAATGGGAGAGAGAGGAGGGATCCAGGGGATTGTGGTCGAAATGTGTAAAAGTCCCGTTTCGCATGTTGTAGCAACTGATCCCCCTGGCATTGGTTCCTGTCCAGATGCAACTGTCTGAGGTCTCATACATGGTCCATATAAATGAACTGGCAAGACTGTTGGCATCGAAGGGATTGTTCTTAAAAAGGGTGAACTGGTTGGACCCGGGATCCAGTATGCTGATCCCTGCTCCGAATGTACCGAACCATACTGCTCCTGTACGGTCCTCAAAAATGCAATTGACCGAGTTTTCCGAAATGCTGCTGGGATCGGCCGGATTGTGGGTGTAATTAGTGTATTCCAGGGTGACTGGGTTAATTCTGAAAACGCCGTCTCCGAAGGACCCGTGCCAGATGAAGCCATCCTGATCCTCAATCAGTGGTGCGACCGGATTCAGGGCAAGGGAGTGGGTGGTGCCCCCGGCTTCAAGTACCTTTACAATACCTTCGTCCCCATTGCGGTAAATAAACAGTCCCCCGGATGTTTCAATCCATACCTGGTCCGCCTGGTCAGCATGTATCTTTTCAATACTGATTTCCGGCCAGTCTGGGTTCATGCCAATCTGCTGGTGCCTGCCCTGTCCTGAAAGGTCGACTTTGACAAGCCCTTTTTCAGTACCCAGCCACAGCGCAGTGTTCCCCATGTCCATGCATAGGATGGTTTCATTGAAATCAATGGTTCCGTCGGCTGTTTCATTGAAAAACAACCCCGATTTCCTGTCATGACTGAACAATCCCAGGTAGCTTCCTATCCAGAGATTACCGGAAGGATCAAGAACAAATCCACTGATTCGGGACATCAGCCCCATCAGGTTGTTTTCATTGGGGATTATCCGCTCTGCTTCACCTGTAAAACGGTCCACCCGGTTCAGACCGCCGAATGTACCCACCCATACATCGTTCCTCATGTCTGAAATAATGGCCGAGACTGTATCATTGGAAAGGGCCGTGAATGATTCAGGATCGTGCCTCAGAATCGTAAACTGCCCTTTGCGTGGATTGTACATGGTCAGGCCACCCCGGGAGCCCAGCCAGATCATCCCCGATTTATCCTCATAAACAATTTCAATCCATTTGTTAGCCAGGAGATAATGCTGGTCGGTGGTTGCACCGTAGACGGTTATGGACTGGCCGTCGAATTTATTCAATCCATCTTCAGTGCCAAACCACATGAATCCCTTTGAATCCTGGTAAATGTAGTAGACCGAACTGAGCGAAAGTCCTTCGTTGATGGTGATCCGTTTGAAACGTACATAATCATCCTGTCCGTTGAGCAACGGTAAAGAGATCAGGGTAAGTATGAAAAGACAACAATATCTTCTGATCATTCTGGCAAATGAAGTAGTGTAGTTCCGGCAAAAAGCACAAAAATCAAACCAAGTTAGCCAATCAGGAAGATCTAATCAATTGAAACAGGTTAAATAATGTTACAGGGTGTTTACTTTTCTCCGGAGGCTATCGAAAAAAAACCGGAATTACACATTTGATGAGGCGTTGCCGGAAAACGCTGCCAAGCACATGTTGGCAGGTTCGCACCATCAGCTGGTTACAGTTGCCGGCTCCACATTGATTTTAACCACCGTTTTGGTTTTCCACCTGCCTGTCCGGTAGTAGAGGAAGGAGAATATGAGTCCAAACCCCCATCCCGCGGGGATGGACCACCAGATCCCTGATGGTCCCAGTCCTGCCCCTCTGATGGTCAGGCCGAACAGCACCATGCTTTCCTGGCTGAGGAACATCGCAGCAGGAATGCGTATGAGCCACAGTGAAATCAGGGTGATAAACATGGGAATAATGGTATCCCCGGCACCACGCATCACCCCGGTATAGACAAACATTCCCGTAAAAAGAAGGTAGAAGGACGTGACAACGGTCAGGTAGGTGCCACCCAGGTCGATGACCGTCTGGTCGGTGGTAAACAGCCGCATAAGCGGAAACTTGAAAACAATGACCAGGAGCGTAATCCCCAGGGAAACCACTGACGCCATCAGCATGGTGCGCTTCAAACCCTGTTTTACCCTGTCCAGTTTACCCGCCCCGATGTTTTGTCCCACAAAGGTCGAAAGGGCGGTTGAAAACACCATGGAAGGGATGATGGCCAGGCTGTCAAGCCTCCCGGCGGCCGTATAGGCAGCTACCACATCGGTCCCGAATCCGTTCACAATTCCCAAAAGGGCCAGCATACCCAATGCCACAAAAGTCTGCTGCAAGCCAGAAGGCAAACCGATACGAAGGCTCTGCCGGAAGATCTCCCGGTCGAATGCAAATTCTCGAAGATTGAATTTAATCAGTTCATGGTTGCTGTTAAGATAGAAGACCGCCACGATAAATGCAATTCCCTGTGCGATGACGGTGGCCACGGCAGCTCCTTCGATTCCCCATCCCAGCTTGACAATAAAAAGGAGATCAAGCCCGATGTTGATCACAGTGGCAATCATGAGGAAATAGAGGGGCGTGATGGAGTCCCCCAGACCGCGCAGCACGGCAGCCACGCTGTTGTAACCGAAAAAAACCACCAGTCCTGCTACATAGATGGTGAAATAGGCGTTTGCAGGTTCCATCAGTTCCTCAGGCAGCCTGATCAGCCTGAACAGTTCTTCCGAAAAGACAATCCCCACCCCGGTCATGATCACCGAGGAGATCGCCATGACAATGAAAATGGTATCAATAGCCCGCTTTACTTTCGGGAAATTTTTTGCCCCGAAAAATTGTGAGATCACGATGGTTCCCCCGGTGGCTATGCCGATAATCAGTGCAATCAATGTGAACAGGATGGGGAAAGAGGCCCCAACCGAGGCCAGGGCTTCCTTCCCAAGAAAGCGGCCTACGATGATCTGGTCCACGAATGTATAGAGTTGCTGGAACATGTGTCCCAACAGCATGGGGGCTGCAAACTTGAAAATACCCCTTCCTTCACTTCCCTGGGTTAAATCTTTCATTTTAAAATTGAGCCGGTAAAGATCGGCAAAAAAAGAGAAAATGAAAGAGGATAAACTGTGAAACTGGGGATTGTATAAATATGGATCTATACCTTTTCCAGCTCCACTGTGAAATGGCGCATGATGGGGGCTTCGTAACGGATTTTGTAGCCTGAGGTGATTTTTTCCCTGCGGCGGTATACCTGATGAAGCGCTGCTGCAACATAATCCATGTGGTTGCGTGTATAGACCCTCCGGGGAATGGTCAGGCGCATGAGTTCCAGTTTGGGATACCGGTTCTCCCTGGTCTCCGGATCCCGGTCTGCCAGAAGCGTTCCGATCTCCACAGCCCTTACCCCCGATTCCAGATAGAGCTCCAGGGCCAGGGTCTGGGCAATATACTCCTCCCTGGGTACATGGGGGAGAAATCGGGTGGCATCCACGAATATGGCATGTCCGCCAAAGGGTTCCTGTACGGGGATTCCCATGTCGTGAAGTTTCTGGCCCAGGTAATGGACCTGTTTGATCCGGCTTTCCAGATACCCGAAGGTCGTGGCCTCTTCCAGTCCCCGGGCCAGGGCGGCCATGTCCCGGCCCGACATGCCCCCGTAAGTGATATATCCTTCGAACATGATGTTGTACATGGATGCTTCCCGGTAGATGGCCTGACTGTTGAGGGCGATGAATCCGCCCATGTTGACGATCCCGTCCTTTTTGCTGCTCATGGTCATCCCGTCGGCAAGGGAAAACATCTCCCGTATGATCTCCCGGATGGACCTGTTTTCGTAACCCGCCTCCCTGGTTTTGATGAAGTAGGCATTTTCTGCAAACCGTGCCGCATCAAAGATCACAGGAATCCCCTGTCTTTTGCTGAACTCCCTGACCTGTCTCAAATTCTCCATACTTACCGGTTGTCCGCCCGTGGAGTTGCAGGTAATGGTAACGATGATCATGGGGATCCGCTCTTTGCCGTAAACCTGGAGCACGTTCTCCAGTTTGTTCAAATCCAGGTTGCCCTTAAAGGGGTGATACTTCCGGGTATCGGTAGCTTCATCAATGGTGCAGTCAAAGGCAGTGGCCTTCCTGAATTCGATGTGTCCCTTGGTGGTATCGAAATGCGCATTACCGGGGACCACATGGCCCGGTTTAACCATCACCGAGAACAGCACATTCTCGGCTGCCCGGCCCTGGTGGGTGGGAAGCACATGGGGGAAACCGGTCAACGAGGTAATGGTCTCCCGAAGCTGGTCGAAGGACCTGCTGCCTGCATAGGATTCATCCCCCGACATCAGTGCCGACCACTGTTCCTGGCTCATGGCACCGGTTCCCGAATCGGTGAGCAGGTCGATAAATACCTGGTCGCTTTTCAGGTTGAAAAGGTTGTATCCGGCCTCTTTGATCCATTTTTTACGCTCCCCGGCCGAGCTGGGATGCATGGGTTCGATCATCTTGATCTTATAGGGTTCTGCGTATGGCAACATGTCAAATAAGGTGAAAGGTGAAAGGAAATGAAGTGCTCAGTACTCAGTACTCAGTACTCAGTGCCTAGTACTCAGTGCCAAGTACTTAGTGAGATCTGAGTACTGAGCACTGGGCACTGGGCACTGTATTCATCCCTGTTCTTGATGTTCAGGAAGAGACGCTTGGATGATATGGAATGGATTCCATTCATTATTCCAACAAAGGTAGGAGCAAATGGCGCTATTTTTCCTTCCCGGGAGAATGTTCTTGGGCAGGGGCCTGATGCTTTCTCTCCAGGAGGTATTGCTGGTAATAGCGGGCGGTAATCCCGGCCTTTTTTTGGTTGGCTTCTGCCTCCCTTGCCAGGTAATCCTTTTTGGACTCTCCATTTCGTCTGGGTTCAAAAAGCGGATCAGCAGAGAGTTCCTCCTGGTAGGGGCCGTTGAAGTAGCGGGAGACAAACAGCCCGGGGTGCATCTCCCAGCGGGTCAGATCACCGGCTTTGGAAATGCTGTAAAAAGAGTTGCCATCGGGATGAAATTCCACATCCAGCAGGACATCCTCATTGTCCAGGAAAGTATGGATCCTGTCGCCCGAAGCCACATCCCACAGGATCAGGGCGTGATCCTCCGAAGCGCTGACCAGGTATTGGCCATCCGGGCTGAAAGCAATTTTTCTAACGGTTCCCCTGTGCCCTTTGAGAATGTGGATCAGTTTTTCATCTACCACATCGTATACCCTGATCGTTCGCTCTGCCGAAGCTGCTGCAATCAAACGGCTGTCGGGGCTGAAGGCCACATCAAAGATGTCCTGGGTCGGACCGTGAAGGGTGCTTTTCACCTGGAGGGTCTCCAGGTCCCATATCTTGATGGTCAAATCGTTGCTGCCACTGGCGATGTAAAGGTTGTCCGGACTGATGCAAACGGTCAGGGTCACATCATCGTGCCCCCGCATGTGTGCTGCGATCTCCCCGTTGTAAACGTCCCAGAGCAGGAAAGTCTTGTTGAAGGCCGACGATACGGCGTGTTTTCCGTCCGGACTGATGTCCGCATTCCAGATGGTGGTGGCATGGCCTGTAAAATTGCCGATGTGTTTTCCGCTTCTGTTCCACAATTTGATTTCGTTTCCCCCTGCAGTCAGGATAAAATCCATCTTGGGAGGCATATCCAGGGCAGTGATGGTTTTGGCATGGGCCCCGGCCACCTCCAGGGAAGGGGTAAAAGTTTCCGGATCCAGCACGCGAAAGGAACCATCTGTAAATCCGGCCAATAGCAGGCTTCCGTCGGGAGAGAATTGAAGGGCACTGGGACCGGGATTGTAGATCTCCTGCTTCATGATGTAAGAAGCATCCTGGCCTGAAAGTCCGGCGAAGAGCAGCGTCAGCTGTAAGATGGAAAAGCTAAGGTATTTTATCATAGAAATTAAAATTAATCCATTTCAGGCAAAATACCCAAATATGGGGATTTACCGTATGACTGCTTGTTGTAGTTTTGCACCGGATTGATCTTTCGGGCAATTTCTTTGTTATACAGTGAAAGGGAAGGGTTAGAGATGGAAATGGCAAGATCGTATGGGGTGGAACTGGTCAGGCTGGTGAATGAAATGTCGCCTTACCTTTTGCTTGGATTCTTTTTTGCAGGTGTGCTGCGGGTGGTTTTCCCACAGCGAATCATCACCAAATACATGGGTCAGCGGAATTTCAGGTCTGTTCTGAATGCGTCCCTCCTGGGGGTACCTTTGCCACTCTGCTCCTGCGGCGTATTACCCACCGGCATTGGATTTTACAAAAACGGGGCTTCGCGCGGATCCACCATTTCATTCTTGATCTCCACCCCGCAGACAGGTGTGGATTCCATCCTGGCCACCTATTCCCTGCTGGGATTGCCGCTGGCCATTATCCGTCCCGTTGTCGCATTGGTTACGGGTGTTTTAGGGGGATTGGCAGGCAATCTTGCTGATAAGAACGGTGTACCGGAAAAGCCACATGCCATTACAGAAGTGGAGCAGCCTGAACGAACTGTGAAGGAGCTCTTCAGGTATGGTTTTGTGGAACTTCTGCAGGATATCTCCAAATGGCTGATCATCGGGATGCTGGTGGCCGCTCTTCTTTCGGTCCTGATCCCGGGCGACTTTTTCACCAACCGCATTAGCAGCGAATACCTGGCCATGATCCTGATGCTGGCCGCTTCGGTCCCACTTTATATCTGTGCTACCGGTTCCATCCCTATTGCAGCGGTGTTGCTGATGAAAGGATTGTCACCCGGTGCTGCACTGGTGTTGCTGATGGCCGGTCCGGCAACCAACATTGCCACCATGGCTGTGGTCGGGAATGCCATGGGCAAAAAAACTTTATGGATCTACCTCTCCAGCATCATCGGGGGAGCGCTGTTTTTCGGGGTGCTGGTCAATGAACTGATCCCCCGGGAATGGATCACCGGATTTATCCCGTCATTCATCCATGAGGGTCATCACGGGCATCATACGGGATGGCTCCGGTGGGCCTCATCGGTACTGCTGGTATTGCTCATATTCAACGGGTACATGGTGAAGATCATTGGAAGGTACAGGAACAGAATAAAAAACAGAATAAAAAGTGAGCAGATGACAAAACAGATACACACTTTCAGGGTGGAAGGAATGACCTGCAATCACTGCAAGGCAACTGTGGAGAGCGGATTGCAAAAAATGGGAGCCGTTTCCAGCGCCCTTGCCGATCCGGGTAAAAACCTCGTCACCGTGGAGGCTGAGAATCTCTCGGAAACGGAAGTTAAAGAGACCATCGAAGGACTGGGTTACACCTTCAAGGGGAAGTTCTGATCAATGACCCTGAACGATTTGCATACGGGTGAAACAGCCACGATCACCAGGATCAGGGGGCGTGGTGCATTCAGGAAAAGAATTGCCGAGATGGGGTTTATCCGCGGCAAACCGGTCACCTTGCTTAAGGCGGCTCCCCTGAAGGATCCGGTGGAATACAGAATCATGGACAGCAATGTTTCCCTGCGGAGAAGCGAGGCGGAACTGATTGAAGTAGTCTCAGGAACGGAGATGGCATCCGTAACAGTGGCCCCCCCTTCATCACACTTCGCTGATACCATCCAGCGGGGACCTGTGGTCCCGAGGCCGGGGAAGATCATTGATGTGGCGCTGGTGGGTAACCCCAACAGCGGAAAAACGACCCTGTTCAACCGGGTTTCAAGATCCAGGGAGCATGTGGGCAATTATGCAGGAGTGACCGTGGATTCAAAACAGGCCATCTTCATACACAGGGGCTACACATTCAGGATCACAGATCTGCCCGGAACCTATTCATTGTCTGATTATTCCAGTGAAGAGCGCTTTGTAAGGGAACATATTTTACATGAGAAACCCGATGTGGTTGTGAATGTGGTTGATGCCAACAACCTGGAGCGGAACCTCTATCTTACCAGTCAGCTGATTGATATGGATGTGACCGTGGTATTGGCACTGAACATGTATGACGATCTGCAGGCCAGGAAAGATACGCTGGATATAGGCCTTCTGAGCCGGTTGCTGGGGATCCGGGTGGTCCCCACCATCAGTCACCGCGGAAAAGGTGTATACCGCTTGCTGAACCATGTGATCAGGGTGTTTGAAGGTGAGGACCCCGATATCAGGCATATCCATATCAATTACGGGGAGGAGATCGAAGCGTCGGTTTCCAGGCTTCAGCGGCTGATCAGGAAAAATCCATCCGTTACCGACCATTTCTCCTCCCGCTTTCTCTCCCTCAAATTGCTGGAGCAGGATGACAATTGTGCCCATATTCTGGCAGAAGTCAGAAACTTTCACGAGATCCGCGAAATGGCCGAGGCAGAGGGTCGCAGGCTGGAAAGTCTTTTCAAGGAGGACACGGAGAGCCTGGTCACCGATGCCCGCTACGGATTTGTGGCCGGTGCCCTGAAAGAGACCATGAAAAAGAGCGGGTCCAATCCGGGATTTTCCACATCACAACGGATTGACAGAATCCTGACCCACAAATACCTTGGATTGCCCATTTTCCTGGGATTCCTCTGGCTGATGTTCCATGCAACCTTTTCCCTTGGAAATTATCCCATGGAATGGATCTCGGCAGGGGTGGAGGTGCTCAGCGGATTCTTAAAGGAGAACATGGCTGACGGCATCCTGAGGGATCTGCTGGTGGATGGAATTATCGGGGGTGTGGGTGGCGTGATTGTCTTCCTTCCCAACATCCTGATCCTTTTCTTTTTCATATCCCTTATGGAAGATACGGGATACATGGCACGGACTGCCTTCATCATGGATAAGGTGATGCACCTTTTCGGACTTCACGGGAAATCATTTATCCCCCTGATCATGGGGTTTGGGTGTAATGTTCCGGCCATTATGGCTACCCGCACCCTGGAGAACCGGAATGACCGGATTCTGACCATGCTGATCATCCCGTTTATGTCGTGCAGCGCCAGGCTTCCGGTGTATGTGCTGATTGCCGGCGCCATTTTTCCTGATAATGCAGGCCATGTGATCTTCATGCTCTACATGATCGGGGTGCTCTTTTCCATGCTGATGTCTGTACTGTTTAAAAAGATACTGTTCAAGAACAAAGAAGCCCCCTTTGTCATGGAACTGCCCGTTTACCGCAATCCCGGCATCCGGGTCATTCTGCGCCACATGTGGGGGAAAGGGGCGCACTATCTGAAGAAGATGGGTGGCGTGATTCTCGTGGCTTCCATTGCCATATGGGCTCTGGGATATTTTCCCAGGAACGTGGAATATTCAAGGGATTTTGATGGATTACTAACGCTCCAGCAGGAGAAGATGGCAGACCTGGAGGATTCCGGAGTGGATTCTGGCCGGATCAGTACCATCCGGGAGCATATTTCTGACCTGCAGATGGAGCAGGAAGCAGAGCGGCAGCAACATTCCATCATCGGCAGGCTGGGTGTGGCCATAGAACCTGTGATCGCCCCGCTTGGTTTTGACTGGAAAATGGGCATTGCCCTGTTGACCGGTTTTGCCGCCAAGGAGATTGTGGTAAGCACCATAGGCGTTCTCTATCAGGCCAATGAACATGCTTTCCCGGGGGAGGCCGCCTCTTTACAGTCGAGGATTCGCGAGCAGGTGTACACAACGGGACCACGGGCGGGTCAGACGGTTTTCACCCCCCTGGTAGGAATCTCATTTCTGATTTTCGTATTATTCTACCTTCCCTGTGTTGCAGTGATAGCAGCTGTTGGGAGAGAATCAGGCAGCTGGAAATGGGCAGGTTTTGTCCTTTTCTACACCACAGCCATTGCCTGGGTGGCAAGCTTTGCTGTTTTCCAGCTAGGCACATTACTACATATTTAAGGATTTTAATATCTTGCACCCCCGTTTTGTATCACTTTTATAGACCGTATATGAAGAGATTATCGTTTCTGGTTTCCATGTCCTTCATGGGTGTATTGTTGATTCTGCTGATCGTTGTCCTGGCCCTGGCCACTTTTATTGAGAGTGCCCATGATACAGCCACAGCCTGGGCAGTGGTTTACGGAACCCACTGGTTCGAACTCCTGATGCTTCTTATCTCCGTCAATATTGTGGGTGTGATGTTCAAATATAAATTTTTTAACCGGAAAAAAATCGTGGTACTTGTGTTCCACCTGGCATTTATTCTGATCCTTCTGGGAGCTTCCGTCACCAGGTTTATCAGTTATGAAGGAATCATGCATATCAGGGAGCAGTCCATTTCCAATACCATGACCAGCGATAACGGGTATATGCAGGTTGTTCTTGAGGCCAACGGTGAAAGAACGGAAAATAACAAAGAGGTGATGATCACAGGGCTAACACCGAAAAATTATAAGATGTGTACACGGGTCGGTGGTGAAAAGGTAAGAATCAAATCCACCGGGTACATGTCCAGTGCCATGGAACAGTTTATTGCTGCCCCCGGGGGGGACCCTTACCTTCAGGTTGTACTGGTGAGCGACCAGCAAACCTCCGTAGGACTCCCATCCGGAGTGGTGCGGAATGCAAATGGGATGGATATCTCTTTTAACAATCCTGACACCACCGCGATTTTGAGGTTTGTTTCCGACGGGCAGGAGATAAGCGTTTCAGCTCCTTTCACCATCTCCTCCATGCAGATGGGAGGAGCCGGACAGATCGATTACCCGGCCTGGGCAAAGGTTCCCTTCAAAGAGGGAACCCTGTATGTGGCCGGGCACATGCGGATGGCTCTTCAGAATTTCATCCCTTCAGCCAGAAAAAAACTGGTGCAGGCTCCTCAGGGCCAGATGGAATCCTACCTGGCAGCGGTCCGGGTTGAGATCGCGTACAGGGGCATGACCTCTGAGGTGTATGTCCCCGGACTGGCACGCATGAAAGGTGTTCCTGTACGGGGAGAGATGGGTGATCTGACCTATGCCATTACCTATGGAGCCATGGAGATACCTCTTCCGTTTTCGTTGTTCCTGAAGGACTTCCAGGTGGAGCGCTACCCTGGTTCCCACAGCCCCTCTTCCTTCGCCAGCGAGGTGGTCCTTGTGGACAAAGAGAGGGGGATCCGGGAGGATCGCAGGATTTATATGAACAACGTGCTGAAGCACAGGGGATACCGGTTCTATCAGTCCTCCTATGACAATGATGAGAAGGGAACGGTCCTGTCCGTGAACAAGGACATGGCCGGTACCTTTATCACCTACCTTGGCTACCTGGTACTGATTGGCGGTATGATCCTGGCCATGTTCGTCAGGGGCACCCGGTTCTCCATGATCGCGAAAAAAACCTCTTCAAAAACGAGGGTACTTGTGATGGGGTTGCTGATCCTGGGCCTTGGAACGCCGGCATTCCCGCAGATGGTTCCCCCGAAGGAGGTGGCCAAAGAGTTTGGATATCTTTGGGTACAGGATAAGGGAGGAAGGTATGAGCCCATGAATACCCTTTCCCACGAAGTGGTACGGAAGATTACCAAGAAAGCCAGGTACCAGGATTATACTCCCGACCAGGTCATGCTGGGCATGATGCTCTATCCCGATGTCTGGCAAAGCCAGCCCCTGTTCAGGATCAGGAATGCCGAACTGCACCGTGTCGTCGGGTTTAAGGGCGACCTGGTCAGTTTCAATGACCTGATGGGTCCCGGCGGCAGTTCATACCTGCTTACAGACCTTGTGAATGAAGCCTACTCCAAGCAGGTTGCCCAGCAGACCGATCTGGATAAGGAGGTGATCAAGCTGGACGACCGGATCAATGCCATGTACCTGGTGCAGTCGGGAGGTATGGTGACCATATTCCCCGATCCGGATGCAGAGAATCACAAATGGATCTCCGTTTCGGATGCTTTGACAAATCAGTCCCAACCGGAGGGGGATACATTGTCCGCCGTTTTCCTGAAATATCTGAATGCTATGAGGAACGGAGACTACGCAACAGCCCAGTCCAGGCTGACCGAGCTTAAGAACAACCAGTTGGCAAATGAATCACTGCTTCCGTCACACTCCACCATGAAACTGGAAATCAAATACAACCGGATCAATGTTTTCCCGCGTCTGGCCAAGTTTTACGGAGTTCTGGGGGTGCTGATGATGTTCCTGCAGTTCATGATTGTTTTCCGTACCCGCAAGTTTTTCAGAATCTTATTTACCATAGGGATCATCAGTCTGACAGCTGCCTTTGTGATTCATACCCTGGTACTGGCAGCAAGGTGGTACATCAGTGGACATGCACCCATGAGCAACGGATATGAATCGATGATCTTCGTGTCGTGGGTTACCCTGCTTGCGGGGCTGATTTTTGTAGGGAAGTCAGGTTATGTAATGGGACTGACGGGTATCCTGGCAGCACTTGCCCTGATGGTGGCCGGAATGAGCAATATGAATCCGGAAATTACCAACCTGGTTCCTGTTTTGAAGTCGCCATGGCTCTCCATCCACGTGGCCGTGATCATGGCCGGGTATGGTTTCCTTGGACTGGCATCTGTCATGGGACTGTTGAATGTGGTGCTGTATGCCTCTCTCACCCGGTCAAACAAAGGACGGATCCAGGAGGTGATCAGACAGGTGAGCAATGTGAATCATCTGACCCTGATTGTGGGGCTTTATTTCATGACTGCCGGGGTATTCCTTGGGGGTGTATGGGCCAACGAATCGTGGGGACGATACTGGGGATGGGATCCCAAAGAGACCTGGGCACTGATTACTGTGCTGGTTTATGCATTTGTGACCCATATGCACCGGATCCCCGGAATGAGGGGAACATTCGCTTATAACCTCGCCTCATTCATCAGTTATTCATCGGTGATGATGACCTATTTCGGGGTGAACTACTTTCTGGGCGGCATGCATTCCTATGCCAGCGGTTCGGCTTTTAAAATGCCTGTGGCTGTTTATGTGGCTGTGGTGGTTTTGACTGTCCTGAGCCTTTTTGCCTACAGGCAGCAGGGCAAAATTCTGCCCCGGGAGACGGAGGATGAAGATCAGTAAGGTACCTGGTTAAGCCCGGAACGGTTCTTTTGCCCAAAATCGATTACACAGTTGTACCGGTAGTTTTTATGAGGCCGGATGGCCACCCCCACCGAATTATAGCCTGTGTTCAGAATGTTCCGGCGGTGGCCAACGCCCTCGATATCTTCGTCGATCAACAGAACGATCACAATGGTAATGGCCTTGTCATAACCGTAAGAGCAATTCTCTCCCCAAGCAACATAGGGATTACCGCGCAGGGGTTCAAAACGCTTGTTCATGTCCTTGTGACCTACATGACCCGTCTCTCCCGATCTTGTGGCATGTCCCTGTGCCACACGGGTGAGATCCTCCTCGGGAACCAGTGCAGGAAGGCCTGAAACATCCTTCAGTTCCCGGCGAAGCGATCTCAGGTAGCTGGTGTTTTCCACCCGGTTCTCTTCCACATAGGCATCCAGGAACGTTTCAGCAAAGAGAGGCCCGTCATAGCGGGCCATGTTCATAAACAGGACCACTTTCCGTTCCTCTTCGGTGAGGTAGGGGATCCCGTTGCTGGTATAGAGGCTTCTGACCACCGCGGAATCCCACCGGTCCCAGGGAGAGTTCTGCGCATGGAGTTGGAGGGAACCCCAGACCATGGCCGCAAGCAGGGAAAGACAAAGATATTTCATCAACTTATAACAAGAGTGTTGCTTCATGGGTTCAGGATCATATACACATGGTAATCTTCAAAAATTTCAAATCCGAGGCTTCTGTAAAGGTTCACAGCAGCTCTGTTTTCCCGGTGGACTTCCAGTTTCACGGGACACCCCTTCTCCCTGGCAAATTCCAGGGACCGGATGGCCAGGGAGCGGCCGTGCCCCTTGCCCTGTTCCGAAGGCAGGATGCCGAAGTGGTGCAGGAACACCCTCCGGCCGTCCCATGTCATCCAGGAAGTACCTGCCACCTGTCCGGTTTCAGGGTCTTCCAGGACGAGGAATCTGCCACCGTGCCTGTTACACTGAAGTATGCGTTCAGCAGTATCTCCACGCTCCACCGTGTAGATACCTGTATCCTTCCATAACTTTTCCACCTGTGGAAAATCGTCCGGACGGTAATCTCGGATGATCATTTTTATCAGACTTTTACCACGTAGACCTGTCCAGTTTCATACCGGACCACCCTGATCTGAGCACCCTTCTCAATCAGACCGTATTCGGCTTTGGCATCATAAAGCTTGCCATGGACCATGACCTTGCCCGAAGGGCGGAGCACTGTATGGGCGGCCCCTGTTTCTCCCACCAGGGATTTCTGTTCGGTTTCCACCCCGATGAAACCTTTATCCAGGCGCTGTTCGCTTTTCAGGGAGAGGTTTGAAAATGCGGTGGTGGTCAGCAGTTTTCTTGCTGCCCAGAGCGAGACAATCAATCCCAGCAGGATTGCCACCAGTACCAGGCTGAGTGATTTCATGAGCAGGCCAAGTCCCTCTCCGGTAAACTCCGGATTCTCAAATACCACGTTGTCGATCAGGCCCAGGGTCAGCCCGGTAACCATGGCTATGATCCCGGCGATCCCTGCCACCCCGAATCCGGGAATGGCAAAAATCTCCACCATGATCAGGATCACCCCGACGAAAAAGACGATCAGTTCCCAGTTCTGTGCCATCCCTTCCAGATAGTGGGGTGCAAAATAGAGCAGGGCGGCTGCGATGGAGGCGATCAGCGGGAATCCGATGCCGGGGGATTGCAGTTCAAAGTAAATTCCCCCGATAATGATCATGATCAGGAGGCCGCTTATGATGGGATTGATCAGAAAACCGATGATTTTATCAATCCCCGACTGCCTGTAGGTTTTCAGTACATATGATTCAATTCCCAGGGACGCAATAACGTCTTCCATGGATTCCCGGATCCCTTCGCAATAGCCGTTTTTCATGGCTTCTGAAGCAGTGAAAGTGAGCACCTGACCGGTATCGCTTATTCCCGCCACATAGAGCCTTGGATCGACCATGGCTTCAGCGATGGCCGGGTTGCGGTGCCAGGCAATCACCGTGTCGGACCCGCTGATCGTTGTATCCATTCCATGGGCTTCGGCGGTGGCCCGCATGGTGGCCCGCATGTAGGATTGGTATTTGTCCGGAACCTGTTCACCGGTTTGGTTGACCACCGTTGCTGCACCGATCTTTCCACCTCTTTTCATATAAATGTTGTCACAGGCAATGGCGATCAGTGCACCGGCCGAAGCTGCATTGTCATCAATGAAAACGTGCACCGGAATAGGAAAATTCAGAATTTTTGTCCGGATGGAGTCAGCCGCACTCACTTCACCCCCGTATGTGTTCAGATGCAGGATCACCACATCGGCATCAAGCCTGAGGGCCTCCCCGAGTGCTTCCTGGCTTATTCTCCAGGTGGGTGCAGCAATGTTGTCTTTGATGGCGAAGGTGTAGACCAGGATGGAATCCCCGGTCCCGTTCCCCCTTTTCATGCGGGGGATCAGGGTGTCTGTCCTTTCTTTGGTACCGGTGGCAGTTCCTTTGGTGCTGTCGGGTGCCGCAAGCTGGCTTGAGAGCACGAGTGCCAGTAACATCAGGGAAAGTATATGGATGAATTGCTTCATAATCACGGTTTATTTGCTCAAAAGTAAGAATAATTTCTGCTAAATTTGTGGCGTCATATAATTCACAATCCATGCAACTTAGCAAACTGACAGCCCTCTCACCTGTGGATGGCCGTTACAGGTCCAAAACGGAACAGCTCGCCGGATTCTTTTCCGAGTTCGGACTGATCAAATACCGCGTCCGTGTTGAGGTGGAGTATTTCATTGCCCTCTGTGAGGCAGGCGTTCCCCAGCTGAAAGGGGTGGGTGCCAGCCAGTTTGAACGCTTGAGAACACTTGTTGAAAATTTTTCACTGGAAGATGCACAGCAGATCAAAGAGATCGAAAAAGTGACAAACCACGATGTGAAGGCAGTGGAATACTTTGTAAAAGAGCAGTTTGACTTGCTGGGACTTTCAGATTACAAAGAATTTATTCATTTCGGGCTTACCTCCCAGGATATCAACAATACAGCCATCCCTCTTTCTTTAAAAGAGGGAATGATACAGGTTTACTACCCTTTGCTGGATGAACTCACCCAGGTACTTGAAAAACTCGCTTCAGAATGGGAGGATATACCCATGCTGGCACGAACCCATGGTCAGCCGGCCTCTCCCACCAGGCTGGGCAAGGAGATCCGGGTTTTTATTGAGCGGCTGGATGTACAGCTGGAGCAACTGGAGGAGATTCCGCTGCCGGCCAAATTTGGAGGAGCCACCGGTAATATGAATGCACACGTGGTCACCTTTCCGGAGATTGACTGGTTTGAATTTGGAGAGCACTTTGTCGGTAAGGTGCTCGGACTGAAAAGATCATGGCCCACCACCCAGATCGAGCATTATGACAACCTGGCGGCCATGTTCCATGCATTCGAAAGGATCAATACCATCCTGGTGGATCTGGCACGTGACATCTGGACCTATATCTCCATGGAGTATTTTAAACAGAAAATCCTTAAGGGAGAGATCGGGTCATCTGCCATGCCCCATAAGGTGAATCCCATTGATTTTGAGAATGCAGAGGGAAATCTGGGATTTGCCAATGCACTGTTCGGACACATGGCTGCCAAACTGCCGGTCTCCCGCCTGCAACGTGACCTGACCGATTCCACCGTGCTACGAAACCTGGGAGTACCCCTGGGCCACTCGATCCTTGCCATGCACTCCCTGATCAGGGGACTGGGAAAGCTGATTGTCAACCAGGAGGCCATCCACTCCGACCTGGAGAAGCACTGGGCCGTGGTGGCAGAAGCCATTCAATCCATACTTCGAAGGGAAAACTACCCCAGACCTTACGAAGCCCTATTGGATCTTACGCGAACCAATGAAGCGGTCACCCGGGAAACCATCAGCCGTTTTATAGGCGGACTTTCGGTTTCCGATGCCGTCAGGGAAGAACTACTGAAAATTACCCCCTGGAATTATACAGGTTTGTAGTTTCTTTCGTTCCTTAATTAGAGCGATTTCTATGAAAAGATTTTTAAGGCTTTTATCCTATCTGTCTCCCTATAAATGGTTCGTTGTCCAGAATTTGTTGTACAATATTTTTGCAGCCTTCTTCGGGCTGTTTTCATTTGCCATGGTACTTCCTTTCTTAAGGATCCTGTTCAACAACCAGCCGCTTGTTACTGAACCAGCCGCATTCGAGCTCAATACGGCCTATTTGTTGCATACCCTCAACTACTACATGAGCATGATCATGACCAATCATGGCCACACCGGGGCCCTGATCCTGGTGAGCATCCTGGTGGTGATGTTCAGTATCCTGAAGAATGGATTCCTGTTTGGCGCCAACTATGTGCTGGCACCCATCAGGGCATTTGTGGTCAGGGACATGCGGAATGAAATGTATCAGAAGGTACTAAGACTACCCCTGTCCTATTATACAGAGGCCCGAAAAGGGGATGTTATCTCCAGGATGTCAAGTGATGTACAGGAGGTGGAGGCTAGCATCATGAGTTCACTCCAGATGCTGATCAGGGATCCCATCACCATCGTGGTCTACCTCGTTGTCCTGTTCTCCATCAGCTTCAACCTGACCCTGTTTGTCATCATCGTACTACCCATAACAGGTATTCTGATCGGCCGCATTGCCAGGTCGCTCAGGAGGTCCTCTTTCAGGGGACAGGAGCGGCTGGGGGAGTTGCTTGCATTGCTCGAAGAGACCCTTTCGGGATTGAGGATCATCAAGGCATTCAATGGTGAGTCAAAGATGACCGAAAAATTTGTCTACACAAACAACCGGTTCTCTTTCCTGCTCCGCAAAGTGATCCGCCGCCGTTTCCTGGCCAGTCCCTTTAGTGAATTGATGGCTACCATCGTACTCATGGTGATCATGGCCTACGGGGGAAACCTCGTTTTATCCGGGACAGGCAACCTGAAAGGGGAGAGCCTGATCCTGTTTCTGATTATATTCAGCCAGATCATCCCTCCGGCAAAGAATGTCACCACTGCCTGGTTCAGCGTACAAAAAGGGATGGCTTCGGTGGACAGGATCGATCATCTGTTACAGGCCGACCTGAAGATCGAGGAAAAAGCCGACCCTGTACCTGTGAATGAGTTCAAAGAGTCCATTGAATTCAGGAACGTTTCCTTTAAGTATGACAAGGAGTATGTGCTTCAGAATGTCTCCTTCACGATTAAAAAGGGGGAGACCATTGCCCTGGTGGGCAAATCTGGTTCGGGGAAGTCAACCCTGGTGGACCTAATGCCCAGGTTCATGGATACCACAGAGGGCGAGGTACTGATTGATGGTATTCCCGTGAAGGATTATGCCGTCAAGCCACTGAGAAAACTGATGGGAATAGTGAGCCAGCAATCGATCCTTTTCAATGATTCCTTCAGGAACAACATTGCATTCGGCACCAGCAGGGAGATCAGCGATGAGGATATTATCTCTGCGGCCAGTGTGGCCAATGCGCATGAGTTTATCATCGAGACCGAGCATGGGTACGATGAAGGCGTGGGTGAAGGAGGAGGCAAGCTCAGTGGGGGTCAGAAGCAGCGGGTGAGCATTGCCCGGGCCGTGATGGCCAATCCGCCCATCCTGATCCTGGATGAAGCAACCTCCGCACTGGATACCGAGTCAGAAAGACTGGTACAGGAAGCCATCATCAACCTGATGAAGAACCGTACCTCCATTGTGATCGCTCACCGGCTTTCCACCATCAAGCATGCTGACCAGATCCTGGTCATCGATGAAGGAAAAATTGTGGAACGGGGTACACATAACGAACTCATTAAGAATAAGAAGGGGCTCTATAATAAACTCTACAAAATGCAGATGTTTTAACCGGTTATGAAGATCAGCGGTTTTTCCATGGGCAAGAATGCCCGGAAGCTTTATTATCCCATGCGACAGGCGGTGGAATCGATTTTACCCCTTGTGGATGAGTTTGTGGTAGCCCTCGGGGATTCCGATGAAGATGATACCACACGGTCCGAGATCCTGGCCATCGGAAGTGATAAGATCAGGATAATCGATACGGTATGGGACATCGAGAAATTCCCCCGGGGGATGGAACATGCCCACCAGACCGATATCGCCATGAAGGCCTGTACAGGCGACTGGCTTTTTTACCTGCAGAGCGATGAGGTGGTCCATGAGAAGGACCTTGACAAGATCCGCCTCCGGTGCCATGAGTTGCTCGGTGATCAGGATGTGGAAGGATTGCTATTCCGTTACCGCCATTTCTGGGGCAACTACCATCACCTGCAGGATTCCCACTGCTGGTACCGGAAGGAAATAAGAATTGTAAGGAATCTGCCTGATATCCACTCCTGGGAATCGGCCCAGTCGTTCCGGAAAATTCCAGGATTTGGGGGCGTAAACTACAGGCAGCAGGAGGGTACCTATAAACTGAAAGTGGCAGAAGTGGATGCTGAGATCTTTCACTACGGTTGGGTGCGCCCCCCGGGGTTGATGCAAAACAAGATCAAGGTATTCAGCATGAACCATCAGGGCAGGACAAAAATTGAAAAACAGATAGCCGAACACAAGTACGACAGGATTTTTGACTACGGAAACATCACCAGGCTGACACCCTACAACGGGACCCATCCTGCAGCAATGAATGATTGGATCGCTGCCTATGACTGGGAAGACCAGCTTCGCATCACCGGTCCGGCCAGGAGCCTCAATCCCATGAAGGCAAAGCACGACAGGTTTAAATACAGGGTTATCTCCTGGTTTGAGAAGAACCTTCTTCTGGGAAACAGGTTGGGGGAGTTCAGAAATTACATTCTTTTGAAAAAGTAGGCCTCTGCTATTCCGGGATCAGGTTTCCCTTTTTGTCATAGGTCTTTTTACCAGGCAGTACTTTACCCTGCTCATAGGTGAGCTCTTCGAACAGCTGGCCGTTTTCGTAGTACGTTTTTGTGGGACCTTGTTTTCTTCCAAAGTGATAGCTGGTGTGTTCATGAACCTGGCCATTTTTAAAGTACCAGAGTGCAGGACCCTGCTTCCGGCCATGGTCGTAGGTGATTTTTGAGTGTACCGTTTTGCCATCCTCATAAAAGTTCACCTTAACCCCGTGCACATATCCCTTATCATCCACCGGGTTCACGCTGGAAAGGGTGCCGTCATCCCGGTACTTTTTCACCACATATGGTTTTTCTTCTTCCTCTGCTTTGGCCGCATCTCCGCTTCCGGAACCACATCCGGCCATGCTTGTTGTGATAACTGCCATGATCAGGAACTGCACGATTGACTTCATTTGTTCAGCTTTAGAGCTACAAATATATCAGTTTATTTCACCGCCGTAAAGTCCACCCGGTTGGTCAGGACTTTTCCCTCCTCAAACTCCTTCAGGTTTTCCAGAGTTGTGGAGGCGATCTGTCCCAGCGCTTCCCTGGTAAAGAAAGCCTGGTGGGCAGTGATCAGGACATTGGGAAAGGACATGAGCCTGGCGATCTGGTCGTCCTGAAGGATTTCCTCAGAGTGGTCCCTGAAAAACAGTTTCTCCTCCTGTTCATATACATCAATGCCCAGGTATCCCAGGTGACGGCCCTTGAGCGATTCGATCACATCGTGGGTGTTGACGAGTGCACCCCGGCTGGTGTTGATCAGCATCACTCCCGGTTTCATCATGGAGAGGGTCTTCCGGTTCACCAGGTATGCAGTTTCCGGGGTGAGGGGACAGTGGAGGGAGATGATGTCCGATTCCGGCAACAATTTCTCAAGACCTGCATATTCAACCCCCGCTGCCCTTAGTGCTTCATCTGGGGATTTATCATAGGCAAGTATTTTGCATCCCATACCACCCATGATCCTGGCGAAGGCTGCACCGATCCTTCCTGTTCCGATCACTCCCACGGTCTTTCCGCTTATATTAAACCCGATGAGGCGTTCCAGCGAGAAATTGCCCTCCCTGACCCTGTTAAAGGCCTTGTGTGTTTTCCGGTTCAGGGTCAGGATCAGTGCCAGGGCGTGCTCTGCGACCGATTCGGGAGAATAGGCAGGGACCCTGACCACGCTGATCCCTGCCGCCTGGGCAGCGGAGAGGTCCACATTGTTAAATCCCGCACACCTGAGGGCAATAACCTTTACACTATATTCCTTCAGGATGCCGATGGCATCCCGGTCCACCATGTCATTCACAAATACGCATACGGCATCCGATCCGGCAGCCAGGTGGGCTGTCCGGGCCCTCAGGCGGGTTTCAAAATAGGTGATCTGGTGCTTGTATTTTTTTGCTGCCTCATCAAAGTATTCATTATCATAGGACTTGGAGCTAAAGAGCGCTATATGCATGGGTTGGTTTATTTTTGGTGATGATGAATTGCGAATATATAACAACGGTTCACGAATTTTGTGGGATGAAACCATCAGAAAGAGGGTATTATTTTGTAGTTTAATGGTTCAATGCGTTCTCCATGAGATTGCTTTTCTTGTTTATTACGGTTTTCTGTTTCTGGCAGGAGATTCCGGCCCAGGAGGACAGGGGCCGGGAGGATTTTGCCCGGCGACTGAGCGAAGCTGCCCTTGATCTGACCCGCGATGTGGTGGTGTATGACCCGGGGTACTACGCCATGGCGTATCCCAATGGTGATGTGCCGGCAGGCACAGGAGTGTGTTCCGATGTGGTGATCCGGGCTTACAGGAGCTTGGGAATCGACCTGCAAAAGGAGGTACATGAGGACATGCAGGATCATTTTGATCTGTATCCGGCGATCTGGGGAATGAGCAGGACCGATCCCAACATTGACCACCGCAGGGTTCCCAACCTGATGACCTTTTTTGAACGGCAAGGGACGGTGAAATCCACCGGAGATGATCCGGCTGGGTATCTGCCGGGGGATTTGGTCTGCTGGAACCTGGGAGGCGCCGTGACGCATATCGGGATCGTGGTGGACCGGAGGTCGGCAAGGTGGGGCGGCTTTCAGGTGGTGCATAACATCGGGGCTGGCCAGGTTCTGGAGGACTGCCTTTTCGATTTCAGGATCATAGGGCATTACCAATATACAGGAAATTAATATTACAGATCATGGGTTTACAACTATTCCAGGTGGATGCATTCACTTCCGAGCTGTTTAGCGGAAATCCGGCTGCAGTTTGCATTCTGGATGAGTGGCTGGAGGATGCCACCATGCAGCTTATAGCCAACGAAAACAACCTGTCGGAGACTGCATTTGCAGTCAGGGACGGGGAACGGTATGCCATCAGGTGGTTTACCCCCGAAGTGGAGGTGGACCTGTGTGGACACGCCACACTGGCCACAGCCCATGTGCTCTTTGAACACCTGTCACACCCATCCCTGACGGTGGAGTTCCATTCCCCGCGGAGCGGAAAACTGACCGTTGCGAAAGCAGGCGGCAGACTGATCCTGGACTTCCCGGCCGATGTGGTAAAGGAGATCAAAGTTCCCGGATGGGCAGTCAAAGCCCTTCACAAATCCCCGGTAAAGGCATTTGAAGGGAAAACCGACACCATGTTTGTTTTTGCCAGTCAGTCCGAAATTGAAAGTATGAAACCCGACTTCGGGATGCTGGCAGAGCAGGGAGGAAGGGGCGTGATCGTAACAGCCATGGGAGGAGAGGTGGATTTCGTCTCCCGCTTTTTTGCACCAAATTCCGGGATCAGCGAAGACCCGGTTACCGGTTCGGCACATACAACCCTGACTCCATACTGGTCCAGGGTTCTTGGCAAGAAGGTGCTGACTGCCCGGCAGCTTTCAGCCCGTGGCGGCGAATTACGGTGTGAAGATTGCGGCGAAAGGGTAAAGATTTCCGGACAGGCAGTTACCTATATGCTGGGTGAGATCAATGTATAAACCATAAAAAGCAAGCAATGAGATTTTCGGAAGACCGCGTTGAAAAACTGACCTGCAGTGACGGGAAGCAGAGAAACATCCACATATGGGAGCCGGAGAAGCCTCGGATGGTATTCCTGACCGTACACGGCCTCATGGACCATTGTGGAAATTATATTTTGCCGGCGCTTTATTTCAGGGACCATGGTATTGCCTCGGTGGCTTATGCCCAGCAGGGACATGACCACAAGGGCCCTGATCATCCCGGGAAAGTTACTATTTCCCGGTTTGAAGCCCTGACAAAGGACCTGGAGTTGATGACTGAATGGGTGAAGGAGCAATTTCCCGGACTGCCTGTATTCATTCTGGCCCATTCCATGGGAGGACTGGTGGCTACACATTTCGGATTAAAAAAACTGACGTCAGATGCGGTGGTTAAAGGATTTATTCTTTCATCACCCTATTATGCCAATGCCGTGAAGGTTCCACAGATCATGCTCACGCTTGCTGGATTTTTAGCACTCCTGGTACCCGGGATGATCGTTCCCACCGAGGACTTCAAAGCGGTTGTCACGCATGATGAAGAGGTCTACAAGCGCCAGAGAAAGGATGCGGAGGATGGATATGTGGTTTCATCCGTAACAACCAGGAGTGGCCATGAGCTACTGAAAGCCCAGCGGTGGGTCCCGGGAAATATTTCCAGGTGGACACACCCTGTGTTGTTTATCCTGGCAGGCGATGACAGAATTGCTGACAATGGTGTGAACCGTCAGATGATCGACCGGATAGAACCAGGCCTGGTTACCGAATTACATTACCCTGAGAATTATCACGAAAACTTCAATGAGCTCAACCGGGACGAGATCTTTGCAAGGATCCTGGAGTGGGTTGAACAAAAAGAATAGCATCATGAAACTGTACTTTGTACTTACAATAAGTTTTGCGCTGAGTCCTGTTTGTGCAGCACAATCTTCGGTCTGGAAGGTGGAAGGAAAAGGAAACACCATTTACATTGGAGGAACCATGCATCTGCTGAGTCCTGAGGATTATCCACTGCCGGTTGAATTTGACAGCGCCTATGCCTGGTCGGATGGGTTGGTCCTGGAGGCTGATTTGAAAAAAATGGAAGATCCTGCTGTGGTTCAAAGGATGATGTCCATGGCTATGTACCAGGATGAGCGGACGCTGCAAAGTGTACTGAGCGAAAAGGTATATCGAAGGCTGGAAGCAGCGTGCGCAAAGATTGAAGTTCCAATCACATCCCTGTCCAGATTTAAACCCACCATGGTCATGCTGATTATTTCAGTGACCAAGATGCAACAATCCGGAAGCACTTCTGCCGGAGTGGATCAGTATTATCTCTCCATGGCCCTTGCTGACCGGAAGCCTTTATTGTTCTTGGAAACAGTGGACAGCCAACTGGAAATGCTCTTTGGTGAGGAGGACGAAAATGAAGACCAGGTAGTGCTTCAGTTTTTGGATGAACTGGATCAGATGGATGCGTTGGGTGCTGAACTCAAGGCAAACTGGCTCAGGGGAAATGAAAAGATTTTCAGGGATCTTCAAAAAGAGATGAAGAAGGAGTATCCGGAGGTTTACGATCAGGTGCTGGCAGACCGCAACAACAATTGGATAACAACAATTGATTCATACCTGGACAATGAGGAGGTGGAACTGGTCCTGGTGGGAGCCTTGCATGTATTTGGCACGGATGGAATCATCAGGATGCTGAAGAAGAAGGGATACAAAGTTGCACAAATGGTACTGTGAAAAGGATCTGTTAACATGCACGATGCTTGAAGAATACTTGACTGATATTTCATGATTTGCTACTTTTAATTTCTATGTATTACCTGATTGTTCAGAATCTGGGTGTGGAGCGTTGTATCCACCGCAGCGGGGATGATGTGTATACGGATGGAATGTCGCTGAATTGTACCCCTGACCTGGAATTCCCGGGAGGTGATCTGGTGAGGGAGATCAGCATTTCCTGCAGTGAAGTCCCGGGGCCATGGTTAAGGGCCTGGGTGTATCACAACTGAACCAAGCCCTGTCAAAACTGATATACCATGAAAACCCGGATGTTCCTCTGTATCGCATGGGTACTAATTTTCATCGCCTCAGGATGTACATCGGTCAAACGGTTTAAATCCGCTTCTTACAAAGGAGAGGCCCGTTCCCTGGTGGATATGGATCTGTTCGGAGCAAGGCTTGAGCCTCCAGGCTTTGATCCCCCAGGGAAAAGCCTGTGGGACCTGAGTGCTAGTGCCCAGACCCAGCTGATCCAGATCCTTCATGAAAGGTATCCTGACAACGGACAGTTTACAGGGGCCCTCAACCAGGGGTACATACAGAAGGGTGCCGGACCTGTGATGGATTATACCTCGTCAAGCCTGCGAATGGTTTTCACCATCTCCAGGCAACATGACCAATCGGCCCTGGGCAAGCCCGGGGTGCTGTATTCACCGGCCGACCGGATCGAGTCCCTGAGATTCAGTCTCCGGATCCCGGCACAGGCCAACCTTCACTTCACAGGATGGAACCGCTACTCCACCGAATACGGGGAGATCGAGATTGCGGATGTGAGTTTCTCCAGGAGCCTGGATATGGATGCCCAGGTGAGCGGAGAGATCACAGAGGGGAGTGTCAATAGTTCAGTGGAACGGAGTGAGAAACAGGTGGTCAGATCCAGGTACCTGAAGCTGAACGGGAGTATCGGTGATTACAGGCTCGAGTTGGAGGAGGAGGGGACCCGCGGAGCCGACCTGACCGGCAATGTGATTGCAGATGTGTCTCTTCAGTTTGATGGTTTTCCGGAACGGGTAACCATTCCTCTTTTCTCCGGAGAAGCAGAGGGAGGGACAGAGGCAGTGTCCGCCCTGAAATTCCTGGATGTGGTGGTCCCCCGCATGGAAGATGCCCCGGATGCCATTACCGGAATACTGGAAATGGAATATATATACAGGCATGTGGTATCGGGATGGAAAACCTTCCAGGAGTGGGACGACAGGGTGGCTTTTTATAAGGGGAAAGTGACCAGGGAGGTCACGCTTTTTAAGAAACAGGATTATCTCCCTTCGCTCTGGTGCATTGGTACTGAATCAGGACAGAAAAAGGTCCGAATCCGGACCCATACAGGCATGGAATACCCGCTTCAATTCAGAAGCTATGCCGAAGCCGGCAGGTTCCTGGAATGGCTCAAACGGGAGTCCATGGACGAAGATACCGGTTCGGGAGCAGGCTTTGAGATAGGGGAGAACCGTTTGTGGTTGGGAAATCAGCCGCTTTCCAACGAGATCATGCGGGACGGGAGGCCATTGAAGGTGATGGCGGTATATTGATTCAGCCTGTGTTTGACGAGCCGGGGGATGGCTCTTTATTTTCCCCCGTACCAGAATCCCCTGTTCCACATATGTTCCCGTAAGCGGTGGAGATCCTTCTCTGACAGACCGGGAAGGTCCGAAACCGCGGTGTTTTGCAGGGCCTGCTTCCGGTTTCGGATGCCCGGGATTACGGTGGAGACAGCCGGATGGGACATGGCGAACTTCAGCGCCAGTTCAGGCATGGAGTAGCCGCTTCCTTCAAACGCTTTGCGGATCTTTTCGGTTCTATGCACACCACGCATAAGCCTGTCTCCTGCATAATAATTGCTCCGGAAGTCCCCGCTTTCGAAAGTCTCATTACCCTTGTATTTTCCCGTAAGGACCCCTTCATCGAAGGCCACCCTCACAATGATGCCGGTTCCCGTTTCGTGCGCCACCGGGAAAATCTGTGCGGCAGGTTCCTGCTCAAAAATATTGTAAATCACCTGCAACACGTCCACCATGCCGTCCCGCATGAGCTGTATCACGCAATTCTGGTCGTGTTCGGGAGTAGAGATCCCGATTTGTTTGATCAGCCCTTCCTGTTTCATCTTCTGAAGAATCTCAAGAGCCACAGGCCTGTCATTCCAGGCACGTGTCCAGGTATGAAGCAGCAACACATCAAGGCTTTCTGTCTGAAGATTGCCAAGCCGCTCCTCCACGTTTTCACGGAGGTATTTTTCCGGGTACCGCTCTCCGGTCCTGCAATAGGGAGTAGGAGGCCAGGGCCCCGGAGCCGGGGGTGTCTTTGTGCATACATGTACTTTTTCGGAACGGAACTTCAGAAACCGGCCGATGATCTGCTCCGATTTCCCGTTTCCATATCCTGCAGCGGTATCGATGAAATTCACACCCTTTTCCAGGGCTGTCTCAAGTGCTTCCAGTGAGTCTGACTCTTTCTGTTCTCCCCAGCTTCCGCCGATGGCCCAGGCACCGAAACCAATTTCTGATACTTCCGGTCCGCTCTTCCCCAATTTGCGGTATTTCATAACCAATACGAATATTAATGATGTGATTACTGGTCCAAGATAATCCTTTGACAAGAATTTGAACAGGAATTGCTACCTTTATTTTATGAAAACCTCAAGAAGAAATTTTTTCAGAAATGCCGGTATGGGTGCAGCCGCCGTAGCCGGAATGCCGCTGCTCGCAGGATCATGTTCGGGCGACAATGAAAGGCGAAGGATCAGCAATTATTTTTCCCATGGGGATGTGGTTCTTTTTCAGGGTGATTCCATCACCGACGCAGGGAGAGACAGGGACAATGAATGGCCCAACCAGGCCAGGTCTTTCGGAAACGGGTATGCACATCTTGCAGCCTCCTGGCTCCTCGGTGAGATGGCAGAAAAGGAGCTGACCATATATAACAGGGGGATCAGCGGCAACAAGGTTTTCCAACTGGCCGACCGCTGGGACAAGGATTGCCTCATGTTGAAACCCAAGGTCCTCAGCATCCTGATTGGGGTGAATGATTACTGGCATGTTCGTGATGGGAATTATGATGGGACACCCGGGGTTTATGAGAAGGATTACAGGGACCTGCTCAACCGGACCAAAGAGCGGCTACCGGATGTGAAACTGGTGATCTGCCAGCCTTTCATCCTAACAGGTACATCTGCAGTGGATGAGACCTGGGTTGAGCCTTTCAAACCTTACCAGGAGATCGCCAGGAATATGGCAGAAACGTTTGATGCGGTCTGGGTTCCTTTCCAGGAGGCCTTTGACGGGGCCAGTGAAATTGCTCATCCCACCTACTGGACCCAGGACGGTGTACACCCCTCCATGGCAGGGGCACAGCTGATGGCTAAAACCTGGCTGGAGGCGCTGGGCTGCTGTGATTAAAGGGCCTGGTCGTATTCGGCCTGCAATTCGTCAAAGATATCCTTCACCGAAGTGATTTCGTTGACCCTCCCGGCATTGGACCCCACAAATGCAAAACCATCTTTCAGGTTACCCTTGAAGGCTGCCAGAAGTGCTTCGGAGATACAATACAGAGTGGTCTTGGGGTTACAGGAACGGATACAGTTGTGTTTGCAGACCGCCGGACGTCTCTGGCCGTCCCCGGCTTCCTGGAGAAAGCGGTTGAAGATGCTGCGACCCGGCATCCCCACAGGGCTTTTGATAATTTGAATGTCTTCTTCCCTGGCATCCACCACGGCCTGTTTGAATTCATCGGACGCATCGCACTCTTTGGTTGCTATAAAACGGGTACCCAGCTGAACTGCACTGGCTCCGCGTTTCATGATCTCTTTGATATCCCCTCCGGAAAAAATCCCTCCGGCGGCAATAACCGGTATCTCTTTGTTGAATCTCTCTTTGAGTTCCATGGCCACCCTCACCACTTCATCCACAAGGTTTTCCAGTTTATTCCCAATCTCCTGCAACGCCTCGGCTTTAAAACCCAGGTGTCCGCCTGCTTTCGGGCCTTCCACGACAAATGCATCGGGCAGGTAATTAAAGTTCTGCTGCCATTTCTGGGCAATGATACCGTCGGCCCTGCCCGAAGAGACGATGGGTACCAGTTTTGTTTTGGCACCCCCCACCAGGTATTTGGGAAGATCCAGCGGGAGACCGGCCCCGGAGAAAATAATATCGATCCCCTCCTCGATGGAGGTTCTGACCATGTCGGAAAAATTGGTGATCACAGCCATGATGTTTACGCCCAGTACCCCCGGGGTAAGTTCACGCGCTTTCCGGATCTCTTCCCTGATGGCAACAATGTTGCTTCTCTTGTATCCCAGGTTGTTGGGTTTGGAGGTAAGTCCGATACCCACTGTGGAGATGATCCCCACACCACCCATGTTGGCCACTGCTGAGGCAAGTCTGGAAAGAGAGATTCCTATGCCCATTCCACCCTGAATGATGGGGACCCGTATGGTTAATTCTCCTATTTTAAATGACTTCATTTGGTTCTCATTGATGAACTTGTGGGTCAAAAGTAGACTTTTTTTTCCAGGGCTGGTTACATTCCCCAACTTCTTTATAATCTTTATAATATATCTTTGATCCTATGATGCCCCTCCCTGACGGATTGAAACGACACTGCAACAAACCCTTCTCCCCATCCAGGGTCCCTTTCTTCTATGGTTGGGTGATCCTGGCCGCAGGAATCATCGGGGTCCTGATGAGTATTCCTGGCCAGACCATGGGGGTGTCTGTTTTTACAGAAAACCTGCTTGAAGACCTGGCCATCAACAGGAACAGTCTGAGCCTGGCATATCTGGTGGGCACCACGCTATCCGGGCTTCTCATTACCAGGGCAGGCAAACTCTATGACAGGTACGGTGCGCGGATCATGGCTTTTGTTTCTGGGGTCCTGCTCGGCGTGATGCTGCTCTATCTGACAAGGGTGGATAGGATTGCCGGTGCACTGGCCGGGGTCAACTGCTTCTCTCCCGGCATTATTACATTCGCATTGCTTTCACTGGGATTTTTTGGGATCAGGTTTTTCGGGCAGGGGATGCTTACCATGGTATCCAGGAACATGGTGATGAAATGGTTTGATAAAAGAAGAGGCATGGCCAACGCTGTGCTTGGCATCTTCACTGCCATGGGATTTGCCATTGCCCCAAAGCTACTGAACTCGATCATTGTACAGCTCCAGTGGAGGGGTGCATGGATCTTCATGGCCCTGGTGGTTGGGATTGTTTTTGCGCTTTTTGTGCTTGCCATTTTCAGGGACAATCCCCGGGACTGTGGCCTGGAAGCCGATGGCAAAATGGAGGCCAGAAGGCGGAAGAACAGGCCTCCCAGTCTTCCGGACCATGATTTCAGCCTGGGTGAAGCCAGGAGGTCGAGGGCTTTCTGGGCATTCACGATGGCACTGGCCATTTCGACGCTCTATATCAGCGGATTCACTTTCCATATCGTTTCGGTTTTTGAGTCATCCGGACTGACCCGGGCCAAAGGACTGGCGATTTTTATTCCCACTTCGGTTATTGCTGTGGTTATTCAGTTCATTTGCAGCTACATAAGTGACTTTGTGAAATTAAAATACCTGCTGATCCTCTTCATGGCCGGCATGCTCCTAACCACCTTCGGGCTTACGAACCTGGGGGGAATGGATGGGGCTTACTGGCTCATTGTAACAGGGAACGGTATGGTATGGGGACTTTACACGGTGCTGATCGGTGTGACCTGGCCCAGGTTTTACGGGTTGAAAAACCTGGGGGCCATCTCCGGGGCCTCTCTCAGCTGGACCGTGATCGGATCTGCGCTGGGACCCTATATGTTCAGTCTTTCATTCCAGTGGACCGGGCATTATGACCTGGTGGGATGGATCTGTTTTGCCGTTTCAACGGGACTGCTGTTTCTTGGCTTCCGGGCTGACAATCCATCGGTCAATACAATGGTGCGATAAGAAGCAGCCTTTGCAAGCTTGAAGGTGATCCTGCAGTTGACCTGAAGGTTGCCCGGAACCGCTGCCATGAACGGGAGGATATATGTGCCGGGATGGCCCTTACAGGCGGCTCCTGATAGCTCATGTCATTTTATTTCGTATTTTGAGAAAATCTAACAAGCGTAAACATGAAAACCTTGTATATTATCCCGATCGCTGCTATGGTGGCAATCCTGCAGGGATGTTACCCCGACCCCGTCGCCAATTTTGATTACTCATTTACCGATAATACTGCCCCTGCCGAAATTACTTTTATCAACATGTCTGAGGAGGCAGATAGCTATCGATGGGAATTTGGAGATGGGGATATTTCCACGGAAACAAATCCGGTTCACACTTTTACCCAGGCTGGCACCTACACCGTTGCCCTGATGGCGAAGGGAAGGGGCGGAGAGCACCAGACCACCAAGAATGTTACCATCACCCAGCCCACCACGTATATCGTCAGGAATCTTTCCAGCGTTACGCTTTATGAGGTGATGAGTTTTTATCACAACGGGACAGAGATTGAGGCCTATTACGAACACGGAACCATGACCCCCAATTCATGGAGCCTTGAAGTGATTACCGAATACTCATCTTTACAACTTTACTTTGAACTGGCGGACGGCGCCATGTGTATTGTTATCGATTCTTATCCCATGATTTCGAGAACACTGAACTATATGGACTTTGATGACGAAACATATTACTATTACGAGTATCCGGCAAAAAAATCAACTTCTGTTACCAAGCGAACACTTACCCTGGATGATATTCAACGAATCAGGGAAACCGGGAAAACGGGGCAGTTGAAGGATCTGATGAAGGGAAAAGAGAAAATATAACAATCTGAATATGAAAAGGTCAGGATATATTGTTCTGGTGGTTTTGGGAGTGTTGATGGGATGCAACTCCCGGGGTGGGGAGACACTCGAACAGCGGATCGACCGGATATCGAGGCCCGAAATGGAGAGTGTAACGGAATTGCTCGGAAATGACCTGTTTGAAGGCCGTGCACCGGGAACCCGGGGAGGGGAACTGGCAGAAATTTCCATGCTGGCACTCTGCAAATTCATCGGCCTGGACCCGGGAGCGGAAGGTTCCTATTTCCAGTCCTTTATGATGAAAGGTTTTTCCAACAAAGGTTTTTCCGTGAATGCCAATGGCCTTGACCTTGAATACCTTGATGATATCGTTGGAACCTTTTCAGTTGAACAGAAGGAGGTTGATTTTAAAGGTGAAGCGGTGTTTGTGGGATTCGGGATCACCACCGGAATCTGGGAGTGGGACGACTACAAGGATGTGGATATGAAGGATAAAATCGTAGTTACGCGCGTTAATGATCCGGGGATGATTGATGACGGGATTTTCGAAGGGAAGACGCTGACCTATTTCGGCCGGTGGACCTGCCATATTGAAGAGGCCGCCAGGCGGGGTGCCGCAGGAATCCTGCTGATCCACACCGATGAATCGGCCGGGTATGACTGGAATGTGGTGAAGAATTCATGGACAGGTGAGGAGTTGTATATTGATTCCGACCTGCAGAACAACCTGAAATTCAGGGGATGGATCAGGGAGAGCAGCCTGAAACGGGTTCTGGCTGCTTCGGGTGTTGACCTGGAGGAGCTTTACCGGGGAAATGCCACAAAAGATTTCCGTCCCGTTGAACTGGGAATTCCTTTCAGGTTCAAAGGCAAAAACAGTTTCCGCCAGGTGACCACCCGCAATGTGGTGGCTGAGATCCCCGGAAAGAGCAAGGAACGCATTGTGCTGAGCGCCCACCTGGACCACCTGGGTATGGATCCCCTGAAGGAGGGCGATAACATTTACAACGGGGCCATAGACAACGGAACAGCCGTGGGAGCCATGATGGTGGTAGCCAAAATACTGAAAGAATTCCAGGATGATCTGTATTATTCGGTGACCATCCTGGGGTGCAATGCAGAAGAATCCGGATTGCTGGGTTCCAAGTATTATGCCCAGAATACGGACCGCAGTACCATTTTAGCCAACATCAACTTCGAATCCACACCGGTATGGGAAGCCTCAGAAAGCATCATGGGCATAGGCGCCCGCTTCTCGGGTTTTGAGGAGATGATCAGGGACCTGGCTACCAGTGACGGTCTGGACTATTCCACCTTCTCCCTGTCCAACCAGGGACTCTTCTACCGTTCCGACCAGTTTTCCTTTGCCCGTTACGGAATCCCTTCGGTATGGATCTCGGCCGGTGAGGATGAAATATCCGGGAACAAAAACTATACCGGGTTCTGGGGGAAGGATTACCATACGGTAAGGGATGAATTCAATCCTGAGTGGCCGCTTGAGGGCATGAAACAAACCATCAAATATGCCCTGCTGCTGATCGATCACATCAACTCCACCCAAACGCCTCCTCAGATGAAGGAGGATTTGCCCTTTCCTGTATTTAATTGACCTTTTCCAAAACCAACCATGGTGAAATCAAGGATTATCTTCGCTCTGCTCGTATTATCGTTACCGCTTTTTGCAAAAGAAGTTCCTGTTGAAAAGGCAAAAACTGTGGCGAAGAATTTCCTGATGCTGAACACAGCACCGGGTTTGAAGGGCTCAGGAAATATCAATCTGACGCAGGTTCAGTTTTCAAGCACCCGCTCCTTTGATAAGCGTTTAAAAAAATCAGCTTCTGCTGATGAGAATCTCATCTATCTGTTTCAAATAAATGAAAATGGAGGCTACATCCTTGTATCAGGAGATGATCAGGCAACCCCGGTTTTGGGATACTCACTGGAAAACAACATGGATGTTTCCCATATGCCCGATAATTTCCGGAAATGGATAGAGGATTATAAAAGCCAGATCAGGTTTGCCCGGGCAAAGCCGGAGGCGGCAACCAGGGAAATCGAAAATCAATGGGAACGATTAATTTCCGGAAAGGGCAGTGAGGGGACAAAATCCACATCCGCAGTGGAGCCGCTGATCACAACCCAATGGAATCAAAGCCCCTATTATAATGATCTGTGCCCTTATGATGAAGATTATAACGAGAGATCGGTTACCGGATGTGTGGCAACCGCCATGGCCCAGATCATGAAATACTGGAATTATCCCGAAACAGGAAATGGATTTCATTCCTACAACCATTCCAGTTTCGGGACCCTCTCTGCAAACTTTGGAAATACCACATATGATTGGGAATCAATGACCAATACTGTAAACAGTGAGAATATGGCTGTGGCAACCCTGATGTTCCATTGTGGCGTAAGCGTGGAAATGGACTACAGCGCAAACGGTTCAAGTGCTTATGTGGTCACTGAAGCCAGCGCGGTTGAACATTGTTCAGAATATGCATTCAAAGCGTATTTTGGTTATGACAACAGCCTGACAGGTGTTATTCGGGATGACAACTACACGACAGATGATTGGATTCAGTTGTTAAAGACAGAACTCGGGTCGGGCCGGCCCATCGAATATGCAGGTTTTGGTACCGGGGGCGGACATGCATTTGTATGTGATGGTTTTGATGCCAATGACTTTTTTCACTTTAACTGGGGTTGGGGAGGATATTATGACGGCTTTTTTGCTCTTGATGCCTTGGATCCGGATGCAACATACAACAGCGGTCACCAGGCTGTGATTGGGATCAAGCCGCCCGTTGAAATGACTGATCATGAACTTGCCTTGTACGATAGCCTGACTATTTCCAATGATACCATTTTGTGGGGCAATCCTTTCACAATACATACGGATATTGGGAATTTTGGAGAGACTGCATTTAGCGGGGATTATTGTGTGGCGATTTTTGACATGGATAATAATTTCGTGGAATTTGCAGAGATTATTGAAGGGAAGTCGCTGGAGGGTGGATTCCATTACGAAAGTGGTTTAAGCTTTTCAAATCCCGGATCTGTATCCTTGGTCCCGGCGTGGTACCTGGCTGCAGCTTACTACAGGCCCACAGGCGAAAACTGGAAAGTCATCGGTGACGGGGATTATTCCAACCAGTTGTATTTCAAAGTCACCCACTCCAGTGACATGGAATTGTACAAGGATTTTGTAATCAGCACAGGAACTTCCATTACTCAGAATGAACCATTCACCGTAAGTGCAGATATTCTGAATGACGGGAATTCCACATTCCACGGCACATTCTCAATAGATCTGTTAAGCATGGATATTGAGTATGCGGCGCCGGTTGAGGAGCTTTCCGTCACTGGACTGGAACCTGGCTTCTTTCGTGAAAATCTGGTTTTTTCCTCCAACGGAGTTTCCATAGACCCGGGCACCTATCTGATGGCACTGTTTCATTTACCGGATGGGGGTGAATGGACATTGACAGGGGCCTCCTATTATACGAATCCAATGAAGGTTGTTGTCATGGAGGCTCCCCTGGATCCGGATATATATGAGGAGAATGATTCTGAAGAGAATCCATATATGCTCATGCTGACCTATACCGGAAACAATGCAAGCATCACCACCGCAGGTTCCAATTCTCACGTTGGAGATGATATTGATTATTACGGTATTGCGCTTGAAGAGGGATATGATTATACCATTTCGGCAAGAACACATGACTCCTATAACAGCGGGAACCAGGAAATCTATACCAACGATGTGCTCTGGTCCTGTTATTCAGATAAAAAATGGTCAGAAGTATACGACGATGTCATGCCGGGCGCAATTGAAGTCCCGGGAGGCAGTGAAATAGTATTTGTTGTGGTCCCTTATTTTGAGGGAGAAACCGGCACCTACCTTCTGGATATACAGGTGAACCGATCCTGGGCTGCATCGGCCGGGATCCCTGAGGAAAACAATTTGAAAATATATCCCAATCCGGCTGATGACCTGATTATTATCGAGGGAAGCGAAGAGATTGAAAGGATCGATTTTTTTGATGCGAAAGGAAGAATGATTGTGGGTGCTGAAAAGCATTCTGAGAAAATCACCCTAGACGTTTCAAATCTGAGTGAGGGAATCTATTTCATCCACATCACACAGCAGGATCAGACCACGGTACGTAAAATAGTCAAGCAATGAGAAGGGCAATATTTATCATCCTCGGAGCCCTTCTGGCCTCGTGCAGTACCACCAAAATCAACACCGGAATGATCAATGACCAGGCTCCCGTCATCGTTTATAAAACGGCTGCGGATTACTTCAACAAGGTGCCGGTCCGCTTCAATGAGGGTAAAGACAGGATCGTATCCTATCCTGCTCCGGCCGATCTGTATCATGATGGTGCGCTTGCGCTGCCGGTCAGGTTAAAGAAGGGCTATCTGCTGGACAGAAGAGGGATCGGTGCCAGCACAGCTTTTACCTCCTATACCTATGAGGAGTACGCTGAAATGGATGCTGCTCCATCCTTGCAGGAATTGTATGATCACATCCTGGAAAAGAATCCCTTTGAGACATTGTATAACTGTGGGAACAAAAACAATTATAAAGACCTGGTTAAAGAGTTGAACCAGAAGATCAGCAAGGGTATGCCAGGTTGTACTTCTATCATCGAATAGGCCTTACTCAAGCACCCGGATTTTCAGGTTTCTCCACTGAACCTTGATACCCCCTCCGGAGTGGATTTGAAGGGCAATGATCCCTTTTCCCTCTCCGATCTTTGCATCCTTCAGTGAAATCATCTTGTTCCCGTTCAGCCATGTGTCCACCTGGTCGCCTGTCACTCGTATCTTCATGGTGTTCCAGTCACCAAATCTCAAAAACTTATCCAGTTCCGGGTCGGGTGTGATGAGCCATCCCCTCCCGTAGGATTCGTAGATGCCCCCGGTATTGCTGCCCGGAGGGGCGACTTCCACCTGCCAGCCTGTAATGATTGTTCCCTCAATGGATGAACGGAAGAATACTCCGCTGTTCCCGTCGGCGCCCTGCCTGAATTCAAGTGTGAGCTCAAAATCATCATATTCCTTCTCTGTTCCCAGGTAGCCGTATTCCTTGTCGGGACCGCTTTCACACACCAGCAATCCGTCCTCCACATACCATTTCTCGGTCCCGTAGATGGTCCAGCCCGTCAGGTCCTTCCCGTTGAAAATAGGTTCCGTCTGTGCATGAATCACTCCCTGGCAGTACAGGAGTACAATGATTGAAAGAATGGAGATCTTTTTCATATCGTAGCGTTTTTCAATGATTGGAATTTCTTCAGAAAAGATAAGGTTTTATGTTGAATTCTTTGATAAAAGTATTTGAAACGTGGAGATGTTTTTGATTCCTCAGGTTTACTGATTATCTTGAACATATGAGGAAACAACTATTTTTTTTAATAAGCGCTGTTGTGATGGCTTCATGCGGTGATGATGTCCCCGGAGATATTGATCTTCGCGAAGAGATGCGGGAGTTTGTGATCGGGATCAGCGAATATGCCAGGGCCTTGGATGATTCCTTCATCGTGATTCCCCAGAACGGTATTGAACTGGTATCAACCAACGGCGAATCCGATGGTCCGGTTCATACGGAATACCTGGCGGCCATTGACGGGCACGGACAGGAGGACCTGTTCTACGGGTATAACAAAGACGACAAGGCTACCCCGGAAAGTGACAATGCCTACCTGCGTTCATACCTGGACAAATCCCTGGCCGGGGGAAACTCCATTCTGGTCACCGATTACTGTTCCACCCATTCCAACATGGATGATTCATACACCCGGAACCACGCACAGGGGTATGTTTCCTTTGCAGCCAACAGCAGGGAGCTGGACCGCATTCCCGGATACCCGGATCCCATATACGGGGAGAATGATGCGGAAATCCTAAATTTAGAGGATGTCCGAAATTTCCTTTACATGATCAATCCCGGGAGGTTCAATACCAAACAGGATTTCATCCAGGCGGTCACCTCCACCAACTATGACCTGCTGATCATGGACCTGTTTTTCAACGATGACTCTCCCTTTTCTGCTGCGGAGATCGAACAGTTGAAAAGCAAAGCCAACGGCGAAACCCGCCTGGTGGTGGCCTACATGTCCATCGGAGAGGCCGAAGATTACAGGTACTACTGGCAGGATGACTGGGAAAGGAACCCTCCCTCGTGGATGGATGGTGAAAATCCGTCCTGGGAGGGAAATTTCAAGGTATGGTACTGGGAAGAGGAGTGGCAGGCCATCATTTACGGAAGTGATGATTCTTACCTGGGAAAAATACTGAACGCAGGTTTTGACGGCGTCTACCTGGACATCATTGATGCGTTTGAACACTACGAATAAGCCTACCCGGCCAGATCATTGGCAGCCGTTTCCATGAGCAGGTAGAAAGCCTGGCCTTCGGGAGCAACGTAAGGGTGGTCAAAATGAGGAAGGCCACACACGTTCTGAACGTAACCCAGGTGATCCACATATCCATTGGCCGCAGCCCTCATCTTTTCTGCCTTTTCGAGGTAACCGGATTCAAGGTATCCTGCAGCCACACCCCTGTAAATGGCATAGCTGATCATCTGGCTCAGATTAACCTCCACAAACGTTTCCGGATTGTTAACCACATTGTGAAACAATCCATCCTCACGCAAGTAATTCAGACAAGCATCCACCACCTCTTTTACATAACCAATGAGCCTGAGCTTATCATCAGCCCTGTGGTCCGGTAACATTTTAATCACTCTTGTTAAGCCGGCAGCTGCCCAACCGTTTCCAACCCCCCAGAAATCTTCCCGCTCAAATCGTTGGTTGGGGGCATCCCAGATATGTGAATAAAGCTGCTCCTGCGGGTGATACAAATACTTTCTGTAGCCCTCAATCTGATTCAGTGCCTCGTCAAATTCGCCGGCAGCAGCAAGAAAGGGCGGCAACATATAAAAGGCATCCGACATAATAAATTTCGCAGGCTCCTGGGTGTGATAAATAATTCCTTCCTCGTTTTTATGATCTGTATTGTGAACCACTTCCAGCATTTCGTTTGCTCCCTGACTGAAGATCGGGTCTCCTGTTAATTGGCCGGCAAAAAGTACCGCTTCCCCTACACTGGCACAATCCGTAATGGGCATATTCCCTTTGATCACTGAGAAACGGCCTTCAACCTGTCGCATAATGGCCGCACGGGCAAAGGAGACAACCAGATCAAATTCACCCATTTCCAGAAGTGCCTGGGCAACTGTGCCCTGTTCCCAATCGAAACGCTGCATACCGATAGTTGCTACCAGAACCCGTTTGATCTTGTCCTGAAGCGATGCGGGTTCCCCGATGAAGAGTTGTCCCTTGTTTTCCCCCGCCGTTCCTGGACGCACTGCCTTGCCTGGATCTGACTGACACGATATGGCTCCGGCGCTTAATCCGGTCAATCCCAGAGAGATTGCACCTGTATTTTTAAAGAAATTTCTTCGTGAACGGCTGTCTTTAAAGGTTTTTGAGTTTTCCATGTTTTTTTCAGGTCTTATAGATTCGGAAAAAAAGATAATGAATTTAGATGAAATTGCATCCCGGGAGAATCAACTATCCTTTTTTGCTTTTCCAAAAATTACACCGTAAATTGAATTCTTGGGTTGCCCTGTTCTGCTTATTTAATTTGAATTCAAAATACTCATCACAATGGATTTAAAGAGAAACCCCGGCGGTTATTTAGCAACTTTGCTTCCGCTCCTGTTTTGCACCTTCCTTTCCTCCAATGCCCAGGTTGAGGTAATTGACGGGATCGATTACAGGCAGGTAAGCAATTTTGAAACGGACTATTCCATTACCGCCATGAAGATTAGCGGAGATGGAACCAGGATTGTATTTGCCACTTCCGGTCCGGCAGTGAAAGTGTATACCATCGATTCGGATGGAACGCACCTGACCCAGGTTTATGATTTTGAGCGGACAGGATTTGGTCCTTCGGTGGATATCAACGCCAACGGAACCAAGGTGATCTGGTGCGACGGGGAAGGAGAGGTATTCATTGCCAATCCTGATGGCAGCGGTCTTCTGGACCTGGCCACCCTGCTTCCCAATCCCGATCCGAATTTTGCGGATATGGAGCCCATTATACCGCTTCCACCACGAATTACCGCCGATGGTAACCAGGTGCTATTCATACATATGGGAAGAGACCCAAGGGGTTCAGGGGTCTGGCGGATCGATTCCGACGATTCAGATTTAACCCAGATCTTTAATTACAATGACATGGCGGAGGATCTGTTTGGGACCGATACAGCTGAATACAACTTCAATGTAGCTTTTGCGGATGGGTTCGATATTTCAGCAGACGGTACCAGGATGATCCTTGGGACACGGATCTTTAAGATAGCTGCCGGCGACCTGGACAGGGGAGATGCCATTGCGGTGGATGGCACAGATTTTTATAATATTGGCGATTACGCGATAGGAAATCAACCATTTGCAACATACGTAGACGGAGATATGTTTACTGTATTCAGGAGAGAGTTTAATACAGAACTGGGTATTGACGAGATTAATGTGTACTCTGTTCCCCTTGGAACGGGGAGTGATGTAAAGCTGATCAGCGGACTGGATATTTTCGGAACATCCAGCATGACACAGATGGCTTCAGACGGCTCCCTGGCCATTGTTTATGGAGCCAACGGAAGGCTGCCGATCACCCGGGTGGACAGGATCACCCAATCAAGGCTTGACCTGGTCAGTATCGATGGCCTCAGCATCGCCATGAATGGATCCCGTTTTTCCGAATCCAGGCTCCCTTCAATCGCCTGGAACGGGAATGTTTTCTGCTTCCTGTCCACAAGCATACCTAGCCAGATCTGGATGGCCAGCATCAACTCCGATGCGGTCAACAGCCTTCCTTCAATCTCACAGATCCAGTTTAACCCGGATGAGGTGGCCATCGACGGCTCGAACACCTCCACCATCACTGCCCATGTGGCCTATCCGGGCCGGGATATCCATGCGGTGACTTTTGATGCCTACCAGGAAGGGGTATTCAAGTTCCGGGCCTTAACGGCCGACTGGCCTTACAGCGGGATGCTGGTGGACGATGGTTCTTTTGGGGATGAGTTTGCCGGTGATGGATTTTTTACCAACAACACCGTCCGTGCAGATCTCCCGGAGACTCCTCTGGGAACATACACAGTGCGCATTGCAGCAGTCGATACCACCATGAGAAGGGTCTCCGTAGCCGATGCCACACCTTTTTCAATTGTTGCATCTGCTGTTTCCACAGCTGGCCTGAGCAATTCACCCCAGTTCCAGCTTCATCAGAATGTTCCGAATCCGTTCAGGATTTCATCAACCATTGCCTACGAGATTCCTGTGGAAAGCCAAGTTGAAATCAAGGTTTTTGATGTGCTGGGGAAAGTGGTAACCCAGCTGGTGGACGAGCGACAGGGTCCGGGACGCTATTCTGTTGAAATTCAGTTGACAGAAATCCCGGGGGGAGTCTATTTTTATAGCATGTGCACAGGGGAGACTTACCTGGTCAGGAAGATGCAGGTTTTGAAATAAGGTCACATAGACTGATGGTATATAAAGTCTTTTCCTTTAATGAATTTCTGATACAAAGCGTCCCCCTGTGGATTGTATAAAATTCTTGATGGCGGTGAGCGGAATCTAAAAATTCGAACCCCTTGACATTGGTGATGAGATCACCTAATTTTGAGTTAAAAGCAAACTGATGAGAAGAGTACGGCATTTTATCAGCGTAGCAGGAGTCATAGGCCTGCTGTCCCTGGCCACCAACTGCGCAAAGATCAGCACAGGAGTTTGCACCGGCTACAGCGCCGAATACAACAGCACTTATTGCAAGGACGGCTGGACCAAGGAGGAGTGCGAAGAGTGGGACGATATCGGAGTGAACGGGGTCAGCTGGACATTTTACAAGGGGCAGACCTGTGAAGAAAGGGGCACTCCTGCAACTCCCTAATCCTTGCTGAAATACTTCACCGCCCTTTCGAAGGCCTCCTCCCTGGATTTGGTTCCCCAGTCCACAATGGCTGCAGAATGGATGACCAGGTCGATGTTACAGCATGCAGTGTCCAGAAGACCGTCATCCCTGACATCCCCCTGAAGGAAACTGATCCGCGGATCTGAAAAGCCCTTTACCGGCTGCATATCAATCACCCTGAGATGTTTAACGGGCAGCAAACTATTTTCGCCAAGGATTTCCTGAATGATGGCGGTTCCCAGGAATCCGGAACCGCCGGTAAGGAGTATGTTGTACCCGGAAGGAATTGTCTGATCTGATGCCATGGTAACTATATAAAAAGAGCTATTTTAGGAGGCTTAAAATAGGAAAAACCTTGAGACAAGAAATGCAGAAAGAGATATATATCTACAAGGGCTTTTCTTCGGAGAGTTATAAAAGTTTTACTGACAGGATGTTTGAACTTGCAGATTCTCTGATGGACACCTGCACGCCCGATACACTGAAGGTTTCACTGACCACAAGATGCCATCCAGAGAGTCTTCCCAGTTGTTGAATCCCCTCGTTTTCTTCGGGCCACCCCTGAAGGTCCCATGGCACATGGTTCAGGTACTCACCGATACCAGGTCGTTTATAGACTTAAAAAGAATAGAAACCTATTTGGCCACAGAGGTCCATTTCAAAAGCTAAATCGTTAGATTTGAAGTCATGAGAAAGATCCTGTACTATTTTCTTCGTATCCAGGGTGCCTTTCAGAAACTCTTTCTGAGGATACGGGGAAAAACACCCCAGGATATTCATGACCAGCGGGTGGTGACCGGCAAAGCGTGGACAGAATTCTGCGATCATCTGAAAGCGGCCGGTAATGTGCTGCTCTATCCGGGTGCACCCCGCGATCCGTTTCAGCAGGCAGAAGGTGTGCGTTACCTCTCCCGGCTCACCCGGGCCGGACTTGAGGCTTACCTGGAATACCAGGATCCCATGTACCCCGAGTTGCGCAGGATGGTTCACGAAACCGTGAAGATGGGAGCCGATAATCCGGACAACTTTTACCAGAATGCCCAGATCAGCGGTCAATACAGCTATAAAATTGTTGGGAAAAGGAATACGGTGGACCACATCAGTTTCCATACGCAAAACGGCAATTACGGAACTACGGGCGGACTGGCACCGTGCGGGAAGATCGGTAACGATGAACTGGTGGTTGAGCCGGACGGATCGTTTGAGATTACCCTGAGCAGGGAACGGGCCGGGAAAAACTGGCTGAAGATGGAAGAAGAGACAAGCCTGTTGATGGTTCGTCAGACTTTCTCTGACCGCTTCAAAGAGGTGCCTGCCGAACTGAAAGTGATCAACACCATGGCAGATCAAAAACCCGGGGCACTCACCACACGTCAGGTGGATGAAGGGCTGAAGACCGCTTCCATGTTTGTGGGAGGGGCCAGCCTGCTCTTTGCCAGGTGGGCCAATGGATTTAAAAAGCATGTGAACCAGCTTCCCCTGTTTGACCCGGACATTTCAAACGCAGCAGGTGGGGACGAAAGCATCATTTATTACCACAGCTACTGGAAACTTGAGCCCGATGAGGCACTGGTCATTGAGGTGCTGCCTCCGGCGTGTGACGCATGGAATTTTCAGCTGGACAATTACTGGATGGAATCCCTGGATTATCGATACCACAATATTTGTATCAATGCAAGCAATGCCAGTTATGGTCCGGACGGAAGTGTCCGGGTCCTTGTCAGCCACACTGATCCGGGACTGCCCAACTGGATTGAGACAGCCCATCACCCGGAAGGAACCATGTGCTGGAGGTGGTACCGTATCCATCAGGGCGCCCGGCCCGTACAACCCTCTTGCCGTGTGGTAAAGACCACCGAACTAAGCCGTCTATGAAAACAGGAAGAATCATCACCTCCACAGATTTTATGAACCGCCCCGGGTGGTTCAACAGCCTCAATTATGTCTGGAGAAGAGCCCAGTCCCTCGGTCCGGCTCCTTTGTTGAAAAAAGATGAACTAATGGCTGCTGCACGGCAAACGTATGGCCTTCATGACTTTGGTTCAGATTTCTGGGATGAGCCCCTGGACAGGCTGATCCATTCGCTGAACCATGAAGCGAATTTGCATCCCATCGGTTCGTTCATTTCGCGCAAACGGATTATCAACCTGCTGGGCGTGAGGCTGCGGGCCGAGAACTGGTTTAGAAAGTTCCCCGAAATACTGGAGGCGGAAGTCCACCCTCCCATGGTGATTGTGGGTTTGCAGCGCACAGGGACCACCAAGTTGCACCGCCTGCTCACGGCCGATCCCGATAACCGGGTGCTCAGAAGCTGGGAAGCCATCAATCCGGCTCCCTTTAAGCTCCATATGAACGGAAAAGACAGGCGGATTCAGGTTGCAAAAACAAGCGAGAAGGCCCTGCGCCTGATGACTCCCGGTTTTTTTGTCATCCATCCCGTGGAGCATTCGGCTCCCGAAGAGGACATCCTGCTGCTTGATGTGACTTTTCTGAGCACCACCCCCGAAGCGACCACCCATGTTCCTTCCTATTCCCAATGGCTTGAAGCCACGGATCAGTCCCATGCCTATGAATACGGAAGCAAGCTTCTGCGGCTGTTGCAGTGGCAGCAACCAGGCAAACGCTGGGTACTGAAGTCCCCCCATCACATGGAATTTCTTCCGCTGATTGAAAAGTATTATGGTGATCCACATCTGATCTGGACCCACCGGGAGCCCAACGAGTGCATCCCCTCATTTCTGAGCATGGTTTGTCACAGCCGGGTCATCTTTACCGATGATGTGCAGATCAAAAGGGTCACCGATCACTGGGTACGGAAGACTACTTATATGCTGGAGAAAGGATTGGCATACAGGGAGCAGGTAAAGGAGCGGGGCAATTTCACCGATATCATGTACACCGACCTGGTGAAGGACTCCATGGGACAGCTGGACAAAATATATGAAAGGTACGGTGGAATCCCGGACCCGGTCAGGAGGCGTTTTGAACTGGCCGAATCCGAAAATCCCCAGGGCAAGTATGGCATTCATGAATACGACCTGTCGGATTTTGGATTGAATGCCCGGGATCTGGTACAGAAAAACAGTGCCTACTATGCATTGTATCATAAGCTAAAGGGGACTCAACTGTAATCAGACATGATGAAGAAGGAGCATTCCGGGAAGGAAAAATATAAAAGTCCGCTTACAGCCATGGTCACTGGTATTACAGACCTTTTCCGGCGGCCGGTGGATGAAATCAGCCTGGACGGGCTTCCCTCCATGGAGGGTAAAAAGGTGCTGGTTACCGGTGCCAGTTCGGGCCTGGGTCTTGCCACAGCCATCGAACTGGCCAGGCGTGGCGCCCATGTGATCATGGCTGTCCGAAGCGGCATTCCTCATCAAGGTGAACTGGTGAAACGAAAGAGCGGATCGGACAAGGTGGAGATGATCCACCTGGACCTGGCCAGCCTGGATTCCCTCCCCGGGTTTGTGGCAGAGTTGAAAAGCAGGTTTGGCTTTCCCGACATCATGGTTTGCAATGCAGGCATGGTAGCAAGGCAGGGGAGGCCGGTAAAAGAAGGACTGGACGAGATGTTTGTGGTGAATTACTTTGCCAAGTTCATCCTGGTCAACGCGCTAATGAACGGGGATGGCCTGATCAATGGAGAAAGCCTGAATCCCTCCGGAACCATCCCGAGAATCATTTTTGTGGCTTCCGAAAGTCACAGAAACCCGGAAAAGATCGAATGGGATAATTTTGGCAGGTATGAGCCATACGGGATCAAAGCCTCGGTGGCCATGTACGGGTATTATAAGCTTCTACTGCTGACCATGGCCAGTGAACTCTCCAGGCGGCTCAACCCCGGAGAAGATTTGCGTTGTTCTGTCTTTGCCCTCTGTCCTGGCCCTGTCAATTCGAACATCGCACGGGAAGCGCCGCTGCTTTTTCAGCCCTTGCTGAAGCTGGTGTTTGGTATTTTTTTCCGGTCGCCTGAAAGGGCATGCAGGCCGGTGATTTACCTGGCCGCCTCCGAGACCATGGAAGGCCGGACCGGTGCCTATATGTTCCTGATGCAACGCAAGGAGATGGATGAGAAGGCGTCAGATCCTGAGAATGGCCGGAGGTTATGGGAATTGTCTGAAGAACTGATGCATCGTATCAAGGCAAACCAAATTCATGAATGATGGCAGAAGGACGTTTTACCAATCCAGTCGTGGCATCGCTGGCCGGGGTCAAGGATTTCTTTTCGGGACAAAAGCTTGCGTCCCGGTTCACTGAAGATGATCGTGCCGATGGCAAGACGGTGGTGATTACAGGGGCCACATCGGGACTGGGTTTTGCCCTTGCTGTTGAGTTCGCCAGGCGGGGAGCCAGGGTGATCATGGCGTGCCGTAGCCAGATCCCGGAAGCAGGAGAGCGGGTAAAGAAGCTCTCCGGATCGGATACCGTCGAAATGAGGTACCTGGATCTCAGCAGGATCAAGACCATCCATGCATTTGTTCAATCGCTTAAGAGTGACGGGATCACCCTTGATGTCTGCATCCTCAATGCAGCCGTGGCCCTGGCCGGTCCCCGGAAAACAGAGACGGGCCAGGATGAATTCTTCCAGGTCAATTACCTTTCCAATGTGACCCTTACCCTTCTGATGATCCGGCTCGGGGTACTCGAACTGAAGGAGACGGGCAGGCTTTCCAGGCTGATCTTCATATCCAGCGATTCGCACCAGGGAGCCACCTACATTGATTATGATGAATTTGGCCGCTATTTTGAATACGGGGTATCCAAGGCCATTTCCAATTACAGTTACTTCAAGCTGGTCCTGAACACTTATGCCACCGAGCTTTCCAAACGGATCAACAGCGAACAGGTGCGGCTTGGCATTCATGCAATCTGCCCGGGCCCCGTTCATTCCAACATCGTGAAGGAAGCACCCTGGTTGCTGCGGAAGATTCTGAACGGGATCTTCTGGGTAGTTTTCCGGCCGCCTGTCAAAGCGGCCCTTCCGGTGGTTTACATGGCCCTGTCGCCCGACTACGAGGGCAAAACCAATGCGTACCTCCATATGTTCAATCCCAAAAGGATGGATCCCAAGGTGTATGAGCCAGAAGAAGGGCTGAAACTGTGGGATCGTTCCGTGGAGCTTCTCAGGGAGATTGACCCGGATCACAACACATACCTGGGGGTCAGTCAGGGCCCTGTCTCTCAGCTGTTCTAAGCAAACAGAGCCTGCCGGGCCTTGTCATAGATCTGGTGCCCGTGTTTCTGATCGAATATTCCGAAATCCCGGATCTGGTGAACAACCGTCAGATAGGTGCCAAAAAACTTGGAACGGTTCACTGCATATCCCATCAGGGTGGCCGACCGGCCGGTTACTTTAATGGGATTATCCAAATCCTTTTTTCCTACGATTTTGGGCGCCACTACATAGCTGCCGATGACCGGTAAAGGATCATCCCGGAACGGGAAAACCGGGAAATTGTCCATGACCCCGCCATCCGAATAGAGTTTCCCGTCGATTTCAACCGGAGAAAAAATACCGGGTACAGCACACGATGCGATCAAAGGTTTGAGCAACTGGCCCTGGTGGAAATAGTGGCTCTCCCCGTCTTCCATATTTGTGGCGCATATGAACATGGGAATATCAAGTCTCTCAAAGCTGTCGCTGACCAGATCCTTCAGGTATACCTGGTACTTTTCAGATTTGAATATTCCTGAATTGAGGGGGGTAAGCCAGGAGTACCTGAAAAGCGGAGTTTCTGTAAAGATTTCGATGATTTCCCCGGGGCTGACTCCTGAAGCATACATGGCGCCAACCAGTGAACCGGCACTGGTGGCCGATATGGCATTGATTTTAATCTGCAGGTCTTCCAGCTTCTCCAGCAAGGCCACATGGGCAATCCCTTTTTCACCCCCTCCGCTTAGCACCAGATTCACTGTTGTTCCAGCCTTCAGCTTGTTCAGTTTTGAGAGGGATTCCGTATAATTATCCTGCTTTACCATCAGATGTTTCTAATGATTGAGAGTAATAAATATACGGATTTTCAGCATTGGGATGGCTGAAACAGGTAGTCACCCCGTTATTCGTATTCGGGTTTCCCCACTTTTCCCATAAACATAAGGGCCCCGGTGGAGTTTTCTTTGATGAGGTAGAGGAAGGGTTTATCCACTTTAAAGAAGATGGGACTATCCTCTGCTGAGGAGTTCCATCTCATCTCTACAATGGTGGCTGCAGCAGCTTCAGTGCCCTCTTCCTGCACATCGATAAAGGTCTGGTGAATGACCCTTGAGATAAAGATGTTTCTCTCAGGATTGATCCTGGTGAAATCTGCGCTGCCCGAGAAAGCGTCACCAAGTCCCAGGCTGATCAGCGGATCGTTCAGGAGGCTTTTGAAGCCGTATTTGAATTTTGGCAGATCGACCTGTACGCCCGTGCAGGTGGTATTGTCGAACCAGGAATCCCAGTGGGATACATCCAGTTGGGCGGCCAGATCTGATACCTTGTTCTCACCCGCAGGGAGCAGGATCACCATGCTGAAGGTGCTGTCGCCGTAAGGAAGTTCAACGGCCGAGAAGGCTTCGTTGCTTGTAAAAGCAAAATTGCCCGATACGCGCATGAAATCAGCCGGATGAAGTGTGCCATCTGTCATCCTGAAATCTCCCTCATAGGTTTCCTCCTTCACAAACTCATATTTCCACTGCGCATTGAAATAGATGGCATTGATCAGATACATGACCGCATCCGAAGGGATGTAATCCAGCATATCTTTGATTTTACCGTTGGTGTTGTTCTCAATCCACTGGTTGATCACCTCCAGTGTTTCCGGGTCACTGAAATCGATCTCTTTTACCTCTGCATTAAAATAGTCCTCGTTGGTTTGTTTGAATTCTGACAATACCTGGTATCCCAGACGGTACCAGATGCTGTTTGCCATTGAAAATGCCACCCGGTCGTCCAGGTGAATCAGCTGGTTCATCAGGTCCTTATAGCTCTCATTGACCTCCCGGGTGGTGAGTTCGCCGAAATGCAGGACTTCATTGAATGCCTCCAGCGTGGTTCCGGCTGCTCCGTTGTAAGTCATCCCCAGTGCATAGGCCACGCTCAGCGGAGAGATCATGATGTTCTCCTCCTCATTCAGGCTGATTACCTCCCTGAACAGTTCGAAACCAAAGGCCCTATCCGCTTCAAGGATCTCGGCTGATTTATGGTGCAGGATTATTTTCTGCGGTTCTTTATCAGCAGGGTCATCTTTTTCGCAGGAGATCAACCCAAGCAATGGGATGAGGATAAACAAAAATACAGTGGTACAGATTTTCATGGGGTGGTATTTAGGATCCATCTCCAAGATACAAAACACGGCCCCTTGGTTGCGTTGTGGAACATTCAGATATCTATTTCAATGTCGTATTTGTCCAACAGACCCGTAATTCCAGGCAGAGAGAATTTCGCTTTTCTTATCCGGTTTATCCCGGGATCAATGGAATAGTTGTCTGAAGTCCGGAAATCTGCTTTCTCTAGATTTGTGTGGTCAAAAGTGGCCCCCCTCAGGTCGCAATGATCAAATGTGGAACCCGTCAGGTCGCACTCTGAAAAGTCAGTCTCCTGGATTTGTGAATTCCTGAAGACGGTTTTTTTGATTTTTGTCCTGTAGAATGAAGAATGATTCAGCTGGCACTTCTCAAATGAAAAGGACAGCCCGAATTTATTGCAATTTTCGAATTGAAGCCCCAGCATTTTGCACTCCCTGAAATGTACATCCCGGAATGCAGTTTTGATGAGCTTTGACAGGCTCAGGTTGCATCCGTTAAACTCACATTCTGTAAACCCCATGTTCGAAAGATCGGTATTTGATAAGTCACATTGCTTAAATACACAATTTTCGTATTCACCGGGAGCGAGTGGATTTTCCTGAAAGTTGATGTTTTCAAATGTTTTATCTTCGATGAAGGCTTCCATTTTTTGTATCAATCCTTGTAATGAAAAAGGGGACTGGTTGGGCACGCATAACAAATATATTGATTTGTTTGCTACTACCTGTATATCACCTTCAATAGGCCCTCCCTACCGTCGTGGACTTAAGTGGCCTCGTTCCCGTGGTCATTCATATGAATACCGATGAGATCCGCAATATTCAGGTCATTTTCTATAATCAGTATCATGCTCATATGGAGAGATTTTGGGCAATTCACGAAAGATATATCATGAAATAATCTCAGCTTTTGCTTAGCCTAAGGGAAAAAATTTGACAGATTTGACAAGAGATTTTCTGAGGTTATCAACAACCCACATAGGGATTGATCTATTAAATTACTCATATGGAAACTTACAGGACCTTTTTAACGAGGATGCTTGGTGCATCGCTATTGGTATTTTTATCAATATCCGGCTTTTCTCAAACCTATCTTTTAAATGAGGATTTTTCTTCTGCATTAGGAACAACCGGGCCTGTTGGGTGGTACAATCAAGCGATAATTGGTGAAGCATACGATCTTTGGCATTTTGACAATCCTGGAGCTAGAATCGTCAACTATCCGATGATCGGGAAATTTGCAATCTTTGATAGTGAGCATATTTCAAATGACAGGAGTCCTGAGAATGTGGTTCTTGAGACCCCATTCTTTGACGGGACCATCAGCCCGGAAATTCTGATTTCATTCGATCACTATTTTCTGGGGGGGCATTGGAGCAGTTGGAACGATTGAAGTATACGATGGCGATACCTGGAATGTCCTTAAAACCTATACCGATACCACCGCAAATTCTGAAAAGGAGATTTTAGATATTTCCGGTTTTGGAGGCAGTGTGCCGAACTCAAAAATAAGGTTTCGCTGGCAAGGAGATAGCATTGGTTTTTGGGCAATCGATAACATAAGCATCTATACACCATTGCCAACAGATGCCGGGATAACCAGTTTAGATAATCCTGAAATGCCATTTCCGGGCGGGTCGCACAGCATTCAGGTAACCCTGACTAATTTCGGTGCAAACACCATTACAAATACGATAATAAGCTGGTCTGTAAACGGGGTAGAGCAAACCCCATTTGCATGGACGGGTTCTCTGTCTTCCGGAGCCAAGCAATCAAATATTCCTATAGGGAACTATAACTTTGTTTCGGGACAGAAGACAGTATTTAAAATATGGCAAGCCAATCCCAATGGAGAGCAAGACGGGTATGCCCTTAACGATTCCCTGAATAAAACACTTTATACAGCCCTCTGTGGTACCTATTCTGTTGGAGGAAGCTCTCCTGATTTTGTAAGTTTTACCGAAGTGGCCACCGCCTTAAACAATGCAGGAGTAGCCTGTCCCGTAGTCTTCGAGATCCGCGACGGTATTTATGATGAGCAGATCAAGTTGTATGAGATCAGCGGCGCCAGCGAGGTAAACACGATCACGTTCCGAGGCGAGAGCGGAGACAGCAGCCTGGTAGCATTGCATTATACGACCAGCAATCCGAGCAATGATTTCACCTTGGCCTTGACGGGAACGGATTATATTTCGTTTGAGGACATGGGTGTCTTGCGAACCAATGGGACTTACAGTGTACTGATACAGAATGAGAGTAGCCATGTACGTTTTGAGGGTTGCCGGTTGGGGAATGTGATCAGTCCAGCCACCAGTGTGGATGGTTATCTGACCTTCCGCAAGGTCCACATGGAGGGCTATGATCTGAACCTTCAACATCCGGATCATACAACAGCAGGGGAGGTAATTGTTGAGAACAACTTTGTTCGCAATGTGATCATTACCAACAGCGGGCCAGTAAGCGTCAAGGGCAACCGTATATCTGACGGTGCCTTATATGCACAGGATTTCACCGTTAACCGGAGTAAAGATATTGAGGTAACAGAGAACCGGATGCGGATGTTAATTATTAATTACGATACGATTGTAAGTGTTAATAATAATACCATTTATAGGTATGATGCAATATCCGCTACTCTTACAGGCATTTATTCTGAAAGTTCTGCAGGTGTAGCAATTAATTTAAACACCGTTACCCATACAAATAGAGGAACAAGTAGTTCTGCAAATACTAGAGGGGTAGAATTGGTTAATAGCAGAAATAGTTCTTTGAGCCAAAATGTGATTAACGTATTTCACAGAGGTTATAGCTCTTCAGCGAATGGTATCGGAGTTTATGTTCGGGGCACAAATACTAAATACCTGAGCATTGAGGAGAACTTCATTACGAATAATTCAGATGGAGGTACACGACATGGCATCGCAATAGATAACGGGGATAATATATATGTGAAGCACAACACCCTGAACGGGACCAACATCACCTATGCAGGCCGGGGTATTCAGATTATCAACCCGCAGGGATTAACGGAGGTAGATTCAAACATGGTGAGGAACTATCAGAGTCATGGATTGTATGCAAGGGTTTCCAATGCTGAATGCAAATTCAGAAACAATCGTTTTGAGAATATAAAGGATCTGGGGATCTGGTGGGAAGGCAGCAATGGCATTTTCACAAATAATACAGTCACAGGAGTAATAGCCGGAAGTGGGATTCATATAACAGCCAGTAACAGTACAGTAACAGAGAACCGTTTTCTGAACATCCAGGCAGGGACAGGGATTATTGTGGACGGGGCAAATAATCTTGTGGCCAACAACTTTGTGGAGGCCGAGGGGGTGGGCATAGCCAAGGGGATTAGTTTAAGGGCCAACGGGACCGGCTCAGAGATTGTGTTCAACAGTGTGAATATCACAGGCACGGATGTAGCCAACGGGATAGGTCTGGAGGTATTGGGCGGTACAGATTATATAGTGAAGAATAATATCCTGGCCAACAATGGGGGGGATTGGCTGCACTGATTGATATTGATGTAAGTGCATCTGACTGGGATTACAATGATTACTACAGTGCAGGGGATGAGTTCGGATCCTATCTGGGTACACTGTATTCAGACCTGGCTTCCTGGGGTTTGGCCATCAATGCAGATGCCAATTCCAGTTTGTTGAATCCATTCTATCTGGATGAGGAGGAGCTGCGACCAACGCAGCGGGCCATCAATGGAGCAGGGATTGCAGCATCAGGTGTGCTTCTGGATATAGACGGAGAACTCAGGAACCAATCGGCCCCCGATGTGGGCGCTGATGAATACCTGGTCGATTTTGGAATTACCAGGTTGCTCAGCCCAACATTAAGCTGTGGCCTTACCAGCAATGATTCGGTCACCATTGTGATCAATCAATACGGAGATGTTCCTTTTATGAATCTGAAGGTGGCCTACCAGGTCAACGGAGGAGCTATAGACATTGATACTGTTCCCGGTGCCCTTACCAACGATATTATATACACGTTCAACAGCACACAGGATCTGGCCGGATATGGGACCTACCAATTCAAAATTTGGCTAATTGGTTCCAATGATGACAATATAAACAACGACACCCTTATAGTCAACAGATACAGCAGCAAGGTGCCGCATGTAGATTTCACCTATTCAGTTGATTGTGCAGGCCAGGAGATTCCTTTGGCAGGATTTGCTTCTGTGGAGACGGGATCGATTGCCAGCTACGAATGGATATTTGATAACAGAGATACAACAAAAGCACAGAATACTTCTCATGTATTTGAAACATCAGATCCGCACTCTGTAACTTTAAGGGCTTATACGGTTTTAGGCTGTTATGGGGACACCACCAAAGAGGTGGAGATATCCGTTACCCCGCAGGCAGGATTTACAAAAAATGATGTCTGCTACGCGGAAGAGGTCCAATTCATCAATACCAGCAATGTAAGCTCAGGGGAGATGACCTTTGCGTGGGATTTTGGAGACGGCACTACTTCCGGCGAAGCATCTCCCTCGCACACTTATGCAGAATCCGGAGCCTATGAAGTTATCCTTACATCAACCATTCCCTTGGGTTGTAGCAATGAAACCAGTGATACATTGGTCGTAAATCAGGAGATGAACGCACAGGTTGAAATGATGAATGATACTGCGCGGGTGGTTGTGCAGGGCGGGACGCCTTTTATCGATGGAGAGCCTTATATCTATCTCTGGTCTAATGGAATGAAAACCGGTGAGGTAAGCGGATTGGAAGATGGGAAGTATTCTGTGACAGTGACAGATGCGACAGGATGCACCGTAGTCGACAGCATAGAATCAATCTTCCCGGAACTACGGTTTTCTATGGATAGCACACTGGCATCCTGTATGTGGAGGAACACCAGGATATGAATTCATCTGGTCGGATCAGCAGGCACAGCAATCCAATGGAATGTTGGCAGCCGGGAACTATATAATAACAGTAATTGATGCACAAGAATGTAGTATGGTAGACAGCATAGAAATTACCACTCCTGAAAAAACGACGATTGGTGAAATAATCGGAACCACCAATGCCAAAAATTTTCAGACAGGTACATATTCTGTCTCAAATCAGGCGAACTACTTGTTCCATTGGAATGTGGAGGGAGGAAATGTAGTCTCCGGCCAAGGTACCAATGTGGTTGATATACAATGGGGGGCAGGAGCCAGCGGACTTATCAAATCGGTGGCAGAATCTGATCTGGGATGTTTCAGCGATACTGCGAGTCTGTCCATTTCGATTGTTTCAACAGGCATTTCTTCGAAGGTGGCAAGGGAGTTCCGCATATATCCCAATCCAACGGCCAGTGAAATCACCATTGAGGCCAACGCCAGCGGGGAATATACACTGCAGCTAACCAAGTTAAATGGACAACTTCTTTTGGAAAAAGAGATTGCTGATCCCACCTACATACTAGACCTGTCTCCATTTGCCAGAGGCATTTACTTCATAAACATCAAGTCGGAAGACCATGTATCAACAAGGAAAATTGTGAAGTTGTGATTTATATTTTTGAAGAAGTCTGAAATCACACTGATTTTCAGGCTTCTTCATTAGTCTGCTTTTCATTTTGGCGGAGGAGAAGGATGACATTGTCATCCCCGGTTCAATTTCATCAACATTATTGAAAAATGAAATAGGCCTTCATTGTCTTGTTTAGGTTTATATTAAGTCGTAATTTATGCATGCAATAATTGCTGATTCATAGGTGAATAAGATCCTTCATGGCTGTTAATACCAATGATGAAAGTGCTCTATTAAACCGGCTTACAGAAATTACGGAGGCCAACATGAACAATGGTCAGTTTGGAGTTTCCGAACTGGCTGGTAAAATGGGCATTAGTCGCTCGCAATTGCATCGCCGGTTGAAGGCCCATACCAACCAAACAATCAGCCAGTTTATCTCTGCCGTCCGCTTGAAAAATGCCATGAAAATGCTTCAGCAGAAGGAAGCATCAGCAGCCGAAATTGCTTACATGGTAGGTTTCAGCAGTCCGGCCTATTTTAATCGTTGTTTTCATGAATATTATGGTTTTCCGCCGGGTGAGGTAAAAAAGCGGTTTTCGCTGGATGGAGCTGTGGAAAAAAAGGTCGTTGAAAAAAACGGGATTGAATTAAACAATCCGAAACCAACCCGTTGGGTACGAAGAAATTTTATCAGGCACAAGGGTTATTTTTTTACCGTTTTTGGTTTGATAGTGATTGCCCTGGCCTGGGTTCTTTATACCCATTTTATTAAAGACAAGCACAAGGATTTATCAATCATTGTGCTTCCATTTAAAAATCTCAGCGATAATCCCAATAATCAATATTTTGCTGATGGAATTACGGAAGATATCCTTAATAATCTGTACTGGATAACTTCGCTAAGGGTTTCATCAAGGACTTCGGGTGAGAAGTTTCGAGAAAGCACGCTTTCAGCTCGTGAAATTGCCAGGAAGATGAATGTAAAATATGTGCTTGAAGGAAGCTTGCGCATCTATGATGAAAAGCTCAGGCTTAGTGTTCAGCTAATCGATGCGCATCGGGAAGATCATTTGTGGTCCTCCAATTTCGATAGGACAATGGAGGATATTTATGGGGTTCAGGACGAGATAGCCTTGCAGGTTGCATCTAAAGTGAATGCCGTCCTTCCTGAGTCTGAGATCAGGCAGATTAAGAAAATTCATACCCAAAACTCCACGGCATACAAATATTATTTGCAGGGCCGTTTTTTACTTCATAAGGCCAACAGTGATCAGCGTTCCGATTTTGACATAGATGGATTGAAAAACTGTATTCAGTATTATGAAAAGGCAATTGTTGAAGATTCAACCTTTTCGGAAGCATACGCGGGATTGGCCAACGCGTGGTTTAATTTATCTGCGTGGGGGGTGTTAGGGACAAATGAAGGATTTCTAAAAGCCAGAAGTTTGTGCCTGAAAGCGCTTGAGATTGATCCCGATTGTGCGGCTGCACATGCGGTCCTTGGAGCTTTCCTGGTTTGGGGAGAGCGTAATTTTGAAGATGGAGGAAAGGAATTGGAAACTTCGATCCAGTTAAATCCGAATTTCGCCTCCTCGCGGCAATGGTATGCACAATTTTTAATGATTACCGGCCCAATCGGGGAGGCCCGCAGGCAGCTTGGCAGGGCTCTTGACCTGGAACCCTATTTTTGGGTGGTGCAGAATTTGAACGCATGGATATATTATTTCGAAGGAAAATTCGACAAGGCAATAGATGCCTGTCTAGGTGCGCGTGATCTCAAACCTGGTTTTATTGAAAACGAATGGTTGTTCTTTCTCAATTATGCAAAATTGGGTAAAGGAAAAGAAGCAATGCATATGCTACAAACCATCTCCAAACATTATCAGGGTGAGGTTCAATATTCGGAGGAGATTGGTGATGTCTACGACAAAGGGGGCATAGACGGATTATTTACCTGGCTGATTGATGTGAATACGAACAGACCCATCCCAATTAGCGGGATGTCTGGTCATCCTTTTTTTATAGCCTGGTGGAACGCACTTATTGGAAATGCAGAAGAATCGATATATTGGTTCCACAAGAACATGGAATCCCCAAATCGACTTTATACGTACTTTAACCTTATTGCCACAAATCCCGATTTTGATTTGCTCCGCGACGATCCACGCTTTATTAAAATTGTGGATGAAATTGGATTAAGCCCTTACCACCATCTAAAATCAAAATAATTCGTTCTCCTGCATTGTTTGTGTCTTCTGCAACATAATTGCAATTACCTCATAAAAATTGAAAGTTTTCACAACATAGCTGCTATGTGCCACCTGGTGGTTTTTTGGAAATTGTATTCAGTGGAAATCATTTCCATTTTCATGTTAAACCAAAGATGAACAGCTATGAAAAAAATTTACTTTCTGATTGCATTTGTTTGCTGTGCTTTTTCCCTTCAGGCACAGCTGGTCCACATCCCTGCAGATTATTCTACCATTCAGGCCGGAATCGAGGCAGCCTCTCCAGGTGATACTATTCTTGTGGATGAGGGAATCTACTTCGAGAACATCAATTTTAAAGGCAAGGCCATTACGGTGGCCAGCCAGTTCATCCTTGATCGCGATACCTCCCATATCTCCCGGACTATTATTGACGGGAGCCAGGCAGCAAATCCGGATGCTGCATCGGTAATCAGTTTCAAATCAGGAGAAGACTCTGCTTCGGTCATTACAGGATTTACCATTACAGGCGGATCGGGAACGAAAACGAGTCAAATTTTTGAATCTTGGCCCGATGAGGTTTGCATGTCTGGAGGGGGCATCTTTTTCCATCATTCCGGAGGGAAAGCCACATTCAATATCATTGAAGGCAACACAATCCTTCCTCCCTTCAATGTTTGGACTTTTTTAGGTTGCGGGGTGATGGCCCGGGCAGGTGATGGCCAGGTCATTGTCCTGAGGAATAATATGATCAAAAGCAATTCCGTACTCAGCGGATCAGGTGGTGCATATGGCGGAGGAGCGGCCCTGATAGGAGGAGGCTTTCTGGTTGAAAATAATACAATTCAACAAAACTCCCTTTCGACATCCTCCGTTGAAGGAGGAGGATTGTTTGTCTCACTGTTGCCCTATTCTACCCAGATTGGCTTATTCCGAAACAATATCATTACTGATAATAAGGCGCTCAGTTCTGGCAATGAAGGGTATGGGGGCGGTATTTCCCTTTTTAGCTCATTCGAGAGCTTCAGGGCACAGTTTCAGAATAACATCATTGCAGGGAATAATGTAGAGGGATATGGTGGCGGAATTCTTTTCAAGGGCAAAGGAATTGATCTGATCAACAATACCCTCATGAGCAATGCAGCGGAACTGAATGGAAACAGCCTGGGCTTTTACGAGGACGCCAGCGATATAGTTTTGGTAAACAACACCTTATGGTCGGATGCTGAGGATGAGAAGCGGAACGTCTTCTTCCAGGGCGAAACAACTTCCCATACCGGATTGATCCTCTGCCAGAATATTCTTGATCAGGCACTTTTGGTGGGAGATCCTGCTTCTGCATTTGACAATACCTACATGAAACCGGTTTTTGAGGCAGGATCCTATTCCCAGTCCGAATCAAGTCCGGGTATAGGACGCGGCATAGATTCGGTCATGATCGGTGATAGGATGTATATTGCCCCTGCCCTGGATCTTTCAGGCAATCCCAGACCCCATGTTTCTGATGAATGGATTGATATCGGAGCGCTTGAATCAAGCTGGCCGCTTCCCCTTTTCCCGGAGGCAGCCCTCGCCAATATCTATTTCGGCCCCCGTGCCGTAGAACCCGCGTTTCAAAGTGAGGTTTTAAACTATGAGATTGGCATCCCCGACACATGTACTTCGATTGCTGCCCTGATGCTTGTACCGGTTGATCCACTTGCCGAAGTTCTTGTTGAGGAACCGGTCGATCTTTCCTCTGTGCTGGACGTAGAAAGAACAGGCACCATAACGGTGCATTCTTCTGACCAGTCAACTCAGAAAAGCTATTCTGTACTGTTTCAATTGCTTTCCCTCGATGCTACCCTGAGTAGCCTGGAAGAAAGCATCGGCAAGATGGTACCTTCTTTCGACCCGCAGGTATTGAGCTATGTGGATACCCTGCCTTTCGGAACCACGGCAGTACCCGAGGTCACCTATACAACATCGGATGAGAATGCCAGTGTTGTCGTGGTACCTGCCACGAATTTGAAGGGCTTTGACAGAAAACAAAAAATCACAAAAGTTACTGTTACAGCTGAATTGGGAGCACCATCGATAACCTATGAAATTGAATTTGTTGTGGACCCCACGGATCCGGCAGTAACTATCCAGGGTGCAGATTTCACTCCCGTGGTTCGCCTTTACCCCAATCCACTGAGCACCTATGCAACTCTTGAAATCCGAAATCTTGATAAGATAAAAGGTATCCAGTTGCTCAATATGGTCGGACAGGTGGTCAGGCAAATCGACTACGCCCAAGGGGAAACCACGATCATCGAGCGCGACGGACTGCCCGCAGGGCTCTATTTTATTAGGATTCAATCTAACCACAACATCATTAAAAAGGTGTTGCTAGAGTAATGTAATCATCTGTTCTAGCGATTAAGTTGGACTATCATATCGAGAGGGATTACTATGAGGAAGAGGGATTAGTACCTGATCCCATAAGGGGGAGGCCGGCATAAAAAATCAAAATCCATTACTCGCTGCGCTCATAATGTTTTTCATTTTGTCACCGATCTCACTCATGCAATCATGGTTCGATCTGCCCCAAAAGAAAAATCCGCTCATTTGCATGAACGGATTTTGATTCATTATGCGGAGGAAGAGGGATTACTTTGTGATCCCAGGGGGGGAGGCCCTGCAAATCATCTCAAAACCCATCGCTCACTTCGTTCGCAATATGTTTTTATTTGCTGCTTCCCTCACTCAAACAAGTTTGGTTCGGTAAGCACCAAATAAAAACCCGAACACTTTCGTGTACGGGCTTTGAGATGCTTTGCGGAGGAAGAGGGATTCGAACCCCCGGTTCGCGCGAGCGAACAACGGTTTTCAAGACCGCCGCATTCGACCACTCTGCCATTCCTCCGGGCCGCAAAATTAGTAAAAATATGGAATGTGGAAATGAATATTTGGGAGAGGGGCGGTTTTTCCATGTATTAAGGAGTAGGCTAGTGTTGACGGACTATTCAGGCGCTTTGGTCGAAAAACCAGGAAGGAAAGGATGAAGGGTCAAAAATCGGGCTGGTGGAGGGGGAGTCGAAAATAGGTTATCACCAAAAACCTAGCATTTATCAACATTTCAGCGATTTTTTATGGGTGGTTTCTTGGACGGCATTGAGAAAAAATTATATTTGTATAGAATTTGGCGAAAATATTTAGAAAAAACATTTACTAACCCTTAAATTCATTTTATTATGAACAAAGCACAATTAATAGATGCTATTGCTGCTGATGCCAACTTGACTAAAGCAGATGCCAAAAGGGCTCTTGACGCTTTTATCGCTGTTACAACTGGTGCATTGAAAAAAGGTGATCGCGTTGCTCTCGTGGGCTTCGGATCATTCTCAGTTTCAGAAAGAGGCGCAAGGACCGGCCGCAACCCGCAAACAGGTGCTGAGATTAAAATCAAAGCCAAGAAGGTTGTAAAATTCAAAGCTGGAAGTGAGCTTGGAGATGCAGTTAAGTAAAGACATTTTGGACTGACTGTCAAGGGGGCTTTTGCCCCCTTTTTTTTGTGTTTATCTTTGAAGGATGGATCAATATACAGAGGAGCTGATCAGACATATGTCCGGTTTTGTGACCGAGAACAAGCTTACCCTTTTTCACCGGGTCCTGTCGGAAAGGACCCGTTATATCACCGTTGTACTGGAGGACCTGTACCAGTCGCACAATGCCAGTGCTGTCATGCGAACCTGCGACTGTACCGGAATCCAGGATGTGTATGTAGTGGAACAGAACAATGAATACGACGTCAATGTCGATATTGCACTTGGATCCAACAAGTGGCTAACCATTCACCATTACAACGGAGGAGCGGAAATCAGCCGGGGACTGCACAACAGGAAGCCGGACCCAATGGGAGGAACCCATATAACCAGGGCGGTGGAAGCGTTGAAGAAGAAGGGGTACAGGATCGTGGCCACTTCGCCCCACAGGGAAGGGACCACTCCCGAAACCTTCGACCTTGAAAAGGGGAAGGCTGCCCTTTTGTTCGGGACAGAACTGAACGGACTCACACTCCGGGCACTTGAACTGGCTGATGAATTTATCCGGATCCCCATGGTGGGATTTACGGAAAGCTACAACATTTCGGTATCGGCAGCTGTTATACTGTCCCGGCTAAGGAAGCGATTGGAAGAATCAACATTGGACTGGCGGCTGGGAGAGGAGGAGAAGGGGCCCATTCTGTTGAATTGGTTGCGAAACACCATCCGGATGGCAGAACAAATTGAGAATAAGTTTCGCAGGGAGTACAGTTCCACAATTTGATCCCTGTTTTTTTTATTGAAAGGGAATTTGATTACCTTTGATTAACAGGTCGTTTTGGTAGACCAGTATATAACTTTGCTTGATTAAATACTTTTGCGCATGAACTGCATGATCATTGATGATGATACCCTGTCCAGGAGGATTATCGAGGAATTTATTCAGAAAACGGACGGACTGGAACTGATATCTTCCAGCGGGGATCCGGTAGAAGGTATCAACATCCTGAAGAAGCATGATGAGATCCATCTGATTTTCCTGGATATCGAGATGCCGGAAATGACCGGGCTTGAGTTGCTCAATACCCTGAAGAATCCTCCACAGATCATTATTGTTTCTTCCAAAGGCAAGTATGCAGTTGATTCATACGAACATGATGTGACCGATTATCTGCTGAAACCGGTGGATTACGGTCGTTTCTACAGGGCGGTTGCCAAGGCTTTCAAACGCTTTGAGCAGATGACTGCCGAGGCAATTGGCAAGGATGAGATCTTTATCAAGAAGAACGCTACCCTGGTAAAGCTCAAATATGATGATATCCTCTGGGTGGAGGCACTGGAGAATTACGTGATCTTTAATACCTTTGCCGAGAAATTCACCATCCACTTTACCATGAAGGCCATAGAACAGAGGTTGCCCGGAGCGAAATTTACCAGGGTACACCGCTCCTTCATTGTGAATACCAGCTGCATCAATGTCATTGAAGACAATTCAGTGATCATCCGGGTTGCGGACGGCGATAAGTCCATTCCCATCGGCAAATCCTACAAGGAGAAGCTGATGCGGGATATCAATCTGATTATCAAATAGCTCATGGTCTCGAACCGGCAGTTGTTCTTGCGTCATGTGGCGCAGACATCTGATGGATCCCTCCAGTTTGAAATTGACCGGGCTGAAGGGATTTTCTTTTATGACACCTCCGGGAAAGCTTATATCGACCTGGTGTCGGGCGTTTCCGTTTCGGCAGTAGGGCACAGGCACCCCGAGGTGGTAGAGGCCATAAAAGCCCAGGCAGACCGGTACCTTCATACCATGGTTTACGGAGAGTTTGTTCAGTCGCCCCAGGTAGCCTATGCCGGGTGGCTGGCGGAAAAACTGCCAGCATCGCTTGACAATGTCTTCTTTGTAAACTCGGGAAGTGAAGCCATCGACGGGGCCATGAAACTGGCCAAACGCTATACAGGCCGGGGTGAATTCCGCGCTTTCAGAAATGCCTATCACGGAGGCACCCATGGTGCGCTGAGTATCCTGGGGGATGAGAAGGCCCGGTCGGGTTCTCTGCCGCTACTGCCGGGTATCAAACTTCTTCGTTTTAATGTAGGGGAGGAACTTTCCCTGATTGATGAAAGTGTGGCAGCGGTGGTGGTGGAACCCATTCAGGCCGAAGCCGGTATCATAGAACCTGAAACCGGTTTTCTTCCGGCAGTCAGAAAGCGGTGTGATGAGGCGGGTGCCCTTTTGATCTTCGATGAGATCCAGACCGGCATGGGGCGTACCGGCAACCTTTTTGCCTTTGAGCACTACGGTGTGGTTCCGGATATCCTGTGCCTGGCCAAAAGCTTTGGTGGCGGGATGCCCCTGGGTGCCTTCATCTCATCCAAAGAGGTCATGAGCAAATTAACCTTTGATCCACCCCTGGGTCACATCACCACTTTTGGCGGACACCCGGTTTGTTGTGCGGCCGGACTGGCAGCGCAGCGCGTGGTGGAAAGGGATGGACTGATGAAGCATGCTCTGGAGATGGAACAACTGTACAGGAAAGGGTTGAACCATCCGCTGATCAGGGGGATCAGGGGCAGGGGACTCTTCCTTGCCGTGGTGCTGAAGGAGGGTGTGGATGTGGGTGATTTCCTTGCGAGAGCGTTTCAGAACGGACTGGTGATCGATCAGTTCCTTTTCTCCTCCGACTCCTTCAGGATCGCACCCCCGCTGGTCATCAGCCCTGAAGAGGTGGATCATTCCATCAAACTGGTCCGCTCCACCCTCGATGAAATAATCAAATAAGAAATCGGCCAAATTACCGTTCATATAGAATGATGCTCCGGAACCTTTCCATATTTTTTCTGCTGATTATTGGGGCCCGGCTGTTGGCCCAGGAAACCGAAGCTTCTCAGCTCATCACAGGAGAAAATGAACTGAAGGGCCTTTTCGAACAGCTATACAGCGACAGCCTGACCAATCCGGAATTGGTGCTGGACCGGATCCGGTCCATGATGCCTGAAATCCTGTCCTTTCCGGGAGCCATGGAGTACCCCTGGAGCAAACTGGACCGGATCGGGGTGAAAACATCGGATGACAAACAACTCAGGATTTTCACCTGGCACGTGATGGATGATCCGGATACCTACAGGTACTTTGGATACATCCAGATGGCACAGAAACGGGAGAAGATAGCTGTATTTCCGCTTGTGGATAACATGAAACCACAGCGAAGTGTCTACAGGGCGGATCAGACCACAAAGGATTGGTACGGGAAACTTTATTATGGAATTATCACCATTCAGGGGAAACGAAAAACCTTGTACACCCTTCTGGGAATGGATTTCAACGACTCACGGTCCAACATCAAATCGGTTGAAGTGCTGTCAATCCAGCGCAATACCCCCCGGTTTGACAAAGAAGTTTTTTTCAACGGGCGCGACCGGGTGGACCGGATTGTGCTGGAATACTCAGACCAGGTGACCATCTCGGTCCGCTACGATCCAACCCTGGATCTGATTGCCTTTGACCACCTGGTGCCGCTTGATCCCATCTATAAGAACAACTTCGAGTTTTACGGGCCCGATGGCTCGTTCGACGGACTCGAATTCAGCGAAGGCACCTGGATTTTCAGGGAAGACATAGACGCAAGGATGCCAAACTGACGTATTGTCAGATTCTTCCCCTTGGTATGGTAATTGTCTCTTCCGGGACAGATGTAAAACATTTAAACAGCAGAACAATGACAACAGGTAAGATCAATGTTACCACGGAGAATATTTTTCCCATCATCAAGAAGTTTCTCTATTCGGATCATGAGATTTTCTTAAGGGAACTTATCTCCAACGCGGTGGATGCCACACAGAAGCTCAAAACCCTTGCTTCGGTTGGCGAATTCAAAGGAGAGCTGGGTGACCTGACCATACGGGTTGACCTGAATAAAAAGAAAAAAACCCTGACCGTTTCCGATGCCGGAATCGGGATGACCGGCGAGGAGGTTGAGAAGTATATCAACCAGATCGCATTCTCCAGTGCCGAAGATTTCCTCGAAAAGTACAAGAAAGACAGCAATGCCATTATCGGCCATTTTGGCCTGGGATTCTACTCTTCTTTCATGGTTTCGGACAAAGTGGAGATCAAGACCCTTTCGTGGCAGGAGGATGCCAAGGCCATGGCCTGGAGTTGTGACGGTAGCCCTGAGTATTCCCTGGAAGAAACGAAAAAGGAGAACAGGGGAACGGAAATTACCCTGCATCTTGATTCAGAGAGCAAGGAGTTCCTGGAGGAGAACAAAATCAGCGGACTGCTGGAGAAGTACTGCAAGTTCCTCCCCATAGAGATCGCTTTTGGCAAGGAAAAGGAGTGGAAGGACGGCAAAGAGGTTAAAACGGACAAGGACAATATCATTAACGATACGAAGCCTCTGTGGACCCTGCCGCCGGCTGAGGCAAAGGATGAGGACTATAAAGCCTTCTACCGGAAGCTTTACCCAATCGCTGACGAGCCCCTGTTCAACATTCACCTGAATGTGGACTACCCCTTCACCCTTACCGGAATTCTTTATTTCCCCAAGATCAAGAGCAACATTGAAATCCAGAAGAACAAGATCCAGTTGTACTGCAACCAGGTATTCGTGACCGACTCGGTTGAGGGAATAGTACCCGAGTTCCTGACCCTGCTTCATGGGGTGCTGGATTCTCCCGATATTCCCCTGAATGTATCCCGAAGCTACCTGCAAAGCGACTCCAATGTGAAGAAGATCTCTTCCCACATCACCAAGAAGGTGGCGGACAGACTGGAAGAGATTTTTAAGAACGACAGGGAGCAATTCGAGAAAAAATGGGACGACCTGAAGCTCTTTATCGAATACGGCATGTTGTCGGAGGAGAAGTTCCACGAAAGGGCTGAGAAATTTGCACTGCTGAAGAATGTGGATGGCAAGTATTTCACCTTGGAGGAGTATGAGCAACTGATCAAGGAGAAGCAGACCGATAAAAACAAATCGCTGGTTTACCTGTATGCAACCGAAAAAGCAGAGCAATACAGTTATATTGAGGCGGCCAGGGCCAAAGGATATGATGTATTGCTTATGGACGGACAGCTGGATACCCATTTCCTGAACCACCTGGAGCCCAAACTCAAAGAAGCGAGGTTTGCCCGTGTGGATTCGGATGTCATCGACAAACTCATCGACAAGGATGAGGCCAGGGAGTCCAGGCTGACCACGGATCAGCAGGCCGACCTGACCCCCGTGTTCCAGTCACAGCTCCCCGGACAGGAGATGAATTACTTTGTAAGCTATGAGTCCCTGGGTGAGCAGGACAGCCCGGTGATGATCACCCAGAGCGAATTCATGCGCCGCATGAAGGACATGCAGGAGATGAGCGGCCAGGCCTCCATGTACGGCAATTTCCCCGATTCATACAACCTGGTGGTCAATGCAAACCACCCGCTTGTAAACCGGATTGTTGAGGGGACCGAGAAAAAACTGGGTGCGAAACTTGAAGAACTCCGTACCGAGAAAAAAGGCCTTTCGGAAGAGAAGCAACTGCTCGAAAAGGCCAAAGAGGGCAAGAAGGCTGAAGAGGTTCCCCAGAGCGAGAAGGACCAGATGGAGACAGTGAACAAGAAGCTGCGCGAGCTGGAGGACAAGCGCATAGAGATGCTCAAAAAGCACGGAAAAGGGCAGAAGCTTGTGAAACAGCTCATCGACCTGGCCCTGCTGGCCAACAACCAGCTGAAAGGCGAGGACCTGGCTGCCTTTGTGAAGCGCAGTGTGGAATTGATCAAGTAATCTTCAATCGGGTTTTTAAATGTCAGATGATTTCCAGCTCCGGACTCTGAAGTGGGTCCGGTCCTGGTCTTCATCACCACTATAAATAAGTGTTTTGGTTCTTACCCTGCCGTTGGTGATTCTATCAAAGGTACCAAGTCCCTTTATCAGGTCCGGCATGATGGTACTCGTTGATTTGATTTCAAAGATGTCAAAGCCTGAAGCGGTTTTTTCGAGCAAGTCGACTTCATGACCGTTGGAATCTCTCCAAAACCAGAAACTTCTTAATTGATTCTTATGATAGTTTCTTTTGATCAATTCAGATACCATGAAATTTTCAAAGAGCATTCCTCTGGTAACCGGCTTCAGCAACTCATTAGTATCCCTGATTCCCAGTAGAAAGGTTGCCAGTCCGGTATCGTAAAAATATAATTTCGACGACTTCACTACCCTCTTGGAAAAGTTTTCATGATATGGATGGACCAGGAAGATTATATAGCTGGTTTCCAGGATAGACAGCCAGGCTTTTGCTGTCGGAAATGTAATTCCGCATTCTGATGCCAGATTATTCAGATTCAACAATTGGCCGGTTCGCGATGCGCAGAGTAAAATGAAATCTTCAAACAGTTTCGTGTCATGTACGTTCCGAAGTGCGGAAACATCACGCTTGATATAGGTTTCCAGGTAATTGCTGTAATATTTCCGCGAAGGGATGTTCTTACTGTACAGGGCGGGATAAGCCCCCTTTAAAACCAGTGATTCCCAATCTTCATGAAGGAGTTTAGCATGTTTGAGTTCATCAATATCCAGGGGGAATAATCTCTGGATTGAAATTCTACCTGCAAGGCTCTGAGTAATACTTTCCATGAAATGAAAATTTTGAGATCCGGATAAGATATATTGCCCGGTCTGCCCTTTCGAATCAACATAAGTTTGCAGGTATGAAAATATGGATGGGACTTTTTGAGCCTCATCTATAATTACTCTGGCGGGGAATTTTTTAAGGAATTGGCTGGGATCATTCGATGCAAAGTATCTTTGATCGGGATCCTCCAATGAAACATATGTGAAATCAGGGAACATATGTTTGAGTAAGGTTGTCTTTCCCGATTGACGAGGACCGGTTAAACCAATAATGGGATAGTACTTTAGGTCTTCTCTTAAATAATCAGATAGTTGCCTGTATAACATATTGATGGGTCTGGATATATCTAGGCAAATGTACATAAATAATTGAAATTCCATATAATAAATATTGAAAATACATATATATAAAATCGAAAATACATAGAAAAAATATTAAATATACATAGGTTTAATATTAATCAATTACTTGGAATCATTCTAAATAGTATTAGCTTTGCATCCCACTGCTTTTATGCGGTTGCTGCATCCAATATGAAATTCATCACAACTTCACTTATTATCCTGGGTTTATCCCTTGCGGCCAATGGCCAAAACGATCCTTCCGAGATTCATACCCTGAAGGCAAACAGTATAACTACCTTACCAATCCAAGGGTTCACAGGTTGAACCTCCTTACAGGTTTATCCGGCTCGGTCACTTTTGATGGTTACCCCATGTTTTACCTGCCTGTAGGGGTAAGCTATTTCGGAAAGAAGAAATTTCAGTATACCATCGATGGTGGTGTGATGGCTTCTGAAGGGGTTGGTTTTTCGGGCGGCGATGAGAATTTTTCGCCGTGGTTTGGCCTGAAGGTCGGATACCGGTTTGGGGAGGATATTGCAATTTTGAAAGAGGCGGAAAAAACCACATTGAAAAACATCATTGGTTTCCAGCCGGGATGGTTTGATGTGATGGCCGGGGCTGTTTATGAAAGGTAGATCACTTCGTTCTGGGGGCTTGAGGCAGGGATGGGCTTTCCCGGCGTTTCCGCCGGAACGAATTTTTTTTTCCTCCATAGCCAAGGGCCATGTGAGTTTCCATGTGGGTGCTTCAGAATCCTGGGGATTTAATTTCTGGAACGGATCCAGCGGGTTAAAGAAACAACATCTTCACCTCCTGTTTCAGGAAGTCGATGGCGACCTGGGACGGGGGGTTTTTCAGTTCTGCGAGGCGTTCCAGGATCAGTTTGCCCAGGGTGGTTCCTTTGGCATCGGGATTTACTTCCTTGGCGGTATCGTTGATCAGGTTGATGACCTGGTTCTTGGCAGCCTTCACTTTCTCCCAGGCTTCACTGCTCATGTAGGTCTGCTGGGCAATGTTGTGGTCAAATTCGGAAGTGACACTGGTGAGCAGTTCCTGCAGGAGCTGGCGGGCGGTATAGTCGTTCCGGCTGAGGCGCAAGACCATCGATTCGGGAGAGATCCGCTCCAGCAAAAGGATGCTGCGCTCGTAAGCCTGGAGCCTTACAGGGAGAATATCATCGGAAATGTGCAGGTTAAATTCATTCTTCCGCCTCTTGTCCTCGTTCTTTGACCAGGTCCTGAGCATCACCAGGACGGTAAGGAAAACAATCAGTGCAGGTACTGTATACTTAAGGATTTCAAGCAAAACCTCCATGTTGATTAATTTTTGATACTGCTTATTGCAATATTAACGTAAAAATGTCACGAAAAGCGTATTTTTATCCCCCGAAATGCAATAGTCCACAAATTTAATAATTTACTTATGGAACAACTTTCAGCAAGAATTAATTCCCTTTCTCCTTCGGCTACCATCGCCATGAATCAGAAAGGGCGTGAATTGAAGGAAAAAGGAGTCGATGTGATCAATCTTAGTGTGGGGGAACCCGATTTTATGACCCCCGAACACATCCGGGAAGCTGCCAAAAAAGCCATTGACGGGCCCTGGCACCACTATGCCCCCGTGAACGGCTATCCTGATCTGCTGAAAGCCATTGCTGAGAAATTCAAACGCGAGAACAACCTGGATTATAAGCCCTCCAACATCATGGTCAGTGTGGGTGCAAAGCACGCGCTTGCAAACGTGATCATGTGCCTGATCGATAAGGGTGAAGAGGTGATTGTTCCTGCTCCCTACTGGGTCAGTTATGCCGAACAGGTGAAGATCGCGGAAGGGGTGAATGTGATCGTGGATACCACTGTGGAAAATGAGTTCAAGATGTCGGCTCAGCAGCTGGAAGATGCCATTACCCCAAAAACCAAGGCGCTGTTGCTCTGCTCACCTTCCAATCCTACCGGCAGCGTTTATACAAAGAGTGAGTTGGCTGCAATGGCCAAGGTGCTTTCCAAACACCCGGGAGTGTATGTGATTGCCGATGAAATTTACGAACATATTAACTTTGTTGGCGGACACGAGTCCATCGCACAGTTCGATGAGATCAAAGACCGTTGTGTGATCATCAACGGGGTTTCAAAGGCCTATGCCATGACGGGCTGGAGGATCGGCTACATGGCCGGACCCGAATGGCTGGTGAAAGCATGCAGCAAGCTGCAGGGTCAGGTAACATCCGGGGCTACTTCCATTGCCATGAGGGCTGCCCTGGAAGCACTGAACGGAGATCAGAGCTGCGTAACTGAGATGCGTGATGCTTTCCTTCGCAGGCGCGACCTGATCCTGGGCCATGTAAATCAGATCAAGGGTGTGAAGTGCGCCGTGCCTGGCGGAGCATTTTATGTATTTCCCGATTTCAGCAGCTACATAGGCAAGTCGGCGGGTGGTCGTAAAATCGAAAATGACATGGACCTTTGCATCTACCTCCTGGAGGTGGGCCACATTGCCACGGTTCCCGGTTCGGCATTTGGAGCGGATGGATGTGTCCGGATCTCCTATGCCAATTCGGATGAGAACCTGGAGAAGGCCATGCAGCGGCTCAAGGATGCACTGGCTGCCCTGAATTAGGGGACGCGGGGGATTCAATTTTTTGTTACCCCTGAAGGAATTCCCGTCAAAATAGAAAAATTTGATGAAGCGGTTTTTCATTTTGGCGGGTTTGTTCTTTTTGTGCTTTGTTTTCAATGTGCGGGGATTTGCACACGCAGAAACACGGCATATTGGAAATATTGCAGTTGAATCATCAGCTTCAGATAATCCAATCATTGTTTCCGGTACTTCGGATTTATTTAATCCTTCAGCCAATAAAGAAAACGAATCCGCATTTCAGCGTTTATTTCCAACATTACAAAAGTTCTTATATGGTGGACTTTTACAGGATGAATATGCCGAGTTAAAAAAGAAAAGTGAAATCTCAAATTATGTCGCAATCGCCGAGTACCATATTGTAAGGTTTGAAGGTAAGGACATCATCCATCCGTTTAATTATTTCTGGTAGCCCATATTTTATTGACAGGCATCTGGTGTGGTTTAACAGTTTAGACTGTGTGAATTACGCTAATAATCTTATTTATAAATTGTTAATAATAAAAAAATGGACTTCAATATTATAATTGGCTGGTCAGTTACGCTATTGACTATTGCCGGGCTGGTTGTTTTATTCACCCTAAGAAAAAAGAACAGGAATAAGAGAACCCTGGCACCTTTACTTGCATTTGCCAGAGAGAACAATGCTACCATTTCACACTTCGATACCTGGGATAAAACCCTTATAGGTATTGATCATGGAGAAAAAAGCAAGCTATTCTTTATACGCTGCACACCGGGGAGGGAAATCCGGCAGCTTATTGATGTTTCATCTGTCTCTGCCTGCAGGATGACTAAAAATGAACGTAAGGTTAAAATCGATAAGGAAAGCGTCAATGTAATAGAGCTGATTGAATTGGTTTTTTCCTTTTATAATCACGAACCGGATCTGGCCCTGGAGTTTTATAATAACGATTATGATCTGTTAACCTTAACGGGAGAATTGCAGTTGGCACAAAAATGGACAGGGTTGATAAGAGATATTGTAAATACGAAAAAGGGGAGGGCCAAGGAGCGTGGAAAAGCCCAGGTTACCCCGCCGCTTGTCCGGCCGATGACCAATGTGCATGGCAATACGAAGCGAAAGATACCTAAAGAACCTTTGGAAGAAGCCCATGCGGTTTAGCTTTTGATATGCTCTAATATGTATAATCCAATGAAAGTCAATAAAAAAGCCATTACGGGGGCGATTATCCAAACCATGAAAAAGCGGCTTACATGGGTCCTCTTGAAAATATTCTTGGCTCCCAGTTTGGCTACGCCAATCCCTAAGATGGCTGCTACATTGACCTGAACCAAGGATGAGGGGATGCCCTTGAAAATTGAGGCAACCAAAAGCAGGCTGGCTGAAACGAATGCGATAATTACCGCTTCAATTTTTCCCAGCATAATAATATCCTTGCCGGTATGCTTTACAATTTTATATCCGAACAGGGAGCTGCCAATTCCAAAGTTGGGGGCAATCAGAAGGGTGGAAAGGATGATGATTAAAATGAAATTTGACTCACTAAAATTTACACCCAACTCATTTATTGACATGACAGCAATGGGCCCGGCAGCATTGGCAACATTATTTGCGCCAATGGAGAAGGCGACATAAAGCGATGTGGCTATTATAAGTATTTTTATCATCGGATGGTTGTTCACTGCCGCAGACAGGAATACCCCCTTTTTCCGCAATGGATTATAGATATATTTTCCGGTAAAATAGCAAATCAGGTAAGCCAGGAGAGGCAGGATAAACCAGGTTGGCACTATTTCAAGAAACAGTTTTTTTGAATTAAACTCATGAAAATAGAATGAGGCAGCGGAAACGGATAAAACAGTTGCCTGGCTTGTAGATTGGGGAATCCCGAGTAAATTGGCCAAAAACAGGGAAAGGGAAATAGACAGCAAAATAATTGTTGTAACCTGGTAATTCAACCTGTCGGGATTGATAAGTTCTGACCCTATGGTTAAAGCTGTGGCTTTACCTGCTATGATAGCTCCCAGAAAAACCATGACGCCAAAAAGCCCGGGGATTAAATTACGTTTGATAACACCGGAACCAAATGCCAGGGCAAAAGAAGGTGCGGTTCCGCTTCCTCCCATATTGATGGCCAGAAACATGGCGACCAGAAAAGGGATGAGTAGATGGTGAAATATGGGTGAGGTCATTCAATAAGCATTTTGCTAGCCTGCCTGAGTTATGACGGAAAATACAGAAAGGGTAACCAGTTCCTTTAAGAGTTGGAGGTCAAAAATGTTCCGAGGGTTTGAATAACATCATTTGCAACAACAGCATAAGCGGCAAGGGCAAATCCTGTCAATGAAATGATTAACGGTAATGTCATATGCTATTTTAGCATTTAGACTCAAATATGACTTTTCGTAACAAAACTATTTTTGATTGCCGGGCGGTATTTTTAATTCGAATTTGCCGTTATTTGAGAAACAAAGCAAGCTTCCTATGAAAAAGCACATCCCTGCACTCGCCCTGGTTTTGATGTTCATCAGTTCGGAAACATTTGCACAATCATCACAGGTACTGGAATACCTGTACAGCATCTCGGGTAAGCTTACCCTTGCCGGGCAGCACAACAAAGAGCCCAACGCCAAACCGGCCATGTGGACCGATTATATCAAAGAGACCACCGGAAAATATCCTGCTTTGTGGAGTGGGGATTTTCTGTTTCAGCAGGAGAATATGGATGAACGGTGGACCATGATCCATGAGGCAAAAAGGCAATGGGATCATGGAGCGGTTATCAACCTCATGTGGCATGCATGTCCGCCCGATGAGGGTGAGCCATGCCTCTGGGATCCTGGTTTGCTGAACGCCCGGCTGGATGATATTCAGTGGAAGGAGCTGATCACCGATGGGACGCCTCTCAATATGCTTTGGAAAGCCAGGATGGATGACATTGCCGTTTATCTCCTGTTTTTGGAGGCAAACGGTGTGGAAGTTTTGTTCAGGCCCCTGCATGAAATGAACCAGGGCAAATTCTGGTGGGGCGGCAGGCCCGGACCTGATGGCACCGCCAAGCTATACAGGCTCATCCATGACTATTTTATGGAGACCAAGGGCCTGACCAACCTGGTTTGGGTTTGGGATATGCAGGACATGAGCAGGGATTTTGAAGCGTACAATCCCGGGAATGATTACTGGGATGTATTTGGTTTTGATGTCTATGACAAGGGATATGACGTTTCGTGGTATAACTACATTCTTCCCATCGTTGGAGAAAAACCCATGGCCATTGGTGAATGTTCCAGGTTGCCCGGAACCGATGTCCTGGCTTCTCAGCCAAGGTGGGTATTCTTTATGCCATGGGCTGAGCTGGTAAAGGAAAGTAACACCAGCGAAGAGATCATCAGGATTTATAACGACCCCCGCGTGATCACGCGCGATGAGATGCCGGGGTGGAAATAGAAATCCGCGGAAAATTTCATTTGTTAATACAACCATAATTTCTGGGGTGAAACGGCCTGTGTGGATGAACGGGTGTTCGTTTTCGAACACCTTTGTCTCGCTTTCGTTCGCAATTGGTATCTTTTAACAATTCATAAAAGACAAAGTAAATAGTTAATAAACAATATAATACAAAGTTTGGCACGTGTATTGTATGAAATGTGGCAATATGCAAAACAACAAAATGCAAGAGTCATGAGAACAACAAAAATATTTTTAAGCATCGCACTGGTTGCCCTGACAGCTACTTCGTTTGGAAGAATCGCCGAGAATAACAACAGGAGAGATTACAATACTGCCGAAATGATACTCGAACAGGAGTTGGTTATGGAGAACTGGATGACCATACCTTTCGAAAACAGTTCACCGGACAATGACCTGTGCCTGGAGAACTGGATGTCCGTTCCTTTTGAGGCAAACAGTATTGAAAATGACCTGTGCCTGGAGAACTGGATGACAATCCCCTTCGAAACAACCCAGGAGAATAAAGCCGAAAGTTGGATGGCTTCGTCATCCAGTTAAAAGGCTCTATAAACTTGTGTTTCTATTATATACACAGTGAACCGTCTCAATTGGGGCGGTTTTTTTTAATCCTGCCTTTATGGAATTCCTATGGGTCCGGACTGGTTTCGGCTGCTTCCAATTTGGCTTTGTGGCAGACCAGCACCTGGTTTTTCCCCCCCTGCCAGTTATGAAATCCATTGCCCTGGCAATCCTTGTAATCCTTGCAGCCGGTACATGTTCCCCTGCGGGTCCAGGAGCGGTCCCGGAAGGGCAAGAACCTGGTTTGCCAGACCTGATGTAAGTTGTCGTTGTAGATATTTCCCTGTATAAAAGAGCGATCGATGTTGGGACAGGCTGAGATGGATCCGTCAATCAGGATGGAGCCTATGTTGATGCCTGCCCGGCAGAAGAACGGGGTGTCCCGCACCAGTGATTCATATGCACCCACATACCCCTCACAGCTGAATTTTACATCCATGTCACCCTTCTTTCTGCTTTCGGCAATGAATTTCATCATTCCTTTGAATTCTGCATCAGACAGGAAAAGTTCCTTATGTTCCCGTGAACGTCCGATGGGAACTATCGTAAACAATCTCCAGGCATTTACATTTTTTGAAACCAGGTATTCATAGAGGGCCTGTAATTCCATGAAGTTGCGTCTGTTTACGCAAGTGACCACATCAAAATGAAGGCGGTCAGAAGAGGCAGCCAGTTCTATGGCCTGTTCCACCCGTTCAAAACTGCCTTTCTTGTTCCTGAGCCAGTCATGGGACTCCTTCAGCCCGTCCAGACTGATGGTCAGTGCACCCATTCCGGCATTGAGTAAAGAATGATGCCTTTCACGGTCGTAGAGCTGACCGTTGGAAACCATACCCCACCTCATGCCCCGCTTCCTGATCTCCCGGCCACATATTTCCAGGTCCTTTCGAAGCAAAGGTTCACCTCCGGTAATTGCCACGATAAAGTTCTTGTCCGGTGATTCAATGGTGTCCAATGCCTTGAGAAAATCGTCCATGGGCATATCGGGATGGGAAGAATCCTTTGAGCAGTCGCTTCCGCAATGCAAACAGTTGAGGTTACAACGGGTGGTACACTCCCAGAACAGGTAGTTCAATACATGAAGACGGGTTTCAGCCCTTTTAAAACTCCGGAAGGCCAGTCGTTTCAGTCTTGAAACCATTTACTGCTCCTCCAATGCGATCTCCATGTATACCCTGTCGACGAATGCAGGGTCTTCGCGGGGAACAATCACAGTATCCCTGGTCGCAAAACTTCCATTATCAGTTGAATCGATGTCCTCAAACGTAAGTTTTACAGATTCAAATCGCAGGGTATAAAAAGAAAACGCTCCTTTGTCATCGGTGGCCGCTTCAGATCCGAAGGGGTCGGTGAATACATGGATGTTTTTTATGGGCCGGCCTGAAGATTTTGCTGTAACAATGCCTTCCACAAGCAAATCTTCCGTAAAATCCTGGGGCATTCCGTAACATGCCTGAAAAATGAAGAGGGCAGAGGAAAAACTCAGCCCGCCAATAATTCCCCTAAGCCAGTTCCGTTTCATATTAATCGAATGATGGTAATAATACACATACGAAGTTATAGCGAGATATTTCAATTGTCAAATTCCTGCGGACATTTTATAGCAGGAAAAGCTGTGGATCAGCCGATCTTCCGGTTGATATACTGGGAGTAATCCTTCAGGATTTTCTGGTAGCTGTCTGAAAAGTGGGGCGAATCGATGAGGAAATCAGCGGTTGACCGGTTGCAGGCTGTGGGAACATTGTAGAGTACAGTGATCCGCAACAGGGCTTTCACATCCACATCATGGGGCTGGGGCTGCATGGGGTCCCACAGGAAGATCATGATATCGATCTTTCCTTCGGCAGCCAGCGCACCCAGCTGCTGGTCCCCTCCTAGCGGACCGGATTTAAGTTTTGTAAGTGACTGGGGAAATTTATTCTTTCTGGACAGGGTCTCTTCTACCATTTTCCCGGTGGTACCGGTGCATACAAGGTGATGCTTTGCCAGCTTATCCGCATTGTAGGCAACCCATTCGGCAAGGTCGGGTTTCCGGTTGTCGTGAGCCACAAGGGCGATGGTTTTAACTTTGTCCATGTGTAAAGGGTTTTTACAAAAGTACTGCCACTATCCGATTTCTGCTAAATTTGTATATTAAATTTGAAATATTGAGTGATGTTTGAACGAAGAAGGACTCAGCGGACGGGTAAAGTGGTGAGGCTGTCCATGCTCCTGGTTTTCCTGGGACTTGTGGTCATGGTGCTGGTGGTGTACAAGTTTTACGGGAGGATATTCGAAACCAATGTTTCCCTGGAGGGTGATCAGGCCCTGTTCTATATCCCCACGGGATCTGATTTTGAATTTGTGATCGACCAACTGGAGCAGGAAGGGATTATTGAAAACCGGAAATCGTTCCACTGGGTATCCGTCAAGAAAGGATACGATTTAAATGTGAAACCCGGACGGTACAAGATTTCCAACGGGATCAGCAACAATGAACTGGTCAACATGCTCCGGTCCGGCAGACAGGATCCGGTGATGGTGGTTTTCAACAATGTCCGCACGCTGGACCAGCTGGCTGGAAAGGTTTCCAGGTACCTGGAAGCGGACTCTGCTACTTTTGCGTCTTACCTTTCGGGAGCCGACCTGGTCACAAAATACGGCCTGGAACCCGCAACCTTCACCACCCTTTTTATCCCCAATACCTATGAATTCTTCTGGACCGCCACCCCGGAGGATTTTACGGAAAGGATGGCCACAGAGTACAAGAAATTCTGGGAAGGTGAACGGGACCGGAAGGCCGGACAGATGGAGATGACCCGTTCCGAAGTGGTTACCCTGGCATCCATTGTGGATGAAGAAACCCTGTCTGATGATGAGAACCCGCGGGTGGCCGGGCTCTACATGAACAGGCTTAAAAAGGGGATCCCTCTGCAGGCTGACCCCACGCTGAAGTTTGCCTTGGGTGATTTTACGGTAAAAAGGATTCTGAACGAGGACAAGAAAATAGATTCTCCTTACAACACCTATAAATACAGGGGATTGCCCCCTGGGCCCATCTCAATACCTTCTGTTTCAGCCATCGACGGGGTATTGAACTATGAGAAACACAGCTACATCTACATGTGTGCCAAGGCCGATTTCAGCGGCTACCATGCATTTGCAAAGACCCTTTCACAGCACAACCAGAATGCAAGGGAATATCAGAAAGAGCTGAATAAGAACCGTATCTACAGATAAAATCTACACACTGAGTACTGAGTACTGAGTACTGAGTACTGAGTACTGAGTACTGAGTACTGAGTACTGAGTACTGAGTACTTTCAAACCACATTCACCTCCCTGTCCAGGCAGATTCCGAACTTCCGGTTCACATCATCCCTGATTTGTTCTGAAAAGTCCAGGATTTCCTGTCCCGTGGCTCCTCCGTAGTTGACAATTACCAGGGGTTGGGTGGGCCAGGTGCCCACTTTACCAATGCGTTTGTTCTTCCACCCGGCTTTTTCGATGAGCCAGGCTGCAGGGATTTTTACACAGTTGCCGGCTTCGGGGTAGTTGGGTACATCCTGGTAGTCCGCCCGGATGCATTTAAAAATGGTCCGGTCCACCAACGGGTTTTTAAAAAAACTTCCTGCATTTCCGTACTGTTCAGGATCGGGCAGTTTCCGTTTCCTGATGGAGATAATCAGATTCCTCAGATCCATGGGAGTAGATCCGCCAGCCTCCCTGAATGCAGATTGGATGTTCCCGTAATCCAGTTTGAGCTCCGGGATCTTGTTCAGGATGAATGTCACGTGGGTGATGATATAGCGGCCCCGGGCTTCCGACTTGAAAATGCTGCTCCGGTAACCGAAACTACACGCCTCACGTTCCAGCCGGACAGGCTGATTCTGCTCCAGGTCCCACGCCTCCAGCCAGACCATGTGGTCTTTTAATTCGGAACCATAGGCACCAATGTTCTGCACAGGTGCCGAGCCCACCGACCCGGGGATCAGGGAGAGATTTTCCAGTCCGTACCATCCTTTTTCTGTGGCAAGTTCCACCCAGTTGTCCCAGTTCTCGGCCGCTCCCACTTTCACCAGCACCTGTGTGCTGCCTTCCTCGATGGGTTCGATTCCTTTCATGGAGGGTTTCAACAGCAATCCCTGGAAATCCTCCCTGAACAGAATGTTGCTTCCCTCGCCGATGACCATGAACGGGCTCTTCTGGCGGTCATACCGGTCCATCAGCTTTGAGAGCTCTTCGGTGGTGCCGGGTTTAGCAAACAGGGAGGCCAGCACATTGATCCCGAATGAATTGTTTCCTTTCAGTGAGTAGTTGTGCTCCATAGCGCATAAATATAGCAATGATTCGTTCTAATATTATACCTTTATTCCTAAACCTTTTGGTGTCCTTTGAAACGCGTCTACATATCAGTCATCAATGACCTTGTCACCGATCAGAGGTTACAACGGGTGGCGAACCTGCTGGTGGATCAGGGGTTGCAAGTTACATGCATAGGCCGGCGGCTGAAGGGCAGTCCGGATACGGGTCTGGTCCGTTATACAATACGACGGTACAGGATGCTCATCAACAATGGGCCCCTGTTTTACACCTGTTTCAATACCAGGCTCTTTTTCACCCTGTTGTTTGCCTTACGTCCCTCCCTTTTTATAGCCAATGATCTGGATACGCTTCCTGCCAGCTTTCTGGCCGGACGGATCCGGGGCGTGAAGCTGATTTATGACAGCCACGAGTTTTTCACCCAGGTACCCGAACTGATCCACCGGAAAAGGGTCCAGTCCGTATGGAAATGGATTGAGCACCGCATTGTTCCCCGCCTCGAACATGCTGTTACAGTGAGTTATCCCATTGCGGAAATCTACAGAAGGATCCACAAAACCAGTTTCAGGGTGGTGAGGAATGTACCGGTAAGAAGGAGTTCCCCGGGAAAAACTGAAAAGAGGAAAAACGAAAAGGCTTTGATCATCTACCAGGGGGCCCTGAACGTGGGCAGGGGGCTTGAACTGATGATCGAGACCATGAAATTCCTGGATGGTGCGGTTTTTATGATCGTGGGAACCGGTGATATTATCAGGGAACTGAAACAGCTGGTGGAGGAAAAGGGTGTTTCAGAGAAGGTGATCTTCAGGGGGCGGATGACGCCCGAAGAACTTCATCCGCTGACTTGCAGTGCCGACCTGGGGATCTCACTGGAAGAGGACCTGGGCCTGAACTACCGGTATGCGCTGCCCAATAAGCTGTTTGATTATATACAGTGCCGGGTGCCGGTGCTCTGCTCAGCATTACCCGAGATGGCGAAGGTGGTGGAGACCTATGGTATCGGAATTGTGGTCCATGCCAGGGAACCGGAAAGGCTGGCCAAAACCATCAGGTTTATGCTGGATGAGAGGTCAAGGGGTGCATGGATGGAAGCCCTGGAGAAAGCGGCCGGGGAACTGTGCTGGGAAAATGAATCAAAGGAGTATCTTGCGCTGGTCAACGAGACAGGCGTATTGTCATAAAAACCGAAATCAATGAGAATTGTAATCTATGCGTCATTGCTGATGATCATGGCAGTCACTGCCGGCCCGGCCTTTTCGCAGGTGGAATTTATTGAGGTGGCCACCCTGGAGGACATGGAAGCAGCAAGGAAGAAGGCCGATGATGGAATGCTTTTGCTGTTTGTGGATGTGTATGCCACCTGGTGCGGACCCTGCAAGATCATGGACCGTGATGTATATTCCGCTCCGGCAGTGGCTGAATACATGAATGCGAATTTTGTAAATGTCCGGATGGACGGGGAGTCCGATTTCGGGAGAAAGTATGCTGCAGAACAGCAGCTTCAGGGCTACCCGAGCATGTTTATATTCACCGGTGAGGGTGACCGCGTCAGCACGCTGGTGGGTTATAAACCGCCCGAAACCCTGGTGCCGGCGCTGAAACAGGTAGTTGAAAGCAATGCCGAGTTAAAAAGGTACCGGAAGCAGTATGCCGATGGAACGCTGACCCGGGAATCCTTTGCGGACTATATTACCGTGACAAGGGAGATGGGCAATGAAGAGGAAGCAGAGAGACTGGCAGGGGAGTATATCAAGGGGCAGATGGGGGAGACCCTCAGCGACAACGACATCAGGGTGGTGGGACATTACATGGACCTTGAGGACCCGTGGTGGAAACAATTCACTACCGATACCGACCGCATGAAAAGAGCACTTGGACAGGACTACATCCCGGTTCTGCAAAAGATCTATAACAATTCCCTGGTGAAAGCAGTGGAACAGGAATCCGTCAGGCTGATCAGCCGCATGGCCAATGAATTATCACCCCTGGTGGAAGCTGAGCAGGCCACCAGCGGGGATCTGCGGACCCTCCCGTTTCTGCAGTACTATTATTATACCGGACAGGTGGAAGAACTGATCACCTATGTGGACAAAAGATTTGAATCGGACAGGAAAGGCGACCACAGGTGGCTGTTCGGGGCCGGATCGAAGATCATCGATATGGACCAGAAGAACCAGACTCCTGAACTGCTGGACAAGGGGGAGGAGTGGTTCTCAACCTGTATCGGGATGGATGAGCAGTACGATTACTACTTTTATTACGGGATGGTCCTTCTTTTCAGGCAAAAAATGGCTGATGCCAGAACCTCCTTTGAAAAGGCCCGGGCGCTGGCTGCCAACCCCGAACAGGTTGCCATGGTCAATCAGGTACTTCGCTATGCAAATGGCCAATAAATTGCTATTTTTACTGCATGAAAAAATCTATTTTTCTCATCCCTCTTTCCATTTTACTGGCCGCCTGTTCGGGTGAAATTAATGATCTGGACAGGATGGATTTAAGGGGGCCGGTGAAATCCATCATCGAGAAACAGTTCTTTACCACCCATAAAACCGACCGGTGGGAACCTGGGGAACAGGTGAATCCTGTTTACAAGCTGACCCTCTATGACCGGGATGGAAATTATGTGAAACTTTTTCATATCGGAGACAATGGCGATACGCTGGCCTCTGGTTCCTGCAGGCGCGAGGGAGGTGATATCGTGGAAGAGACTTTTTACGTGGCATACAACAGACAGACCACCCAGACCTTTATGGAGCGGGTATCGGACCAGCAGGTGGATTTCGAAATGCGGAGCAATGGCTTGCTGATGTATGAGGGAGCCAATTACTACGATTCAAAAGGGAGGATCATCAGCCAGATTCAGGTGGTGGCGGACCGGGAGGTGGTCTTGCATTTCGTCTATGAAAAAAGACTCATGGTAGAGAGTTACCAGGAAGATCAGACCGGGGAAAGAAAATCCACACGGCTTTTTGAGTATACCGATTTCGATGAGAAGGGAAACTGGACCACCCAGCTGGTTTATCTGGATGCCGAAAAAATCACCCCCAGGTATGCTGTCACAAGGGAACTTGAGTACTACTAGACCGGGTTAAATCTCCAGGAGATACTGTTCAGCCGAACGGGAACCAAAAATCAGGCGGGAGGGTTCCTCGATAAATTCTTTCACTGTTTTCAGAAATCCAACCGAGTCTTTGCCGTCGATCACCCTGTGGTCATAACTTAGCGCGATGTACATCATGGGCCTGATCTCCACTTTTCCTTTTACAGCCATGGGCCGTTCAATAATGTTATGCATGCCCAGGATTCCCGACTGGGGTGGATTCAGTATGGGTGTGGAGAGCATGGAACCGTAGATGCCACCGTTGGAGATGGTAAAGGTCCCCCCCGACATTTCATCGATTCCCAGCCGGGCTTTCCGGGCCCTGGCAGCCAGGTCGGCAATCTGCTTCTCGATGTCGGCCAGACCCAGTACCCCGGCGTTGCGAAGTACGGGGACCATCAATCCTTTATCGGTCTGTACGGCAATTCCAATATCACAATATCCGGGTGAAACCACCTCATCGCCATCGAGGTATGAGTTGACGGAGGGGAAGAGCTGAAGGGCCTCTGTCACTGCTTTGGTAAAGAAGGACATAAAACCCAGCTTGATCCCGTGCATCTCCACGAACTTATCCTGGTGCTTTTTCCGGATCTCCATGATGCTGCTCATGTCCGCCTCGTTGAAGGTGGTGAGCATGGCGGTCTCATTTTTTACTGCCACCAGGCGTTCGCTGATTTTTTTCCGCAGCTGGCTCACCTTCTTCCGGTCTTCATCCCGGGAAGCTTCCTTCTTCACTGACGGAGAAGGGATGGCATGGCGCTGCTGCATAACCCTTGTCACATCGGAAGCGGTAATTTTCCGGAGACCGTTTACAATATCATCTACGGACAATCCCTCTTTCTCCATCATCTCCCGTGCCACCGGGGTGATCTTCACAGCATCGGGGGAAGATACCGTGGCGGGTTTCTCCTGCTTTGTAACAGGCGCCGTTTCTTCCTGAGCACCGGCAGGTTCCGGAGATTCGCCGGGTACTTCCACACTGGTATCAATACTAGCCACTACAACGCCCACCTTCACCGTTTCACCTGCAGCAACCAGAATCTTCAGCTGTCCGGCTTCTGCGGCAATCAGTGGTAGGGTTGCTTTCTCCGATTCAATCTCTCCGACTTCCTGGTTTTTTGAAACCAGGGCGCCATCCTCCACAAACCAGGATGCCAGTTCAACTTCTGTGATGGATTCGCCGGGACTAGGTACTTTTATTTCCAGGGCCATGGGGTGATGATTAGGGTTTTTCTTTGTCGAAATAATGGTGCTGTTTCAGGATCTCTTTCCGGGAGCTGCCAACAACACATTGCAAACCACAGTAAACATTCAGCAATTCACAGGTGCATTCGCGGAATACTTTGTCGATGATCTCGGTCTGACTGATCTCATGGAGTTTGAAAAGGCCGGTGGCCGGACTTCCCGAAGGCTGCCGGGTAACCGGGAGAATCTCCACATTCTTGAGTGAATTCCTGATGTAGTACCAGGCACCCATGTTTTCGGGTTCTTCCTGTACCCAGAGGGCAAGCATGTTGTTCCTGTATTTTTTCAGGATTGCTTTGATCTTTTTCTCAGGGAGGGGGAACACTTGTTCAAGCCTGACCAGTGCGATGTCTCTTACGCCCAGTTTCTGTTTCCTGGCCAGCAGGTCATAGTATACCTTCCCGCTGCAAAGAACAACACGGCGCACCTCGTCCACATCGGTCTCCGGGTCATCATACACGGGATGAAATCTTCCGTTTTCCAGGTCATCTACCGTGGAGATGCACCGGGGGTGGCGAAGCAGGCTTTTGGGTGTAAATACAACAAGCGGAACCCTTGATTTTTTCTTCATGTGATTCCTGAGCGCATGGAAAAGATTGGCAGGGGTGGTGGGATTGATGATGTGCATGTTGCAACTGGCAGCCAGGCTGAGGAAACGCTCGATACGTGCGCTTGAATGTTCGGGTCCCTGTCCCTCGAAACCGTGGGGAAGGAAAAGGACCAGTCCGTTCATCACACCCCATTTATCCTCCGCACTGGAGATATACTGGTCGATGATCACCTGGGCCACGTTTGCAAAATCACCGAACTGCGCTTCCCAGATGACCAGGTTCTGGGGATTGGCCATGGCGTATCCGTATTCAAATCCCAGTACCCCGTATTCATTCAAGGGTGAGTTGAAGATTTGAAAAGGTGCCTGGTTTTCGGTATCAATGTATTTCAGGGGCACATAAACCTCGGTGGTATCTTCCATGACCATCCCCGCATGCCTGTGCGAAAATGTTCCCCTCACCGAGTCCTGTCCGCTGATCCGTACCGGGTGATTTTCCAGCAGGAGGGAGCCATATGCAAACAGTTCTCCCAGTGCCCAGTCCACCCTGTTCTCCTCAACCATCCGGGCCCGTTCCCCAACCAGTTTGATGGTCTTGTTGAAAAAGACCAGGTCTTCAGGCAGGTTGGTGATCTTGCGTGCAATGTGGTCCAGGGTACTTCTTTGAACACCTGTCTCCAGTGAATCTTCGAAGTCGGACATGGTTGCATATTCCATTCCCTGCCATTCGGCCTTCATAAACTGCTGGATGATCACTTTCTTCTTTTTCCGTGCCACCTCAAGCTGATGCTCCATGTAGGCTTCAAATTCGATTTCCGCATCGGCCACCTCCTGCTTTGTCATGACACCCTGTTCGATCAGCTCCCGGCTGTAGATGTCCCTCGGGTTGGGGTGACTGGCAATGGCTTTGTAAAGGGTGGGCTGGGTAAACCTGGGCTCATCCCCTTCGTTGTGCCCGAACTTCCGGTAGGCCAGGATATCGATAAACACATCCGTATGAAACACCTGCCTGTATTTCATGGCCATGCGGATCACATGGACCAGTCCCTCCACATCATCACCGTTTACATGCCAGATGGGCGCTTTGGTGACTTTTCCCACATCGGTGCAATAGGTGCTTGAACGTGCATCCAGGTAGTTGGTGGTAAACCCGATCTGGTTGTTGATCACCAGGTGGATGGTCCCCCCTGTTTTATATCCTTCCAGTTCCGACATCTGGATTACCTCGTAGACCACACCCTGACCTGCGATGGCAGCGTCGCCATGGATGATCACGGGAACGATCTTGTTCACATCACCCCCGTAGATGTGATCCATGCGGGCCCTGGTCACACCTTCAATGACCGGTGCTGATGATTCCAGGTGGGACGGATTGGGTACGATATTCAAAATGACGGTCTTTTGGCCGGATGTGCGGATGGTGTTGCCGTATCCCAGGTGGTATTTCACATCACCCAGACTGATGTTCTCTTCATAGGATTCCCCTTCGAACTCCTTAAAGATATACTCCATGGGTTTTTTTAGCACATTGCCCAGCACGTTGAGGCGGCCCCGATGCGCCATCCCTATGTTGAATTCCATCACACCCAACAGGGAACCTTTTTCCACCAGGTCATTCAGGGCCGGGATAAGGATTTCGGCACCCTCCAGTGAGAACCTTTTCTGACCGACGAATCTGGTGTGAATGAACTTCTCGAAGGCCACAGCTTCCTTCAGGTCTTTGTAGATTTTCTTCTTCTCCTCAGGAGAAAAGATGGTCCGGTTTTGCCCCTGTTCAATGGCTTCGGTCAGCCATTTGGTCTTTTCAGGGCTGCGGATGAACATATACTCGGATCCTATGTGCCCGCAGTAGGTCTTTTTGAGATACTCCACAATATCCCGCAGTTTTGCTTTGCCGCAGCCAATCTCTTTCCCTGCATGGTAACAGGTGTCCAGGTTTTTCTCGGACAGACCGTAATTTTCAAGGTCGAGTGTTGGAAAATATTTACGCCGGGAGCGCACGGGATTGGTTTCGGTAAACAGGTGTCCCCGTTTCCTGTAAGCGTTGATCAGGTTGAGGACCTGGAATTCCTCATCGAAGGTAAGTGATGCGGATTCGGGGTGACTGAAATCTCTCCGTGCCAGGTCGAATCCCTGGAAAAAGTGGTGCCAGCTGGAGTCGACAGAACCAGGATCCTCCCTGTATTTTTGATAAAGCTCCTCAAGGGCTTCCGGATCAAGGTGCAGCAAAAACGATAGGTCATCCATATTACAAGGGGTCGGATTTTAAAAACTAACAACTGGGTGCCCGAATTGTTTCTGCAAATCCTTTTTTACCTGATATCACTATGGTATTTCATGAACTGCATCCGTTCAAAGACAGCAGGATTCCCTTTGTAGGCAACTGCCACTTTCCCCCTGAACTGGTCGGGAGAGTCAAATCCTTTTTCGGACATCCATCCTTCCAAACGATCAAGCATCCGGGCAATTTGTTCGGGTCCGTTCTTGTAAAGGGTTGAGGCCACCTGGGTGACTTTGGCACCGGCCAGCAACATTTTGACCACATCATCTCCGGTGTGAATGCCGGTGGAAGCCGCCAGGTCGCAATCCACACGGCCCGACATGATGGCGATCCAGCGGAGGGTTTCATAGATCTCCTCCGGTGAGGTAATCACACTGGCAGCCGAGAGGGTCAGCTTATCGATGTCGATATCAGGTGTGTAAAACCGGTTGAACAGAACCATGGCGGAGATACCCGATTCGGACAGGGCTTTTACCGATAGTCCCAGGCGGGTGAAATACTTGCTGATTTTGATGGCCACAGGTACCTTCACCACCGCGAGCACTTTCTCAATGATCCTGAAATAGGCTTTCTCAAACTCTTTGTTTCTAAAATCTGCGGGATTCAGGAACAGGTTCAGTTCCAGTCCGTCGGCACCCGCTTCTTCCATTTTTCTGGTGAAATGGGTCCAGTCCTCATGAGAGATACAATTGATACTGGCGATCACGGGAATGGAAACATTCTTTTTGGCATCGCTGATTAGTTGCAGGAATTTACCCAGGTTGTCCTCCCGGACATGTAGGTCAATGTAATCAAGGGTTTCGGACAGTTCCGAATAGATCATCGGAGCACTTTCAGACTCTTTGGCCTGTTTATCCACCTCCAGCATGATCTCCTCCTCGAAAATCGATTTGATCACAACGGCCCCGGCTCCGTTTTTTTCCATGGATCTGATGCCTTCCAGGGTTCCCGTAAGTCCGCTGCTGGCTGCAATGATGGGATTTTTCAACTTCAATCCCATATATTCTGTTGACAGGTCAATCATTTGAAATCTTCGTATTTGGGTTCATATTTTGTCTGTAAGAAGAGAAGTAAAAATATAACAATAGAACAATTTTTCATCATATTAATGAAACTGTTAGTTTTGTATTCCTGAAACCCCAAACAGCAGATGAACAAGATTATTGAAAAGAAGTACTTCTCCGAAGCCGTTGTCATGCTGGTGGTGGAGGCTCCGTATATTGCA
>JAZDPG010000060.1:0-33906 GCA_043797815.1 Bacteroidota bacterium
GGATTGAAAACCTGCCTGTGGCAGCTGCCCTATTTTGTACCCAGGAATGAACTATTCCCCGAGATCGTTGAAAAGGGTCTTTTTGTGAAAAACGACAAGGGCAATTTGCCTTACGAAGATGCTGTACTCGATTTTTCCAATCCCGAAGCGGTGCTCTGGTACCAGGATAAAATCAGGGGCTTGCTCGATCTTGGGGTTGGTGCCATCAAGGTTGATTTTGGCGAAGCTGCCCCGCCCAAAGGTATCTATGCCTCGGGGCGCACCGGCTTTTACGAGCATAACCTCTATCCTTTACGATATAACAAAGCGGTAGCCGATGTTACCAGGGAAGTAACAGGCAATCACATCATCTGGGCCCGGTCCGCCTGGGCGGGCAGCCAGCGTTACCCTGTACACTGGGGTGGCGACGCGGCCAATACCAACACGGCCATGGCAGCGACATTGAGGGCCGGGCTAAGCATCGGGCTTTCCGGATTTACTTTCTGGAGCCATGATATCGGGGGCTTTGTATTGAAAACCCCTGAAGATATATACCGCCGCTGGCTGCCCTTTGGCATGCTATCGTCCCATACCCGCACCCATGGTGCACCTCCCAAAGAACCGTGGGAATATAACGAGCGCTTTAACGATGCATTCCGTCTGGCAACCGAGCTGAAATACAAACTGATGCCTTATGTGTACGCCCAGTCGAAACATGCGAGCGAAAACGGCCTGCCCATGATGCGTGCCCTCTTTGTTGAATACCCCGGTGATGCCGGTTCCTGGCTTGTGGATGATGAATACCTGTTTGGATCCGACATCCTGGTGGCCCCCCTGTTCGAAGAGGTAACCCAAAGGGACGTGTATCTTCCGGAGGGGAAATGGATTGATTATCAAACAGGGAAAGTCTATGATGGTGGTTGGCACAACATGGAAGCCGGAATCATTCCCGTTGTCATGCTGGTGCGCGACGGAGCGGTAATCCCGCATATAAAACTGGCCCAGTCCACCAAAGAGATGGATTGGTCTGAACTGGAACTCAGGGTGTATTCAGCCGGAAAGAAGGTTGCCGGTGGACTGGTTTGCCTGCCTTCTGATCAGAAGCTCGTAAAAATCACTGCCAGCAAAAAAGGAAATACTTTCAGCCTGGATGACAATCCCTTTGACGGGAAGGTACATTTTAAGATCAATGCTGATTAAATAAAAAATGATTGTTATCTACATCCCATAAAGACTTTTAAACCATTTCATGTAAGCCAGAAGCTTCTCCTTATAATCCTCCAGTCCGAGCAGTTCTTCATCATATATCAGGTAACTCATATCAGGACGTCGAAAGGCAAAGTGCCTGGCCCGGTCCTGCCGGTGAAAGAACTCCTTCTCGTCAGTGGAGAAACCCTTGGGGAGCCTGGTCTTTTCCCATATGGCCACGAGCTGCTGATAAACCTCCTCCCTTTCAGCCAGGTTTGCATCAATGATCCCGACCGCAGCCTCCAGGGATGCGGCGGCGGTCTCTGGACTTATAAACATCTGGTTATGAGCCTCTTTTATGGTCATTTCAAGGCCGGACAATGCCAGGTAGGTTTTGCCGGTATGGCTCACCAGGTCGGCAATGCTTGTAAACAGTTCCAGGTCATAACCATGTTTGATACCTGCACCCTGGTTGGTACTGATTATTTCCAGGGCACGTTCCATCTTCCTGACCTGAACGCGGGACTCATCAACTCTTTCTGCATACTCCCGGTTCCAGTACTCGTCATATTCCAGATTGTCGCCGCGGGGCAGATCGGGGACATGGGTCTTACCAATATCCCCATAGTGCCAGACGCGTCGCTCAAAAGATTGGAAATAAAAGTAGCCTCCCTCATTCAACAGCAGGAATAGCTCCCGCATGCCGGATGCCTGTTCTCCATAATAATTCAGGAAATAGGTATCAATGAATTCCTCAAGCCCCGGATTCCTGCTGTTCCAAGACCACTCAGCAGCATTGACAAAACTCATCATCCACATCTGGTTGTGAATTCCTGCATCATCCCAGGAGGTATTGATCATGCCTTCAAAAAGGCCCGATTCTGCTGTTGAAGTCAGATGTTCGTAGGACTGTTCCAAACAGCCTTTGCCGGGCTTTCCCCCGTTTTCCAATTCAAACAGATTGGGAACTATCAAGGGTACAACATCGGGGTTCGGATCATAGGTGAATAGCTCAAATCCGAGAGCCTTCGCTTCACTGGCATATTTAAAATCAGGTGTTTCATACCCGTAGCTTTCCGTTAATACCAGGTCTGGCAAGGGGCTTATTCCCCTTGCCGGAGAATCACCAACCGTCCAGCCCATGGGCCTTTCCCAGCTCATGACCTTCCTTCCCTGTTCCTGCAACGGCTTTCCCCCCTTTTGAACAAACAGGTGATACAATCCACTTTTACCGATTTCTGCTGTTTTTTGCTGGCATTGTTCACAAAGACCAAGTTCATAGGTTTCATCAGAGCCAATATGGATATATTCCGAACCGGGCGTTGCCCTGATGGCATCCTGCCAAAGGTCGTTCAGCAATGCATAGGTCCCCTCCTTCAAGGGGCAGAACTCCCAGTTGGAGGCAGGGATTTCGCGCAGGTGGCTGTACCGGGGCCATTTTAAGATATAACTCACATGGCCCAGTCCCTGCACCAGGGGTACCAGCTGTACATGGTATTTCCTGGCATAGCGGGTGATCTCCTGCATCTCCTCCATGGTGAAGGCACCGGGAGCACCAATCTCCGGATGGCTGGGGTATTCGAATTTGTCTTCCCATTCCCAGACCAGCATGTTGATTTTATAGCGGGCCAGATCGCGGATAAAGCCCTCCACATATTCCCGCTTGTCCTGGTGGTGCTTGGTGTCATAATGACAGGCCCTCTCCGGTATATCCGGCCAGTCGGTGATCTCCATTGCGGGAATGTATACCCCCTGTGGCCCTCTCTTCAGGATCTGCAGCAGGGTTTGGGTACCGTAGAACAAGCCGGTTGCACCCTTTGCCCGGATCACCACCTGGTGGGCTGCCGTGGTAAGCTGGTATCCCTGTTCGGCCTTTTTTTCAGACAGGCCTGTTATCTTTTTTGAAACGCCTTTGCGGGTCAGAACGATGGACTGGTCCAAGGGCGTATCTGTGATCGCGGAACGGATACCCCACTGCTCTTGAAGCTCGGCTGCCATTTCGGAGGCGGCAAACCTGTCCTGCTCAGAGGCATTCCGGTCCAGCACAATGGACAGTTTGGGGCCGGGAGCGAAATCCTCGCCACCCAGAACCACTTCCCGGGGATAGGGGATCAGATAGATCCCCGCATCGAACAGGGCAGAATGAGCACCGGTGGCTCTCAGTGATAAGGATGTGAAAAAAAACATTGAGATGATCAGGATTCGCATGAAATTCATATATCTGCTGTGCATGCAAAAATCATACTCTTTGGGCAATGATCTCCAGGAACCATTGTCTTGCGGTCTACGCAACGCCGGGCAGTTCATATCAGAGTTTTGTTTGAAAAAGGTTTGTCGGAACAAATCATCGAAGTCCAGGTACGCTAATATATTTTCACACCTTGCACAACTCTTGAAATTGAACCTCCTTTGGAGGGCGAGTCCGGTTCGAGCCCAAATTCCAGGGATTTGAAAAAACCAATGATTTGAGCGGGAAGGATATAAAAGACAGAAAAGAATTCCTTGGGAACGTCTGAAATACATGGAGGAAAGTCGACAATAAAATCCACTTTTAATCCCTGTTTATCCATATCGTAACCAACGCACACGTTGATTGCCTTGTCCGGGGATTCGCTAATGGAATGTATAAGGTCAATCTCATACTGTTTTACCTGGCCGTTAAAAGACATGAGATAGGTAACCAATGTAGAATCATCAACTACTGCTCTTGGCCCGTGTCGGAATCCTAAAAAAGAATCGTACTTCCCGACAATTTTACCATCGGATAATTCCTGGACTTTCAAATGCGATTCATGGGCAATCCCGAACAGAGGCCCCGAACCCAGAAAAACAGCCCTTTTAAAATCCAAAGCAGCGATTGATTTAAGTTTTGCAAGGTTATCCCTGATGCAATAGTTTCCACAATTGCAAATATTCTCAATGACAGGCAACAATGCTTCTATATTTCGAAGATGCAACATCATTAATCCTGCCAGTAACATGGATGAAAATGAACTTGTCATCGCCAGAGATACATCATTTGTTTCTTCAGGTAACAGAAACACATAGGTATTTTCATTTCGGCATTTCCTGGCTAAAATTCCATCCTTATTGCATGTGATGATCAGTTGATGAAGACGATCGCAATGTGAATGGGCCAGTTCCACGGTAGCCAGGCTCTCCGGACTATCTCCTGATCTTGCAAATGATATGAGCAGTGTTGGCTTTGAACGGATAAAATAATCCTCAGGATGGGTAATGATGTCAGTTGTGGCTATGCTCCTGGTGTACACTTTTAAATACCTCTGGTAATATCCCGACAATGCCTCACCAATGAAGGCTGACGTACCGGCCCCGGTTAAAATTACACTTGTATTTTCCTTCTCAAGCGCTTTCCCCAGAAATTGTAACAATTGCTCTTTCTCTTTCCTAACCCTTTCATATGTTTTCAACCACATCTCAGGTTGACTAACTATCTCTTTCGCAGTATGAAATCCTCCCTTTTCCTTAAGGTCAGCTATATCAATACCTAAGTAATCCATATATTTTATTCACTAATGTTCATATAAATATAAAAATATATTTTCGCTTTCTTTCTATATTCTTATCCATTACTTCATATAATTACTAATATCTTAAACAACTACAAATAGTGAGGTTTAATAAATAAATGATTTTATAGTCTTTTAAAAAGGCATTGACTTTCTTCATGAAAAAAGCCGGGGCACTTAAAACAAAGCGAATAATGATTCAATGAAAGGATTTGAAGGAAATGAGGGGCAATGCTTTCTTTTTATGCAATAATCAATTCAATTCCCTGATTTTTTAATCGTGCTCTATCTTCCTGCAAAATACCAGAATCCGTAATAACGGTATGGATTTTTGACAAAGGCGCAATGAAAGCAAATCGCCTTCTCATGAATTTTCTTGAATCTGTTACCACAATCACTTTTTTGGCCATTCCTATCATGATGGAATTTACGTATGCCTCTTCTACATTTGGTGTTGATAAGCCATGGGAAGTATCAAAGCCATCTACTCCAAGAAACAACTTATCGCAATAGAAATTTTTAAAATTCTCACCTGCAAGAGCCCCAATGAGTGATAAAGATCTCTTTCGTAGTACTCCTCCTGACATGAGTATATTAAAATTCTCATATTCCGAAAGAATGCTGGCAATATTAAGGGCATTTGTTATAATAGTCAGATTTTTAAACTGTTCAAGATTTTTTGCAATTTCCGATGTTGTTGATCCGGAATCAAGCACAATCGTATCCCCTTCTTCAATAAGTTTCACAGCAGCTTTCGCAATTTTTTGTTTCTCTGTCAAAAACTCCTTTTGCTTATCGGAAACCGATGGATCGACTTCTAAACGGTAATACTTAACCTTAATAGCTCCGCCCCTGGCCCTGATCAGCATATTTTGCTTTTCGAGATGGGCGAGGTCATTTCGGATGGTTACTGTGCTAATATTGAACTTTTGACTCAACTCACTAACTATGACCTGACCCTTTGCATCTAGTTCTTCCAAAATCATCGCTCTTCTTGAAACTGTTGACTTATTAGATGATCGGTCCATATTCTTATATATATTTTTTAGCTTTCACAATGTTATTTCGAAAATCGTATTTAAAATTACTTAAAATGTGCGATTTATAAAAATCTGTAATTAAAAATACAATTTCTGTGAGTCTTATCTAAACCTTCATATTTTTCTTCCTTTGAACTCTGAAATCTAAATTTAACCAAATAATTTTGCTGTAATTACAGGCTTCAGCGAAATTGAAAACATCTCCCTGATGTGCAAAAGGGCATCAATTTGGGGCATTTTGTGTTACAAATCTATTCAAATGTAAAAAGTAGCTCACAGTAGAAATCTCCATGAGCTACTTGTCAAACCTGCTACCAACTAACCTAAAACTGAAAATCGATATGCTTTAAAACTTCTATTACGTTTCGTTGTTTTTATTGGCGATTTCGCTTATTATTCATTAATTCTTATCAAAGATAGATGATCCTATACTAGGATCAAAGCTATATGATAATAAAATAACCATATGAATCCAATAGTTTTTAACATAATTACATTTTGAAAGTAAATCTATTGCTTATGATGCAAATATATCCAAGTACGAATTATTATAATGAACCTGGAATACGAACAATTTTAAATATTCTGTCTAATTTTATAACATATAACCCTGAAAATGAAATATTATAGCCCGCCAAAGTGTTATCCGAAATCTTTTGCTTTATGGATCGTCCTCCTGGTAACAGCTGTTTGTCCGGGTTGTACCACTGAGGAAGAACTTGCTTATGGAATACTGGAGGAAGATAAAGGATTTCTTCAGATACCGGGGGTAGGCTGGCAGACTTTTTTCAGAACCGCACAGGATGATCCCACACTTGCAGGTCTCCCTTTTAAGTCCGGATGTGCTTATATGCGCTGGACATGGGGTGATCTCGAACCCGAAGAGGGCCAGTACTCTTTTACAATGATAGACGACTGGTTGAAAAAATGCAGGGAGGCCAACCAGGCTCTTGCATTCCGTGTCATGCTATCCTGGCCTGGATATGAAAATACCATACCGCAGTGGCTGATTGACAAGGGAATTAAATATACCTATTCGGAATGTCCTGAAGAGGGCGCTCATTATGAAATAGATATTGAGGAACCCATTGTGAGCGAACTCCATGAAAAGCTCATCAGGGCGCTGGGTGAACGTTATGACGGACATCCGGACCTGGCACTGGTGGATATTGGATCAGTAGGTCTGTGGGGTGAGTGGCATAATTACTGCGATCCCGGATTGATGCCCGGCGATGCTGCGCGCAAAGCAATGATAGACCTGTACTATGAAGCCTTCCCGAATACTCCCCTTACTGCCCTGGTCGATGACAGACCCAATGTATTGTATGCCCATTCCAAAGGAAGATCAGGATGGAGAGGAGACTGCTGGGGTAACGGAGAAGAACCGGGAGCGGGATGGAATCATCACAAGGACTCATACTGGCCCATGGTCAACCAGATGCCCGACGGGTGGAAGACAGGAACAGTGGCGCTTGAACCATGCGGCACATTCGGATCATTTCTTACTCCTCCCGGCACTGTTATAGATGATGCCATTGCATGGCATGCCACCTTCGTGCAGAACAAGTCCCATAACATACCCGCAGCCTGGCTGCCGGATATCAAACGTCTTGTTATGAATGTGGGATTCAGGTTGGTACTTAGAGATATTACGTATGAAAAAGAGTCAGGGCCGGGCAAGGATGTGCATATATACATGAAGTGGGAAAACCTGGGGATAGCTCCGCCATACCGCGACCACCGGATCGCTTTCAGGCTGAAGGACAACAATGGTGAAAATATGGCGGTTGAAATTACCGGGACATCCATTCTGGGATGGCTCCCTGGTGAAAAAGAGGTGAACATAAGCTATGCTCTCCCTTCTGATCTAACAGCAGGCAACTATGTTCTAGAAATGGGAATAGTGTTCCATGGGTCCATTGAACATGTTATCCCAATCGCGAACTACGGAAAAACAGATGACGGATGGTATTCCATAGGAAGCTTAAAGGTAAACCGTTGAAAACATACCATTTAATGAAACTTAGGGTACTGCAGCAACCATGAAGAATATGAAAAACAATAGAGTACCGGCGTCAGCAGTGATAAGATTCCTGCTGTTGGTCCTGTTTACAGGATCATTTGCTTCCTGTAATCCTCCTTCAGACGTCAGCAATATTCCTTCCTCGGGCATCAGCCTGGTCTGGGCCGTCGATGATGGAGAAAAAATCCGGAAGGATGATACCGGAAATCCACTTGCTTCGGATCCTGAAAACATTGTGTGGTCAAACAACAGCATCCATCTTTTCGGGGGAAGGAATGAAATCGTGGCTTTTCAACTGATCATACAAGCAGGAAAAACCGGTGCCTCGGGAGTAAATGTCATTATCAGCGATCTTTTGAATGGAACTTCTGCAATTCCCGGCTCTGCCATTGGCCCGGTTGATCCTTTTGATTACAGGGGAAGATATATTGAACTCTTTACCGAACATTACCTCAATATGGAAAAGCGGTCTCCTCCCCTGTGGTTCTTTTCTGAAACTGCAGTACCATCAGCTTATTATTCCGGATGGGTACCCGATTGCCTTATCCCGTTTTCGGCCCCTCCTGGAAAAGGAGGCGCCCCCTTCTCCATTGACCCGGACATGAACCAGGGTGTCTGGGCTGATATCCTGATCCCGGAAGATGCAACGGCAGGCTTGTATGAAGGAAATGCCGAGATCACTGTTTCTGACAGCATGGTTAAGAGTATACCTGTTTCACTAAGGGTATACGATTTTACACTCCCCGACTCAACACATATCAGAAATATGTTCGGGTATTATCCTGGTTATATTGCCAGAAGGCACGGTGTTGACAGAAAGAGTGAGGCATATGATGATCTCGAATTGAAATACCACCAGCTTGCACACCGTCACAGGGTCGACCTGGTTACCGAAGTCAGGAACCTTGAAGAAATGACTGATCATTTTAAAAGATATTATACCGGAGAAGCATATATGGATGGATTCGGTTATGCAGGACCGGGAAAGAACACAGGAAATAAAACCTTTTCCATCGGATACGGGGGAGCCTTCCCGGATGAATACGGAGGTAGTGTGGAAGAGATGAATAAAAAGGACTGGTGGGCCGGCTCGGATGCATGGGAAAACTGGTTTATGCAGAATGCACCGGGTGTTGAACACCACAAGTATTTGTTTCCCGATGAGCCCGAATGGAAGGGCCCGGAAGGACAGAGAGGAACAGGCTCCATGGATACAATCAGGATGCAGGCAAGCTGGAGTCATACCAATCCCGGCCCGGGTAAAAATATACCAACGCTGGTAACAAACAGAATTATGCCCGGATTAAAAGGGTATGTTGATTTCTGGTCCATTTCAGGCCAGGAGTATACAATGGGCCTCGATCCCGGGGAAATCTCCACTGAAAGAGCCCTCGGTCATAAATTTGGCATATATAACGGTTTCCGGCCCGGGATGGGCGCAGTGGTGAGCGATGCCGATGCCATTGAATTCAGGGTCATGCCATGGATCGTCTGGAAGTATGAAATAGATCAGTATTTTTACTGGTCCACCACCTTCTGGACTAACCTGAATGTCTTTGTCAATCCGCTTACCTATGAAGACAGGATCAACGGTGATGGCACCTTTTTCTACCCTGGTCAGGATTACCTCTTTCCCGGAGAGAGCAGGGAGCTTGCAGGTCCTCTCTCCTCAGTAAGGGCGAAGAACTGGAGAAGGGGAGCACAGGATTTTGAATATCTGTGGCTTGCTGAAGAAATGGGTTTAAAAAGCCAGGCTGCAGCCATCGTGGATGCATGCATCCCTGTTGCCGTCTGGGAGGCAAAAGACCTTCATGATGTCAGCTGGCCGGTCCGGGGCCATAAATTCGAAGAATACCGTAAACAGCTGGCAGAATTGCTTTCGTCAGGCTCTTCCTCCAGGTAGTTCATCAGAAACCCATCTTATGAAAAAAAACATTTTAATTATCTCGGCCCTCTGCGTTCTGTATGGATGTAAACCTGTTGAACCCGGTACCAGGCCTGCGGGTTGGACCATCTCAGTGATCCCGTCTTCTGTGAGGATCGATCCGACTACCAATGAAATCATTGACCACAGGTTTTTGTTGCTGAGAGACAGCGAAACCCAAAAGTCCGATCTGCTCAAAGAAAACCTTATCTATGATGGGAACAGGGTGTCTTTGCATGCCGCCAGGGGGGAATATATCTCTTTTCAGCTCGTGGTAAGCAATCAAACCGGCAGGAGGCTGGAAAACATAAAGATCGAAATACCGGAATTTACCGGAAACAGCAGCCAATTCAATATGAAACCGGAGCTTTTTCTAGAATGGGCGGTGGAAATCAAAACACCCAGCACCGGTTATCCCAAAGCCTCACTTGGCACGGGCTGGTATCCTGATGCGCTTATCCCATTCAGTTTTATCCAGGATGATTCCGCAAAAGTCAGACGGCGCTGGATATACCCTTTGTGGCTTCCTGATTTCAATAACAGGATCGACAATCAGAAATCCATGATCGTCTGGGTTGATCAGTATGTACCCTTTAAAGAGGAGGAAGCTGAACCAGGTAAATACTCCACCAAAGTATCCGTTTCAATAAACGGACAGAAAAAAGAGATCCCGGTAGATCTGACGGTATGGGATTTTGCTATTCCGAATGAAAACAATTTTAAAGCCGGCCTTCAGCAGGAAGGATTTATGAGAGCCATGAATGAGCAGCAGGAACTGGAAGTATATCAACTACTTAAGCGCAACAGGATTGCCATGCTCGATCCCACATATGAACCGGAACTGAAGATCATACAACCTGGAAGGACAGATATTAACTGGGAATCTTTTGATCAGCGTCTGGACAAGTATTTTTCAGGAAAAGCATTTACCACAGCGTTCGGATATCCATATGGCCCTGGTTACGGAGAACCCATTGAAACTTTCGTTCTTCCGTTCGATGTTTACGGGAAACATGGTACGAAGGGCTGGCCCGACATAGGTAAACCGGATGTGGAAAGAAACCTGGAAAACCGGGCAGTCTATGTCGATTGCATCAGGCTGGTGAGAACACATTTAAATTCATTGATCGATCCTGTCAAAACTGATATTACAGTGTACCTGAACGGACTTGATGAATCGTATTTCCCTGAAGCATGGAGCCGCATGGTTTACTATGGGGATATGTTCCATGAAAACTATCCAGAGGCATTCTTCAGGATCGATGGCGGATATACCGAAGAAGCCCTGCAGATCGTTAAAAACTCAATAAACTCATGGGCTTCGCATACCATTGAATATGATTCTCCTGCAGTAAAAAAATACCAGGATATGGGTATTAAGGTCTGGTTATATGGTCCGATGCTTTATGAAAGCAAGATCAACAGCTGGGTCGGCAGTTCAACTTTCCTGGATTTGCCACTTGTTAACGACCGTGCCATAAGCTGGAGTTGCTGGAAATACCGGACCTTCTCCTGGCTCAGCTGGGGTGCGGGCGCCGGATGGGCAAACGGATGGTACGATCCGGAATCCTGGAAGGATGCCTCCAGGGAAAAACCTGAATCAGAGGCAGAATTCACTTACAAAAAGATAAACGGCAATGCCCTGCTGATATATGCGCCGGGCGTTGTTCCCAATGTGGATGGCCCCTGCCCTTCTGTCCGGTTAAAGGCAATGCGTGATGGTGTTCAGGAATACGAATATATGAGCTTACTGGCAGCGAGAGATAAAAGCAGTGAAAGGGTCGATTCATTGGTAAACAGCATTATAAAACTGCCCTTCGGCCCCAATTCAATAGGAAACCTAAATGTATGGCTTTTTGATCCTGAAGCCTGGGATAAGACCAGGATCACCATGGGAGAAATGATAGACCAGTTATCAAACAGGGATAAATCCAAAGACAAAACATATAAATGAAGAATTAACCTTTCGGACAGCAATATCCGGATCAAAAGAAATCATCCATGAAAAGAAATAAAAGCAAATTGGTTGAGGTAATTTTATTGTTCTGTTTCAGTCTGGTTGTGCAGTGCCAGCCAGAAGAAATGGCTGAATATATACAGCATAACTATATAAAGATGGAGCGGTACATACCGATGCGTGACGGGGTGAAACTGTTTACCACGGTCTATATGCCAAAGGATCAGAGGAAAAAACATCCCATCCTGATCGCCAGGACCCCGTACTCTTTGGAACCCTATGGTGAAGATATTTACCCCGGAGCCCTTTTGCCTTCCCCACTGTTTGTGAAAGAAGGATATATAATCGTTTACCAGGATGTCCGTGGCAAATGGATGAGCGAAGGTACATTTGTGGATATCCGTCCGCACAATCCGGAAAAAAAGGGGAATCAGGATATCGATGAAAGCAGCGATACCTATGATACCGTTGAATGGCTGTTAAAGAACCTGACCAACCACAACGGGAATGTAGGTATTTACGGAATTTCCTATCCCGGCTTTTATGCAACAGCCTCCCTGCCGGGAGCACACCCGGCTGTTAAGGCCGTCTCTCCACAGGCACCCGTTACTGACTGGTTCAGGGGTGATGATTTCCATCATAACGGGGCATTCATGCTGATGGATGCATTTAATTTCTATTCTGAATTTGGCGTTCCCAGGCCAAATCCCATAACACCCGATAAAGGTCCTGTACCTTTTAAATACTACACCCAGGACAACTATAAATTCTTCCTTGAGCTTGGTGGCTTGGAAAACGTTAACAGGAGATATTTTGGAGATACGATCCAATTCTGGAATGACCTGATGGCCCACGGCACCTGCGATGATTTCTGGAAGGCGAGAAATATCAGGCCCCACCTTACAAACATTCGACCTGCTACCATGGTGGTCGGTGGCTTTTTTGATGCGGAGGATTGCTACGGTGCCTTGCACACCTATGAAGCACTTGAGAAACAAAACAGCGGAAACAACAATTATCTTATCATGGGTCCCTGGTTCCATGGAGGATGGTCGGGAGGAACAGGGGGCTGGTATGGCGCGGCTGAAGAGATATTCTGTGATATCAGGACAGATACACTTACAGCCATCTGGTACCAGGAGCATATTGAGTTTCCATTTTTCGAGAGCTACCTCAACAACAGGCCTGCGCCTCCCCTTCCTGAAGCTGTTGTATTTGTAACCGGTTCAAACCAGTGGCACCGGTTTGACGCCTGGCCTCCTGCAAATGTCCTTCAGAAGAACTTATACCTGGAGAAGAACGGGGTCCTTTCATTCAAGGCACCAGATGATAATGAAAGCTTTGATGAATATATAAGCAACCCGGCCAAACCTGTACCCTATGATGCGGGTATTCATCTTGCCAGGACGCGTGAATATATGATCAACGATCAGAGGTTTGCCTCACGAAGACCCGATGTGATGGTATATCAGACTGCGGTATTGACAGAGGATCTGACAGTTACAGGACCAGTCATTGCTGACCTGGCAGTATCCACAAGCGGAACGGATGGCGACTGGGTTGTCAAACTGATAGACGTTTATCCCGACGATTATCCTGACCGGGTTACTGACAGGGGGATTGTTGAGCTTGGAGGGTACCAGATGCTGGTGAGGGCTGAAATCATGAGAGGTAAATTCAGAAACAGTTTTGAGAAACCTGAACCATTTGTCCCTGGAATACCCACCTGGTTAAATTATAGTCTGCCCGATGTGGCCCACTGTTTCAGGAAAGGACATCGCATGATGATCCAGGTCCAGAATTCATGGTTCCCGCTCGTTGACCGCAACCCCCAGATTTTTACAGACATCTATCATGCTGATGAAAATGACTTCAGAAAGGCTGCCTGCCGCATATACCATGATGCAGGCCATCCATCGAGTGTAATTATCAACATATTGCATTGATACTTCATAAAAAAAGCTTTAAAATATGTACAGACCATTGACCGGGAATTCTTTGATCCTGCCTATTCTCTTTCTCATCATTATATTTCCATGCAGCATCGGGTCATTCGCACAGGGTGCTCATGTAATGGAAGAGTCACGATCAATTCTTACCTATCCGTTCTCAGATCCCAATCCACTTCCATCACTTGCATTAAATTCAATGGTCAGACCTTTTTACCCTTACTTCGTATTTGACGGGTATACTGACCGGAGTGAGTGGAAAAACTGGAAGGTAATATCCATGGATAATGAGTATATCAGTGTCACTGTTCTTCCTGAAGTGGGGGGAAAAGTGTGGGGGGCGATTGAGAAATCAACAGGTAAAGAGTTTGTCTACCTTAATGATGTACTCAAGTTCCGTGCGATCGGAATTAGAGGTCCGTGGACAAGCGGAGGTATTGAACACAATTTCGGACTGGATCTCGGACATGCACCCTGGACCGCCTCCCCCGTCGATTATATCATTACCAATGAAGCTGATGGCAGTGTCAGCTGTGTGGTCGGCGGACTTGATCTGGCATCCCGGACAGAATGGCGGGTTAAAATAAGGCTGCCGGCAGGTATGGCCTTTTTTGAAACCAACAGCATGTGGTACAACCCGACCCCCCTACGTAATGCGTATCTGTCCTGGGAGAATGCTGCCTTCAGTGCAACGGATGACCTTCAGTTCTGTTTCCCCGGTAACTTTCATATCGGGCATGATGGCGTCGTTAACCCCTGGCCGGTAGATAACCAGGGAAGAAATCTTGATTTTTACAGGGAAAATAATTTTGGTTCAAGCAAATCATACCATATATCAGGCTATTTTACGGCATGGTTTGGAGGATACTGGCATCATTCCGGATTCGGATTTGGTCACTGGTCACCCTACACCGATGCACCCGGGAAAAAAATCTGGATATGGTCGCTGGCTCGCGATGGGGCCATATGGGAAGACCTTCTGACAGACAATGATGGCCAGTATATTGAAGCACAATCCGGTGTCAAGTTTAACCAGGCGAACCCTGAAAGCGGCTATAACAGCCCTTTCAACCAGCTTTCCTTAAGACCATATTATACAGAAACCAAGAAGGAACACTGGTTCCCGGTTATCGGCACAGGTGGCATGGCTGCCGCGTCTGATGCAGGAACAATAAATGTTTCAAGAATGGATGGTGGTCTGAAAATATCAGTAAGCCCGGTTATTCCTCTGAAGGATTCCCTGAAAGTATTTGCAGATGGCAAAGCTGTTTTTTCCACGCCTATTGACCTGGAGCCTTTACAGAACTATGAACAAACCATAGGCAGCGGCATCCATGAGGAGAGTAAAATAAAAGTAACCATAGGGTATAATCTCCTCTCGTATACCAGTGATAATGAAGAATTAGCAACAGACAGACCGAATAAATCCGTCAGTAACGCTGATTACGGGTCTGCTGAACATCTGTTCTGTCTGGCAGAAGATATGAATGCGATGCGGGACTATCCCTCTGCCCTGAAATGCTACAATGAATGTCTTGAGAAGGAAGCAGACCATTCAGGGGCACTTTACAGCGTTGCCGAACTGTACTGCAGGAAAGGGCAGTACCAGGAAGCTTTGCAGTATGCCGGAAGGGCACTTGAGATAAATACCTATGATCAGGGAGCAAACTTCATCTGTGGGGTGATACAGCGGAAGCTCGGTAACCTGACCAGGGCGGAAGAGGCATTCAGCATTTCCGCCAGGAGTATGGAATTCCGGTCCGGGTCATATCTCCAGATCACAGAAATTAAGCTTCAGAAAGCCGATTATGATGGTGCCGAAGAATATGCCAGGAAAGCACTGGATTTTAACCGGTACAATATTGCGGCATGGGAATGCCTTGCAAGCGCTCAAAGGAAAATGAAAAAGACCAATGAATCTGTTGCAATACTTGATCATATCCTGGAAATTGATCCTCTTTGCCATTTCGCCCGTTTTGAAAAATACCTGGTCAATCCAACAGACAGCAATATGAATAATTTCAAAGCCCTGATCCGGAATGAGCTGCCTTATGAAACATACCTGGAACTGGCTGTGTGTTATGCAAACAGGGGGCTGTATTACGAAGCAGAAAAGGTACTTGAAATTGCTCCATCCCATCCTATTGTCTTTTACTGGCTTGCATATCTAAACAGGGCATCCTCAACTGAAAGGAGCAATGCATATCTGAAGAAGGCGCTTGAAATCTCTCCAACCCTTGTTTTTCCTTTCAGGCACGAAACCATTCCCGTACTGGAATGGGCCACGCAGAAAAATGATTCGTGGAAAACCATGTACTATCTCGGTCTGATCTACTGGAATTTAAACCGTTATGAGAAAGCATCTGAATTATTTGAGCAATGTGGTGATATCCCTGACTGGGGATCCTTTTACCTGGCTAGAGCGCTATTATCTCAAAGAAATGAACACAACGAATCAGCCGTACTGAAAGATTTAAAAAGGGCTGTAAGTATAAGCCCCACTGAATGGAGATCCTGGCATTATCTGTGCAACTATTTCCAATCAGCAGGATCCTTCAGTGAGGAGCTGGCTCATTCCCTGGAAGCCCGTAAGCGGTTTCCTGCCAATCCTGTAATTGGCATTGATTACGCCAAAGCACTCATTCATTCATCCGCTTATAAGGAGTGCCTCAAGGTCCTTGACCTCATCAGAATACTGCCCCAGGAAGGGGCACATGAAGGACATGATGTTTATGAACTTGCCAGTCTTTCGCAGGCTGTGCAACTTATTGAACAGAAGAAATACAAAGAGGCCCTGAAATATATTGAGATTTCAAAATTATGGCCTGAAAACCTTGGTGCCGGCCGGCCCTTTGAGCCCGACGAGCGCCTGCAGGATCTATTATCGGCCTTATGCTACCAGAAAACAGGTAATCCTCAGATGGTTAAGATGTACCATCAACAGATCATCGATTATTCAGGGAGAAAATGGGGAGGAGATTATGACCCTGCCAGCATCTGTATTGCCAACCAGGTTTATTACGAAAACGGGCTCGGCAAAGAAGCAACATATGCCATGGACAAATGGATCTCTGAACAGGACTCCCTGCGAAACTGGAGGATATCATCCGGTTCAGCCTCACCAAAGGTTCAATGGGTAATTGCAAAATACATGGGGGAAAATGAAGAGGCCCGAATGATTGAGGAAGAAGTAAAAGCTATCCCGGAAGAAACACGGTTCAGATTATTACTTAGAACTTTAAAATTTATAAATTCTGATAAAACCATATCAGGGTTGAATTGAAAGTATAATTTCTATAAATCAATAATATTATGCTTAACCTCAGTCGACGTAAATTTATAGAACAAAGCGTATGGATTGCCGGGGGCCTTTCCCTGGGAATGAATGCCTGCTCTGGAAGAACACAGGATGTACTAAGGGGAGTTCAGGATTTTATCAGCCAGGTTGCCAATCCGGATGGTTCTTTCCGCCCCGGTATCGATCCGTTTTACAAGGGTACTTCTGATACGGGACTTTCCGGCATGGCAGCCCCGGCCTATGCCACAATCATTTCCTCAACCTTTGGCTGGACACTCCCCTATCAGGAGCAAACCACCGCCTTTCTGCTATCCTGCCAGAGGCCTGACGGAGCATTTTATGCACCCACCGGCAGCATGGATCAGAATTCTCCGCTCGCCAAATTGTATAATACTGTTCAGGGAATCCTTACCCTCCGGTTGCTTGGGAAAAAGCCGGAATATGATCCGATGCCGGTGATCGATTATTTTTTTCAGAACGGACAGTTCAAGGATCTTCCGCTTTATACGACAAGTTTCTTTCCGCTTTTCTTCACTGTCCTGGGACAAAAGATGCCCCAATCTATTGATGAAAAAATGCTTGAATATATTATGAACGAGCAAAAAGAAGATGGATATCTGCAAAATCATGTGGCTTCAACCTTTCATGCTGCACACTATTGTCGTCTGACCGGACGGCCTACCCCCAGGACTGCAGAAATGACCGAACGTACCCTCCGTGACCAGAAGGATGATGGTTCATGGCATCTGATGGAGCCTGCCTGGGATGTTCATGCCTGTTTCGATGCATTATTCATCTTAAAACAACTGGGAGACCAGCATGATCCCCGGATTATAAATGCCAACCAAAAGGCAACGGACTGGATGCTGCAGTGCCGGAAATCCGACGGCGGATTTACTCATTTTCCGGAAGAAACCATTTCAGATATGGACGCTGTGTATTTCCATGTTGGGGGGCTTGTGGAAGCCGGTTATCTGGAGATAAAGGAAAACCTGCAGAATGAAGAAATTCTGGGCTGGGGACATGCCATGAACCCCGGGAAAACATATTCCTGTCTTGCCTGAACCGGTGATCAGGAAGATTATTTCTCCTCATTTCCAAGCCAGGCTACCTTGAGTTCTGAATAATGGTTTTGTCCGATGATATCCCTGTACAATTCAGGCCGCCTGGCTTTTTTATACCGGTATCCGCCGGCCCGGGTAAGTTTTTCAGGAATTACCTCTGATGTACTGAAGCTATCCTCAAATGAACGGCATTCGGCAAGAATCTCGCCAAAGGGATCAATGATCATGGAGCATCCGTTTTTCAGCTGGTCATCATCCATGCCAACCGGATTTGAAAAAACAACATAAACGGCATTGTCGTAAGCTCTTGCCGGTAACCATTTCATCAGCCACGCCCTCCCCTTCATTCCATCAAATTCCAATCTCAATGAAATGGGATCAGATTTACGGTTTTGCCACAGCAAGGGGTCAACAAAGCCTGCTCCCGGCCGGGTAGAAGGTGTGCACATGGTGACGTGGGGCATAAAAATGACAGCCGCGCCCAGAAGGGCTGTTGCCCTCACATTTTCAATAATGTTATTGTCGTAACAGGTTAAAATCCCGCACTTCCATCCGGATATTTCAAAAACACAGTAGCTGTCCCCTGCTGAAAGGTACCTGCTGATAAAAGGATGCAGTTTCCTGTGCCTGGCAAGCAATCCGTTTTTATTAACACAGATGTATGTATTGAACAGATGATCACTTTCGTCCTTCTCAAAAAGTCCTGCCAGGATAACAATATCATTCTTTTCTGCTATCCTTGTCAGTTTCAGAATGGTTTCTCCGCCGGGAATAAATTCTGCCAGAGCGAGCATCTGTTCTCTTGAAAGATGCCTGGCAAAAGTGTAGCCGCTTACCGAACATTCATGAAAGGCTATGATATCAGAACCTTCCCGGGATGCTTTTTGTGCAAGATCTTCAATAACAGACAGGTTGTATGTTTTGTCCCCGCTCCTGTTCTCAAACTGGGCGGTTGATATTTTTAATGCATCCATAGGTATATTTTAAAATCTCATTCGAAAATATTTATGCTAAAAAACCTGCTATGGACACTATTCTGAGAAATATAACCATACTTTGTCATGCATGGTATAAAGCCGGTGTTTCTCCCCGTCAAATACGAGGATCGGACTGGAGTGATCACCTTCCACAATCGGGTTCCGGGAATACTTTTCCCAGTGAATCAAATCGGTTGAAATTGCCACATTGGAAGTCCATAGCGCATAAGAATCCGGGTCGGCCCAGTCAAGATTGGAAGAACCATGGTAATATAAATAGTATATATCCTCATCTTTGATCACCTGGTTCGCCGCCACGGCTCCCTTATCATATGCTTCAGGGCCCTTTTGTATGACAGCATTGTCCCGGACATTTCTCCAGGTTATCTGATCCTCTGAGGTGGCCAGCCATATCCCATTGTCATTACGCTCATAGAACAGATACCAACGCTCATTTTCAATCCACAACACTGGTGTTCCATAAGGGGGAATGATGGTCTCGCCAGTTGAGCCCAGAATCACTAGATCACCCTGCTCCTGCCATTGGATCCCGTCCGGGGAAGTAAGCAAGTGTGCTACATCATTCTCACCCTCGGCAACCATGTAATAGGTATCTCCATGCTTTGTAACAAACATATCCTCGGTCCATTTTTCACTGAAAATGGGTTCCTCAGAATACCTTTCCCAGCTTTTCCCATCGGTTGATGTGGCATATCCCAGGTACTTAGGATCGGAGTCTTCGCCCCGATAACCGGTATACCACATCTTATAAACCCCGTCTTCTAACATGATAAAACCCCTCTCACGAATCTTTTTGTCCCATGTTTCCTCATCCGTACCTGTAAAAACCGGATTGGCATCAAAGGGAGTAAAATGTACCAAGTAACCGGCTATACCTCCTTTGATATGATCCTCAAGGGAGGTAAGCTGTTTTGTATGGCATGCCACTGCTGTTAACATCAGGGCTCCCGCCATCACCAGGTTAGATTTTTTGAAGGCCATTCTATACAGTATATTCTGGTTTCTTAAACTTTAATAAAAGTTCGGTTCTTGTATAAATACCACAACAGAAGGTAAATGATGACAAACCCTCCGGTTTCTGTAACCAGCTGATAGTAGTTTCCCACATATTGCTCCAGGCCGAAAAGAAGGTAAGCAGAAATGGCCGGTAAATCGATCGTATGTGAAATCATATATGCGAAAATGGCATTCATGCCAATCACCTTCAGAAAAAAAGCCCATTTCCTGTGTCCTTTTACATCGATGATCCAGTAGAACATGGCCAGCAATAGAAAGCATAACCCCGATGAAAATAGCACAAATGAACTGGTCCATAATTTTTTAACTATGGGATGCCAGATACCCCAGATCAGTCCCAGTGCCACCCCGGCCATGCCCATGATCAGCATGTACAAGGCGATTTTTTCTCTTTTCATTCCCGAACGGATGATCTCCCCGGCAAACAGGCCGGACAATACGGTGGCTGTAAAACCGAAACCGCTCAGAATCCAGGTATATTGTGTCCCGTCTTCAAACCTGCCCATAATGAGCTTGTCCACATACAGTGCAAAATTCTGATCGGGCAGCAACATACTTCTTCCAACACCGGGTACATGTGGAACAGTCAACAGGATGGCATATGCAACCAGGCAAGCTGCAAACAAAATGTATCTTCCCTTTTTTGAAAGATGCAGGTAAGCCAGGAACGAAAATAAGTAACCCACTGCAATGGCCTGCAGCGTGTTACTAAAAATATGAAACTCATGTATATCCAGGTTTAACAACTGCCCCTGGACAATCCAGCCCAGAATAAATAATATGACAAAACGTCGAAGCAGATGTTTGTGCAACCGTGGCCTGCTGGGATCCTTTTCCAGGCGCTTTTGTATTGAAAAAGGAATAACGGCACCAACCACAAACAAAAACAAAGGCATGATGATATCCCATACATGGAACCCAAACCACTCGGGGTGATCAAATTGTTGGGCCAGGAGATTTGTAAAAGGTATATCTGCACCCTGATCCAATGCCCTGATAAACTGCCCTGCAAAAATGATCATCAACATATCAAAACCCCGGAGGGCATCTACGGACATGATGCGATCAGCCAATTGAACTTTGTTTTCTGCCATTACGTGTTTAAATTTTAATAAAAATGTGTCGCTTAAATAATATCCATCCCACGAACCAGCAAAAAGTTGTCATGGACAGTGCATACATTAACGAACCGATCATCGGTCCCGCAAGCGGTTCATAAAACCGGGCAAAGATCCAGTTGGTGACTGATACCATCTCCCCTGATGCTGATTGGATGAATTCTATGCCGAAGGTGATGCCCAGAAGGATAGAAAGGACATAAATAAACAAGGGATTCATCCCAAATACGCGGAATGGCATGGTCCATCTGATGTATCCTTTTACATCCGTTATCCAGAGCAGAATGCCCAGAAGGACCAGTCCAAGTCCGGAGGTGAACAACACAAATGTACTGGTCCAGAGCGGTTTGTTAATTGGAAAAACCAGGGACCAGAGCAGGGAAAAGGCAAAAACGGCCATACCCCAGATGATTAGCTTCCTGAAGGCAAGCATTCGATTCCCCGACTGGTCGATCAATTTTCCAGCCAGGAATCCAATCAATACATTTCCTATGGATGGCAAGGTACTCAACAGACCAGTCTGGTCGAATTTCACACCTGCGAAAACAGGTATATGTCCCTCCCCGAGAACACCAATGTCAAATTGCCTTACAACATTTCCTTCAAGTGAAAAAGGTGAATCGCCTCCGAAAAAAACAAGTACGCCCCAGTATGCCAGCAGGATCATTCCCGTGATCATACCGGCATATTTTGCCCGCGTACCCAAAATAATCAATGAGGCCATTCCATAGGCCAGGGCGATCCGTTGCAATACACCCATGATCCGCAGGCTGCTCCAATCCAGACTGTGTACGGCATAGGCATTCAGTGCCAGGCCGATCAGGAATATCAGCATTGTACGGCGCAATACTTTGACTGAGATCCCCATGGAGAGGGTGTGCCCATATTTTTTAAACGAGTACCACATGGAAGAGCCCACGATGAACATGAAAAAGGGGAAGACCAGGTCTGTGGGAGTACATCCATGCCATGCAGAATGCCTCAGTGGTGTATATACATATTCCCAGCTTCCGGGATTATTTACCACAATCATCAGACATATGGTAATTCCCCGGTAAACATCCAGCGATAATAGTCTTCCTGGCTTATCCATCATATGTATTCAATTTTTTGCATTCCCTGTATGGCACCCCTGCTTTTTTTAAAGTATCTTCTGATCTCAAAGATTGGAAAATATCACAGACTTATGAAGATTTTACATCAGAAAATTGGAAGATTTTCATTTATCTATACTTTTGTTTTCAGATGCCCATGCCTTCATAAGGTATATTCTTTCTTACGTTAACTTATATTTTACCATATTTACCAAATGAAATATTCCATAGCTCCTACCCCATTCCAACGAAGTCCCCTGGTCCTGCAGGTGGTGGATTTCCTGAATACATGGGGACTCATAGCTATCGGAATCGGCCTGATTGATCAAGTCCAACAAACTTAAAGAGGAATAATGCCATGGAAGAAAGACAGAAAGATATAAACGAGAAGCATCGTATGCCTCGCAGGAGTCTGCTGAAGGCACTGGCCGGTATACCGTTACTGGGATTATTCTCTTTTGCCGCATTCAAGAAAATAAACTTTGACAAGGAAAAAAGATACAGGGTCATCAGGGAACTCGGACTGGAAGATCTGAAAGCCCCCAGTATGCTTACCACCTCGTCAGGAAAAGGGGACCTGCTTCGGCTGGGATTCATCGGATTCGGAAGCCGTGCAGGACAATTATCTCAGTCTTTAGGCTTTATGCACCCCGATGACGTAAAGCAAAGAGAAATGAACGGTACACTGGAGGGATGGCTTCAGCAAACGGACCTCAACGTAGCTATCACGGGTATCTGTGATGTGTTTGACCTTCATGCAGAACAGGGATTGGCTGTAGCCGGCAACAAAACCCGGCCGGGTGGCAGTAACGGACCACAACTACCTGTGAAGCGGTATAAAACCTACCAGGACCTGTTGAATGATTCTGAGATTGATGCTGTTATTGTTGCTACTCCCGACCATCATCACGCAAGAATTACCACTGATGCCATCAGGGCAGGAAAGCATGTGTACTGTGAAAAAAGCATCTGCCGGACCGAAGAAGAGCTATATGAAGTATATGATACGGTACGAAACAGTGACCGGGTATTTCAGCTGGGACATCAAATCACTCAGAATGTGGTATTTCAGCAGGCCAAAGAGATTATTAAAAGGGATATCCTTGGCAAGATTACACTGATCGAAACCACTACCAACCGGAACACAGCCGACGGGGCCTGGATCAGGCACCTCGACGAAAATGGCAATCCCAAACCCGGCGATGAAAGCTCCATCGACTGGAAGCAATGGCTGGGTTCCCGGCCCTACAAACCTTTCAGCACAGACCGGTTTTATAACTGGACCAAATGGTTTGATTATGACATGGGAATGATCGGACAATTGTTTACCCATGAATACGATGCGGTAAACCAATTGCTAAGGATAGGAATCCCGGCATCTGCTGTAACTTCAGGAGGAATTTATTACTGGAAAGACAACCGGGAAATACCCGATGTACTGCATGCTGTCTTCGAATATCCTGAAAAGGAGATGACACTGACCTACAGTGCCGACCTGGCATCAAGCAGGCAAAGGGGCCGAGTCTTTAACGGGCATGATGCATCCATGGAACTTGGAGGCTCCTTAAGTATAACTGCTGACGGGGATTCCACAAAATACAGGGAACAACTGGACCAGGGAATTATTGATGTATCCGTTCCCATGATCACCATTAGTCCAGGCACCGGCGGAGATGTGGATGCCGTTACTTCTGCAACAGAAAAGTACTATGCATCCAGGGGGTTAACCACCACCAATATCAATGGAATAGAAGTAGATGTCACCCACCTCCATATCAAAGAGTGGATCGATTGCATCCGCAATGGTGGAGAAACCAGCGCCAATATTGAACGTGCATTTGAGGAAGGTGTGACCTGTGTAATGGCCAATAAATCATACCTGGAGAAACGCAGGGTGGAGTGGGACCCGGTAAACCGCAGGATTGTTTAAGACGCGCCAGTTATGAATTATAAAAGTCCGGTTCTGTTTTTCCTGTTTGCTTCATGTGCAGCCTGTGGTCCGAATACCGGGGAGGATACTCCATTTCATTTCGAAAGGGATGATCATGGTGTTACATTAACTGAACACGGAAAACCTGTTTTTTACTACCGGAAAGAACCCAAATCCCTGACAGGCGAATATGTCTGCAACCACTATATCCACCCTCTTTATGCCCTGAACGGGGATACCCTTACCGAGGAATTTCCCCTGGATCATCCTTACCACCGGGGCATTTTCTGGTCATGGCACCAGTTTTATGCGGACAGTATCAGCCTGGGGGATGATTGGATCATGGAAAATATTTCCCATGAAGTAACAAGTCTTCAAACAGGCACCGGAAAGGCCGCCGCCACCCTTGATCTGGATGTATTGTGGAGCTCCGCACTGTTGGAGAACAGGAAGGATTTTCTGATGGAAAAAAACCTTATCAGGGTTTATCCATCCAAAAAAGGAGTCCGCATAATTGATTTTGAAGTAGCCCTTCAGGCACTGATTCCGGGAGTAAGCATGGGTGGTTCGGATGATGAAAAAGGGTACGGGGGATTTTGTGCACGTCTCAAACTGCCCGACGACCTGGCTTTTACTTCGGATCATGGTCTGGTTATTCCACAAAATCTCCAGCTGATTGCCGGACCCTGGATGGACTTTTCAGGAACTTTTGGCCCTTCGGATGAAGTGAGCGGCCTTACCATCTGTTGCCACCCTTCCACACCTAATTATCCTGCACCCTGGATCCTAAGGCAGAAATCCTCCATGCAAAACATTGTTTTCCCGGGACGGGAAAGGGTGGAGCTTTCCATGGAAAGGCCCATCGTACTGCGCTACCGGCTGCTTATTCATGAAGGGTCTGCCGGTGATCTGAACCTGGACCGCTTGCAGGCAGGGTTTGAAGAGACCCATTTTAAATAGTCAATCATGAGAAAAGCCGGTTTGATTCAAATATTCGTAAGCCTGTTTCTGGGAGTTGTAACGGCCTCGGGCCAGTTGAAGGAATACTCCCAGATCATAACGGTGAACGACTATACCTATGAGATAGAGGTCGGCGGAAGCCGCAACCCGGTGAATGAATCCATCATTATCGAAAATCTGGGCAGTGCACCGCTGGTGAATCCCCGCATTACCGTAAATGGCCTGTATGACTGGTTCGATACTGATGCCTTGTCCCGGGGATCACAAAAGGCTGTATAACTGCGGGCCGCGTCCCAGGGGGGAGTAAAAGCCTGATCATAGCACAGTTCATCCTGCGATCTAGGTTTGTGCTATCATTTCTCCTTCTTCGATTCTCTTGAGATGACAAAACAATAATTCGCCAGATTTTTCATCTCTCAAATGCATTCCATTTCCCTCACAGTAATCAAAGAAATCACAATCCTCACAAATCCCGGTCCTGGTCCAGCTTCTATCCCTGTAAACCGAATATCTGTTAAGCCAGACATCTTTGAAATTATCCTTATAAATATTTCCCTGAATGAAATTATCCCTCAAATTCGGGCATGCAGAGATTGAACCATCTGCCAGAACCGAAGCGACATTTATGCCAGCCCGGCAGAAAAAGAAATTATCCCTGACCCTTCCTTCATAATTCCCCAGAAAGCCCTCGCAGCCGTAGTTCAGCTTAATCTTTCTTTCCTTCCTGACTCTTTCTATGAAATCAAACAGGCCCTTGAATTCCCCTGGTTCTAACTGAAGCTCCTTATGCTGTTTTGCCCGCCCGATTGGGAATACCGTAAAGATCCGCCACTCTTTTAAACCCAGTTGTACCAGCAAATGATATAATTCAGGCAGTTCCGCTATATTCCTCTGATGAGCACATGTGACAACATCATGGCGTAAGCCTTCTGTTTTACTTAGCAGGCTTATGGCATTGACAGCATTCCTGAAACTGCTTTTATTCCCCCGCATCCAGTTATGCGATTCTTCCAGACCATCCAGGCTTATGGTCATCGCCCGTATTCCTGCTCGAAGCAGTTTCTCAATCGCGGACTTTTGCATCCCCATGCCATTGGAGACAAGTCCCCAGGGAAATCCTCTGTTATAGAGTTCTGCTCCGATTTCAGAGATATCCCTTCGCAGAACAGGTTCTCCCCCGGTCAGTACGATCATTGTTTTATGGGGAGTAATTACAGGTGTTATTTCATCCAGTGCTTTAAAGAAATCCGCCTTCGGCATATCTGCAACAGCGGAGTTCTTCGTACAGTCACTGCCGCAATGAATACAATTCAAATTACATCGCAGCGTACATTCCCAGAAAATATAATTCAATTGATGTAATTCCTTCTCGTTGGTGCGGTACCTGTTATGAAGCTTTAAGGCAAGTTTCTTTTTAAACGGGATCTTCCTGACGGTCATTCTTTGTCTTTGAGCCTTACATTGATTTCCTTTTCAACCTCACCCTGATCCCATCCCCCCGTGCCTCCTGCAAAGTCAGGGTCAATGAAATCTGCAATCGTATCCAATGGTTGATATGCTCCGTTCGCCTCCCCGTCTATATCATTAAACTCAAGCAGAAAGGTCTGGTCCTGAGGAAAATCCATGGTTCCAACCTGGTAGTTGCCTTGCTCATCAGTATAGGCAGTATCCTCCCCCATTACCACTCTTATGTTGGGCAAATTACCTGAAGTTACTTCTGAGCGGACGCTCCCATTTACTTTAAAAGTCGCATGCGGGGTACCATATTCTACAGGGAGCGGACCATACTCACAACCATTCAGACTACAAGCCGCTCCAAAGCCCAGAATAGATAAAAGACAAGTTATCAACGTATTATATTTCTTCAACAGCAAACGTTTCATGCTAATGGGTTTTACAGAAGATGCATGAGTTGTTGTGGAGGTTGCTTTTTCCTGCTCTGTTTTCCCCTCCTGCCTGCCAGTTAGTTGTTTCGATCCAGTGAAATAAGACTGCGCATTGCATCTTCAAATATTTCGGTTGTATGATCATCAAATGCATTTGTTCCAACGATGAAAGCACGGTTTATTTCCGGAGCAACCCAGACAGCAACATACCACATGCCATTGCTTCCATTGTGAAACAGGGCATTTCCATTGGTCCAGTCCCTTTGTTCAACCAACCATCCGCAGGCATAGTCGCCTACCGGTTCAATGAGTTTCTCAAATTGCCGTCGCTCCAGGATCTCCGTATCGTCCTGCTTTAAAAAGAGTGTCAAAAACCTGACCCAGTCTTCAATGGAACAGTGAACCGTCCCAGCTGGTCCGATTTCTTCGGGATTGTCCGTTTGACTGGGTTGCCAAATCTTATCGACTTTGTGATGCCCCCAGGGCTGGTCAACCAGGCCGGTCGTTCCGGGCGGTCCAAATCCCGCGGAATTCATTCCGAGCGGTCCAAAGATACTTTCCTCCATCAACTCTTCCCAGCTTTTCCCGGTAACGCGTTCGGCCATTGTCCCTGCGATAAAATAGCCCAGGTTGGAATAATTAAAATCACCAACGTCAATCGTACTGGGTTCTTTCAGAATATCCTTCATATAGAGATACCGTCTCTCCCTGATATCCGGGTTATCATGTTCGGCAAGGTTGTCCGGAGGATTACTCTCAATTCCCGCCCGGTGTGTCAATAATTGATGAAGTGTGATGTGTTCATAATCGGAATGAATTGTGTCTTTTAATTCCGGAAACACTTCGATGAATGTTGTTTCCCACTGAAGCTTGTTTTCGGCGATCAGTATGGCCATTAGTGCACTGGTCATCGCTTTGCCGCACGAGCCCAGATGGAAATGATCCATGAGGGTAAGAGCTTCGGATGATCCCATTTTACGAACGCCGGCAGATTCGATTTGTAAAATACCGGACGAATCCACAATGGCAGCAATCATTCCGGGGATATGCTCCCTGGACACAGTTTCGTTTACCAGTTCACGGATATTTTTATATTGCGGGAACTCATCCTCGGAACAAGAAGAGATGAAGCCAACGATCAGAAGAATAACGAAGAAGGATCCAGGTCTTGGGTTTGGACTTTTCATAGGGTTTCTTTTTAATAATCGTATGATTTATCCGTACTAAGTTGAATCATCTGGATATTATATCCCTATTATTTAAGTATTTATAAACCTATTTAACGATTTTTATGTTTGGCAGCGGAACGGTGGAACTAAGCGGCGGACACTACCCCAATGCTTAATGCAGTGGACGAACCTTGCGTCCGCTTAAGTGTTCTGTGGGCAATTATTCTTTGATACGTCTTTTCAAATCCATGCGTTCGTGAAGGATTCTGACTATTTCTACTATGTCTCCCTCAACCTTTCGATAGAAGATTATATGCTTACCTGCCTTTTTCCCCAACAAGCCTGTGAGAATGCCATCATAGTGTTTCCCGGCTATTTTCAGTCCGGAAATGCTTTGGCAACTGTCAAAAAGCATTCGGAAATAATGATCTGCTTGATTTTCTGACCATGTATCAACGGTGTAATTCCAAATTAGGGCGAGATCCTCAGCGGCTTTCTTTGTTAAGCGATAACTAGCCATTTGTTGACCGTTGAGCTTTCAATTGCTTTAAGTATAGGTCCGGATCAAAATCTTCAACGAATCCACTGTCAATTCCTTCTTGAATCGCTTGCTTAAGTGCAACTACCTTATCCTCTTCTTCCTCCAGTAATCTCAGCCCTGCACGAATGACCTCACTAGCATTCTTATACCTACCTGCAGAGATGCGGCTTTGGACAAAATCCTCAAAGTGATTCCCGAGTGTTATTGAAGTATTCTTACTCATTGTTACACTATTTTCTGCAAAAGTACCCAATATTGGTATAATTGTCAAGTATGGGATTCAAATTCTCTGCAGAACGGTGGAACGAAGCCGCCGTAGCGTAGCGCGGGCTTTGCCGTTATTCGTCACCTGCGGTGACTCATGAGCTCGCTTCGCTCGGTTCTGCAAAGAGCGTGACTCGCGTAAACGGTAGGCTTTAGTGATTCCTATTTTCATTCCATCTCGTTAACCATCACCATCACTTTCTCAATTGTACTCCATGCACGACCGGACATTGGTACACCCAAATATCGTTCAATTCGTCCCGCCAGTTTCGACCGATAGGTTCCTTCTGGAGCATGCAAGTAAAATACCTTTCCACGTAATGCAAATCGCTCACTGTCTTTTTTAACAGCTTCCATAGCATTTAAATTCGGATGCTCAGGTTCACTGCTTAGAAAAAAAACACATAACTCCGGCTCCTGGACGCCCTCCGGAAATGGATTTTCCTTCACAATCCGTTTAAACTCCTCTACCTCTAGCAATAAAACCCAAGGCTCAAATCCGTATTGTTTATTAATCGCAGCGCCGATTTTCTTTGCTAGCTTCGCAGCATCTTTTCCCCTATGGCGAAACACCACATTGCCGCTTTGGTGATAGGTCTTTATATCATACGCACCGAGTCCCTTCAATAGTAAGATTAGTTCCTTCATCGGTAATATATGCATGCCGATCATATTGATCCCGCGGAATAATGCAATCCAGGTCCTCATCAGTATTTTTCGATCATTTCTAAATAGCCGCTTTGAAAAGCCAAAGAAAACAGAGCGGTGGAACTAAGCCGCCGTAAAGGCTGGCGCGATTTTTTGGTTTTCAGGTTATGTAGTTGGATCAAAAAGCGTGACAGCCCGAAGGTCGGCTTTAATGTTCTACGAAACTTTCTTTCTTTTTTATCTGACCAATATTCAGATCATGTTTCCATAGGGTTTCGTAACAGCCAAAGACGACTGGAATTCACATCCTGGGAATCAGGCTTTGAATAACGGAATTAAGTATCCAAGGGCACCTCCAAGGATTATTGTCATAGCCAAAATAGGTATAAATGATTTTGGTTCTTTCCACCCTATCAGAATACCAGACGGTAGTAATACTAGCAACGCAATTAGAATGCCTTTAAGAATAGGCTGGACATTTATATCAATCGTTGTGATGAAAAACCCTACGATAATCCACATAGCAAATGCTGATAAATTAGCATCCCATGTGAGCTTCTTAATAATCATTGGGATTACATCAATAATTCCTGCAGCCATTCCCAGAAGAATTTCAATTGATATTGACTTCATGGGAGATACGTATATGGTGATTGTTGCATACTATACTATTTCTGAAAAACTGAACCTGTTATCTTTTACCATGTACAGCAATTTTCGTAGAACGGTTGAGTTAAGCCGCCGCTTGCGGTCGGCTTTAACGATTTGTTCTTTGGGCTTCTATAAATGCGTTAAATTGGTTAGTTGTACTTCAGCTTTAAACTCACTGAATTACATAAACTCTACCATACGCTTAGCTACATGTGTAGGGTGATTCAGGGCTTACGGGCTCAGTAAGCCTTCCATTTTATCTATGTACTCTTTAATTGGATCAAATAGTTTTTTTACTGTCTCTTGATCGAATTCGAAAAGGTCGTCATAGTCCCCTTTGTGGCGATAATCTGATAGAATACTATATTTCTTCGCAAGATCTTTCGAGATCAATCCCTTCAATACAACCTCTTCTCCTAGCTTTTACTTCACACCGTTGTGAGATTTCACCTCTATGTTTTTATCTAATAGTAGAGCAATAGTCGCGTAAAAGGCAGCATAATATAGGCGATTAATGCTGGAGTTTATACTCCCCATTTCATAAAGGACTTCCGCATCTTTATAGGTCTTGCGGGCCCGCTTTATCCGATACGCAATGTTCTCATCTTTCATGCTTTATATTCTTAAGCCTTCTTTCTTAATATTTGAAAAAAGGGGAGAATACGGCATTCTTGTTTTCCAGTCTAGTTCTGAATACACAAGAAGAGAAATAATCTGACCTGATTCTAACTCAATATCGTAAATTGGATCACGAAGTTCTGTTTCATATTCGAATGTTACTTTTTTTCTGGATGTGATCACCAGAATGTCCCAATCAGAGTCTGCTCTATGGTCCCCCCTTGCTCGAGATCCATACAGGTATACCTCCGCCTCAGGATCTTTTTCAGAGATCCCAGCCTTGATTCTATTTAGTATGGCCATGCTTTCCATAAGTCAAAGATATGAAATTCAAGTTGATCAACATTTCGGCCTTTTTGTAAGAGGCTTTCATATCCACAGAACGGTGGAATTAAGCCGCCGTAGCGTGGCGCGTGATTTGGTTTTCGTTATGCTGGGTTGTTATGATTATTGCTAGGTGAATCGCGTGCCACGCGTTAGCGGTCGGCTTTAATGATTTGTTATACAGGTGTCTAGCCAAGCCTTTTGGAGGGTATGGAAGGATCTAGAGAGTTTTCGAGGAAAACTTCAACAGCTGCTGCCCAATGCATATCTTTTTCCAGCTTTAAATTGAAAAGTATCAAATTGGATCCTTCAGAATTCTCAAGGTCCTTCATTTTTCCTCCAGTATCATCCCTTATATGTTCTAATGCACGCTTCCTACTATTTGAAAATGACCTCCCAACCTTGAGAACACCGTGTTCTTTATCACAGAATACATAGCAGCCTGGCTTCCATACATAATCAGCTTCGCTTATTCGTGCCTCTGAAATCGAGAAACTATAGATTTCAAACTTACTTAGCAGCGGAGAAAACTCACTTTTGAATACGGCAATTACCTTTTCAGGAGTTTGAGTTTGTTTCATTTGTTTTCTTGGGGATTAATTATTTGGCTCTTGATTTTCTTTTGAGTATTGCCACAATGCTTGGTCTAATTCTCTCATACTCATACTAGTTTTCAATGCTAGTTCACGGCAGCAAACTACATAATCCCACCAAAATTGAAATGTGTAAGAGCTTGGGACATCCAGAGACAAAGAGTAAAGGGCACGAAAGTCAATTATTGGATATGGATCATTGTGAAAATGATGCAAAATAACAGATGCTGTAGGCCATGAAACACCATTTAATACACAGAGTATTTCAATATGCGACCTTTCGTCAGTTGCATATAGAGCGAAACCAGTTATCTCTTCAATAAAACGATCACTATTTTTTAATATATGCCCTGCACTTCGCGGAGATTTCCACAACGCAACCTCATGCAATTCCTTCTTGGTCATGTAACCACGCTTAACAATTTGTGGCTTGAGTAGGAATAGATCCACTTCACTTGCATACTCGTACCTACCTACTAATTCAGGTAGTGAATCTAGTTTTGGGCGAAGTTTTGGTTTACCGTTCATAGTCTCTGTATAACATATTATTCTACTGCCTTATTCAGTATAATGCTCTGCTTTGGGGGTGTTCTATGGTAAAAAGCTGGATAATATGATATCACCATCGAAGTAGTCTGACATTTAATTGTAGAAATCTATAAGCTGGCATAACCTGGGATTGGCACTGCTTCGCCAAGCCACTCCCAGGAAAATTAGTATGGAGGTCGCTATGAGTACAATGCCGTGAATTAAATTCTGGCTTTGCAGGTTTTTCGGATCCCGGAGTTTTTTGCAGGCTAATTAATCTTCCTGGGCAGGTCCGGGTGCTTTTAGCATGCACATTTAAGCGTAAAATGTGCATTCCTGTTTGCAAGGCTGGTTGTATCCAGAACTTGAATTTCATGGCAACTGCATCCTCAAGTTATAAAAAAAAGATCAAGCAAAGTCGATCTTTGCGACCTCATCACATTAATAATCATAAATGGTTTGAAATATGGTAGGAATAAGGATGATTGTCAGGTAATGAAGCGCTCAGTTTTCTTAGATCATGTCAGGAAAATAGTCCGGACTAATCAATTGTGCTACAGTACTGAAAAAACATATATCAGCTGGATTTACCCAAAAGGTGTGTATTCCGAAACAGATCCAGGCTGCTTACATTTATTTACCCCCGGTAATCTCTATTTGATTGTTCCCTTTCAGGCCTGGATTGAGAACCGTAAATACAATCCGCGTGATGCCTTCCGGCCAATACCTCTTCAGTGTGGTATCTGTCACCTCGATGCATTCAAGGACCGGGGAAACATTTTTCGGGTTATATTTCATCTCCAGGTAATATCCGTCCCCCTTCAGGCCCAGTTTGCCCGGAGCCACCTCTGTTACCTTGGCGGAGGAAATAAAATTAAGGGTGCTTGGATCACTTCCGCTTGTGCGAAGTACATAATGATCTGAAACGGTGAATTTTTTCCCTCTGTCGAGCCGGTAGCTCCTCACCCATTTTTCAACGCCGGCCTCTTCTGTATAGGCCTGTGAAATGTCCGTTGAAAAAACAGCTTTGCCTGCATCGGCACTGAACGTGGTGTTTTTTGCCACATATTGCCTTCCCTCCTTTTGGTCCGTGCCGTTTATTTTGGGAAGATTATGATACTGGGATTGCATGGTCCATATTTCATATCTCCTGCTGCTGAAGGTTTTGGCTGTATAATTCTCCCGCCCGATATCGATCAGGCATGGTTTCCCGTTGTAATATAAAACACAGGTACCTATGTCATTGTGATTGTGACTTTCCGCGTTATGCCCCCCTTTGGCAGCAAAAAAGAAGCCCTTTTCAGAACCCTCCTGATCCCTGGCACCAGCTATTTCGGTATCCGGCAACCAAAAATCAACAATCAGTGCATTTTCAGCAGGGGCCTTTTCTATTTCATCCAGTAACAGTAGTTGCATGAGCTGTTCATCAATTTTTCCATCGGGAACCTTTTCTCCCCAATCTTGCTTTTTCGCCAGATAGGCACCAAATTTCTGCATCACCGGATCCTGAATATCCTTTCCATAACTGTAGATGATTTGCGGCCTGCTGCCTGTGGTGGCATCTGCATCAGCAAAATTGATGAAGTATGGATAGGAGATGTAGGCTTTATAGATA
>JAZDPG010000070.1:0-25776 GCA_043797815.1 Bacteroidota bacterium
AGCAAGTGGCCGGAACGTCTGGCTGACTGGTTGGAGGATTATAAGTATTTTGCCCTTTGATCCCGGCGGGAATTTCAATAACATGACACTTTCAACAAGGAAACTTATTGTCTTGCTTATCAGCCGTTTGGTATTGTTTGGTGTATTTCAGGCCTTGCTGGCGCTGGCATTAAACTCATGGAATGAATCTGAAAGCTATTGGATGCTTGTAGCCACCCTGGGCAATTTGGCAAGCATTCTGTTTCTGTACCTGTTGTTTAAACGGGAAGGGGGCAACTTCTTCAGTCTGTTCAAATTCCAAAAGGCTTACTGGAAAAATGATTTGCCTCTTTTTTTAGGCCTTACGGTGCTGCTAACCCCCATTGCACTGGGGCCCAATTATTTTCTAAGTAAATGGCTCTGGGGCGATATGACTACTTCCTATGAGATGCTGTTCCGGCCCATGCCCGATGCCATCATGTATGTCCTGCTTGTTGCATTTCCGGTCACCATTGCGCTGGCCGAACTTCCAACATACTTTGGATATATCATGCCCAGACTGGAAAAGAACCTGCGTTATAAATGGCTGGCCGTTTTGCTTCCTGTGCTTTTTCTTTCCATACAGCATTGTTGTTTGCCTTTGATTTTTGATGTCCGGTTTATACTTTTTCGCGGGCTTATGTTTTTACCTTTCGCACTTCTGATTGGAATAGCCCTTTGGAAGCAGCCACGGCTTTTGCCTTATTTTGTGGTCCTGCATGGTTTGATGGATATGCAAACCGTAATCATGCTCATTATTGATGCAAAACAATAAACCGGATCATCACCCCCCGAGCCTTTTCAATACCCCCTCCCTGAAACTTCTGCTGATGGGGATTTCATATTTCCCGATCCCGATGGTTTCACTGGTGAAGTTCTCTATTCTCTCAAGTGACACTACGTAAGAGCGATGTGTCCTGATAAAATCCTTTTGAGGCAGTCTGGCTTCAATGTTTGAAAGCGTTTCCCTGGTGGTCAGGACCCTGTGATCCTCAAGGCGAACCCTGATGTAGTCACCCAGGCTCTCAATAAAAAGAATGTCTTTGAAGTTGACCCTGACCATCTTCCGGTCTGCCCGTACAAAAATGGAATCTTCCTTTTCCATTTGGAACTCCCCGGTGTTTTCCGGCAAAACGGGTGCGTTTTCTTCCAGGTATTTATTGATCCCCTGAAGGAGCCTTTCAAAGGAAATGGGTTTGAGCAGGTAATCAACAGCCTTCAGGTCGAATCCATCCACAGCATAGTCCCTGTAAGCGGTCGTAAATATGATTTTCAGGTTCCCGGACATGGATTTGGCAAAGGAGAGGCCCGAGATATCCGGCATGTTGATGTCAAGGAAAACAAGATCGACAGGGTGGGTATTAATGGCCTGAAATGCCTCAATGGCATTTTTACAGCTTGCCACCATATGGACATGTTCAATTTTACCCAGATGCGTTTCGAGTACTTCCCTGGCAACCGGTTCATCATCAACCACAATGCAATTTACAGTTTCAGCCATCACTGACGTCGTTTAAATCTGGTATGGTGAGCCTTGCACTGTACCACTCATCTGAAATTACTGTTTCCAGCTCATATTTTCCGTTGTAGTGCAGATCCAGCCTTTTCCTGAAATTCTCCAATCCGATTCCTGGACTTCCTTCCTCCAATTCTGAAGGCAGAACAGAGTTTTTGATGCGGAAATCCAGGGTACGGTTCTCCGCCCTGATATCAATCAGGATCTCCAGGTACCCGTTTTTTCGCGCTCCGTGTTTAAATGCATTTTCAACGAAGGGCATCAAAAGCATGGGAGCTATTTGTATTTCCACGTCAATTTCATGGGTGTTAAATGCAATTTTCAGGGTGTCCTGGAATCGGATTTTCTCCAGCTCAATATACTCTTTGATGTGTAAAACCTCCTCTTTCAGACTGACCTTCGGTTTGTCCACCTGGTAGAGGATATAATCGAGGAGGTTGGAGAGTTTGAGGATGATATCCGGTGTGTGCTCAGATTTTTTAAGCGCAAGTCCGTAAATGGTATTCAAGGTGTTAAAGAGAAAGTGGGGATGGATCTGCTTCTTCAGATAATAGAGCTCCTGTTCTTTAAAATGAAGCTGTGCAGACAACATTTTGTTTTGAAGTTCCTTGTTTCTTTTCTCAGTTGTAAAGCTCCTGTTCAGGATCGTTACAAAACTGACCAGTCCAACCACCAGGTAAACAAGGATCAGAATGAAGAAGAAATTCTTCACCATGGGAGGTATACTGGTGGCATCAAACCGCTTGTAAATGATCAAAACCCCATAGATGAGCACAACAATAAAATAGGAAGATGCCAGCAGTGTATAGAAACTGAACAGTACAAATCTTCCATATCTCTTCGGGAAAAGGAATTTGGGGATGAGGTAATAGACCAGGAAATAGCTTACTGCAATGGTCAGCGGAAGCAGCAGACTGGCAAACCAGACCACATATCCCCGGTCGGAAGAGTTATAACTGAAAAAGTAATAGAAGAAGAACCAGACACCAATCCAGAATAAAACATGTAAAATGATCTTTGGAAATGTTCTTTTCATTCTGACAATATTACAAAAACAGCTCCATCAAGCACTAAAAAATAGACCAATAACAGGTTTAGCACCCTTTATTGCAGGTTTGGGGAAGATTTCTCAATTTGTGGTTCTAATTCTGCTGAATGACCCGCAAAAAGCTGCAGCCATCGCAAATAAAAAAAACAGGATGAAAACCCTGCTATTTTAGCTCTGAAACCCCTAAACAACATTGTCATGAAATCAATTATTGGAAAATTAAACGATGGCGGACCGGTTTTTACCTATACCATCATGGTCCTGTTGCTGGTCATCATTGTATTCATTGTGAAAGCGGTTCTGGAAAGAGATTTTAGCAGTAAATCCCGCTCCATCATTGCCTCTTTTGGGTGGTTTGCCCTGGCCTGGGGATACCTGGGCAGGACCTTCGGGCTCATCATGGCATTTGACAACATTGCTGCAGCCGGTGAGATCACCCCCATGCATGTGGCAGGAGGCCTGAAAATGGCTCTGGTCGGGCCGCTTTGCGGAATCATTGCTTTTCTGGCAGCCAGATTGGGAATCCTGATCCTTCAGCTAAAAAGTAAGAAAGAATCCTTCGAGTAATCAATTTTCATACATTAGCATCAAAATATTACATATAATGAAAATCATAGCCCTATCTGACGTTGACAAAGGAGAAGTCCACATGGAAGGTGCAGTTGGTGCCTGGAAACAACTGCCCCTGGGCAGGGAAGATGGTGTTCCAGTATATTCATACAGGGTTTTCACAGTTGAGGCGGGCGGACATACACCCTATCACCAGCATCCCTATGAACATATGAACTATATCATTGAAGGAGAAGGTGCGCTGGTGAACGAGAAAGGGGAGGAGCAGCCTTTGAAAGCCGGAGACTTTGCCCTGGTCAATCCCGATGAAAAGCACCAGTACCGCAACAAGGGAGACAAACCCTTCAAGATGATCTGCGGGGTGCCGAAGGAGTTTGAATGAACAGTCTCCTGCTGGCTGATTCACGTTCCAGCGCCTCAGAATTCTATTTATTTGTTTGCCGCATACTACTTGCCTGTAGGAAGAAAATATGACAGGAATTATTACATGCTGCTTTCAGAACTTTTATCGAGATGAATTGTTATTGATCTGGAGTAATCCCACAAAATGCATTGTTGGATAAGCCTGTCAATATGAGATGGATAAGGTACATTTTAACACTGTTATAATTGGGGCAGGTCAATCCGGCCTCGCAGCAGCATACTACTTAAAGAAAGCAAATGAAGATTTCATCATACTTGAGATTGAGGACCAGGCGGGTAGCGCCTGGCGAAAAAGATGGGATTCTTTAAGACTTTTTACACCGGCGCAACATGATAGCCTGCCCGGCTTTCCATTTCCTTCAGCCAGGGGTACCCTCCCCACCAAAAACGAAATGGCTGATTATCTTTCGGCCTATATTGAGAAATTCAGCCTTCCTGTTCAATTTGGCACCAAAGTAATTGAACTTCATAAAGCAGAAGAAGGATACCTGGTCCTGACCTCCAAAGGCAGTTTTAATGCTGAAAATGTAATTGTAGCAACCGGTACAAATCCAAATGCCTATATTCCTGCATTTGCAGCAGATCTCGATAAAAAAATTGTCCAGATCCATTCTTCAGATTATAAGAATCCACAACACTTCGCGGCAAAAGATACACTTGTTGTTGGAGCGGGGACTTCCGGTGTGGAAATAGCCATAGAACTCTCGAAGAGCAGGCCAACGATAATTTCAGGAAAAGGAACGCCACACATACCTGATTTGGTATTTAGATTGTTGGGGGCGCTATACTGGTGGTTTATTCATTATATTCTTACTGTCAGCACACCAATTGGCCGGAAAGTCGGACCAAAAATTCTCAATGGAGGCGCTCCTCTTATCAGTGTGTCAATGAGGGAAGTGGAAAAAGCAGGTATAAAGCAAGTACCACGACTGAAAGGAGTGCAGAAAGGATTGCCTCTCCTGGATAACGGACAGACCCTGGAGGTGACATCCATAGTCTGGGCTACCGGTTACAAACCCGACTTCTCCTGGATAAAATTTGATGTAGCGGGCAACAACGGATGGCCGAAAACCAGACGTGGAATTTCAGAAAACTATCATGGATTATATTTCGTCGGAATGGTTTTCCAATATGGATTAACATCAGGCCTTGTTGGGGGTGTGGGGAGAGATGCGAAATTTGTGACAGATCATCTTCATAAGGTGAAATGAAAAGAAAGCGTTTCATAGCAACAGTTCTTGCCCTGATTCCAATTTCATTATTTCCAAAGATGACAACAATGACGAAATCAAATTCAGTAAAGGGATTTAAAGTAAATTCAGGTGAGGCGCGTAATGGAATGCACTATAAAATGAAGGGCATTACCCTCAATAAGTTGGATTGTAAAATTTCTTCATTTGATACAGGTGGAGCATTAACGGTATTTGAACAAAATGGATTCACACCAAATGGTGGGCCGCCTTTACATATTCATCTTTACCAGGACGAATATTTCTATATCGTTGAGGGTATTTATCTTTTTCAAGTTGGTGAAGAAAAATACCAAATGAGGCCAGGTGATACGATATTTTTGCCACGAAAAGTACAACATGGATTTGTTCAATTGACCGAAAAAGGGAAAGTGATTGTTTCTTATATGCCTTCAGGAAAAATAGAAGATTTCTTTAAGACAACTGATTTGTGGACAGCTCTGCCATCAAATGCTGAAATTGAAAGGGTCTTTGAAGATCATGACATGAAAGTTGTAGGACCAGCCCTGAAAATGGATTGATTAGTAACTCAGAAACCATAGTATAAAAAAGTTTGCATCGTGATTTGATATTTATAGTGCACATGAACTACGTGATCGAAGGCTACGGTGCACTCGTTAAAAGTTCAAGATGATCTGCGGAGTTTCCAAACTAGCTAAAATATTAGCTGAAATTAGTTAATATTGCTATATTTGTATAATAAATTAGCTACATGAACAGGTATAGCATAAACAAACTTCCAACTGATGTCCTGCCCAATACTGCAATGAAAGTCCGTAAGCTTCGAAAGAAAGAGGGTTATTCCCAGGCTGAACTGGCCAGGCGGTCCGGAGTATCATTGGGTAGTATAAAGCGGTTTGAAAACACCGGGCAGATTTCAATGGTCTCCTTTCTCAAGATCCTTCACTTGTTGAACAGACTGGAAGAATTTGATGGCATTTTACAACCCGGTGAGAACCTTAAGGAGATAGAAAAGCTTTTCACCAATAAATAGGTGTAGAACATGATTGGGGTTGAAAGGTTGCGTGTATCCATTTTTCTGGGTAATCGAGAAACAGAAATCGGAGAATTGGTCCTGGCCCGTAATAGGGTCTATTTCAAGTATTCCACTCGCTTTTTAGAAAAGGACATAGAGATTTCACCGTTTAAGATGAAATTGACTCCTGAGATCATTTCCGCAGACCGACTACCTTTCGATGGATTATTTGGAGTGTTTAATGATTCACTGCCTGATGGCTGGGGCCGGTTGTTGCTTGACCGTTACCTGAGTTCATTGGGAATAGCCATACAGGAGATTAACCCTCTGGACCGGCTTGCTTTTGTGGGTACGTCAGGCATGGGGGCGCTCACCTACAGGCCCGAAATCAGTCCGACTTTTGATTGGGATAAACAGATTGAATTGGACGAGGTGGCGGCAGATATGAAGCATTTCCTTGATGGAGAAAGCTTTGATGTGATCGAGAAACTTCACCAGCTTGGAGGTTCTTCCGGAGGGTCCAGACCAAAAATTCTGGTTGGATACAATGAATCTTTCAACCGTATTATCCATGGTACGGAAGAGCTGCCTGAAGGTTATGAACACTGGATCATCAAGTTCCCTTCATCGATCGATGCTCCTGATACTGCCCATATTGAATATGCATATCATAAGATGGCTCTGGGTGCCGGCTTAAACATGAATGCATGTAAACTGTTTGAGGGAGAATCTGGTAAGTATTATTTCGGAACAAAACGGTTCGACCGGGATTTTGGACAGCGGATACACATGCACTCAGCAAGTGGACTATTGCATGATAACTTCAGAATGAGTACCATGGATTACGGTCACTTAATGGATTGTGCCTACCAGCTTGAGCATAATGTAGCGTCTTATTCCAAAGTCTTCCGTATGGCAGCATTTAATGTATTTGCCCACAACCGAGACGACCATAGCAAGAACTTTGCCTTTTTAATGGACCAACACGGCACCTGGAAATTATCCCCAGCCTACGACCTAACCTTTTCAAATTCTGCTCACGGACATCATAACACCATGGTTGCAGGTGAAAGTAAAAACCCCGGTAAAAAACAACTGCTGGAACTGGCCCGGGTATTTGATGTTAAAGCCCCTGAAAAGATTCTCGATGAAGTTCGAGTTTCAATCTCAAATTGGAATACGATAGCCAAAGACTGTGGGGTCAGCAGTAGTTCACGAAACAGAATTGACGCGGAAATAGCCTCAATACATTAATGCTCATCTTAATGAAGAAGGAAAGGAGTCGCCCCTGAGGGCCGGCGGCTTCGCCATGGTCAATTCTGATCTTGTTCCTGCAAATAGGTATTTAATTCCAAAATACCACTTGCATGGCGATAGTAGTGGCCACGGAGATCTTTTGAATATTCACTCAGGATCTGCTTCCCTTCACCATTGAAGTCACCACAATTGTATAAAGCGCGTGCCAATATCAGTTCCCGCAGTGAATTGTTCCGGGTACTTACATCGTTCTTAAATTTGGGTTCAAGCCTTTTTGCCGTCTGAATATCAGGCATGGCGTGTCCCCGAACCCCCGGCATTTTAAGAAGCCTGTACAGCGGCTCAGCAGCACCTGGATCGTGAATATTTTCAAGGGCAATAGCAGTGGCACGATAGTGAGAGAAGTGGCTTTCGGGAGTAAGTTTCTCCATCAATCTGAAAATGGTCGGAAGCGCTTCTGATTTTTTTGTCCGCCCAACGGCAATAATCAGACTGTCAAGGTAGCTGATGCTTCGCCCGAATTGTCCCATACCCGTAAAATTCCAGCCCTCGTCCCAGTCATCAATTCCATCGATGGCATTGATCAGTACTTCCCAGCCGTCTTCAACGCCCATCATTCCTAAAATTCTGGCGTAAGTCAGCCTGTGATCCCCGTTCTGCGTCTTGTGGAAGGCACTTCTTACGGCCTCAATTCCCCTTTCCTGGTCCCAGAGAATCGTCTCGAGTCCTTTCAAATCCTGAACAACAGATTTCACAGCTTCCTGGATTTTCCCGATCGGGGGAGGAAAATTGTCTTTATCGCTTAATACGGTCTCCGGGAGACTGCCGATTCCCACCAATTCTTTCTGAAGCGCTTTCATATCAATGTACCTGATATTTTTTCCTTGCTGAGCTGCAATAGCTGCTGCCCAGCCAACCGCATAACCCTGGTTTTGTAAACAAGGCTGCATTCTTATCACCGGCATGGCGTCACGGTGGGCACTTGCTCCAAGTCCGGTAACAGCGATCCCTTCCAATCCTTTTGGCAGCAAGGCCCGGAAAGGAACATAGGCATACACATCAATCCCGCCGTGCTCTGGTGGTTTTAAAGAAAAGAACGGATCTTCCGTAAAGCCATGTGTATCGAATGAACTTTTATGCAGGGAGATGGCATCCGGATAGGTCCGCTGGTTATAAACATCAAGCACAGAAATGGTAAAATCTCCTACCATCCTCCTTCTCTCCCGGGTTTGCGGAATTTTCCCGATGTCGTATTGTTCCTCAAATTTATCCTTGGCAACGACCATCACACGCCAGACATCAAGCATATCGGTATCATCGATAAAAGTCCAGTCTGTGTTATTGTAGAAGTCATTTGGGCTCTTGAAGGGAAATCCCGCACCCTGAACAGCCACAGACTTTCCATCTGTGTAACTGTAGGATGCTCCGGCAACAATCGCGATATCAGCACTTCCCGTTGAATCGATGATGGAATGACCCAGGACAACGCCTCGCCCGTTGGGAGTGGCAACCACAATTCCTTTTACCCGGTCATTCTCAACGAATGCTCCGCAGCCAATTGTTCCAAACCAGATTTCACCACCGGATTTGCGGATCTCTTTTCTGAAATACTCTGTTTTCCAGTCGAACACCCATTCACCCAGGTCCCCTTTTTTACGTGGGTTGTCAGGTCCCATGTCATTTACACCCCGGTCGACGATATTGGTATAACCTTCCCGATATCCGTGGAAATACCTTCCTATCATTCCCTGGGTCCCCATTCCTCCCAATCCGTGCATGTAATCAATGACCAGGGTTGTGGCACCATGTTGTGCTGCACCCACCCCGGCAGGCGCACCGGCCGTCCCGCCACCAAGAACGACCACATCATATTCACCCAGGACAGGTAGCGTGGTTTCTTCTGAAACCACATGTCCTGAATTTAGTGATGAACGCAGTCCATCAAGAAATTCACCTACATCTCCATTTTCGCCACGCAGGTTTGAGTCTCCTTTTACTTTTACATACTGAGGTGCCGGTGAAAGACCCGCTGCAAGGGCTGCTTCCTTTCCTATCCGCTCGCCAATTCGAATCATTTTCCCTGGTTCCAAAAGTGTTTCAGCTGCTTTTTCGCTCAGACTGGCACTCCCGCTTAACACAAAGACATTCCCGATTTTCCTGGGTTGAAAGACTTTCAAATTTATTTTTTCAAGGTCTGCTGTTTCAATATTCCATTTTTTTTGCCCCACCATTTTGTCAGGTGGATTTTGAAAAAGGAGGTCAGAGGATTCTACCTGGTCCGCATCCCAGGCCAGGTCCCGGGCAAGCTGTTCTGCTTCGGCAAAAGAGGCCCATGTGTCATCTTTCATATCAATTTGCATGGAATACTCAATGGCTTGGTATTGAATATTGGCCTCTTGAAAACTTCCATCGTCAGGTTTTCCTGATGAATTATAATCTATCTGAACAGGCTCTTCGTGGACCCTGGCAGAAAGATTTGGTGCTTCCTTCACCTTATTGCCAACCACTGTAAACTTGAAATTTTGCATGCCCGAAGGGTAGGAGCCAAATTCTGCTCCGGCCATTCTTGCGATCAATCCGCGAGGTGTGGCATCAATGATGATTTTGGCGGCTATGGCCTGTCTTCCCGAACGGTTTGCCATAACAACTCCGGCCGGATTTCCAGCACTGTCGATCAGAATATCAGTGGCAAAACATGAATACAGGAAATCAATGTTATTGCCGATCAGGGCATTATCAAGGGCCTTCTTTACTTTTAGCTGACTGGGTAAACCTTCGCTCCAGATCCCGGCGCCCAGTTCAGTATTTAAAATGCTCTTGTCCTCTGTCCACAGGCGGAAGGTGCCGCAAACATCCTCACCCAGATAAGGTTCCTGTGCAAAAAGAAAGACCTTTGCTCCGGCACGCGAAGCTTCAACAGCGGCTGCTACACCGGCGGTGGATCCTCCGACAACGACCACATCGACATTGTAGGCAATGGGGATTTTCCGTTCGGACTGGCGGGCAAATTTCTTATTGGCCGATGGGCTAACATTCAATGCAAATGCACCGGAAGTCATCAGGAATACCGACCCGGCTGCTGTGGATTTTACAAAGGTACGTCGTTTCATGTTGAAGGAAGCTTGGTATACTCTTTTAAAAATAGAAAGAAGTATATTACCGCCACCTATCATGCAACATTATTTATGCATAATGATGCCGGTGGAGGTTTGCTCACTGTAACATCGCTGAACACATCTACATTGCTGTAGTTCTGGATACGGCATAATCCAGGATCAATGGTCCGCTGGCATCCCAGTACATGAAGGGCGTGATGTCATAGGTTTTGGTTCCTATCAGGCTTGTAATGATTTTACCGATGGAAATATTGACTTCGCTGGATTCCCGATGATGTAGTTGTCCTTTAAAATTTCTTTTCCGGGTAATTGTGCAAAGCCATTGGTGCTGTTCATGAAGGAGCAAGAAAGAGCCAGTATGGCTGATAAAAGAATATCGGATCTTTTCATCTGATCAGTTTCAAAGTAAACAGAACCCGGAGAAATTTTGTTCGGGAAATCAGAAAGTGTTAACAGTATTTTATGATCTGGCACATGTGACGATTCTGATGTATATTGTGCTACTGAAAGGTTTTGCTTTATCGAACGTATTATGAAAAACAGGATACTGATCCTTTTTGTCTTCGCTGCAGTTTTTTATGCATGCGAAACAGACCATTCCCATCCATCGGCACTGCTGCAGTTTGAATCACAGATTGACAGCATCCTCGGGCAATTGACTTTGGAAGAAAAGATTGAAATGATGCATGGCAAACACACCTTTGTTTCGGCCGGTGCAGAACGGCTTGGAATTGCCGGCATGAAGTATGCTGATGGCCCGTTTGGGATCAGGGAAGAGCTGCAGCCTGATGGCTGGGGCCCACTCGGATGGGAAACGGACAGTGCAACTTTTTTCCCGACGGGATCAGCCCTGGCTGCCACGTGGAGCCCTGAACTGGCCTATGCCTATGGATCGGCCATGGCACGCGAGGCCAGGCTGCGCGGAAAGGATATGATCCTTGGGCCTGCCATCAATATTCAGCGGATACCCACCGGAGGGCGCACCTATGAATACCTCAGTGAAGACCCCTTTTTAAGTGCAAGGCTTGCAGTGGGATATACAAAGGGTGTCCAGGATCATGGTGCCGCTGTATGCCTGAAACATTATGCGCTGAACAACCAGGAAAACAACCGTGGAAATGTGAATGTTCTGGTGGGAGAGCGTGCCATGCGAGAGATATACCTTCCGCCTTTCCGGGCTGCTGTAGAGGAAGCCGGTGCATTTGGCGTAATGGCCGCCTATAACAAGGTGAACGGTTGGTGGTGCGCTGAAAATGACATGCTTCTGAACCGGATACTTAGGAGTGATTGGGGATTTTCCGGAATGGTCATATCTGACTGGTATGGCACTCATTCTACCGTCGACGGGGTTGTGAACGGGCTGAATGTTGAAATGCCCGGCAACAGGTTTTTTGGGCAGGCCTTGTTGGATTCGGTGCAGGCCGGAATTGTACCGGAAGCCCTGATCGATCAGCGTGTTCGTGAGATCTTACGGGTCAGGCTTGCCATAGACCCCATTCCTGAGGAAGTGGCCAACAAGGAGATTACATCCCAGCCGGAACAACAGAAGACCGCCTATGAGGTTGCCTGCAAATCCATCGTGTTGCTCAAAAATGAAGGAATCCTTCCCATAGACCTCAGTAAAAAGCCACTGATCGCTGTCATCGGGGACAACGCAAATCTACCCATGGCCACTGGCGGTGTCGGGGCAGGTGTGAAAACATTGTACGAGATTACACCCCTGGAGGGAATCAGGGACAGGATCGGGGACAGAGCGGACATCATTTATGCCAGGGGTTATGAGCCTGCCATCTTTGATTTTGCCCGGTTTTCGGGCAGAAAATCGAAAGCAGAGATCGAAAAGGAAGACCGAGAAAAGGTGATACGCGACAATTCACTCAGGGAAGAAGCCCTGGAGCTGGCATCGAGGGCCGACCTGGTGCTCTTTATCGGTGGCAACAACCGGATGGTTGAATCGGAAGCCAGGGACAGAAGAGATATCATCCTGCCTTATGGACAGGAATACCTGATACAGAGAATCACTGAAATCAATCCCAATATCATCACCGTTCTTGTAAGTGGTGCGCCCAATGACCTTCGCCTGGTCAATCCGCTTTCGAAGGCCCTTGTCATCTCCTGGTTCAACGGATCGGAGGGAGGGAATGCACTTGCCGATGTACTGGTGGGGAATATCTCACCCGGCGGCCGGCTGCCCTTCACCCTTCCCGTCAAACTGGAGGATTCACCAGCCTATGCGCTCGGAAATTATCCCCAAAGTGGCCGAAACAGGGATATTTTTATGGAAGGCGCTTCCGATCGTGATCGCGTGGCCGGTAATGAACATGCGCCCTCTGCCCAGAATGATCCCAATACAGCAAGCTACAGTGAAGAATCGCTGGTGGGATACCGCTGGTTTGATACCAAAGAAATTCCCGTGATGTATCCCTTCGGGCACGGCCTCACCTATGCAACATTTGAATACGCTTCCTTAAAAACGAACAAGGATAAGTATACCCGGGATGATGTCATCTCGCTCTCTTGTAAACTGGAAAATTCCGGTGCCATGGTGGCCGATGAGGTCGTGCAGGTTTATGTTCACAGAATCAATTCTACAGTTGATTGGCCTTTCAAGGAACTGAAAGCCTTTTCCCGTGTCACCCTTGAACCCGGAGAGCGCAAAACGATCCATCTTGAAATACCTGTCAGCACGCTTTTTTACTGGGATGAATCCATCAGCGATTGGGAATATGATCCCTGTGATCTGGAAATACTGGTCGGAGCATCAGCCGGGGATATTCAACTAAGTAAGAAGGTAGTGCTTCAATAATTTTCTTGAATATTATTCATATTTCAGGATGGTGGAAGGGTTGGTTCTGGCGGCAATCCATATGTTGTAACTGATGGTGCCAACCGCAACGAGGAAGATAATCAGTGTTCCCAGCAGAAATTCACCAGCCTGCAAGCCGTATTTATCGGCTCCGGGAATAATCCTGTATACATACCAGGCTGCAGCCCAGGAGAAGACCATCCCGATGAAGATCAGTGTCAGGAACTCCATGGCAAGATTCCAGTAGAGCCTGGAAACCGAGAAACCCACCACCTTTTTGATACCGATCTCCTTCATCTTCTTTCTGCAGTAATACAGGACCAGACCGAACAATCCTGCTGAGGAGATCAGGATGGAAAAACCTGCGAAAAGGAAACAGATATTCCGGAACAATCCCATACCACGATTTGCTGCTTCGTTCAGAATCAGGTTTTCAAATGCTTCAAATTCAAATGCATCGGCAGGGAAAAATTCCTCAAAAGCATTCCGGATGATTTGTTCAGCCTCCCTTTTTTTACCCGGTTCATACCGTATGGTGTACATCCCTGTCAGGGAAACGGAATCTCCCTTCAATCGATAGGTATGGGGCTCAATTTCGTTTTGCACCGACTGTACCACATAATCCTTCACCACGCCAATTACTTCCCTGTCATTTTCGCCGTATCGTATTTTCATTCCCACCGGTTCCTCCCAGCCGAACACCCTGACTGCAGCCTCGTTGACAAGGCATTTATCCATATCGGACGGGTAGTCTCTTGAAAAGGATCTCCCTGATACAAACTTTATTCCGTATGTGTCAAAGAAGTCATAGCTTACATGGCTTACCCTGACAAATACCTTATCCTCAGGCAATGCGCCTTCCCAGCTCATGTCATCCCCCCCCGGGAGGATAAAGGGTACATAGTTGGAGAAACAGGCATCCACGATCTCGGGATGTTCAAGCAAACGCTGCCTGACGGGATCAAATGATCCATGCTTCGAAGTAATGATGGAGCCCACAAGAAGTTCGCTGCTGTTAAATCCCATGTCTTTGGTTAGCATATAGTTGGTCTGCCGGAATATGATGAAGCTCACAATGACCAGGAACAGGGAGATGGAAAATTGCATGGTTACCAGTACTTTCTTGAGCGACAGTCCGTTGTGCTCCACACGGATGAACCGCTGCTTCAGGGCCATTACCGGGTTGAAGCGTGATATGATATATGCCGGATAGAGCGAAGAAGCGATTCCGGTCAGAAGTGCCGTGCCCAGGATGATCCCCAGCAACTGTCCGTTGGCAATAACCTTCAATCCAAGGTTGTCTCCCAGGATACGGTAAAAAAGAGGCATGCCGTAATGGGCCACGGCCAGGGCCAAAACGGCACAGATTACCGTTTCGAAAACCGATTCCCCCACATATTGCAGCCATAATTCCCGGTGGGTATAACCCACGCTCTTCTTGATTCCGATCTCCTTGGCACGGGAGGTGGCATCGGCTGTTTGGAGATTGATGAAATTGATGGAGGTGAGAATGAGTATGAGTAGCGCTATTAAGAATAATAATCCGATGGCAACCATCCATGTGGGCTCGAAAAAGCCATTGAGATGCAGTTTGGACAATGGCCTGAGATAGGGATGATGATATTCCCGGTAGTCTTTGAGCGCATCGAAAAGTTTGTTGTTCACCTCAGTGAAATTGGAATTTTCTTTTAGCAAGGTATAAACCTGGAATGTATAGCGCCAATAGTTGGTTTCAAAATCCATCTGGCCGGTAAACTGAGCATAGTCCAGCATCGGAAGAAGATATTCGGGCCTCCAGTCCGAATTTTTGGGAAGATCCTCATATACCCCGGTTACGGTGAGGGCAATTTTATTTTCTATATAGAGGTTCTTGCCCACAGCCTCACCCAGGGGAAAGAACTTGCGTGCATCTGATCTCGAAAGAACAATGGTATTGGGCTCGGAGAGGGCGTTCGCCGCGGAGCCTTCAATAAATGTAAAAGTGAAAATATTGAATATGTCGGGGTCAGCAAAATATCCCATTTTCAGAAGTACCGGTTTGGACCTGTCAATGGAAAAGAAATAGCCGTCCAGGTTTCCCTCCCCGGCGTTGTGTACCAGCGCCGTATGGTCCACTTCCGCCATCCTGGGGAGGTCCTGCCTGCCCAGGGCAGCTGTTACACTCGAGGAGTGCTTTGTTACACTCTGAGGCACGTCCATGAACAACTGGAGCCTGTAGATCCTGTCATAGTTAAGGTTGTGTTTATCGTAGTTCAGGTTGTACTGGATGAAGAGGCTCAGCAAAACAAAAGCCGTATATCCGGCAAGCAGGTTGAGAAGGTTGATCCCCGAGAGCAGTTTATTATTCAGCCTGCGCCTGAAAAAGATGGTAAAAAATTGTGTTTTCATGGTTGGGCAGTCAGGCAATGTGAAAATGGTGGTCCCTTCGTTCAATCAGGACTTGTCCGTCCAGCAGGTTCACCACACGGTGGGCACGTGCAGCATGCATCTCCGAATGGGTGACCATGACAATGGTGGTCCCCGCAGTGTTCAGTTCTTCAATGAGCTGCATCACCTGTTCACCGTTGGCTGAATCGAGGTTGCCCGTTGGTTCATCAGCAAGGATCAGTTTTGGGTTTGCAACCACGGCCCGGGCAATGGCCACACGCTGTTGCTGTCCACCCGATAGTTGCTGGGGAAAATGACTCCGGCGGTGACTGATCTGCATTTTGTCCAGTACCGCAGAAACCAAAGCTTTTCTTTCAGAGAGTTTTACGCGCAGGGCAAGCAGCGGGAGTTCAACGTTCTCATAGACTGTCAGCTCATCGATCAGGTTAAAACTCTGGAAGACAAATCCGATTTTGCCTTTGCGCATCCTGGTTCTGCCCTGTTCATTCATTTCCGCCGTGGGCGTACCGTCAAAAAAGTACTCTCCGCTGTCGGGGTAATCCAGCAAACCGAGGATGTTCAGCAGCGTGGATTTGCCGCAACCGGAGGGCCCCATCACAGCCACGAATTCACCCTGTTCCACTGAGAGGTTTACGTCTTTCAATGCCGATGTCTGAATCGTCTCTGTTCTGAATATTTTTGAAAGATTTACTGCACGTATCATGGTTGGTTTTTTCAATATCACTTGCCAATAACATGCCGGGTTTATTAAAATGCTAAATATTAAATCTTTAGCTATAATATTTCGCAGTGAAATTGTAAAGAAACCTTACACACGGGCGTAAAAATTCATTACATTTGGGGAGGTAATTCACGCATATGAAAACAGGGAAAATCCTGATTGCGGATGACAACCGCAATGTCCTCAGTGCACTGTCTCTTTTTTTACCGGTCGAGTTTGATCATGTAAAGACCATCCGGCAACCTGGTCGTTTGATGGCTGAACTGGAATTGATGGACTATGATGTTGTCCTTTTGGATATGAATTTCACCTCCGGGCAACAAACGGGAAATGAAGGCATTTTCTGGTTGAGGGAGATCAAGGCAAAATTTCCGCTGGTGGAAGTGGTGATGTTTACAGCTTATGGAGATGTTGAACTTACCGTGAAAGCCCTGAAAGAGGGGGCCTCGGATTTTGTTATCAAACCCTGGGACAATGAGAAGCTGCTGGCCACCCTTCATGCCTCATGCAGGATAAGCCGGTCGAACCGTGAACTGACCGGTATGAAAAAGAAGGACAAACAACTTAGCCGGGAATTGAACCGGGCAGGGGAGGTGATCTTTCAGTCGGAGGCGATGATGAAAGTCATGAAGATGGTGGAGAAAGTCGCCCCGACAAACGCAAATATCCTGATCACCGGCGAAAACGGAACGGGTAAGGAGCTCATAGCCAGGGAAATTCACAGCTTATCTGCTTTCGCATCCGCTTACTTTATTCTTGCTGATCTGTCGGCGCTCAGTGAAAGCCTTTTCGAATCGGAACTTTTCGGGCATGCCAGGGGCGCATTCACCGGGGCCAGTGAGGACCGTGACGGGAAGTTCCTGATGGCGCAGGGGGGTACGCTGTTTCTCGACGAGATCGGTAACATTCCACTCCACCTTCAGGCAAAACTGCTTACCGTATTGCAGACCAGGAGCATCAGCCCGGTGGGATCCAACCGGACCATCCCCCTCAACATTCGCCTGGTATGTGCGACCAATAAATCCATTGATCAGATGGTCGCTAACGGTGTTTTCCGGGAGGATCTGCTCTACAGGATCAATACCATCCGGATCCATTTGCCTGCCTTGCGTGAGCGTCCTGAAGATATTCCGCTGCTGGTCAAATATTTTCTGAATTTATATGCCAGGAAATATAACAAGCCTCCGGTCAAAGCGGATGGCTCGCTGATGCAGTTACTCCAGAAATTGCCCTGGCAGGGCAATATACGTGAGTTGAGGCATGCCATGGAAAAGATTATCATTCTTTCGGATCATGGCATACCCGATCCGGAGAGTTATCCGGCAACCGGTGGCCTGACGATGACCAGCGATATGGCAGCGATGACCCTGGAAGAGATGGAAGAGAAAATGATACGCAGCGCTCTTTTGAAAAACAGGAACAATGTATCGGCAGCTGCCGTAAGTCTTGGGATCAGCCGGCCCACGCTTTACAGCAAGATGAATAAATATGGGATCTGAAAAATTACCCTGGAAAAGGATCTTCCTGTTCATGGTGTTGATAGCTTCGGCCATTCTTACCGGGGTGTTGATGAATGGTCCGAATCCGGATGATTTGATTTTCCCGGCACTTGTTTTAATCGTTTCCACATTCTATTTTCTTCGGGATATTCGCAGGACCGAACAAAGCATCAACCAGTTTTTCGATGCAGCCGGCAGCAACGATTTCTCCCTCACTTTTGTTGAAACTGAACAAAATCCGTCTCTCAGAAAGCTGCACAGGCAGATGAACCTGATCAACCGGAAGATCAGGAAGCTCAGGCTCAGCAGTGAAGCCCGTGAAAAGTATTATCATGCCATTCTTCAGCAATCAACCACCGGACTGGTGGTATTGAACCAGGAAGAGGAGATTGAAATGGTCAATGAGGCAGCCGCCCGCTTTGCAGGGATATCCCCTGCCTCGACCGATACAAGGCTGATGAAGATCAGGAATCCTTTGTTTTTTGATCAACTGCGCAACCTGGATCCGGGAAATCATTATACCTATCGTGACCAGAGCAGTGAACCGGAAAAAACACTTCAGTTCAGGGCTATAGAAATGAGTGTGGCTGAAAAAAAACTAAAACTTATTTCCATTGAAAATATCAGGCGCGAGTTGGATCATAAGGAACTTGAATCCTACCAGAGCCTGATACGCATACTCACCCACGAAATCATGAATTCGGTGGCACCGCTTACTTCGGTCTCCCATACCCTCCAAAAACTCTTTTTCCGGGAAAACCGGCCCATCGATCCTGCGCAAATGGATTCCACACTGATCACTGCGCTTATAAAGGGACTGACCACCATTGATGAGCAGGCAAGGGGACTGGTAAACTTCGTGAATAATTACCGCAGGCTTACCAAACTCCCCCATCCTGTCATGGAGACCATTGATGTGATGGAATGGATGGACAGGTTAAAGATCCTTTTCTCGGAACAACTGGATCAGGCAGGCATTCATCTGCAGGTTGCTGTTGATCCGGGTATAAAGCGGATTGTCGCCGATCGGAACCTTCTGAGCCAGGTCCTTATGAACCTGGTCAATAATGCCATAGATGCGCTGATGGAAATACCTTCGGGCAGGGAGCTTCGCCTGAGCATTTCCCGTTACGATTCCGCAAACATCTACATGAAAATCTCCAACAATGGTCCACCCATCCCGCCCGAGAACATTGAGAAAATCTTTATTCCCTTCTTCACAACCAAAGAAAACGGTTCCGGCATTGGCCTGTATATCTCAAGACAGATCATCCACCTGCACAACGGAATGTTATCCGTATCCAGCAGGCCGGAAGAAACTGCCTTTGGGATTGAATTGAAAAGTTAAAATCCAAGGCTCAAATACCTCCCGCTCTTTACGGTCTCCAGGAACTGGTTCATGAACCTGGCTGCTGGAGCCCCGTCCACAATATCATGGTCAAAGGAGCCGGTAAGGCAGAGGAATTCCCTGGTCTCATGGTTGTGTTCAATGCATACAGTTCGTTGCCCGATGCTCCCGACCGTTATCAATACCGTTCCACTCCCGTGCGGGATGAACCAGACCGGCTCCCGGCTGAACATGCCCACGGCGGTAACAGCCACCTTCCCGTAACGCTTTGCCATCTTCAGATTCCTGTCAGCCATACGGATAAAGGTCTTCAAAAGAAAGCCCGGAATGAAACGTATCCATGCCATCCCCGACAGGTTTCCCATGCGTCCGGCAGCTTGGTCCCTGAATTCCCGGATCTGCCCGTTGATTTGCCGGAGGGTTAAATCCTGTGCTCCTCTGATACTGACATGTTCCGGTGCTTTTTCTCCGTCGAATTCACGTTCGACCAGTACACCGATGGTGAGTTCATCGAGCGTGATCAGCCTGTTACGCCGGATAAAGGAGTTCAGATGCGGGTTCTCCCTGATCACCTGCGCCAGGCAATAGACGATATAGGCTGTCAGTGAAAGTTTCTCGCCTGTTTTTTCAAAATGGGCTTTTATCAGTCGCCGGGGCTCGGAAATATCCACTTCCGCAAGGGAGTGAAAGGTATTTTTCCTTGCAGTGACCGAGGCAGATGCTGCGACCATTTTGCGGTTGAAACTCAGTGGCACGGATGCATATCCCTTTTTCATTATCCTGGTTTTCTGGATTCGATCCATGTTTTAAAATCAATTTCTGCCTTTCCCAGCCTTCCCAGCTCCTCTTCAGGGATCTCTGGTTCCCTTACCTTTTGAAAATAGGAGAAAAGGGAGGCCGCAAACCTCAGTTGGCTGTTCCGGGTCAGCAGTGCAACCAGTTTAAGAACCGGGATGGGGGCTTCGGTGACCTTTTCTATTCCGGGATGAATTTCCCTGCAGTACATTTCGAGCAACTCTTTCATGGGGTAGGATTCCGGGCCATAGACATAGTAAATGCTATTTTCGGTACCTTCCATCCCATAGGCATTGGCTACCATTCTTCCCAGATCATCACCGGCCACCCAGTGATAAAGTCCGGGTTGTTTCCCCAGGATGGTCGCTTTCCCGTTCCTGACCAGCATTTCGAGCGATTCGAAAAACCAGGTCGGCCTGAAAATGTAATAGGGGATCCCGCTTTGCATGATGAGCTGTTCGGCCCTGAATTTCTTGTCAGTGAAGCCGAACCACCTGTTTTCTTCCGCAACCGTGCAGCCCGAGACCATGCTGATCCTCTGAATGTGGTTTTCTTTGGCTGTTTCAAGGATGGCCTCCGTGGCTAAGACATCATCGGTATTCGAGATGGTGATGTGGATGGCATCGCAACCCCTGACCGCCCTGTCCAGGTCGGCCGGATTGAAAAGATCACCCTGAACGATCTCGTATTCATTGATAAACATGGAAGGTTTCACAGAGCGGGAAAAAAGCCTTAAGGCATATCCCGCTTCATCCAGTTTCCGGATCACCGGACCGGCAAGCATTCCGCTTGCACCAATTACCAGTATTTTCATCTTTATTAGTATTAATTCGTTTCTAATTCTGGGCCGCCATTTTCCTTACTGTAAAATCAAATAACCTGCCCATTATTTGCTTCATGGGATTGAGTTTCACCGGGTAGTAGTAGTCCGAATGAAACCATCCTTTTTCTGCATAATAGGTATAATCACGGTATTTTTCATCCAGCATCATTTGCATGCTTGTCCTGCTCATCCTGTAGATCATTAATTTGAATAAGGATGGATTCGGATATTTCTGAATTAATAATTCTTTATAGAACCTTCTGCACTGTCTTTCGATAATTGCATCGTTCCTTTTCATCGCCTCCTGGGTCATGGGTTCAAGGGTTTTGACAACACACCCTTTTACCACATTAAATCCCAGGCCACTACCGGCAAAATTAAGGTATTTGACAATTTTATTGCCACCATAGATTCCCTGTGCGACAATGGAGGTAAATGTTTTTCCAAAAAACATCGGGCGATGAAATATAAATCCAAACCTGTCCAAAAAAACCTTCATGAGTCCGGATACCTGGAACGAATAATTGGGAGTAGCAAAAAGCACACCATCAGACTGTATGATTTTTTCCATCAGGATATCCCTGTCATCCCGCAGCGGACATAATTCCTCACCCTTGTCCAGGCACAGCTTGCAACCGGTGCAGATTTTCAAATTGTAATCACTCAGTGCAACGATCTCGTATTCAATGTTCCCTAATGTTTGTAAATGCTGAAGGAATCTTTCGGTGGCTTTATAGGTATGCTTCTTTCGGGCACTACCAACGAATGCTGTTACTTTCATTCTTCAAAGGTTTAGTAATGATTGATGCAGCAAAATTAGGGAAGGATTTGGGGGGATTGTTTGACAAATGTCAAAAAAATCATCAGACCGATTTTCTGATCCTGCTCAGTGTGGCAATATCAATCCCCAGGTAGGAGGCAATGTGGCGCAGGGCCACACGCTGAAGAATTTCGGGGTGTTTTCTGATAAAAAGCTGATATCGCTCTGAGGCAGTAAGGGTCTGGAGCTGAATGGAGCGGTTCATGAGCTGGTTGTACTTGAACTCATCCACATCCTTGCCAATCTGCCTCCAGGCCGGGACCAATTCTGTCAGCTCCGTCATCTTTGCATGGGTGATCACGTCCAGCTCACAATCCCCGATGGCGATGATGTTCTCCCTTGCGGGAACCCGGTCGTTGAAACTTTTCATGGAGATCACCACCGACCCCGCCATAAAGAAATGGGTGGTAATGTCATTGGCCTGGTCATCGTAGAAAAAAGAGCGCATCAGTCCCCTTCTGAGATACCCCAGTCTGTTTGACACCTTACCTGACTCCAGGAAAAGTGATTTTGACGGAAGGGTGATTGGTTCGAAGCGTGAAATGGTCTCCGCCCAGTCCCTTTCGGTAAAGCCGTAATGTTCTATGAGCCTGTCTTTGAAGTCCATCCAAAAGCGAAGATAAGTGGTTTTTGGGAAAATTGATAATCAAACAAAGTCAGGCCAGATGGATTGGCAAATTGTTTAACTTTGGTTAAACCGAACTTTTTTTTTCGTTGCAAACACAAGCACCATAGAAACTCCAACAACCAATGAAAACAAGCAGAAGAAATTTCTTTCAAACCCTGGGGACCGGTACGGCCGGACTGGGGCTGGCATCAACCCTGCCCCTGGCAGGATGCAGCACTAGTGCTAATCAACCTGAAAACGATGAACAGCTGCTCTTTATCGGCGATGATATTGCCATTGCCGACACAGCATATGGAAAGGTCCGGGGATTCATTCTCCGGGGAATCCAAATCTTCCGGGGAATTCCGTACGGGGCTGATACGGGCGGTAAAAACCGCTTTATGCCGCCGCAAAAACCCGAACCCTGGGCGGATATTTTCCCGGCAGTCTGGTGGGGAAATACAGCACCCCAGATCATGGATAAGCGCTATGCCAATTCCTATGCCTCGTTTGTGGATCACTGGAATTATGATGATGTCAGTGAGGATTGCCTGAGGCTGAATGTGTGGACCCCGGCCCTGGCCGACGGGCAAAAACGGCCCGTGATGGTCTGGCTGCACGGGGGTGGCTATACCAACGGCAATGGTATCGAGCAGGATGGCTATATGGGTGAGAACCTGGCACGGAAAGGAGACATTGTTTTTGTTTCCATCAACCATCGCCTGGGGCCCATCGGTTTCTCAGATCTTTCCGGTGTGGGAGGAGAGAAATACAAAGATTCCGGGAATGTGGGGGCACTCGACATGCTTGCCGCACTGGAGTGGGTGAAAGAGAACATTTCTAATTTTGGTGGAGACCCGGGCAATGTAACCATCATGGGACAATCCGGAGGGGGAGCAAAAGTCTGCACCCTGGCAGCCATGCCCAAAGCGGCCGGATTAATCCACAGGGCTGTCCCCTTAAGCGGCTCCTCCACCCGGGCCATGGATCAGGAAATTTCCAGGAAACTGGGTGAATATATCGTGAAGGAAGCCGGGTTAAAACCGTCTGAAATCGACAAACTGCAGGAGATGCCCTGGAAAGATTACCTGTTGCTTGCAAACAAAGCCAGTGGGAGGATGAGAGAGGAGAGTGGAGAAAACGGCGGAATGCGCGGGGGATTTTCTCCGGTGGCAGACGGGGTCCATATTCCGAAAGGCACCTTCTACGCCGAGGAAAATGGCATCTCCTCAGAGGTCCCGATGATTATTTGCAGTACTTTCCACGAATGGGGTGCGGCACGCACCAATCCGGAGCTGGAAAACATCACTGCCGGCGAGGCGAAAGAGATGCTCAAAGAAAGAGCCGGATTCCGTGGTGGCCTGGGAGAGAAAGCACCGGAGGTCTATGACGCTTATGCCAGGGCTTTCCCCGATGCGAAGCCCATTGAGATCATGACTTTGGCGGCCAGTAACCGGAAAGGCGTTGTTGAAACAGCGACGGCCAAGCTGAACCAGAAAGCCCCGGTTTATGTGGCATGGTTTGGCTGGGAACCGCCACTGTTCAATCAGCGGATGAGGGCCTTCCATTGCCTGGATATCTGTTTCTGGTATTACAATACAGACCTGATGCTTACCCATACGGGGGGTGGCGCACGCCCCAGGAAACTTTCCGAAAAAATGTCGGATGCGCTGCTTCAATTCATGAAAACCGGTGATCCGAATTGCGGAAGCCTTCCACAATGGCCCGCATATACGGTTGAGAACGGGGAAACCATGATCCTGAACGATGTTTGTGAAGTCCAAAATGATCCGGACAGGGAAGGCAGGGAAATGATCTGAGCAGGGAACGGGCAAGACTTAGTCGAAGGAGGTTGATTCCCAAACGTGTACAAATATACGGGAAAGGGATCCGGAACGGTTGAAGATCAGGGATGACAGTTCGGCGGACAGTATATGGCCGGGAATGCTTACCTTCCCGCCATCAGCATATTCCACCAGAATCTGTGCCTCTTTGTCCCTGGTGTAGATGACCGGTATTCCGCACAGCGTGAAGCCCAGCTGACCGGGGCCCAGGGATATGTGTTGTCCTGGCAGGGACCACTCCTCCCGGGTAGTCAGGAACTCAGCATCCGGCAGCAAGCTTGGATGAAAGGCGATACAACCCTTGTCCACCGATACGCCCAACTCGCCAAACCGGCTGATGATATCTTCTTTCACCTGTCCGGTCATTCCCGGTTGCTGCACACCCGCAAATCCGGGAGTATGGGAGTAAGGATCAATGGGGAAGGCTCCATACTCAAGGGGTGATTTCATCACGCCGATTCCCTCCTCAATCTGATCCAGGTGTGCTTTCAGCCCGGAAAGTATTGCATCTCCGGCACCTTCACGGCTTGCACGGGCATGGGTCTCCTGCACGGCCAGCATCAATTTGGAAACCATATGCCAGTAAATGCTCCCCAGTCCCTCGTATTTGAAAAAGGATCCGGAGCGTCCTGTAAACTGTTTATGATGAAAGGTTTCCATAAAGGCATCGCTGATCAGGTCCCTTTCAGCCTGCTTGATTCCTTCAATCCCGTTCAGAACAGCCAGCAGATCCTTTACATTTCTGAAGCTGCCGTTAAAATGGATGGCTCCCTGCTGATCTTTCTCAACGATCCGCTGATTTCCGGTTTGGATATCGCTTCTTAAAAATCCGGACAGTTTGATGATCCCGGGGGCCAACAGGTTTTTTTCGAGAAAAGGCTTCAGCTCCTTGTCGGGGTATAAGGTATAGGAGCGCTGATCGGCCCTGTACATCCTGCTGCTTCTCAGTGCATCCAGCACTTCGAGAGTTTCCGCTGCAGACAAATATCCTGAACTGATCACGGCCACCTGCCCCTCGAGCATCTCCACCAGGGGGTGAACGCTGCAGGAATGATTTCCGAATTCCACCAGGTTGTAGGAATGGAAAAGTTTGTCCTCGCGCCGGTTGGCGGCAATGGTATGATCCACATATGCGAGGCAGTGGTTCAGGAATGCATGAAGATCATTCATGGAAAGCAATCCCCGGTGGTCCATCAGTCTGTTTTGATAGACAGCTTCCCTGTAGACGGATCCCGCAGAGCCAAGCGCATCGGTCAACCTGCGCCTTTCTGTATCGTTCATCGTGCCAATGAGCAGCGCCTTGTTTTGCTTCAGGATCTGGAAAATTTCATGAAAGTGGTCGTGGACTGCCCTGGTGAGCGGTACATCAGCCCCTCCCGGTTCAAAAATCTTCAGCAACATCCCCAGAAACCGCCTGATGTAATAAAGCGTTACCATGGACAGCCCGTTTCCTACCAGTGCATTGTTGGCATCATTCCATTCGGGCCGCTGGGTATTCATCCAGATACCTCCCCCGGGAATAAAGTTGCTCAGCTTGGTGAGCAGGGTTACCAGCAACTTCTCTGTTAGATTGACCTTGCAGATCTCCTGACCCGTGGAAATCAGCTTCCCGTCTGAACCCAGACCGGTGACACGCTGAGCAATGGCCTCAGCAAGCTGCTCATCAAACACAATGGTATCCCGCGGATTTTCCAGGATGGAAGCATACGGCAGAATCCGGTAGGGAACATGGGCGTACACAAACAGGTCCCTTGTCAGAAGCCCGCGGATTTTCCCGGGATGGTATTTCAGGGAAAGTTCCATGAGTTTTACGAGATAGATGACCTGGTGGTCGCCCCAGTAGCCAATATTCGACCAGGAATCCTTCGGGTCCAGTACCTCCCAGTCGAACCCGTCCCGGGTGAGCCTATATGGATTATAGCCATCGATGGTGGATGCATCCACAAACTTG
>JAZDPG010000081.1:0-92924 GCA_043797815.1 Bacteroidota bacterium
CATCGTGCAGCAGGGCAGCACCAATGACCCCTGCAGAATCACCATACATGTTCCGGGCAATGCGAATCTCCGGATCTTTCATAAAGACATTTTTCCTGACTTTTTCGATCCCGATGGTATATAGCTCATCAATGTTGGAGACACCACCTCCCAGCACAATCAGGTCGGGATCCAGGATGTTGATCAGTGTGGACATGGCCACGCCAAAGTCTTCGAAGAAATTATTCATGATTTCCTCGGCATCTGGATTCCCCTCCCTGTATTCATCCACAATGACCCGGAGACTCTTCCTGGTACCTGTTTTATCTTTATACTGCTCCTCGATTCCGCTCCCGGAGATATAGCGTTCCACACAGCCCTTGTTGCCACAAAAACAATTCCTGCCACCGGGATGAAGCACGGCATGACCGATCTCACCTCCCAGGTACTGATGTCCACGAATCAACTTGTTGTTGATCACAACGCCTCCTCCGCAACCGGTTCCCATGATCACTCCAAAAACCACATCCTTACCCTTTCCCGCTCCAAGAAGCGCTTCGGCCACTGCAAAGCAGTTGGCATCATTCTCCGTCTCCGGCCGGATTCCTGTCAGGCGCTCAATATCACCAATCAAGGCTTTGTCGTTCAAACACAACAAACTGGAATTCCTGATCAATCCCTGCCGGTCTGTGTGTCCCGGAGTTCCGATACCCAGCTGGTGTTCCTGGTTTCCAATACGCTTTCTAAGAGCAAGATACAGACCGGAAACTACTTTCACAACATGGTCATATCCTTGCTCCTTCCCTGTGGATACCCGTTCTCTTTCAATAATTCCCCCCTGACTGTCCAGGACCACTCCTTCAATTTTCGTACCTCCCAGATCAATTCCGATTTTATACATAGGTGTTGTTTATTATTTCAGCAGCTGACTCCAATCCATATATTTCTTCAGATCAATCACTGGCTCGTACGCCAGGTAGTGATTGGTGTGAACCTCTTCATTCACCTCCCATTCTATGAGCCACAATGTGGTCTTCCCGGGATCGGGCAAATACCCTTCCACAGACTTCCCGTTTTCCTCTGTATGAAATGACTTACGAAACACCACCTGCCCTGTATCGGCATCTCTGACAGTCATCCGGCCCGAAACTGCTTCGCGTGTGTCATTAACCACCACAATGGGGTGACCGGCACCCGGGGCATCCTTAACCAGGCCTTCATCCCCGATCATCACACAAACATCCTTCTGGACTTTTTTGATGTAATGGTAAGCCAGCTTTTTACGCCCGTAATAATCCACGATGGCATCCGAAATAATGGGCCATCCGTCCCGCAGGTTCCACCAGAGGATGCCGTTGCGGTCAAACTTATTCATGCGCCAGAACTCAACAAAGTATTTCATGGCCTCGGCCTGAACAACCTGGGATGCAAAGATAAACGTGTCCAGGTCGGTGGGAACTACTCCAAATAAGATTTTCACCTGGTTGATCATCAGGTTGTTGCGATCCCTGCTCGTCTCTGCATTCGGGTGAGACATGACAGCCTTGGCCTGCCATTGCCTGTTCCACTGAAACCCCTCCTTCCAGGGGTATACAAAACCGGGCTCCATCATTTTCTCCAGGCTTTTCCGGGAGGGGCATCCGTGATAGCCTATTTCACTTACAAATTTGGCCCGGTTGGCCGTATAGAACGGCGCTTTATAATAGCCCCTGGGTCCCCACAGGTGCATTTCAGGTGAGGCATCGGGGTCGATCCGCTTGTGCAGACTGAATAGCTCCGAGCTGATGAAAGGAGAACTGGGCAGAAAGTGTGTTTTGGGATCATATTCACGAACGGCCAGGGGCAAAACCTGCCTGCTGATGACATCCGTGTTGGGGTCCAGGTGCGACTGGTCATCAGACCAGTTCAGGGAGACATCATTTTCATTGTTTCCGGCCCACAGGACAATGGAAGGGTGATTCCTGAGCCGCCTGATGGCCTTTCCCGCTTCAACCCTCACCTTTTCGGCAAACTCCCGGCTCTGGGGATAGGTGGTACAGCCCATGGTAAAGTCCTGCCATACCATGATTCCGTTCCGGTCACACAGGTCATAAAACACATCGCTTTCGTACACATTCCCGCCCCAGAGCCTGACCATGTTGCAATTCAGATCCGCCAGCATATCCACTGCCCCCTGCACATGCTGTTTATCCCTGCTGTGCAATGCATCCAGGGGCACCCAGTTGGTCCCTTTGACGAAAACCTTCTCCCCGTTCACCACAAAAACAAACTCTCCCGGATCCTCCTGGGTATTCACTTCGGTCCGGACCAATTCCACGGTTCGGATCCCGATCTGCTGGCGGTTTTCGCACAACAGGGCGTCACCATCCATGAGCTTCAGTGTAGCCGTATAGAGTGCCGGCTCACCGAATCCCCTGGGCCACCAGAAGTCCATGTTTTCCAGTCCTTCAATTCGTTCCCTTGAAACAGTGGTATAGACTTTTACTGATTTCTCAAAGGCTACCATCCCATCCCGCTCCAGTTTGATTTCCATGGTCAGATCGTCAATATTAAGCCGGTCGGTGGCAAATTGCCAGTCCACGTACATGCTGGCTTCCCTCTGATTCACATCCACTTTTTTTGTCACCCAATATACGCTCTCCCAATGGCTCGGCGGGATGATTTCCAGATTCACTTCCCTCCAGATACCGGCACTGACTAGCCTTGGCATGATGTCCCATCCAAACATATGAGGGGCCTTGCGTACACTGACAGCCTCGGCCAATGCATCATAACGGACACCAAAATTGTTGCGTATGTGTTTGCGTGCCTCCAGCACCGTGGAGTGGATGCAGATATATAGCTGGTTCTTCTCCCTGACAAGGTCAGTGACGTCGAAGTGGTGCTCCACAAACATGTTCTCCACCCGGGCAATCTTCACACCATTCAGCCAGACATCGGCAATGCAGTCGATTCCCTCCAGACTGAGCTCAATGCGCTCTCCCTTTGCCACATCAGGCTTCCCAAACGACCGGTGATACCACCACTGGAAAGATTCATACCTGCGAAGATCATACACATTGTCACCGATCATGGGATCATCAATGACTCCGGCGCGCTGCAGATCAATTTCCACATTGCCCGGCACTGTGGCCGGTATCGATGAAAAGTCCGATCTTTTCAGCTCCCGGGGTGAACGGGGTGCCTTTTCATCCTGGAGTCCGTAACAGAGTGTCCAGGATGAATCATCTTCTGAATTCAGGGAGATGGTCACCTTTTCCACCGGCTTATCCAGCACCTCAGGAAGAAGGGATGCCGGATCCTGTTTTCCTGAAATGCATGAGATCATGCATGTAGGAAGGAACATGGACATCAGCAAAATTTGGTTACGGCCCATCATGAACATTATTTTGGTTTACAAATCAAGATTCGAAATAGACCCCGTTCTTCTCCAGCTCTTCGCGCAATTTCTGGAAGGGAAGACCCCGGCTGTCAAAATCGTTCAGGGCGCATAGCGCAGCAGCTGTTCCGCTGGCCTGTCCCTGCCCCATGCAACTGACCGTGTTGCGGGTAGACATGTGGGCCCGGTGGTCGGAGGTGATCATCATTCCAGCGGCAAAAAGGTTGCTGATCCCCTTTACGCGCAATGCCCTGTAAGGTATCCCGTAACTGCCGCCATCCTTAATCTGGAATTCGGGAGCCATGTCGTGAAATCCGTACACAAATACATCATCGTCAAAGTGACGGCCATTGATCACATCCTCGTGGGTAATGTCGTAGTCACAGCGAATCAGCCTGCCCCTGCGAACCACCAGGTTGGGACTGGTGCGGGAAATGAATGCCCGTTCAAAACCGGGAATGTATTTATTAAAGAGTTCTACGCCTGTCTGCATCCGTTTCCGTAATTCCAATTCTGCTTTGGCCACCGTATCCCGGTCGGTGGGGCTCCGGGAAAGTTTCAGGTTCAGCTTGATAAACATGAGATAATCGTCGTGAACAGTGGTCGAGATGGCAGACATTCCAATTTCCCGGGCGCCCTGAACAAATTCATCGGGATATCCATTGGAACCTTCCGAGCCGAGGCGGACGATCTGTCCGGGTATCCCGTCACGAAGACCGTAGGCCAACTGCCCCACCGAACAGGAAGAATTCAGGAAATGAAAGTAGCGCTCAACATCCACATTGGCCAGGCCCATGCTGTTCACCACAGCGTAGTCATTGGGCTCGGCAAATTCAGCTCCTGCATGGGCCGCCAGGTCACCATACCCGGTGCAGTCCACAAACGATTTTGCACAGATGGCTTCACGGCCCGAGCGGCTCTCCAGGATCACGCCTTTCACCTCTTTCTTCTCCCGGATCACGCCTGCCAGCAGGGTATTTACACACACATAGACCCCGGCTTCGTCCAGCATCTCGAAGGCATTCAGCTTATATTTTTCGGTATCAATGGCGGTACAAACAGAGTCGTATTCATAATGCTTCATCATCTCAGCGTAACCGGTAGCTCCTCCCCTGACTGTGAGACGATCGAACATTTCCGCAGGGATTCCCCGAACAAGCTGCCTTTTTTCAATCCCGGGGAATGCCTTCCAAAGGTTATAAAAACTGTGCAGCGCCGTTCCACCTTCCACAGCCACTCCTCCCGGATATCCTTTGGCCTCCACCAGAATGGTCTTTGCCCCCTGCCGCGCGGATGCAATGGCTGCGATCACACCGGCTGTGCCAGCTCCGGCAACAACCACATCAAATTGCCTGACGGGAATTTTTCTGGCTGCCTCCGTATAAAATGCAGGATCCGTTGAGATCGAGGGCTCCCTGCCCAAAACAGAACTTCCTGCCATCAGTCCCATACCCAGCAAACTGCTGTTCCTGTAAAATTCGCGTCGATTCATTTTTTAACTTTAAGCTTAAAGGTTGTTTTACTTTGTGTCAACTACAATCTGCGACCAGAAAACCTCCCGGTACACAAGCCCCTGATCGGGATTGTCCATTCCGGCCTCATATAAACAAGCAATGTCTCCGGCTTGCAGCTGGGCAAGGTCCGAGTAGGCTGAAGGGCCCTCTTGAAGTAAAACTGACCCCGTCCAGTCCGCACCACCATTCTCGCTGATCCTGAGGGTCATCCTCTGCCTTTCATGCGTATCCGCAGGATTCAAAAATAGCAGGAATTGTTTCCCTCCATCAACAGCGGTGACCGACAGAAGGCTGGCCTGACAAATGGGCTCGATCAGGGTGGTGTCAGAAACCGGGTGACTCCAACTCTCTCCCCCATCCTGGCTGTATGATACCTTCCTGCACTCCTGTGACCGGTCGTAGTTTCTCATGTTCAACATCAACCTTCCGTCAGCCAATTCTGCAACCGTACATTCATTCACCTGATCCTCAGGGGTCGTGCCTCCCAGTTCCCAGCTGGCTCCATGGTCATCCGAAAAGATCACATGGGAGAAGTATTTCATGGTTGCGGCTTCGATATGGTCGCAGGGAACAAGCAGCCGGCCCTTGTGTGGCCCTTTTTTGAGTTGGATCCCATGGCACGGACCGGTGGCATACCAGGTCCAGTGATCCTTCTTTACCGATCCGGTGATCTCCTGAGGCTCTGTCCAGGTTCTTCCATCATCCTCAGACCGTTTCATCACCAGATCGATATCCCCTGTGTCGGAACAGCAACCCTTCCGTCCTTCTGCAAAGGCAAGGAGCGTACCCTTGGGGGTGGTCACCATGGCCGGGATCCGGAAACAGGCATACCCTTCGGTTCCGCTTTCAAACAGATACTCCGGCTTTTCCGCGTTTATTTCCCGGAAAGAGAGATTAACAATACAGGTTGAGATCAGAAGTGTGACGATGAACATGGGAATCCAATATATAAAACAGAGATTGGTATTCCACAATATTATTTAATTTAGTGGAATTACCAAGCCCGACACATACCATGAGACCAAACTATTTTGCTTCGCTGGCCCTGGCCATTATTTTACTCCCGGTTCATTGCACTTCTCCTGTACAGGACGAAGGGTGGATCTATCTGTTTAACGGAGAGACCCTTGAGGGTTGGTCCGTTCACAGCGGGAAGGCCCAATACCGTGTGGAGGATGGATGCATCGTGGGACAGGCTGTCCCCGGCAGTCCCAATTCCTTCCTTTGTACTGAAAAGGAATATGGGGATTTTATCCTTGAATTCGACGTGCTGCTTGAAGATAACGAGCTCAATTCGGGAGTACAGTTCAGAAGCCTGATTGCCCCTCAGGAACTGATGTTCTGGTTCCGGAACGACCAGGGAGCGTATACATCCAATACCATTCCTGCCGACAGGGTCTACGGATACCAGGTGGAAATCGCTGCCGGAGGCGGTTCAGGAGGTGTGTACGATGAAGCGCGAAGGGCCATGATGCCCTGGTGGCCCGGGAATGACTCAGAAGAGGGCAAGGCATTTAAACCCAAGAAGTGGAATACCTACCGGATTGAATGCAAAGGAGATTCCATCAAAACCATCGTGAACGGCGTGGTGGTTGCCGACTTCAGGGATGCGCTTTCTCCCAGCGGGGTCATCGGACTCCAGGTTCACGATGTTGGAAAGGACACCACACCCTACCAGGTAAGGTGGAAAAATATCAGGCTTTTGCCACTGGATTAACGGGCAAGCAGTTTGTGGGTCTGAAGGTGCTTCCCCCTTGTGATTTTCACCATATAGAGCCCGGGGCCGGGTACAGGAACCGTCAGCCTGGTGGTTCCCTGTTCCGTAAGTGTTGAATGCCTCAGCTTTCCCATGACATCGTATAGCTCAACCACATATCCTTCACCCATTTCACCGGCCAGTTCCACTTGCACCGATCCGTGACATGGGTTTGGAAAAATGCGTGCCCTGGATTTGTTCATCTCAGTTCCTGTAAAACAACGGGGATCCGATTCTTGAAGAACAGTTACTGATATTGGTTCCGATTCTGCTGAGCATCCGACAAAGGTGGTTTTAAGGGTATACTCCCCAGCAGTAACGGCCTCATATGAGGAACCACCCCATTGTGCCCGGTTGCCGTCAAGAAACCATTCATAATCGGACTGAATATCCGGAATTCCATCCAGGGAGAGGGTAAGAGATTCCCCGGCACAAACTTCAGGTCCTCCACCGGCCACAATGTGTGGTGTTGCAGGTAGAGCAATTACCTCCAGCAGGTAAGGTTCAGAGGTGAGTGAAATACCATTTTTAGATACAGTGACCTGGTATAGGCCTGAATCCACTGCCACGATGGAGGCGCCCGAGTCGGGAAGAGCCAACCCTTCCAGCGTCCATGCATATTTAAGCCCCTCTCCCCCGGTTGCCTTTAGGGTCATTGCTTCTCCCGCACAGATGAATCCCTCATGCTCCGGGGTGATCCCGACCGATTCAGGAATGGATCCGTCCATGGAGATGACAATGGAATTGCTTATTCCGCTCTGCCTGGAATGATCCAGGGTAAATGTTCCACTTCGGAGGGTGTCTCCGGTATGGACGGTATAGGAATAACTTCCCAGGAAACCCTCAAATGAATATTTTCCGTTTTCATCAGTAACTGTATCCATGGCCGGCGTCCACCACTGGTTCCTGATCAGGTCCCTCAAAACCTCGCCATGGGGACGGATATTCCAATCTTCGTCAAAATAAGCGGCATCGGGTTTCCAGTGCGCACCGGCCCAGAATCCCCAGCTCAGAATGGACTTCACCGAGGGATGGCTGAAAACAATGGTCATAAAATCGCGTGTATAGTCGGCCTGTACTTCCCGCTGGGCGATGGCGATATCGTGCTCGGTGATTTTAATCTCCTTGCCCAGTGAAGCAAACCTGTCCAGTATCGTATACACTTTGGAAATGGAGGTAAGGTCTGTGCTGAAATGGCCCTGCATCCCGATACCGTCGATCCTGCCCCCCCGCTCATCAATATACCGGATCAGGTCATAATAATAATCCTGTTTTGCTATGTTGATCCCCCCACCGCTGAGGATATAATAATCATTGATATAGAGCTTCACGCCCGGGTCATTCCTGCGGGTACGCCTGAACCATTCAGCCATTACCTCATCTCCAAGCAGGTCCTGAACGTCATGCTCCGTATAAGGCTCATTCATCACGTCCCAGTCATTCAGCCGGCCTTTGGTGAATGCTGTAACTTCATCAAAACGCTTTTCAATTTCAAGTCGCATCTGATCCGGGTCATTGGAGAAATCCTCCATAAAATCAGGCATAAATCTGTAAGAAGGCCAGATGATGTTGTGTCCCCGGACAGGGACATGGTGGGCATCGAGGGTATCCAGGGCGCTGAGAATGGCAGCGTGGGTTGCTGTGTTGATAAACGGGGGCCACTTCAAATCATTCTCAAAAACCACTTCATTGAACATATCGAACAGGGTATCCCTGTACACTTTACTGTTGTTGATCCTGCCTGCCGTTACAGCCGTTCCAAATCCAAACTGGTGGCTGGTCATTTCAATTTTCACATCCGCGGCATTCACCGGGGTTCCCTGTGCATCGTAAATGGTAATTTCTGCCAATCCTTTCCTGTGCTGTGCGATACGCTCCTCTGCAGGAGCCCGCCAGGGTGCGTCAGGGTCCCGGCCCACATAGGTAATCCCGGTCACGGGTAAATCAGCCAGACCAAGTGTATTGTGATAATTAAGGAAACGAACCCCGGCAAGCTCCACCAACTGGTTGGGGTACCCCATATGGAAGAGGTAACTCACCTCGGAAGTGGCCAGTGTATGAACAACTTCTGCCGGAGCATAATACTCTCTCCACTCACTACCGATGGACACTTTGTGAGATATTTCTTTCTCGTAGCTCACATTGTGCTCAATCACCACGGTAAGAAATCCTTCCCCGGTCTCCTCCTCCGATTCAATGGTGCGTGCATAGAAGGCTACCAATACCACATCGGTTTTTTCCACACCGCCCACAGCAGGGAATTTCACTTGTGCATCCCAGGCATTGGAAACATTTTCCCGCACCTGAACCCTGATCGCCTTGGAAAAGTCCTGGCCTTCCACATCCACCTGCGTGACCGTACAAGATCCGATCTTCTGATAGGTGGTGCCTGTTTCCGCATTGAGCATGCTTCCTCCGTCCGGTACCTGTGCAAACAACCATCCGCATAACAGGGTGAACAAGAGCAGCAGCGGAGCTTTTAATAAGAAGGGTTTCATGTTATATCCGTTATCAGATTCGACTCATTCAAGGGACCAAATATAAGGGATTATGCTTGTCTGTATAGCAAGCGGGGCGTTTTTAGAAACAATTCAATCAGGAAATAAAGCTCGATCCTGTAAAAAAAGTAGTCGACAAGGTGGAAAAGAATGCAAGTAACTTTTCGCCCGACGAAGTCAATTACCGATTATGGGAAAAATCAGAATACCAACCAGTCATTGAAGTTGGGGTGATCCAGCCGATTGAAATGCCTGTACATCTCATTTTGGATTGATTTATATACCTGCATCATGCTTTATTAAAATGGCATCGTTATCTGGATAACAATTCCTATATTTACCCCCCGTTTTATAAAATCAGGTCTGTCTGCTATGTTCCGAAGGGTTTTCATCATCCTGTTCCTGACCGCAGGGATAACATCTGTTGTATATTCCCAGATAAGGAATGTGAACATAGGAGGAAGTTATAACGGTACATTTTTATTAAGCGGGGGTGTTGAATCTGATTATCAGATTGCCGGTTCGCCGTATCTGTCCGATACATGGATGTTCGGTACGCTGGAGATGAAAGAAGGCATTCTTGAGGAAACCCCCGCCAATGACACCTTTGAAATCCACGGACTGTTCAGATATAACCTTTATGCACAGGAATTTGAGATGGTGTATAACAGGGATACATTCGCCATTTCAGCCCCATTTAATGTGAGGCGTATTCGCATCAGCAACATGGATTTCTGTTACGGCTTATTCGTAGAGAGAAGCAACCGAAAGACTTACCTGGGTTCAGCCTATTTTCAGATCCTGAGCAGCGGGAAACGCAAACTGTTGATGCGCCATGGCACCAAGATCAAGAGCGGAAGCGCGCCTGTAACTTATGGATGGGCAGGAGGGAGCGATGCTTTTGTACCGTTCCGGCAACTGTATTACCAGGAGCGTGAGGGATCTGAGGTGATCCTGCTGAAGAACAGGAGAAAAATCATCCGCCAGCTTTTCGCAGACAGGTCGGAGGAAATAGAAAAATTCATCAGGTCAGAGAAGATCAACATACATGTAGAGGCCGGACTTGTCAGGGTGTTCAACTATTATAACAACCTGGATTCATAAAAAAATTGAAGAGGTTGAAAGGTATATGGATATTATTCGGGATTTTGTCAGGAATTATCGCTGACCTTGAAGGGCAACGGATCCCCCTGGCGAAAAACGTAGATGTTTCTATAGGCCAGAACCAGGCCATTATACATTTTGACATTATATCAAAGAATACAGCTGCTGTTCATGTGGTGGACCTGAAATTCCTTGATGAAGATTACAACCTGGTCATTCCCGATTTGTTAACCGGCGACATTGGATCCGGTATCCCCGGAGGAAGCAACAGAACCATTATCTGGGATGTAACCAATGATCTGCAACTCTTTGGTTCACGGGTAACACCCATACTGTTCATCAATGGAAAAAGCAAACAGTTCAGCAAAACAGGCGGCATCCGGAATGCATGGTTATCCATTCTGATGCCGGGACTTGGTGATTATTTTGTTGCCGACCACAGAATGATGGTGTTTAAGCCTTACCTGAGAACCATCTCATCTATAGGGCTTTTAGGAATGGGAATCTATGCAGGCTCACAGCGTACTTTCGAGCTTACTTATGAAAAATATGTGAAGGCGGATGCCTGGCGCTATGCGGGAGAAGATATGTATTATTTTAAGGAGGTAAAGGGGGCGCCTGACTATTGTTTTTTTAAATGGGACAAAGAAATACTGATTACCGCAGGAGCAGCTCTTTGGGCAGCAGACATTTTATGGGTCCTTGCAAGGGGAAGCAACAATACGAAGTTCCTGAAAGCTACATCCAGGGATTCAGTTTTTAACCTGGGCTACATTCCAGGCGGGCTTGCCTTCCAATACGCCTTCACCTTCTAAGCAACACTCCTTTTCAATATGTTGCATTTTCTGTTAATTTTGAGCCCGAACACTTTCCTGAAGAAGAATTTACAAATGATGCGAAGGGTCTTTTTCATGGTCTTCTTGAGTGCAGTTGTGGGATCAGCCTTGTTTTCACAGATACAGAATGTCAATATCGGAGGAAGCTATAGCGGTACATTTATGCTGAGTGGCTCCGGTTCTCCTGAATATGCCGTGGCTGGCTCTCCCTACCTGTCCGAAACCTGGATGTTCGGATTCCTGGAAATGAAAAGTGATATCCTCAAACAGGCAAGAAGCGACAAAACTGAGAAAACCAGGCTGGAAGAGTACCGCATGATGATCAGCAAGATCAATGCACTGATGGAGAAAATCTCAGATCCTGAAACCAAGGCCAAGGGCCTGGCGCTTATCAGGGAGGGAAAAGATCAGCAGGGGGATGATATTGAGTTTGACCTCAGGATTTTCAACAGCGATTTCTCCGGTATTTCTGGAATTACGGATGAGCTTCAGAAGAGCCTGCTCAATTACCTTGAAAGGCTGCGGGATGATTATGAGGCACAAATCAATGATTTTTTCAAGCTAAACGGGCTCTTCAGATACAACCTGTATGCCCAGGAATTCGAGATGGTTTACCAAAAGGACACTTTTGCCATTACTGCCCCGTTCAATGTAAAGAGCATTTCCATCAGCAATATGAAATTTTTGTATGGTCTGTATGTAAGGAGAACAGGCCAACATCCCCATCTGGGCTCAGCCTATTTCCAGGTGCTTAGTGACGGGGACTGTAAATTACTGATGCGACACTACGTAAAGATCAAGAGCGGAGGGGGACCGGTTACCTATAACTGGGCAGGTGGGGCTGATGTATTCGTCCAGTACCAGCAGATTTATTACCAGGAAACAGAGGGTTCAGAGGTTATCCTGCTAAAGAATAGAAGAAAGAATATTTTCAAACTCTTTGCAGATAAAGCGGAGGAGATGAAGAAATTCATCAGGGCGGAGGATATCAATATCCAGGACGATGCAGGTCTGGTCAGGGTATTCGACTATTACAACAGTCTGGATTCCTAAAAAAGCATGAAAATAATTACATATATCATCGTTCTGGCAGGGCTTGTACTGACATCCCAGGGAAAACTTTCCGGACAGAGACTGGCGGTTCCAAAGAATGTGGATATTACCATCCATCAAAACAGAGCCATTATCCATTACGATATTAAAGTCAGAAAACCGGGTTCGACACACCTTGTGGACCTGAAGTTTTTGGATGAAGATTTTAACCTGGTTACACCTGCCCTTATCACGGGTGACATAGGTCCCCATATTCCCGGGGGGCCGGACAGGATCATTGAATGGGATATCACCAATGATATTCAAAACCTTGGATCTGACCTGGCACCGGTTCTCTTCATTGACGGGAAAAGCAAACAGTTCAGCAACACGGGCGGACCGGGCAATGCGTTTCTTTCATTACTGCTGCCCGGGCTTGGGGACTATTTTGTTGCTGACAGGAGGATGATAACAATCAAACCATATATCAGGACCCTCTCCTCACTTGGCCTCATCGGGCTGGGTGCTTACCTTGGGAACCAACGCTACCAGGCTGAGGGCGAATATAGACTGGTTTTAAAGGCTGATTACTATCGCTACGAGGGGATGGACCGCTATTGGCTGAGGTATTTCGAGGGAGAAATGCAGTACGCCTGGTTCAGGGGAGACAAGGAGGTGTTCATCTCCCTGGGGGCAGCCTTCTGGGCTGCCGATATCATCTGGGTGCTTGCCAAGGGAAGCAACAATGTCAGGTTCATGAAGGCAACCATCAAAGGATCTGATTTCCACCTGGGATATGTTCCCGGCGGTGCAGCCCTGCAATTCTCCTATACTTTCTAGCACGCCCCCGGTTTTCCGATTTTTGTTGCCCGTACGACAATAATTCCTATTTTTATTTCCGGAATTACCACATCCCATGACGCACATACCACATTTAAAAGGTCAGCAGATTTATGCCCTGATTGTCCTGCTGGGTTTTACCTTCATTCTTTTTCAAAGCATAGATCCCGCAATCATCTGTTTTATACAGGAATCTGTTCCTGACCGGTTCATGGATGGTTTTCATCACATAGGCGGAATTAACGATGTGATGGCCATGCACATCATTTCACTGTTCAACTTCAAGGAAGCAGGCTTTGTGGTTCTGCTGACGATGGTGGGGCTGTTCTTTCTCTCCCTTCAAACCCTGTTTGGCAAGCTCCGGCGTCACCCTTATTTTCTGGTTGGAATTTTTACAATTGCACTTTCTCTTTTGTTCCCGCTTTTTGAATATACTTTCTCATTTACACTTACAAGCAGTATTGTATTCAGCACCTGGATGATTGTGCTGGGTTTTTTTATATCGTATAAAATAAGCCAGCTAAAATGGCTGCCGGTTTCAGCGATCCTTTTGCTCAACTACTTTCTGTTCGGAGTACCAGGATTCTACCTCTCCTGTATCATTGCGATCATCCACCACTCCACCCCAAAATATCAAAAACTGCTTTTTGCCCTTCTGGCCATCGCCATTCCAGCCCTCAGTCTGATTACGGGTATGAATTATACTTTCCAACAAGCCTATTCCGAACCCTTTGTTCCAACAATCTACCACAAAGTTAAAGCTGCTGCATATGCCATCTACGTTTTAACACCCTTGGTGATTATCCTGCTGCGTGCCACGGAAAAAAGGATGGACCGGCAGACATTGGGCAAAGGGAAAAAGGTGCTTCACCGGGTTCTCCAATATGGGATTCCTGTTTTGCTGTCAGTTGCGGTATTCCATTTCTCTTATGATATAGCAAAAAAAGAGATTTATCAGATTGAAGTTTACGCGCAACAGAAAAACTGGCAAGGTGTCCTTAAAAATGCCAGACACTTTCAGTACTTCAACTCCAAATTGCTGCATTTTCAGACAAACCGGGCCCTTTACCACCAGGGCATTTTGCTGGACCATTTATTTCAATATCCCCAACCATCCGGAATTGAGGGGCTTTTTCTTGACAATAACACAGATGGCAGCATCGCACAACCGAAAGCAGATTTCTACTTTGAAATGGGATACGGCAATGAATCGAGACATTTTGCCAACGAAGCCCTTATCACCCGGGGAAACAGGCCCCACACACTGAAATGTCTGATCATCAACTACGCGGCCGCAGGTCAGTTTGTTATTGCAACAAAATACTGGAACCTGCTCAACCAGTCCATTGCGCATAAAAAATGGGCGAAGGATCATGCCGGGCTTTTGCAAGGTGAAATTGACAATGATATTCAAAGGCTGAAGGGTAACTTCCCTGAACATGATTTCTTCACAGGTCTGGCCCGGCCTGAAAATAAACTGAAACGTTTTTTTATCAGTAATCCTCAAAACAAGATGGCATTTGAGTACCTGGTTGCCAATTACCTGATCACCCACAAGGTGGGAAATGTAGCGAACGAAATCCCCACATTTAAGCGTTTGGGCTATACCCGTTTACCGCGGCTGGTTGAAGAGGCTATGCTCCTTTACCTGGAACTGACACACGATACTGAATTTGATTTCCAGGGTTATCAGATCAGCAAGGAGGCCCTGCAGGACTTCAAGGACTTTTCTCTTGCTGTACAGAAAGCAGGCGGCAAGGCAAAGGCAAAAAATGCAGTACAAGCTTACAATCATACGTTTTGGTACTATATTATGTATAACAGTCCATTATCAAGAACCGAAAAGCAATAGCGGGATGCGCAAACTACTGAAAAACATATTCTTTGTTATCATAATACTGTCGATTGCATCATGTGGCAGGGAAGTAAAAGATTTCCAGACCACAGAAAAAGAGGCCACCCTCTACCCCGATTATGCCCACATTACCATCCCTTTCAATATGGGACCCCTGAACTTTACAATTCAGGAGCAGGGCAAGGCATTTAAATCGAATCTTCGTGCCGGTAATAAATCGCTCTGGATCAGGGCCAGAGGTAACAAAATGGTTTTTCCTCATCACAAATGGGAAAGACTGGTTGCTGATCATAAGGAAGACACATTGTTTATTGACCTGTTCAGGAAAGATGAGCAAAATGAGTGGCATAAATATCCAACCATTGTCAACTGGATCTCCGGAGATGAAATAGATGAGTTTATTGTTTTCCGGAAGATACCACCTGCCAATGTCTTATGGAATGAGATGGGCATCTACCAGCATTCTCTTAAAACCCTGAAAACCTATCCGGTCTCCATCAATCAACTGACCGATCATAACTGCATGAACTGCCATAGTTTCAGTGCTAATAATCCGGATCGCTTCGTATTCCATATGCGTGCAAAATACGGAGGGACCATGATCAAATACAACGATGAGTTGAAATTCATCGATACAAACAGTGATCAGATTGGCAGTGCAGGAGCCTATCCTTCATGGCATCCCTCAGGTAAATTTATCGCCTTCTCGGTGAACCGGATCAGTCAGGATTTTCATTCCAGCAAGGATAAGATTGCCTATGTGCAGGATAAATATTCGGACATCGTGCTGTACGATGTGGAAAACAATCTTATTACACGTCCTGCAGAGCTTGCCACCGGGGCACGGGAGAACCTCCCCACATGGTCGCCCGATGGCAAACAGCTCTATTTCATCAGCGCCCCAAAATCAACAGACAGCACCGATTATAGAGATTTAAGATACAGTCTGCTCCGTGTTGGATTCGATCCGGCCACCAAATCCTTCGGGAAAACCGATACGATCCTGGATGCCGGCACACTTCATAAGAGCATCTCATTTCCACGCATTGCACCCGACAACAATACCATTTGTTTTTGCCTGCTCGATTATGGATACTTTTCCATTTACAACAGTGAATCGGACATATACACCTACCGGCTTGATTCAAAAATATTGGAAATAACCGAAGCCAATTCCCCTGACGTGGAGAGTTATCCCAGCTGGTCCCAAAATGGCAGATGGCTCATGTTTGTAAGCAAGAGGGAAGATGGAATCTTATCAAAGGTCTATTTTTGCCATATGGATGATCAGGGAAATACCAGCAAACCCTTTGTTGTTCCCCAGCGGGATCCGGATTTCTATTCCACTTATCTGTTGAATTTCAACCGGCCTGAATTTGTATCAGCCCGCATTGATCTGAATCCAAGAAAAGTGTTGATGGCTGCCAGAGAAGCACCACAGAAAACAGTATTTGATGTAGCAAACAGTGTGACCATTACCACTGGGGCCACAACCCTTACCATGGAACAACCTGAAGACATCTATAAATCAGACCGCTAACCGGGATGAATTTGCTTCTATTCGCAGGGAAGCAATCTTGTGGTGACACTGAGCGGTTCAAGGCTGAACAGACAGGCAGCCTGGAAAATGGGATCATACTTGTATGAAGAGACAGAATTTACCCTGAAAATGACAGACTCCCTGATTCTGACCAGCCCCGGGCCTTTTATCCTTTTTTCTATCTCCAGTTTTGACACTCCTGCGGGCAGCTCAGAATCATATAAAACCAGGTCGCCCCGCAGCAGTTCGCCATGCCAAACACCTGCTTGGTCAATCTCCAGTTCCCACCCATAGGCCCGGTTGGATCTGAAAGTAATATCTTCCGGTGAAGCGGGATTCAGTGTTGTATCAACCTCTATCTCCATCCTGTGGGTGGCTTCGATCTCTGCGATGGTATTCTGAGCATTGATGATCCTCAGCTCATTGTTAAAAATCAGTGCATTGGAGGCAATGGATACATTATATACCCCATCTCCTGGCAGGTAATAGGAGGATACATAGCAACCCCGGAAATAGGTGTGGCTCACGCCCGATGCCGGAAGCAGTGCTTCACAAAAACGCCTTCCTTCCTCCAGGTAGGTGATAGGCTCTACGGAAAAATAGCCCATCTCTATATCCCTTGGATTATCAGTCACATACCTGTGATCGAAATTATCCTCCACCAAATCCCTCCGGTCAACCAGTCTGGGTGCACAATTGAGGATGGCCCGGGTCCGGTTCCAGTCACTGCCTTCCACCTCCCCATTCCCTATACCCTGAGACCATCCCGGGATCACGGGGATCGCCAGTAAAAAAATGATTACAGAAACCAAAACTTTCATTCTTTACACAGATTTGGCGCAATATTAAGCATATTTACCCATATACCATGGGACCAGAGAGATTTACCCAAATTTATTATATATTCATAGGTCCCAAAACCAAAACCATGAAACATTATCTTTCACCCCTGGTCCTCCTTCTGGTCATGTTCATCAGTACCCTGACCCCTGCATGCAGTGAAACCGAAGAGCGGGACTATTTCGAGCTGAAAATCTTCCACTACGATACAGATGCCCAGGAAGCAAGGTTGGATGACTACCTGGAGAGCGCATACCTGCCCGCCCTGCACAGGGCCGGAATAAGCCAGGTTGGCGTGTTTAAACCCAGGGAACAGGGCAACGAAACAGAGAATACCATTCTTATCCTGGTACCGTACAGTTCCCTTGGCAAATACACCGGACAGCCATCTGAACTCAAATCCGACAAGGAGTACCTTGCCGCGGGGAACGATTATATTGAAGCTCCCCACGACAATCCGCCCTATTTAAGGATTGAGACCATATTGTTAAGAGCCTTCAGCGGGACACCTCATCTTACACCACCTCAACTGGAGTCCCCCAGGAACGACAGGGTGTATGAATTAAGGAGTTACCAGAGCCCCACAGAACTTCTCCATGAAAGGAAAGTGGAGATGTTCAATTCAGGTGAGGCAGCACTTTTCCGGGAGCTGGGATTCAATCCGGTATTTTTTGGGGAAGTGATCTCCAGTTCAAAAATGCCGCACCTGATGTACATGACAGCCCATGCAGACACTACTGTTCAAAAAGAGCACTGGAAAGCATTCTCTTCCTCTCCCAAATGGCAGGAAATGAATAACATGGAGCGTTACAAGAATACAGTGTCAAATATTACCAAATACACGCTCTATCCCACTCCTTATTCAGATTACTAGGTGATCAGCTTTCTAATGCGCTCAATCTGATTCTGCTTGTTAACCTCCCTGAGGCTCTGGGCCGTTTTGGTGAAATACGAATGCCCCGATATAAAGTTGATCTGGAGTTTATTCCAGTCGGTCAGCGTGCCAATCTTGTCCTGCTCCTTTAGCTCTTTGTAGAGGGTGTTGGAAACAGGAATCATATCACTTCGTCCCAGGTAATCCAGGTCGGCATCGCAGATGATCTCCTCGTAAATATCAGTGGGCCGCGGGGGAAGCTTGGTGGCCATGATGATTTTGCAGATTTGCTCAATCTGCTCCCCGGTGTAACCGTATTTGGGCAGGTACTCCCTCACCATCAAGGTTCCCTGGTATTCATGATCATCATAGGCGATGGTGTGCCCTGCATCATGAAACAGGGCGGCAGTCTTCAGTAAAAGTATCCCGTCATCATCAAGTCCTTCGGCCCATCCGATCAGTTCGACCTCTGTGACCACATCAACGGTGTGCTTCACATTGTGGTAATAGAGGAATCCTGGCAATTCCTTCTCCAGCTTATCCAGAATAATCTCCTGTATATCAGTGAACTGGATCAGCTTGAACTTCGTTTCGAACAGCGCATTGGGGAACATTCCCCTGCCCTTTAAGGAAAATTCGGGCCGGATGCCATTGACCACAAACATCTCCAGATCGCCCTTATACTTTACCGGCATCTTTCCGTAATATTCACAAATGAAGAATTCCTTGATGAGTTCGTAAGTCATTACCGAGATCAGTATCTTTCCGCTGTCCCCTACCCCCTGCATGCGATGGGCTATATTAACCGTATCTCCCTTGATATCGTATGTGATTCTTTTTTTCCCGGAAACATTGGCAGTAACCGGACCCGTATGGATTCCCAGGCTCAGGTTCCAGTACCGTTTGCCGTCAATCCGTCTCAGCTGGTTCAGGAACAGATTCATTTCCAGTGCAGCCATAACCACATCGATGGGATTGGTGATGTTCTTTTCCGGAATCCCTCCCGCAGCCATATATGTATCACCTATGGTCTTGATCTTATGAATTTTATATTTTTTAAGGATTCTGTCAAATTCGATCAGGACTTCATCCAACTGATCCATGATGACTTCAGAATCAACAGCATCCGTGAGATGTTTGAATCCCCCGATATAGGCAAAGAGGACGGTGGCCATTTTGTATTTCTGCAACCTTTCCTCACCTTCCGGAAATACCCCGTCCTTCAGCTCCACCTTGGATTCCTTCAGGCGCTGCTTCATCATTTCATTCTGCTCAGAAAGCTCATTAACCGCTTTCTGGAGCTTTTCATTCATATTGATCAGATCCTGGTTTTGCTTTACCAGTTTCTGAATTCTTTTTAAAAGCTCGTCCTGTTTTTGTCCCATATCAACTAAATTTAACTCCTTTTAATGAGGATTTCAATTTTTTTTGTTTTGATATCTTTGTCTGAATTTAATTACAGGGCACATGAAAAGTATGTTTCCAGTCTTTCTGATGCTGATCATCTCATCTGTTCCGGGCCGGGCCCAGGAAGATGCAAATTCATTTCTGGTGTTTTCATATAACGTTGAAAACCTTTTTGACACGGTGGATGCTCCATCGGTCAGGGATGAGGATTTCACTCCCGGGGGTACAAAGAAATGGACCTATGAAAGATACGGGAAAAAGCTGGATGATATCTCCAGGGTAATCCTCTCCATACCTGAAAAGGAGATGCCTGCCATCATCGGTCTGGCCGAAGTGGAAAACAGAAAAGTGCTTGAGGACCTGGCGGACAACAGGGGAATAAGGAAGATGAAATATGCAATCATCCACGATGACGGTTCCGATCCCAGGGGAATTGAGTGTGCCATGCTTTACCGGCCCGACCTTTTCAGATATAAATCCCACGAATACATCCCGGTGGAAGATCCTGTTGATCCCGATTATCTTTACAGGGAAATCCTGCATGTTACGGGAAACGGACCCGATGGATCATCACTCCACCTCTTCATGAATCACTGGAAATCAAGGAGTGAGGGAACACGGGAAACTGAAAAACAGAGGATGTTCACAGCCATAACCCTCAGAAAAAAGTTGGATCTGCTTTTATCAAAGGAGTCGGATTTCAAGGTAATCCTGATGGGCGACTTCAACGATGAACCTACCAACAGAAGCATCGTTAACGGCCTTTCCGCTTCAGGAAAGCGAAGAAATATCAATCTGGGGGACCACTACAACCTGTTCTATGACCTGCATAACCAGGAAGGCAGGGGGACCTACAACTTCAAAGGCCAGTGGAACATGCTGGACCAGATCATTGTATCTTACAACCTTCTCAACCAGGATAAGGGGCTCACCACCAACTTCCAGGGAGGTCGCATCCTGAAGGAAGAGTGGATGCTGTATGAAAACGAGGAATACGGAGAGAAGTTACCCTCTGCAACTTACGGGGGACCCGAGTACTATGGCGGACCCAGCGACCACCTGCCGGTTTACGTGGTCTTCACTTATTAGCATGGATTTTAAACTCACGTCCGAGTACCGGCCCACCGGTGATCAGCCGGAAGCCATCCGGCAGCTTGTGGAAGGTTTTAATGCCGGAGATCCTTTCCAGACCCTGCTTGGCGTGACCGGTTCGGGAAAAACCTTTACTGTGGCAAACGTGATCAGGGAACTGGGAAGACCCACCCTGGTGCTCAGCCACAACAAAACCCTTGCGGCACAACTCTACAGCGAATTCAAACAATTCTTCCCGGAAAATGCGGTTGAGTACTTCGTCAGCTACTATGACTACTACCAGCCGGAAGCCTATCTTCCTGTTACTGATACATACATTGAAAAGGATCTTTCCATCAATGATGAGATTGAAAAACTGAGGTTGAGTACGACCTCCTCCCTGCTTTCCGGCAGGCGGGATGTGATCGTGGTATCTTCCGTTTCCTGCCTTTACGGCATTGGGAACCCTGAAGATTTTCACAGCTCCACCATCAGGGTACGGAAGGGTGAGGTGATTACCCGCAACGTATTCCTGCGCAGACTGGTGGACGGACTCTACGCAAGGAATGAAATAGACTTCAGGCCGGGCACGTTCAGGGTCAGGGGAGATACGGTGGATATTCATCTGGCTTATGCCGACCAGGCATACAGGATTGAGTTCTGGGGCGATGAGATCGATTCAATCAAATCGATCCACCCGGTGGCAGGGCATACGATTGAAACCCATGAGGAGGTCGTCATCTTTCCGGCCAATATTTTCATTACCTCAAAGAAAAGGATGAAATCGGCCCTGGAGGAGATCTCCGATGACATGGTGGCACAAGTCAATTTCTTTAAAGGAGAGCAGAAACTGATTGAGGCCCAGCGGATCAAAGAGCGGGTCACCTATGACATGGAAATGATCAGGGAGCTGGGATACTGCCCCGGAATCGAGAATTACTCCAGGTATTTTGACGGCAGACCCCCCGGAACAAGGCCGTTTTGCCTGCTTGATTACTTCCCGGATGATTTTATCACGGTGATCGATGAAAGCCATGTGACCATTCCGCAGATCCATGCCATGTACGGGGGAGACTTCTCCAGGAAAAGAAACCTGGTGGAGTACGGTTTCAGATTACCGGCCGCCGTGGACAACCGTCCGCTTAAATTTGATGAATTCGAAGAGATCATCGGCCAGACCCTTTATGTGAGCGCCACTCCCGCCGATTACGAGCTGGGTAAGTGCGGAGGGGTCATCGTTGAGCAGGTCATCAGGCCCACTGGGCTGGTGGACCCGGTCATTGAGGTCCTTCCAAGCATGAACCAGATTGATCACCTTATCGGGGAGATCAACCGGAGGGTTCAAAACAGGGAGCGGGTTCTGGTGACCACCCTGACCAAAAGGATGGCCGAGGAGCTCTCAAATTATCTGATCAAACTGAATGTGAAAACCCGCTACATCCACTCGGATGTGGATACACTGGAACGTGTTGAGATCCTTGACGGACTGCGCAAAGGCGTATTCGATGTTTTGGTGGGCATTAATCTCCTGAGGGAGGGGCTGGACCTTCCTGAGGTTTCCCTGGTGGCGATCCTGGATGCAGACAAGGAAGGATTTCTCCGGTCTGAAAGATCGCTGACCCAGACCTCAGGAAGGGCTGCCAGGAACCTGAACGGGAAGGTGATCATGTATGCAGACCGGATGACCGGTTCCATGCAAAGGACCATTGAAGAAACAAACAGAAGGCGCAAAAAGCAGCTGGATTACAATGAGCAACACGACATCACCCCGAAGCAGATCATCAAAACAACCTTTTCCCTCTTTGACCATAACCGCGAAGAGCTCAGCCGAAGCGGGATCTATGCGGACCAGGCAAAGGCAGATATCGCAGCAGATCCTGTTGTCCGGTACATGGGGAGGGAAGGACTCGAAAAAGCCATCGATAAAGCCAAAAAACTGATGGAAAAATCGGCAGGGGAACTTGATTTTATTGAGGCTGCCCGTTTCAGGGATGAAATGTATGCCTACCAGTCCATTCTGGACAAGGAGAAAGGGCAAAGTTGAAAGGAGAAAGGAACAAGTTTAATGCGACCCTTTTCCCTTGTACCTTGTACCTAAAAAAGGGGCAGCCTTGCGGTGCCCCTTTTTTCACGATCAGATTATGTGTTCTTACCCCAGGTAGGTTTTAAGCAATTTACTCCTGGAAGTATGGCGGAGCCTGCGTATGGCCTTTTCCTTGATCTGACGAACGCGTTCGCGGGTCAGTCCGAATTTTTCGCCTATTTCTTCCAGTGTCATTTCCTGGGTGCTTATTCCGAAGAATAGCTTAATGATATCACGCTCCCGCTCCGTGAGCGTGGCCAGGGCCCTGTCCACTTCCCGTGAGAGTGATTCACTAATAAGATTGCTGTCCGCATTGGGTGAATCATTGTTCACCAATACATCAAGCAGACTGTTGTCTTCACCGTCGACAAAGGGCGCATCAACAGATACATGCCTTCCCGAGACACGAAGTGTGTCTGAAACTTTTTCCTTGGGAAGGTCAAGTGCCTCAGCAAGCTCCTCTGGTGTAGGTTGCCGTTCATACTCCTGTTCAAACTTGGAAAACGCCTTGTTGATTTTGTTTAGTGAACCAACCTGGTTCAATGGAAGGCGTACGATCCTCGATTGTTCTGCCAATGCCTGAAGGATCGATTGCCTGATCCACCAAACGGCGTAGGAGATGAACTTAAAACCTCTGGTTTCGTCAAATTTCTCAGCAGCCTTGATCAGCCCCAGGTTGCCTTCATTGATTAAATCGGGAAGGCTTAATCCCTGGTTCTGGTACTGTTTTGCCACTGAAACGACAAACCTCAGATTTGCTCGTGTGAGTTTTTCAAGGGCTGCTCTGTCGCCCTTCTTGATCCGTTGAGCCAATTCTACCTCTTCCTCAACAGTGATCAACTCTTCCTTACCAATCTCCTGTAAATACTTGTCTAATGAAGCACTTTCTCTGTTGGTAATGGATTTGGTGATCTTTAACTGTCTCATTAACTTCTCCTCATATTCAAATTACTAATAGAAAATCCCTGCAAATTTACCTGCAATTTTATCTTTAATCAAACTAAATAAGGGTGATGAGTGTAATTAACACAAAGAAGACCTTCCTGGTCTTCTTTGCCATATAAAAGAATCTGTATGAAGGTTATTTTATAACCCGAAAGCATAGTAGGACCGGGATCCTGTCTTATCTATTCCTTCGATGATAACGCCCCCTTCGGTATCTTTCAGAATCTCTTCAATATCCTTAACACTGTTTACCGGCTTTTTGTTTACCAAGGTGAGTACAAATCCTTCTTTTATACCCACTTTCGCAAATTTACCTGAAGTCACTGAAGTTACTTTTACTCCATTTTGAATCCCCAGTGTACGTTTCTCCTTTTCAGACAGGGGTGCAAAACTTGCACCGAGCACAGCCAGTACCTCCTCCCTCTTGACAATTTCCGTGTTTCCCTCCAGATTACGTAAAACAACCTCAAATTGTTTCACTGTACCGCTTCGGCGTATCAAAACCGTTACTTTCTCCCCCGGCCGGTACTTTGAAACATGTTCCTGGAGTTCTGCCCCGCTGTTCACTTTGGCACCATCCACCGAGAGGATTATATCACCTTCCTTAATTCCTGCTTCCCTGGCTGCTCCATCGGGCCTGACCCCATTCACATAAACACCTTCTATTTCATCGATCTTATGTTGGGCTGCAAGTTCTGCAGTAACTTCCTGGATGGTCACACCCAGAATGGCCCTTTGAACGGCTCCGTATTCCATCAGGTCTTTCACGACTTTCTCCACAATACTCACCGGAACTGCAAAGGAGTAACCGGTATATGCCCCGGTCCTGGAGGCAATGGCTGTATTGATACCCACCAGTTCTCCCCGGGTATTGATCAGCGCTCCCCCGCTGTTCCCGGGATTTACGGCAGCATCCGTCTGAATGAAAGATTCGATGCTGAATTCCTGGGTTCCGAGGATATTGATATTTCTTGCCTTGGCGCTGACAATACCGGCTGTTACGGTGCTGGTGAGGTTATAGGGATTTCCGATGGCCAATACCCATTCACCCAGTTGGAGCGCATCCGAATCACCAAAACCCAATGAAGAAAGGCCCTCCTGATCCACTTTCAGCAGGGCAATATCTGTCGTAGGGTCGGCACCAATGAGTTTTGCACTGAATTCCCTCTTGTCATTCAATACCACCACGATTTCGTCGGACCCGTCTATCACGTGGTTGTTGGTTACAATATATCCCTGCCCGGAAATAATCACTCCGCTGCCAAAACCCAGGAGTGGTTCCGGGTTGGAATTGGGTTGTTCACCGAAGAAGAATTCATAGAGTGGATTCACTGCGTATTCCCTGTAAACTTTTGTCTTCACATGAACCACGGCGTCGATTGTTTGTGCAACAGCCTGGGTGAAATCCAGGGCCGATCCGGGTTCAGTACCCGGAAGATTTACATAGCGGACCTTATTTTCCGCCGGCACTTCGACCACAGCAGGTGATGGCTGAAAAAGTCTTGTATAAATGAACACTGCCGCCAGGGCACCCACCATGGCCATTGCAAATAAACCGAAGATCCTCCTCGCTTTCATTCTGTTTGCTATTTAATTAATACCTTTGTTTATCACGCAGATGCTGTATGGCAAAATCTGTGCCTTTTACAATGCAATTTACCACCATAACAGATGGAATCGTAAAAAAATGAATACATCACATGGGTTTTAACCTTTTTTAACCAATCTCCCTCTATGATTGTTCAGTTTTCAAAATACCATGGTACCGGAAACGACTTTGTGATGATTGACGGACGAAAACAGGATATCTCCCTTTTTGAGCACAATCTGATCAGGAAGCTCTGTGACCGCAGGTTCGGGATCGGGGGTGACGGCCTGATCATTCTCCGGGAAAGTTCGCTGCTGGATTTCAGGATGCAGTACTTCAACGCGGATGGATTTGAAAGCTCCATGTGCGGGAACGGGGGCCGGTGCATCACAGCCTTTGCACGTGATCTGGGGATCATCAGGATGGATACGAGATTCGAGGGCATTGACGGAGCCCATGAAGCCACCTTGTTGCCCAGTGGTGAGATCAGACTTAAGCTGAAAGATGTGGATGGGGTCAGGTGGGCAGAAGATGGTTACCTGGTCGATACCGGTTCCCCTCATTATGTGAAGTTTGTAACACAACTTGAGGATCTGAACGTGGATAAAGAAGGTAGAGAGATCAGGAACCAGGCCAGGTTCGGCTCAAAAGGGGTCAATGTCAATTTCGTTCAAAGCACAGGAGGTTCAAATAAAATCAAAGTCAGAACTTATGAGAGAGGTGTTGAGGCAGAAACATATTCCTGTGGGACCGGTGTAACAGCTGCTGCCATTTGTTCCTATTTTCACTTCAAGACTGACATATTTTCATACCATATCCATACCCTCGGGGGAAACCTGAATGTTTCATTCAAGGCACAGCACCATACCCATTTTACAGATGTGTTCCTGACTGGACCAGCTGTCAGGGTTTACGAGGGATCCATAAGGATCGAAAAGTGATCAGTGTTCCTGCAGTTTCCTGGCAAATTCAAATATCTTCTCAAAATCGATCTCCGGCTCCTTCTGAAGACGTGCAGCTTTCCTGGTCATAATCTTTTGAAGGAGGTTCATTTTCTTAATATTCAGCTCACCTCCAAAAAAACCGCTTGCCAGGGCATGCTGAACAAGTTTCTCAGGGAATGCCCTTTGAATGAGATCCTGCTCATCGGCATCCGGATCCATACAACACACAAACAATCCCACCTGCTTCCGAAGAAGATCCTCCAGGTTGGTCTCACAGAATTTGTGAACTGAACGTTGAATCATGCCTTCATGAATGGACCCCCCTACGATTATGGTATCGTAGTTTTGCAGGTTAAAACGGCGCCGGCGTGAAATGCGGACCATTTCCACCCCGTTGCCAAGATCATCCTTCAGCTTTGAAGCGCACTGCTCGGTACAACCAAGCGTGGTAGAATATGCAATCAGTGTTGTTGGCACACTTCAAAAATACACTTCTGTTTATAATTCCAATGAAATTGTTTTCTATTTTTTTCCTTAAATTTACGGGTGACATAACATTTTGATATACATTTACGTATTACAAAAAAACGGTGCGCATGTCAGACAAACCAGTTGAACTGAGAAGATTACCCATCATCAACGAGGGAGCCAGAAAGAAGCGGATGCAAAAGAAATATGCGCTTCCTGTTATCGGCCATTTCGCAGATAGGAGTGTTGAGTTCAAGAACATTATCGAGGCAGAGCAGGTTACTGGAATCAACTATACACTTATTTTCGAAGCGTGTATAGGCAAGATCTTTAAAGCCCATAACGTGCATTGGGAATTCAAGAAAGGGAACCACTACATCAAGTACAAGGCTTTTTACATCAATGCTCAGGAGAGCTACCACCGGGTGAGTGGTTTTAACGGATAACCGCTTCTCGGTTATCTGGTGCAAGGATAAAGGAAAAAGATATCCTTGTTTCTTGTACCTGCTCCTACGCGTTGTATGTGGAAGAGCTGGTGTCACCTCCCCTGCCTGTCCAGTTTGTATGGAAAAACTCACCCCTGGGTTTATCGGTCCTTTCGTAGGTGTGGGCTCCGAAGTAGTCACGCTGGGCCTGCAGCATATTGGCCGGAAGCCGTTCTGAACGGTACCCGTCAAAATAGTTTAGGGCAGTAGTGAATGCCGGTACCGGGATTCCGTTCACAAGGGCAGTGGCCACAGCTTTTCTCCATCCCTCCTGTGCAGCTTCAACCTTTCCCTTGAAAAAGGGATCCAGCAGCAGGTTGGGCAAACCGGGATTGTTGTCAAAAGCTTCCTTGATCTTGGCAAGGAAAACCGAACGGATGATACACCCTCCCCTCCAGAGAAGCGCGATTCCACCATAATTCAGACTCCAGCCGTACACTTTGGCAGCCTCTTTCATCAGGGTATATCCCTGGGCGTATGAGACGATTTTTGAAGCATAGAGTGCGCTCCTGATATCATCCAGAAACGGCTTCCTGTCTCCATGGTATGAAGGAACAGGTCCGGAAAGCACTTTTGAAGCTTCCATGCGCTCCTCTTTCAAGGCTGAAAGACAGCGTGCAAATACAGATTCACCGATCAGCGTAAGGGGAATTCCCAGGTCCAGGGCCTCAATTCCGGTCCATTTCCCGGTTCCCTTTTGTCCCGCCGTATCAAGGATCTTCTCTACCAGCGCCCCGCCATCCTCATCCTTGTATGCAAGTATATCCCTGGTAATCTCCATCAGGTAACTGTCCAGGTCTCCCCTGTTCCACTCCGCAAAAACCTCATGCATCTCATCCGCATGCATCCCGAGTAGATTTTTCATCAGGTTATAGGCTTCACTGATCAACTGCATATCACCGTATTCAATCCCGTTGTGGACCATCTTCACAAAATGGCCGGCTCCGTTATCCCCTACCCAGTCACAGCAAGGTGTTCCATCCTCCACCTTGGCAGAAATGGCCTGGAAAATCACTTTCACATGGGGCCACGCCCCGGCTGATCCGCCCGGCATAATGGAGGGACCCATCAATGCTCCCTCTTCACCCCCGGAAACACCTGTCCCGATAAAGAGCATTCCCTTGCTTTCCACATACCTGGTGCGCCTGATGGTATCGGGAAAGTGGGAGTTTCCCCCGTCAATAATGATATCCCCCTCCTCAAGGCGGGGAAGCAGCATGTCAATGAAGTCATCCACCGGTTTTCCGGCCTTCACAAGCATCATCACTTTCCTGGGCTTTTCCAGGAAAGCAATGAACTCCTCAACAGACCGGGCTCCGATGAAATTTTTTCCTTTTCCCCTGCCGTTGATGAATTTGTCTACTTTTTCAACAGTCCGGTTATAAACGGCCACCGTAAATCCGTTCCGTTCCATGTTCAGTACCAGGTTTTCACCCATGACTGCCAGGCCTATGAGCCCGATGTCAGCTTTTGTTTTCATTATTTACTCTTTTACCTTATGTAGTTTAAACCATTCATTTTTCAATTCTTTTCAACCCACCAAGTACTGAGTACTGAGTACTGAGTACTGAGTACTGAGTACTGCTAAGCGCAATAATCCGCAAGCACGGAAAATCCCAGAGCTTCAAATATATCCACAATTTCCGGGTATCCCTGGAACAAACGTACCGAATAAGCGGAGGGTTCTCTGCGAAGGGGATAATCCCCCCTCAGGGATTCAAACGCTCCCGGATTATCTCTCAGTCGTTTGTCATCCCGGGACACATCATAAGTTTCCAGGTATATATCCCTCAGCAGCTCCAGCCAACCGGTGGAGCCAGCATCACCCAAAAGCAGGTTTTGTCCGGGTGGTGTGATATGGTCCGGTTCCCAGGTATCCATTCCCAGGTTAAAAAACCGGCTGACGGCCCTGACTGCCATTCCCGTTCCATTTGCTTTCCCATCCAGGGAGTAGCCTGCAATGTGGGGAGTTGCCAGTGTGAGCAGATCCAGCAATTCCATGTTCACTTCAGGTTCATTCAGGAACACATCCAGCACTGCATCGGTAATCTTACCACCTTTGATGCCCCGGATCAGCTCTACTTCACTGACCACTCCCCCTCGGGATGTGTTGATAAGGATGGCTCCCTGTTTCAGCTGATCGACGAACCGGGCATCCACCATCTGGAAGGTATTGTCCTCGCCTCCGTGGTTCAAAGGCACATGCAGGCTTACCACATCTGCGTTTTTAAGTAGCACCGCCAAAGGTACAAAGCCCTCCTGTCCTTCGGATCTGGACCTGGGCGGATCGTTGAGCAACACCTTCATACCAAGGGCCTTTGCGGCTTGAGCAACTTTGGCGCCCACATTGCCCACTCCCACCACACCCAGGGTCAGTCCGGTAAGCTCCAGTCCCCTGAGTCCGGCCAGGTAAAGCAGTGTGGAAACCACATACTGCCTGACCGAGGAGGAGTTGCATCCAGGAGCATTGGTCCATTCGATCCCTGCCTCATGGCAGAAGTCAGCATCAATGTGGTCATGACCAATGGTTGCAGAGGCGATAAACTTCACACCTGTGCCTTCCAGCAATGCCCGGTCGCAACGCGTCCTGGTCCTGGTAATGATCGCATCCGCATGCATTACATCACCCCGGGTAATCTCCCCGCCCGGCAGGTAATCCACGCGAGCGACACCCTCCAGTGCACCTTTCAGAAAAGGGATCTTATGGTCAGCCACAATCCGTATCATGATCTTGTATCGTAAATTTCTCCTTCCAGGACCAGAGCCCCAGGGCCGGGTTTGATATGTAGTAGATTTTCTCCCCGCCGGGCAGGGTATTGAAACCGTCCTCCAGTGTTTGTGGATTGTATTTTTTTATCATTTTATTCAGATCCGCGTAGTTATAGTTCACCGATTCGATGACCTCTGCCGGAATATTTCCAGGGCAATAGGTCACCGTAAACCTCCCTTCGGTGGAGCCGTGAATCAGGTGTGCGGCTGCACTCAGGTTGTTTTCCAGTTCCCTGTTTTCTGAGACCGCCTGCAGAATCTCAGGGGTCGTCCGATAGCCATACTTCCTGATCAGCCTGTCGATCTCCCCGTCCTCGCCAAACTCCTTCAGTCCGGGAGCAAGCACAATCAGTTCTCCCCTGTCAGCGATGGCCATGCGGGTCCGGTAGATGCTTTTGTTCCCCAGCCAGGTGCTTTTAAACTCCTCCGGTTCAAGATAAACCACCACCTTGTCCAGCGGCTTCTCCAGCATCTGGAAATTGACACGAAGAGAGAGTTCAGAAGCCTTCAGGAAGCACTCCTGATCATCACCCACAAAAAGGCCACGAACCACCAACCTGCCTTCATCATTCCTTCCGATGACGGTCTGCACATATACAATGGGCAGGTCTGCAGCAAAATGATCAGAGGCGTAGTTGAGGACTTTCCTTACCGGTGTGTCGGCCCTTCCCATGATCCGTTCCATTCCGTAGGCCGCTCCCAGGAAATGGCTTTTGTTGATCCCTTCCGGTCCGCCGGTCCCCACAAACACATTCTTGTTGTAATTGGCCATCCCGATCACTTCATGGGGCACCACCTGTCCAATGGACAGAATCAGGTCATGCCTCCCGCTGAGCAACAAGCGGTTTACCTGCGCGGGCCACCCATAGGAGATACGGCCTTCGGAGACCGTCTCCAGATACTGGCCGGGAACCTCACCGAGTGTCACCACATCATTTCTCCAGTCATGAATCCGGAACAGAGATTCCGGTACAGACCCGAACATCCTGCGGATTTCAGGGGAAGTCATGGGAGCATGCGTACCCAGGGCTGGAAGCACATCGGTCATTTTTTTCCCATAGTACTCCCATGCCAGTTCAGTCAACCGTCCGGACTGACTGTGGTAGCGGGTGATATCAGGCGGAATCACCAGCACCCGGTTGCGGATACCCATGCGGTCCAGCGCATGGTACAGGCCTTCCCTTAAATCAGACGGGGACAACTCGGTTTTTGCACCTCCTTTTTCGAAATAGACCATATTACACCCCTCCAAAAGCGCTGTAGCCGCCGTCCACCGGGATACAGATTCCTGTAATGAACCGGCTCAGATCCGACATGAGGTACAATACGGTACCATTCAGATCCTCCGGCTCTCCAAAAATCCCCATGGGCGTATTGGCAATGATCTTGTTCCCCCTGGGGGTCAGTGCACCGGTTTTTTCATCGGTAAGCAAAAACCGGTTCTGGTTGGTCAGGAAAAATCCGGGTGCCAGGGCATTGACCCGGACACCCACCTTGGCAAAGTGAACTGCCAGCCATTCGGTGAAATTGTTGATGGATGCCTTGGCAGCTGAATAAGCCGGGATTTTGGTCAGCGGCTTGTAGGAATTCATGGATGAGATATTCAGGACCACTCCGCGTTGCCTCCGGACCATGTCCCTGGTGAAGACCAGGGTAGGAAGAAGGGTCCCTGTGAAATTGAGGTCAAATACCTTCTGGAAACCTTCCAGTTCAAGACCGAAAAAACCATCCTCCAGCTTTTCCAGGTCCTTTTCGGTAATCTCTTCCAGTTTGGTGGTTGCTTTGGGTGAATTCCCTCCCGCTCCGTTGATAAGAAGTTCAATCTCACCCACTTCAGCAACGATCCGGTTCTTCACATCCTCAAGAGACGCCCGTTCCAGTACATTGGCCTTGAAGCCAAAACTCTTAATTCCGAATTCTTTTGAGATTTCCGCAGTGGCTTTTTTTGCAGCCGCCTCGTCAATGTCCAGGATCACGGTGATCACTCCCACAGATGCGAGCCCCCTGGCCATGGAGTTGCCAAGCACCCCGCCGCCGCCGGTAATGACGCATACCTTGTTTTTCAGGTCTTTAAAGGATAGTTCGTTCATAGGACAGATTTATTAAATTATAATGATTATTGTGCATAATAGCACAGGTTTTCCCTGGTAATGATATCGATGGGCATCCACTGTCTTTCCTCCGGTTCCCGGTTAAAAGCAACCAGGTTAAACAGTGAGATCAAACCTCTGTAAGCCTGTTCTTCAGGCTTCTGAGAGATCAGGAAATCGATGGTTTCCTGCTTCAGGTATTCCACACTTTTGGGAAGCAGATCATAACCGACCAGGCGGATGGTCATGGAACTCCTCTCTGCCAGGTATTCGGCAACCTTGTACACCCGTGAATTGGTGACAAACAAGCCCCCGATTTCATACCGGTCAAACACATCATCCAGTCCCTCTTTCAACGCCTTGTCATCCACACCATTCAAATCGACGGTAACCAGGTGGTCAAGCCGGCCGCTGTGTTCCTCGAAATAGCGGCGGAATCCACGTTCCCTGCTGATGATATGTGCATAGTGATCCTTCCTTGCAGACATGTTGATGATGGCCACATCCCGGCTGTTTTCCAAACCGAAGTTGATGAGTTTCGCAGCCACATAGCCGCTGTGAAAGGCATCCTGGCCCACAAAACTGCTGATCCCCTCCACCTCGAGCTGTGAGTTGATCAGCACAACAGGCAGATCCTTCCCCAAACACTTCCTGATGAAATCACCAGATTCATCATGAAAAACGGGGGCAAAAAGAACTCCCCGGACCCGGCCAAAAGGAAAATTCCTGACTTTCCTGATGAAGTCCCCCTTGTCAAACTGGCTGAAATGAATGAATTCGATGGAGATCTTATAAGTGGCGATTTCTTTCAGTGCCCTTTCCACCCCGGACTGGGGCAGGTTCCAAAAAGCGTGATCGTTAACGATACCGGGCATAACCACTGCCAGATGCACCTCACGCTTCAGAGCCAGTGATCTTCCGATGATATCGGGTTCATAGTTATACTCCTCCAGCAATTTCTGAATCCGCTCCCGGGTTGCCGGAGAAACCTCCCCGCGCTTGTGAATCACCCGGTCAACTGTGCCCATGGAAACATTTGCGATCTCAGCAATATCTTTGATCCTGATTTTTCCCATATAATCCTATAAAACAAATTTTTACGGAACAACGCTTGGGCCCAACCCCAGATGAATCTTCAGCAAAACTAAATAAATATATTGGTAATCAGCAGAAAAATCCTTAATTTCGTGTCCGTACACGGAATAATTATCCAACCATGATTCTTGAAAAATATTCATTCGGCACAGGTGACAGATTTGCCCAGCAGGGCGAGGCACAATTAAAAGCAATTCTGAAGGCAAAAGAGAAGGGGATTCATATTGTTCCGGTCTGGAATAAATCCAACAGGGAGCACCAGATCATTCATTCCACGCCTGAAACCACCAGAGCTGAAGCTGATCAGGCAACCAGGGCCCTGAAATGGAGTGACTCCTACTATGTGGATGCCGATCATATCAACCTCCATACGGTGGATGCCTTCATCGACCATGCCAATTTTTTCACCCTAGATGTGGCTGAATCTATCGGCGGGAAGGTTACCAAAGAAGAGCTTGAGCAGTTTCTGGAGATAAGCACACCGTACATGGGTATCCTGGAGATCCCGGGAATTGAAGAGCCTTTTCAAATCACCAGGGAAGAACTGGTCAGGATTGCAAAAACATTTCTTGGAGCCGTCAGGGAAGCTGCGGCCATCTACAGGCATATTGCAGCAAGAAAGAGCCCAGGGACCTTCGTGGCAGAAGTATCCATGGACGAGGTGGAGAATCCCCAGACACCTGTGGACCTCTTTTTCATCCTCCAGATGATCAGTCATTATGAGATACCTGCCCAGACCATAGCACCAAAATTTACCGGGAGGTTCAACAAGGGGGTAGATTATGTGGGAGATGTTGATCAGTTTAGAAAGGAGTTCGAAAAGGATCTGCTGGTGATCGATTATGCCATCCATCAGTTCGGCCTTCCTGAAAATCTGAAACTGAGCGTCCATTCGGGAAGCGACAAGTTCACCATTTACCCGGTCATGGGAGAACTGATCCGCAAACACGACAAAGGCATTCATGTGAAGACTGCCGGTACCACCTGGCTGGAAGAGGTGATCGGCCTGGCCATGGCCGGTGGGGATGCCCTGTTGATGGCAAAACAGATCTACGCCAATGCCTATACAAGACAGGAAGAGTTATGCGGACCCTATGCCGCTGTTATCGATATCGATCCGGAAACACTCCCTGCTCCATCTGAAGTGGACACCTGGGATGGCCGCAAATTCGCTGATACATTAAGGAACATTCCGGGGCATCCTGATTACCATCAGGGGTTCAGGCAGCTGATCCATGTGGGTTACAAGGTAGCCGCTGAGCTGGGGGATGAATTCCTTCAAATGGTAGCAACGCACTGCGAAGTGGTTGGCGAACAGGTTACTACCAATATATATGAAAGGCACATCTGCCGACTTTTTAATTTGTAGCATATGAAAAAATTTCTTGACGAGGATTTCATGCTGGACAATCCTGCCGCTGTCAGGTTGTACCACGATTATGCAAGGTCCATGCCCATCATCGATTTTCACTGCCACCTTGACCCCCGGCAGATCGCCGAGGATGTTCGGTTCCAGAACCTGACACAGGTCTGGCTTGCAGGCGACCACTATAAATGGAGAGCCATGAGGGCCAATGGGGTGGATGAGAGATACTGCACGGGAGACGCAAGCGACAGGGAAAAATTCGGTAAATGGGCAGAGACTGTGCCGGATACCCTTCGCAATCCTCTCTACCACTGGACGCACCTGGAGCTTCAGCGTTACTTCGGTATCGACGAATTGCTCAGCCCTGCCACGGCTGAGCGGATCTATAACAAGGCAGGCGAGTTGCTTCAATCAGATGCTTTCAGCGTCAGGTCGCTTATCATGAAGATGAACGTGGAAGCCATATGTACTACGGATGATCCCGTGGATTCCCTGGAGCATCACAAAAAAATCAGAGAGGATGGGTTTGAAACACTGGTTCTTCCCGCATGGCGCCCTGACAAAGCCATGGCTGTGAAGAATCAGGAGGCATACAACCAGTACCTGGATAAGCTGGAAGCAGCTTCCGGGACATCCATTTCAAATTACATGGATCTTTTAACTGCCCTTTCATTAAGGCACGACTTTTTTCATGAGAACGGATGCAGGGTCTCGGACCACGGACTTGAAACCTTCTATGCCGAACAGTTCGAGCACCCTGAAATCGAGCGGATCTTCCTGAAAATTCGTTCCGGGAGGGCCCTCAACACCATGGAGGTTCTGAAATTCAAGTCGGCTTTGCTGATTGAGCTTGCCGTGATGGACCATGAAAGGGGCTGGGTTCAGCAATTCCATGTGGGAGCCATCCGGGGCAACAACAGCCGCCGGTTGCATGAACTTGGACCTGATACCGGGTTTGATTCCATTGGTGATTATAAAATTGCAGAAGCCATGTCCGGTTTCCTGGACAACCTGGATGCCCGGGAACAGCTGGCCAAAACCATTGTATACAACCTGAATCCGGGGGATAATGAGTTGCTGATGACCATGGTATATAATTTTAGCGACGGGAAGATCCCTGGCAAAATGCAGTTTGGATCGGGGTGGTGGTTCCTGGACCAGAAATTCGGGATGATAAACCAAATCAATACGCTCTCCTCACTGGGCCTGTTGAGCAGGTTTGTGGGTATGCTCACCGATTCCCGCAGCTTTCTTTCCTATCCGAGGCATGAGTATTTCCGCCGGATCCTTTGTAACCTGGTGGGCAAGGATGTTGAAAACGGAGAGATTCCTGATGATCCGGGGCTTCTGCAACCATTGATTCAGAACGTCTGTTACTTTAATGCGAAGAAATATTTCGAATTGGGAAGCTGAATTAATACCTTTCAAACATTGGTTATTGGTTGGTTGGAAATTAAGTCGAAGCTGCAGGAGAGTCACCGTTGCCTCCTGCAGTTTTTTATTTGTATTTTTGAGCAGAAGAATCTTATTGTTCATGCACCGATTTATCCTCATCTCATTGGTTCTGTCCGGGATCACTTTGCCCCTGTTTTCGCAGGGGATCAGAGGTGAGATCCGGGATATCGATGGCGGGCCGGTCCCCTACGCAGCCATCTTTATCAAAGAACTCACCAGGGGGACCACCTGCAACGCCCTGGGAATCTTTTCGCTGCCCCTGCCGGAGGGTGATTACACCATCTTCTTCAGAAGCCTGGGATATACAGAGGTATCAAGGAACATCACCGTGGGACCAGGCTTTACCGACCTGGTGATCCAGCTACCCCCTCAGACCTACATGATTCCCGAGGTCAGGATCAGTGCCTCAGGTGAAGATCCCGCCTACTGGATCATGCGTAAAGCAATCGGACTGGCCAATTACCACCTCAATGAGGTATCCCGTTACAATGCCGAGATCTATATCAAAGGTACGGCCATCCTCACCCGTCTTCCCAAGGCCATAGCCAAACGGATTGAGGTCAACGACCTGCAGGTCAAGGAGGATGAAACCTACATGCTCGAATCTCTGAATGAAGTGAAATTTGAGGCCCCTGATCATTATGACATGCGGATTATCGCATCACAGAACACTTTGCCAGGTTATGCAGACAATGTAAATCCTATGGACTACATCAATGCAAGCCTGTACCAGCAGCAGATCGAAAATGTGGTCTCCCCCCTGGCCCGGAATGCATTCACCTATTACAGGTACAGCTTTGAAGGGACCTTTCTGGAAGGAACCCATATTGTCAACAAGATCAGGGTTACACCCAAAAGGAAGAGCCAGCAGCTGGTGGAAGGGACACTCTACATTGTTGAGGACCTCTGGTGCCTTCATTCGTCCGACCTCTCCCTGAATACCATTGCAGGAACCATCTTCCTTCAGCAGCTGTATGCCAATGTGATCATGGATGCCTGGCTCCCGGTGAGTCATAAAATCCAGGCCAACATTGAAATTGTTGGGGTCAAGGGTCAGGCAACCTATGTATCCTCGCTGAAGTACGCCGATGTGGTCCTGAATCCAAACCTTCCTGAAACCTATTTTACTGCAACCCTGCCGGCAGAGGAGGACACAATCTTTGAGGAAGATGAAGCTTTATCCAGGGAACAGGAAAAGATCAATGAACTGCTTCAGAAGGAGGATCTTTCCAACAGGGAAGCAGCGAAGCTGTCAAAACTGATTGAAAAGGAGACCGATAAATCCGGGGATGGGGATAAAAAAGAGGATCTGAACCAGACCGGTACCAACTTCACCGTGGCTGAGGATGCCGTGAAGAACGACCCGCTGTACTGGAGTGAGGTAAGGCCCATCCCTCTGACTCCCGAAGAACATGTCACCCTGCAGGTGCGCGACAGCATCAGGCGAATTCAATTGCCTGCCACCCCGGCCGATTCCACAAAGAAGGTAATGCAGAAAAAAAGAACCTTTAAAAACCTGGTCAATGGCAAAACCTACTACTTTTCTAACGGGCGGTTCAGACTGACACACACCGGACTGGTTGACCTGGAAAGATTCGGGTACAACACGGTTGATGGAATCTTTTACGGCCAGGGAGTAAGTGCTGAATGGAGGCCGGACAGCATGCATGTGGTGAGGTCACGTATCTCGGCCGGGTATGCCTTTCACAGGACCGCACCACTGATTTCCTGGAGATCGGACCTGCTTTATGCACCCATGGAAAGGGGAAAAGTAGCTCTCTTCCTGAACTATACCTCTTCCGATTTCAATGGTCAGCCGGGTATTCCCAACCTCACCAACATGGTGTATACAGTTTTTCTCAGGCAAAACCATTTGAAACTCTACGAGCAGATCGACGCTACCCTCTATAACCGCATCGATCCGGTGAACGGACTTGTGCTTACCACCTATGCCACCTATGGCAGGCAGAACCGGCTCGAAAATAACAGCATGTTCTCCGTCTTTTACAGGAATGAAACGGAGGATAGGTTTACCCCCAACGCTCCGGCCGGCCGGAGTGAGGAGGCCAGGGAGCTGCTGGATCACCAGAGGTTGGTGGCTCATCTGGAACTGGAATACACTCCGGAACGCTATTATGTGGTCCGGAACTTTCGTAAGGATTACCGGGACTCGGAGTGGCCAACCTTCACATTGGCATACAGGAAGGCCGTCCCCATTGGAACCACAGGATGGTCCGATTTCAGCATGTTGGAAGCAGGAATCAGCCACACGTTTGATGTGGGCCTGCTGTCGAAATTGGAGTGGTCTCTGAACGCCGGGTATTTTCCCGATACAACCGCCATTCATTTCTCGGATTATAAACACTTTAAAACCAGTCCACTCTATGTGGACATGGCAGGACTTGACCGGGCCCTGATGTTTTCGGATTATTACCAGCCCAGCACCAGTAAATACTGGGTGAGTCTCCATGCCACCCTGACCTCATCCTACCTGCTGATCAAGTTGCTTCCCTGGTTCAGTGAGAGGCTGTGGAAGGAAGCCCTGGACCTGGCCTACCTCTTTACCCCGGATGAGAAAAATTACCTGCAGCTTGGATACAGCCTCAATGAACTTTTTTTCCTGGCGGACCTGGGCGTCTATGTTGGATTCAGCGAGCGCGGCCCTGCGGGATCGGGCAACTGGGGTTACAGGGGGGTGACTGCCCGCCTGAATTTCCGCTTTTAGAACCATTTTGGCCGGTATTTGTTATACTTGCACCAAATGAAGATTGTTTCATACATATTGGTGTTGGGCATGGTATTCCTGGGACTGAACAGGTTCACGGAGGGTATTCCCTCTATATTGCAGGAGGAGCAGCAGTGTCAAATGGATTGCTGCTGTAGCCATGACGGGGATTGCGGGGATTGCGGGGATTCTGGCAACGATGAAGCCTCTTGTACCAATGACCAGCATTGTCCCCCGGGGTGTGATTGCAGCTGCAACTTCCATCACAATGTTGTTGCCATTGAATACTTTTTCCAGCCGGATTTCGAATTAATCCCCCAGGCAGCAGATTTCGGCACCTTCTTCAACAGCTACCAGTTCGAATTCTTTTATCCCCATTTCCAGCCACCCCGTTTTAGCTGACCGGTATCAGACAACTATTTTTTATCGATCACTAAAACAGAACTTTCATGAAGACATCAACATGGATGCTGCTGTGTGTGGTTTTGATCACATGCAGTACACCAACAAAGGGCCATTGGGCCCAGGAAAAGGACACCCTTACCATCTGGGTGAATGGATTATGCGGGATGTGTAAAAACCGCATTGAAAACGCGGCACTCCGGACCCGGGGTGTGGAGGCAGCCACCTGGGAGAGTGAAAGCAAAATGCTGACCATCTCTTATGAACCTGCCGGATTCAAAGCAAACAAACTTCATTATAATGTGGCCAGTGCCGGCCATGATACCAGAGAACTTCTGGCACCCGACCCTGTTTATGAAGCTCTTCCCGTGTGTTGCAAATACAGGGATTCAGAATCCCATGACCAGGCGATGATTAAAGACCATCCTGGACAAAGCCGGGTTGTTACCGGAGAGGTATTCGAAACCGGAGACAGTGGTGAAAAAACGCCCCTGGCCGGAGCCAGTGTCTATTGGATGGGAACAACATCGGGAACCATCACCGGTGCGGATGGGAATTTCATCATTGATCACGATGAGTCCGCACATATGCTGGTGATCAGTTTCGTGGGATTGGGAAGCGATACCCTGCACATCGACGGGCCATCCCATGTTGAGGTTGGTTTCTCAAATTCCGTCTCGCTGGGGGAGGTGAGCGTGACCTACCGGATCAAACCCACTGCGATCTCATTCAGCAGTGCCTACAATATCAGGAACATACACGAAAAGGAGCTGACCAAGGCAGCCTGCTGCAACCTCTCTGAAAGTTTCGAGACCAATCCGTCGGTGGATGCAGGTTTTACGGATGCGGTGACCGGAACCAGAAAGATCGAGATGCTCGGACTGGCCGGGCCCTATGTGCAGGTCACCCGGGAGAACATGCCGGATATCCGGGGCCTGTCAGCCCTTTATGGGTTGACCTTTACTCCGGGGACCTGGATCGAGGGCATGCAGCTGAATATGGGATCAGGCTCGGTGGTCAACGGATTTGAAAGCATTACGGGACAGATCAATGTGGAACTGCGAAAACCGGAAGACAGCGACAAACTCTTCATCAACACCTATGGTAACGGCGACGGGGCCATGGAGGCCAATCTGATGACCGCATACAGGATCAATGACCGGTGGAAAGGAAGCTTTCTGGTCCACGGAAATACCAGGCCCTTTCAACTGGATCACAACGGGGATGGATTTGTGGATCATCCCACGGGTGAGACCATGGTCGTTCTGAAACGCTTTAAATATGAGAATGAAAACGGGTTTCAGACCCAGGTGGGCATCAAGGGGGTCTATTCCGGCCGCCTGGGCGGACAGTTGGATTTTGATCCGGATACCCACGGGGCAGATCAGCTTTCCTGGAGTTCCAGGGTGAATATACGCCGCATTGAAACCTGGGCCAAAGCCGGGAAGGTCTTTGAGGACCGTCCATACAGCAGCATTGGCTTCCAGTTTTCGGCCCTTTTGCACCGGCAGGATGCATCCTTCGGTCGCACGCAATATGATGCGGATCAGCAATCGCTCTACTCCAACCTGATCTATCAGTCCATCCTGCGAAACACCAATCACCAGTACAGGACAGGCCTCAGCTTTCAACTGGACCATTACAATGAAATGCTGACCTTCGGAAACTATGACAGGCTGGAATGGGTTCCCGGAGCATTCCTGGAGTATACTTTCAACCACCTCGACATGTTTACTGCGGTGGCCGGAATCCGGGCGGACTATCACAACAACTACGGAGCATTCTTCACACCCAGGCTCCACCTCAGGTATGAACCCATTCCAAAAACAGTATTCAGGGTTTCAGCCGGCAGGGGCCAGAAAACTGCCAGTATCTTTGCTGAAAACATCGGTGCTTTTGCCTCTTCACGACAATTTTTCGTGGAGGGCACCGCAAGCGAAACTCCCTATGGCCTTGATCCTGAGATCGCCTGGAGTTCAGGTTTCAATTTTGCACAGGGATTCAGGTTTGGAGAAGGTGATGCCGTAATCAGCCTGGATCTTTACCATACCCGCTTCACCAGTCAGATAGTGATCGACCTGGACAGGGATCCGCAGCAGGTTCATTTCTATAACCTGGACGGGCAATCCTATTCCAGCAGCATGCAGGTGCAGCTTGACCTGGAACCGGTGGAAAGGTATGATATCAGGCTTGCCTACCGTTTCAATGATGCCCGGACCACCTATGGAAATGAGCTGCTTCCCAGACCGCTCGCTTCAAAACAGCGCGCTTTTGTGAACATGGCCTATGAAACCAAAGGGCACTGGACCTTTGATGTGACCTGGAACTGGCAGGACAAAAAAAGGATCCCGGGAACGGAGACCAATCCGGAACCTTTCAGGCTGGACAGATCCTCGCCTGCGTTTTCCCTGGTGAACCTCCAGGTGGGAAAAGCCTTTTTTGAACGCCTGGAGATCTATGCCGGAGTGGAAAATATCTTTGCATATGTCCAGGAGGACCCCATCATTGCAAGCGATGATCCCTTCGGACCCTATTTTGACAGTTCCCTGATATGGGGACCGGTTTTCGGGCGAAAACTATATGCGGGCCTGAGGTTCAGGATCAGCTGATTGAAAGCAGAAGGGAAATCTTTATATTTGAGCCTGATCCGAAAATCCATGACCAGGCCCCATCTGATTTCCTTTCTGCTTCTCTCTGTTTGGCTTTGTTCTAAAGGTTATACCCAGTCTGAGAATGAAATTGACTGGTACGAAGAAATAGATTTGGTTGAAACAGAGCTGGTGAAACGGCATCCAGACCTGTTTTTCAATACCGATTCAGCCAGTTTCTACCGTGCCATGGACCGGGTGGTTGACGGGTCCAAAGGGAAATCTTTGTTCGAAGTCTCGGTAATGCTGCAGCAGGTTGTGGCCGGGTTGGGAGACGCCCAAACCCTTGTGAACTATCATTACCTGATCGACAACCAGGAGATCCTTCCCCTGGAGTGTTACTGGTTCGAGGATGGACTTTACATCATCAGGGCCAGGGAGGAGTATGGGGCTTTGCTGGGTAAAAGAATTGCCGGAATCAACCAGTATCCCCTTGCGCAGGTCGTTGACTCTTTGACTACCCTGATTTCAGGCCATACACCTTCGATGGTGAAAAATGCCATTCCCCGGATGATCACCTGGACCCAGCTGTTGACCTGTTTTGGGTTTTCAAAACCCGGTCTTGTCACACTGCTTTTAGAAAGCCCGGATGGAGAGAAACAGTCTTTTCCCATTGTGCTGCCGTCCAGGGAAAGTAACATGACACCGGTGAACAGGGACAAACTCCCCCTTGCCTGGGAGGAGCAAAAAGAATTTTTCAGGGAGTGCTATATGCCTGATGAGGAGGTTAGTTATATCCAGTACAACAAATGCTGGAGCAGGGAGGCAGAGCAAGCGTATGGTTCGGGAGCCGGTGCACTCTTTATGCCCTCATTCAGGGAGTTTGAAAAAGAGGTAATGCATACCATCCGGTCTAAAAAGGTGAAAAAACTGGTTCTGGATATGCGGTTTAACGGTGGAGGAAACCCGTTGCAGGGTACCCGCTTCATCAAGAAACTGGCCCGGACCAATATTGGGGACCATGCCGCGGTATTTCTGATTGTGGGCCGTGGCACTTTCTCCTCGGCATTGATCAATGCGGTGGAATTCATGGAGACTTTCCAGGCGGTGGTTGTGGGTGAAGATTCCGGAGGGAAACCCAACCATTACGGTGAAATAGAGCGGTTTGTCCTTCCCCGGACCAACCTGGTGATCAGTTGCTCCACCAGGTTTTTTTCACTGGTTGCCGGAGACCCGCCGGCCATTCATCCTGACATTTCTGCGCCCCTCTCCTTTACGGATTTTATGAATGGCGTTGACCCTGCCCTGGAAGCTGTACTTCAGCATCAAGGGAATTGAGGAATTGAGGGATTGCAGGCTACTGCTCCCGGATCAAACCGCGCATGATCAGGTACTGGGCTGCCATGTATGTGATCATGATCCAGAATCCGGCCAGATGGAATTCCGAATAAAACTTATTGATGGCGATCATGCTGTCGGAAATAACGAAGAGCACGGAGCCGGCAAAAACCGGAAGGAAGCTGGCATAACTGACCCTCCCTTTGCGGTTCAGGGCCATCATGGACATGCCGATAAGGGATAAGGCATAGACCAGGATCACAGGCTTCATGAATCCCTCCATGCCCGGGAAGAGCAGGTAAAGGATCCCCGCCAGGTAAGCAGCGAAAATGAATCCGAGCATCAGATTATTCCGGAGGTATCCCCTTCCCCCCTTTTCGCTGTAACGGGTAAAAACATAGATATAGGTCAGCTGGGCACAGAAGAACCCGCCCACACCGGCGAAAAAAAACAGTTCATTTGTTCCTGAAAACATCAGGAAATTATCACCCACCCAGGAAAAGAAGAAAGCGATCAAAACCGGCACGGTAAAAGCCGTCTTCTTCTTGAATATGAGAAAATAGACCGCCATCCAGACCATGATCAGCGGTTTTACGGCATATTCCAAACTGATGTTATCGGTGAATCTGCCCGAAAGCTCAATAACAGCAATGAACACCAGCAGAATGTGGAGTAAAAGGGAAGTGCGGTTTTTCATTTTTGGTAGTTTTGGTGTTGTAAATATAGGAAAAGGATCTTCTTAAAAGGATTTGGTACATTTAAACCCATGGATCAGAATAAAAAACATAACCGCTACGGATACCTGGAAGGTACAGTAAGCATTATACTGAACCTGATCCTTTTTGCTTTGAAATACTGGGCAGGCATTGTTACCGGGTCCCTGGCTCTGTTGGCGGATGCCTGGCATACCCTTTCCGACTCAGCTTCATCAGTCGTTGTGGTTGGAAGCGTGAAACTTTCCTCCCGTAAAGCCGATGACCGTCATCCTTTCGGGCATGGCCGCTATCAGCAGATTTCCTCTGTCTTTATTGCCTTTATGCTGGGCATTCTGGCCTATGAATTCCTCACCTCTTCCATAGAGAAATTCAGGGCCCATGAAATCACCCAGTTCGGTACGCTGGCCCTTGTAGTGACGATCATTTCCGTTATAACCAAAGAGGGGCTTGCACAATATGCTTACTGGTCCTACCGGAAGACCGGTTTTGAAACCCTGCGGGCTGATGGATGGCACCACCGGAGTGATGCACTCTCCTCCCTTGTGGTCCTGTTGGGGATTCTCCTGGGAAGCCGGTTCTGGTGGATGGACAGCGTTCTTGGATTTCTCATCAGCCTGATGCTGTTTTATGCAACTTACGAGATCATCAGTCACTCGGTGGATAAACTGCTGGGGGAGAAACCCGATGAACAACTGATCAGCCAAGTTCAGGCATTGATTAAACGGGTATCGGACAGGGAAATATCACCCCATCACTTTCACCTTCATACCTATGGGGACCACAGGGAACTGACTTTTCACATCATGCTTGACAGCAAACTGGATATTGCCACCGGACATGAAATCGCCACACTGATCGAAGTGGCTATCAGGGAGGAGCTGCGCATTGAAGCCACCATCCATGTGGAGCCCGCTCCTGCCCGACAGGCAGGCAATCCATGAATTTCACTTTTTTTCACAGATTGCGCAATCGATTGTACTATCTTTTGTAACTTTGCCTTCAACCGATGAGCAAGCAGCACGTTACCATTCACGATATCGCCAGGGAACTGAACATTTCCGCTTCCACAGTTTCACGGGCCCTGCATGACCATCCGCGGATCAGTGAAGCCACACGGGCCGCAGTCCGCGAAGTGGCCAGAAAGTCAAACTACCAACCCAATGTGGTGGCTTCTTCCCTGAGGCAGGGCCGGAGCAAAACAGTGGGAGTGATCGTCCCCCGGATCAACAGAAACTTTTTTGCCAATGTGATCGGGGGATTGGAAGAGGTTCTTGCCGGTTCAGGATACCACCTGATGATCTGCCAGAACCATGAAAAGCTGGAGGATGAAAAAAGTGCTCTGCTAACTCTGATCAATGCACGGGTGGATTCCATCATCCTTTCGGTTTCCATGGAAACGTCCAATGATGACCACATCAGGTCACTTATGGATCGGGGGATTAAAATCTTCTTCTTTGACCGGATTCTGGAAAGCCTCCATGTGGGATCGGTGGTGGTGGATGACAGGCTGGGCGCCTACATGAGTGTAAAACATCTCATTGGTCAGGGATACAGGAAAATCATCCATGTTGCCGGTGCCGGTCACATCACCATTTACCGGGCCCGGAAAATGGGCTATTTGGAAGCAATGAATGAAGCTGGGATTGATGTAAATCCGGAGTGGGTTATTGAAAAACCCCTTATTCTGGAAGGCGGGGAATCTGCCTTTCAGGAGGCCATGAAGCTAAAAAGCAAACCTGATGCGTTTTTCTGTGCGGGTGACTATGCAGCCCTGGGTGTGATGCAGGCAGCACGCACATACGGGATGGAGGTACCGGGCGACCTGGGAGTAACCGGTTTTGCCAATGAACCATTTACAGCGTATCTTCAGCCTTCACTCACCACGGTTGACCAGCGGGGAGGGGAAATGGGAAAACTCCTGGCCGAAATGTATAAGCAGTGTGATCACAGGGATGCCACCCCGTCCGATTGCAGGAAAATAGTGCTGAAACCCGAGCTGATTATCAGGGACAGTTCTCAGCCCAAAAGAACATACACAGACCATTAAAAAGATAAATTATGGCTATTCATTATGAAGTCCGGTTTTCCAACCATCCGGAAGATGCAAAACAGTACGGGACAGAGCGCTTGCGCTCCGAGTTCCTGGTGGAAAAACTGATGGTGCCGGGAGAGATCAATCTGGTCTACTCCATGAATGACAGGTATATTGTGGGTGGGGCTGTTCCAGTCAATCCACTGGAGCTTACCACCATTGATCCGTTGAAATCGGAGTATTTCTGTGACCGAAGGGAGTTGGGAATCATCAATGTGGGAGGCCTTGCCACCGTGAAAGTGGATGGGGTCGACTACAACCTGGATTACAAGGATGCCCTTTATGTGGGCGCAGGTTCGAAAAAGATCACAATGATCAGTATCCATGAGAAACAGCCGGCACACCTCTATTTTAATTCCGCACCTGCCCACCAGGCTTTTCCCTGCAAAAGGGTAACTCTGGCTGATGCCGATGTGCTTGAAATGGGTACCCTGGAACAATCCAACGCCAGAAAGATCAACAAGCTTCTTGTGAATTCAGTGGTGGAAACCTGCCAGCTCCAAATGGGAATGACCGAACTTAAGCCGGGTAGTGTATGGAATACCATGCCACCCCACCTGCACGACAGGCGCATGGAGGCCTATTTTTACTTCCAGGTACCGGAAGGGCAGGCCATCTGCCATTTCATGGGTGATCCAATGGAAACACGGCATATCTGGTTGCAGAACGAACAGGCTGTGATCTCCCCTCCCTGGTCCATCCATTCAGCTGCAGGAACCAGCAACTACATTTTCATCTGGGGCATGGCCGGTGAAAACCTGGATTACAGCGATATGGATGTAATCCAGCCCGACGAGCTCCGCTAATCCCACAAACCCACAAACCCACAAACCCACAAACCCATAAACCCATAAACCCATAAACCCATAAACCCACAAACCCACAAACCCACAAACCCATAAACCCACAAACCCACAAACCCACAACATGAATCCAACACTATTCGACCTTACGGGAAAAACAGCCCTGGTCACAGGCGGCACCCACGGATTAGGAATGGCCATAGCCACAGGATTGGCGGAAGCGGGTGCCACCATTGTCATCAATGATGTGTTTCAAGATAAACTGGAAAAGGCCAAAAATGAATATGCTGAAAAGGGAATTCATATTCATTTCTATGTTCTGAACGTTACCGACGAAGCGGCCGTTGAGCAGACCATCCCCCTCATCGAACAGGAGGTGGGCCCCATCGATATCCTGGTGAACAACGCAGGGATTATTAAAAGGATTCCCATCCTGGAAATGAAAGCTGAAGATTTCAGACAGGTGCTTGACGTGGATCTGACCGGTCCCTTCATCATGTCAAAGGTGGTCGCCAAAGGCATGGTAGCAAGGGGTGGAGGAAAGATCATCAACATGTGTTCCATGATGAGTGAACTGGGCAGAAATACGGTGTCGGCCTATGCGGCGGCCAAGGGCGGACTCAAGATGCTCACCAGAAGCATGGCCACTGAATGGGCCAGATTCAATATCCAGGCCAACGGTATCGGGCCCGGTTATTTTGCCACATCTCAGACAGCTCCCATCAGGGTGGACGGACATCCCTTCAATGAGTTCATCATTCACCGGACACCTGCAGGCCGGTGGGGTGAACCCGAAGACCTGGCTGGGGCCGCCATTTTCCTCGCTTCTAAAGCATCTGATTTTGTGAACGGGCAGGTGGTCTATGTGGACGGAGGAATCCTGGCCACCATCGGGAAACCATCAAACGAAGAATAAACAGACTTTTCAGACCATGAAATATCATCATCTCCTTTTCTTGCTGGGAACTACCCTGGTTTCATCATGCAGTTCCAAAAGTGAAGTTTTGCTCAGCTTTCACAATCCGCTTGATCAAGCCAGAAAGGATGCTGCCATACTGATGACCCGCGGAGAGATTTCAAACTGGATGGAGATCCCCGGAGAGACCCTCCCGCTACTGCTGGATGTAAACAGGAATCCCATTCCATGCCAGGCGGATGATGTAAATGGCGATGGTACATGGGATGAACTGTTTGCACTGATGGACCTTCCCCGGGGAGGACAGCAAAAGGTGATTCTTACCATGGTGCCATCCGGTGAATATCCTGAATTTGAATCCAGGACCAACCTGAGGCTGGGTGATGCCGGCAAACCTTCTTACCCGGAACTTCAAAAAGCATCCCGTCTTGAAGGTATAAATTTCCACAACTACACCGGGCAAACAGGGGCTGTTTACCAGATGGAGGGCCCTGCCTGGGAAAACGACAAAATCGGATTCAGGAATTACCTGGACCAGCGGAATAGCATGGATATTTTCGGAAAAATTACCAGCAAAATGGTCCTGGACAGTGTGGGTGTGGCCGGAGCGCCCAGCTACCATGTACCCAATGCCTGGGGAATGGATGTACTTATGGTAGGAACGAGCCTGGGTGCTGGCGGCATCGGCTACCTGCACAATGATTCCATATACAGGGTAGGCGATAACGGTTCCGGTACCTACCAGGTCCTGTTTGAAGGATCACAGAGAAGCAGGTTCAAACTCACATACAACAACTGGAAAGTTGAAGATTCGACAGTGGATGTGGTTCAGCAAATAGATATTTCAGGAGGGCGGCACTACTACCAGAGCACCGTGACTTACAGCGGACCGGATCTCTCCATGGAGCTGGTTGCAGGCATTGTGAACATGAAAAGCAGGGAGCTGCACGTGTTGGATGCGGATCCCAATCATGTGGCACTCTTTACACAGGACGCACAGGCTGAGGATGGTTCTATTCTGACCATGGCCCTTTTGATACCCCTTAGCTCCCTGCTGCAATATGGTGAAACAAAAAAATCAGGAGAAGGGATCACAGAGACAAGCTATGCCATCCTCGATACAAGTCCGGGCAACCCCGTTACTTTCCGGTTCTACGCCTTCTGGGAAAAAGAAGATCCCGGGTGGGCAAACATAGAGAATGTCAATGCCTATTTAAAATCAGAAGCGGAACGATGGACCCGGTCCGTGGACTTCGAAATATTGAAATAAAGGATAGCCTTTTTCGTGCTTTTTCTTCAGATTTTAACATTTTTAGCACCTAATGAGTACTCTTTTTTTATCTTCATAAAATATATTTATATTTAACTGCGCAATCGATTGTACAACCCTATGAAAAGACTGGATGTTGCTTTACAAATGAGAGAAATTGGGGCCATTCCCCTCTTCTACAACCCGGATGTGGAAATCTGTAAAAAGGTGATATCGGCCTGCTACAAGGGTGGAATGAAGATCTTTGAATTTACCAACAGGGGTGAATTTGCCCATGAGATATTCGCCGAACTGTACAAATGGGCCAGAACGGCCTTGCCCGAACTGGTGCTGGGTGTTGGAACAGTGGTGGAACCGGGAACCTGTTCCCTTTATATGCAAATGGGTGCAAAATTCATCGTCTCCCCCCTGCTGAATGAAGAGATGGCCCGCGTATGCAACAGGCGCAAAGTTCTCTGGATCCCGGGATGTGCAACAGCTTCGGAGATCAGCAAAGCAGAGGAACTGGGTGCCGAGGTAGTCAAACTATTCCCCGGTCCCACGGTGGGCGGTGCAGAATTCATCAAGGCATATCTGGGTCCCTGCCCCTGGTCCAACATCATGCCCTCGGGCGGAGTTTCCCCCACCGAGGAGAATCTGACCGGATGGTTCAAGGCAGGAGTGTTCTGCGTGGGCATGGGATCACAATTAATTACAAAAGAGATTATTAATAATGAACTGTTCAATGATCTTTCTGAAATTGCAGCAAAATCATTAGACATAATAAAAAAGTTGAAGAAGTAGTCTTTCCTCTAAATTCATAAAGATGGCAGAAGTTGTTAAAAAAATAAACGAGAAGGTAGGGAACTACAGATGGACCATCTGTGCACTTATCTTTTTTGCAACCACCATTAACTACCTTGACCGGCAGGTCATTGGAATTCTGAAGCCCCTGCTGAAAGATGACCTGGGCATCGGAGAACTTGAGTACAGCTACATTGTGCAGGCTTTCCAGTTTGCATACGCCATTGGTATGCTTATCGCAGGAAGGGTCATTGATAAGGTGGGCACAAAAATAGGTTATGCGCTCTCCCTTGTACTCTGGAGCTTTGCGGCCGTTGCTCATGCATTTGCCAAAGGACCTCTTGGATTTGGAATCGCCCGTGCAGGATTGGGCATTAGTGAGGCAGGAAACTTTCCGGCTGCGGTCAAAGCAACAGCCGAGTGGTTTCCAAAAAAGGAACGCGCCATGGCACTGGGTATTTTTAATTCGGGGACCAATGTAGGTGCCATCGTCGCGCCTCTTGTGGTGCCATGGCTGGCCCGTGTTTACGGTTGGCAGATGGCATTCATTGCCACCGGCGTGGTGGGGTTCACCTGGCTTATTTTCTGGTTTATTTTTTATGAAGTGCCAAAGAAACAGAAAAGATTAAAGCTGCCAGAGCTTGAATACATCCTGAGTGACAATGAGGAGGAGAGTAGTGATAAGGTGCCTTGGATCAAACTGTTCAAATATCCTCAGACCTGGACATTTGTAATCGGAAAATTCCTGACAGATCCCATCTGGTGGTTTTATCTGTTCTGGATTCCCGGCTGGCTGGCCGATGTGCGCGGACTGGATATCAAAGGTGGTGGGTTTGGATTACCACTGGTTATTATTTATTCAGCAACCACCGTTGGTAGTATTTTTGGCGGATGGTTGTCAAGCTTTATGATTAAAAGAGGAATGGTGGTTTATAAAGCCCGGCGCTACGCCATGTTGCTGTTTGCTCTTATGGTGGTTCCCATTATGTTTGCACAAACCGGAGGTATTGGCCTCTGGTCGGCCATTGCCCTGATCAGTATTGCTGCAGCCTCGCACCAGGCCTGGTCTGCAAATATATTCACAACCGTGTCTGATATGTTCCCGAAAAGAGCCGTCGCTTCCGTCACCGGGATCGGTGGCATGGCCGGGGCTGTTGGAGGATTGCTTATTGCTGGATTTGCCGGAAGAATACTTGATTCCTGGGAAAGAAGAGGAAACATTGACGGCGGTTATGCCACACTTTTTATAGTAGCCGGGTCTGCTTATCTGATTGCCTGGATAGTGATGGCCCTGATTGGAGGTAAGATGAAAACCGTGAACCTTGATGACTAAGTAAAAAATGTACGAACGCCCGGTATTGCTTGCTTTGCTTGCAATGTTGCTGGCCCTGGCTGGACTGTTGGTGATAAGCATCCTCTTTATCAGGCAACGCCGCATGCTAAAAAGCATCAGCAAAGAAGACCTTCCGCTCAACCTTGGGAAACTGGACCTGCTCTACACCCTGGTGGACAGCATGCCGGACTGGATCTATATCAAGGACCGGGAGAGCCGTTTCATTCTGGCCAACAAACACATGGCTTCTTACCATGGAATCGAGAGTCCGGAAGAGATGACAGGCAAAACAGATTTTGATTACTACCCCGGAGAGATTGCCCGGGGATTCCATAACGACGAGCAAATGATCATGGATTCCGGCGAATCCATTATTAACAAGGAGGAGGTAGTCCGGGATTCAAAGGGGAATGAATTGATCCTATCCACAACCAAGATCCCTGTGAAGAACAAGTCCGGGGAAACCGTTGGCATAGTAGGAATTGGCAGGGATATAACCAGGCAAAAGAAAGACCAGGTTCGGCTCAGGGAGTTATCCATGGTTGCAAGCGGAACCGGCCATGTGGTGGTCATTATGGATGCAGATGGCAATTTTAAATGGGTAAACCGGGGATTTGAAATAAGGTATGGTGCCACTTTGGACGAATTTGTGAAGAAGAGGGGCAGAAACCTGAGAGAAAATTCCTCGCAGGAACTCATCGATGAAATCCTTGTAGAGGTGATCCGTACCGGGAAACCTTATACCTATACAACCAGAACCATGGACCTTGATTCAAAGGATGCATGGTACCAGACAATCATTACCCCCATCCTCAATGACAGGGGAGCGGTGACCTCCATGTTCCTGATTGATTCGGATATCACTGCCCTGAAGAAGGCTGATCTCCAGATCAAACAACAGAAATATGAACTGGAATCCCAGCGTGACCAGCTCAAAAATCTGAATGCCAGCAAAGACCGGCTTTTTTCGATCATCGCCCATGATCTGAAGAATCCATTCCAGGCAATCATCGGATTTGCAGAATTGCTGAAGGACCAGTACAATACCCTGGATCAGCCTGAAGTGAACGAGTATCTTGCCTGTATATATAATTCATCCACTTCCGCATACGACCTGCTCTATAACCTGCTGGAATGGGCACGTGCCCAGACCAGGTCCATCCGAATCCGGCCACAGCAATTGCTTGTCAGAAAAGAGGTGGGAGAGATTATGGATCTGCTTTGCGCCCAGGCCAAGAACAAGGAGATTGCCCTGGTTAACGATGTGGAGCCGGATACTGCTGTTCTGGCAGACGTAAATATGCTTCATACCATCCTGAGGAACCTGATAGCCAATGCCATCAAATATACCTTTGAAGGGGGAAAGATTACCTTGTCTGCCACCCGGAAGGAAAAGCATGTGGAGATCCATGTAAACGATACGGGACTGGGTATGACCGAAGATAAAATCAAAACGCTCTTTTCCATTGATAAGGCAGAAAGTACCCCCGGGACATCAGGTGAAAACGGTACCGGACTTGGATTGCTGGTGTGCTACGAATTTTTGGAGATGAACAATGGTTTTATGAAGGTACAGAGTGAACCCGGGGAGGGATCCACATTTACGGTTACACTACCCGCCGAATAAGAGTAAGCGTATTTTTTACGTTAACTTTGTTTTACATCATTTTGTTTTATACATTAGCTCCATGAATTCTGCGGCAAGATCCATCAATCCGCATATTTCGGTGGACTGTGTGATTTTTGGTTTCAGCACCAACCAGCTGAAAGTACTGCTTATCGAAAGAGAGTATACCGGTGAAAACGGCATACACGCAACGGACCACAAGCTTCCGGGAGATTTTATTGCCCCCCGGGAAGACCTGGACCTGGCAGCATGCCGGACGCTCAGGGAACTTACCGGACTGCAGAACATCTATCTGCAGCAGTTTTCAGTATTCGGACATCCTGATCGGATTTCAAGAAAAATCGATATGGACTGGCTTGCGGAAACCACAGGGATGGAGATCCAGAGGGTGGTTACAACAGCCTATTTTGCCCTGATCAATATTTCTGAAAGCAAAAGCGATTTTGCCATTAAGAACAATGCATCGTGGATTGATGTGACCCGGATCCCCGAGCTGGCCTTCGATCACAGGGAGATCATTGAAAAGGGATTGTCTCACCTGCAATATGCATTGAGGAACGAGCCCATCGGATTCGAATTGTTGCCCGAGAAATTCACCATCAGTGAACTGCAGCGGCTTTATGAGGTTATACTGGACTGTCAACTGGACAACCGGAATTTCCGGAAGAAAATCCTCAAGGCCTCCCATCTGGTACATCTGGATGAAAAGCAGGCAGGCGTAGCCCACAAACCCGCATCCTATTACCGGTTTGACAGGGCCGTTTATGAGCAAAATAAAAGAGACTACTTCGGTTTCAACTTTTAACTTTTCAACCTTTAATTATGTACTTACTGGGATATGACGTCGGAAGCTCATCTGTAAAAGCAAGTCTGATCAATGCCGATACGGGCAAGTGTATCGCCTCAGCCTTCCATCCAAAGAAAGAGATGAAAATCAATGCGCCTGTTGCAGGATGGGCTGAACAGGATCCGGAGCAGTGGTGGACAAACCTGAGACTGGCTACCAATGATGTGGTGCAGCGTGCAGAAATTGATCCCTCGGCCATTGGTGCCATTGGAATTGCCTATCAAATGCATGGACTGGTGCTTGTGGACAAGGACCACCGCTTGCTCCGTTCTTCCATTATCTGGTGCGACTCCAGGGCTGTTTCACATGGAGAACATGCCATGAATAATCTGGGAAATGAACAGTGTCTTTCCCACCTGCTCAATTCTCCTGGCAATTTTACAGCTTCTAAACTGAGCTGGGTGATCATGAATGAGCCTGAAATCTATGAAAAGGCATACAAGTTCATGCTGCCCGGCGACTATATTGCCATGAAGCTGACCGGTGAAATCAACACCACCATCTCCGGGTTATCGGAAGGGATCCTGTGGGACTTCAAGGAGAACTCCATTGCTGATTTCCTGCTGGAGTATTATGGAATTCATAAGCACCTGATCCCGGATATCATCCCTGCTTTTGCCGAACAGGGAAGATTGTCCGCCACCTCAGCTGATGAACTGGGTCTGGTGCCGGGAATACAGATCGCCTACAGGGCAGGTGACCAGCCCAACAATGCATTCTCCCTGAATGTCCTGAATCCCGGAGAAATAGCAGCCTCGGCAGGTACTTCGGGAGTGGTTTACGGGGTAAGTGACGAAGTCAAATATGATCCCCAAAGCAGGGTCAACACCTTTGCGCATGTGAACCACAGCCCGGAAGTAAACAGGCTCGGCGTGCTTCTCTGCATCAATGGTACCGGTATCCAGTATTCCTGGCTAAAGCAGAACATGACCCAGCGGGAAAAGAATTACCCGGGCCTGAATGACCTGGCCATGACTGCACCCATCGGATCGGACGGACTGGTCATGCTTCCCTTCGGTAATGGAGCAGAACGGATGCTGGGCAACCGGAATGTGGGCGCCACCATGAAGAACATCAATTTCAACATTCATACAGAGGCCCATCTGGTTCGGGCCGCCCAGGAGGGTGTGGCTTACTCCATGCAATACGGGATGGAGATCATGCGTGAGATTGGCATCAGCCCGAAAGTCATCAGGGCAGGCATGGCCAACATGTTCCTTAGCCCCTTATTCAGAGAAACCCTGGCAGAAATATCCGGTGCCACCATTGAGCTTTATGATACGGATGGATCCATCGGTGCTGCCAACGGTGCAGGCATCGGGTCGGGCACATTCGGATCCTTCCATGAAGCCTTCGAAAACCTGAACAAAGTGATGGTCATTGAGCCGACAGGAGCCCACAGGGAGCAATATCAGGAGTCTTACAGGGAATGGAGAAAGGTATTGGACCTCTGCATGGCAAACACCTAGTACCAAATACTCAGTGCCCAGTACTTAATAAGGGAAAAAGAAAATATAAATAACTAAACTTTGGAAAAATGGAATATTTATTAGGAAACAAAGAGTACTTCCCGGGTATCGGGAGAATTCAGTTTGAGGGCAGGGAATCGGATAATCCGCTGGCTTTTAAGTTCTATGATGAGAACAAGGTTGTTGCCGGCAAAAGCATGAAAGAACACATGCGTTTTGCCATTGCTTACTGGCATACTTTCTGCGGAACCGGTGAAGACCCCTTCGGTCCGGGCACCCAGATATTTCCCTGGGCCAAAGGTTCCGACGCCAAGGAAAGAATGCAGAACAAAATGGATGCGGCATTCGAATTTATTACCAAAATCGGTGCGCCTTTTTACTGTTTTCATGACATCGATGCAGCAGTTGAAGGCAACTCTGCCGCTGAATATGAATCCAACATGCAGGCCATGGTGGAATACGCGAAGAAGAAGCAGTCCGGCTCAGGGGTGAAGCTTCTCTGGGGAACTGCCAATGTATTTTCCAATCCACGTTATATGAATGGTGCTGCCAGCAATCCTGACTTCAATGTACTTCCATGGGTGGCCACCCAGGTGAAAAATGCACTGGATGCCACCATTGCACTGGGAGGCCAGAATTATGTATTCTGGGGAGGACGCGAAGGATACATGTCCCTGCTGAATACCGACATGAAGCGTGAGCAGGACCACATTGCCCGCTTCTTTACCATGGCCAGGGACTATGCCCGCAGCAAAGGTTTTACCGGACCTTTCCTCATTGAGCCCAAGCCCATGGAGCCCACCAAGCACCAATATGATTTTGACACGGCTACTGTGATTGGCTTCCTGAAAAAATACGGTCTGGCAGATGACTTTAAAATGAACATCGAAGTGAACCATGCCACACTGGCCGGCCATACCTTCCAGCATGAGCTCCAGGTGGCTGTGGACAACGGCATGTTCTGCTCCATCGATGCCAACAGGGGTGATTACCAGAACGGCTGGGATACCGACCAGTTCCCCATCAACCTCTATGAGTTGATCGAATCCATGTTCCCCATTATCGAGGCAGGAGGATTCACGACCGGCGGAATCAATTTCGATGCCAAAACCCGCAGGAACTCCACCGACCTGGAAGACATCTTCATTGCACACATCGCCGGTATGGATGCCTTCGCCAGGGCATTTGAAATAACCCTCGACCTGTTGGAAAACTCCGCATACAAGAAGATGAAGGCCGACCGTTATGCTTCATTCAATTCGGGTCAGGGCGCCAGTTTCGAAAAGGGTGAACTCAACCTGGAACAACTTGCCGCCCTTGCCAAAGCCAACGGGGAACCCAAACAGATCTCCGGAAAGCAGGAATTATACGAAGCGCTTATTAACCAGTATATAAAATAAAAACCCATGTCCCAATCAACAAAAACCCGTTCCATCTCTCCGGTAATTTTTGCCTTAACGCTGGTTGCCGCCCTGGGTGGTCTTCTTTTTGGATATGATACTGCTGTCATCAACGGTGCAACCAATGCCCTCCGGCAGTTCTTTATTACACCCCTTGAAAGTGATGCTGTGCTGGCAACGGCCACCATTATCCAGTTCAAAGGGATCGTAACCCTGTGTCTGGTCATTGTGGTTGCACTGATTACCAGTTTTATCATCAAACTGTTTGGAAAGAAAAAAGGCCTGCTCATCAGCGGAGTTTTGTGGGTTGTGGGCATTGTGGTACTCTATGTCTTCTTCTTAAAGGGCGAAAATGTACTCACCGAGGGACTGGGTAACTCCATCAAGGGATTTACCATCTCCAGTGCCCTGGTGGGCTGCATCATTGGCGGATCCCTGGGTGGCTACATCAGTCAGAGCATCGGCCGGAAACGGGGATTGATCCTGGCAGCCATCCTTTTTCTGATCTCCGCACTGGGATCGGCCCTGCCCGAGAAACTCAATTTCATGGGGCTGGCCACCATCTCCTCCTTCATCTTTTACCGTGTGGTAGGGGGTATCGGGGTGGGGCTGGCATCCATGCTTTCCCCCATGTACATAGCTGAAATTTCCCCGGCTGGCATCCGTGGCAAGCTTGTGTCCTGGAACCAGTTTGCCATCATTTTTGGGATGCTTGTGGTCTATTTTGTGAACTATTTCATTGCCAGGGGTCAGGCTGCCGAATGGATCAATTCGGTGGGCTGGCGCTGGATGTTCGGTTCAGAGACCATCCCTGCCGCCCTGTTTCTGATCCTCCTTTTCCTGGTTCCGGAATCACCACGGTTCCTGGTTTTGAAAAAACAGGAAAACAAGGCACTGGCGCTCTTGAAACGAATCAATCCGGCCAGTGCAGAAAAGGTATTTGCTGAAGTGAAAGAGTCACTGAAGGAAAAAAGGGCGCCATGGCTCTCTTTCGGAGGACTGGTCATCGGGATCGGGATCATGCTATCGGTCTTCCAGCAATTTGTGGGCATCAATGCCGTGCTCTATTATGCCGGGGATATTTTCCGGAGTATGGGGGCGGGTAACGATTCATCCCTGCTGCAAACCATCATTGTGGGTTTTGTCAACCTGAGCTTCACAGTGGTTGCCATACTGACAGTGGATCGCTTTGGCCGCAAGCCTTTGATGGTATTCGGAGGGATCGCCATGGGAATAAGCATGCTGGCCCTGGGGCTCTCCTTTTATCTGGATCATATGGGACTGCTCTCTCTGATTTTCATGCTTACCTATACAGCGGCCTTCGCCATGAGCTGGGGACCGGTTACCTGGGTGCTGCTGTCGGAGATCTTCCCCAACAGCATCAGGGGAGCCATGTCCATTGCAGTGGCCGCACAATGGGTAGCCAACCTGATGGTCTCATGGACCTTCCCCATGATGAACGAAAGCTCTGTGCTCACCAGAATGTTCAACCACGGATTCTCCTACTGGATTTACGGATTCATGGGCTTCCTGGCTGCCTGGTTGATCATGAAGCTGGTACCGGAAACCAAGGGACGGACCCTGGAAGATCTTGAAAAAATCTGGAAGAAAAGGTAGTACTCAGTTCTCAGTGCTCAGTGCTCAGTGCCTAGAGCGTAAAAAAAAGAAAAAAGATAATAAAAGAAAAAGGATAATAAAAGAAAAAGGATGCATATGAAAACTTTGGCAATTGCTTTGACGGGCCTGGCCATGCTGGCCCAGGTCTCTTGTTCTGCAACAGGCACGAAAGAGACAGACGAAAACATCCGCTTCTATGTGGGATCTGGCAATGGGAACCAGGAGTATTCCATTTTCATGTGTGAACTGGACCCGGTGAACCTGGCCTTCAGTGTGCTGGATTCATTTGCCGGCGCCACGGGGTCATCCTACCTGGCCCTGTCGCCCGACGGGCTTACCCTCTTTGCAACCAGCAATGAAAGTATTCCCGGAGATAAGGGCAACAATTCAGTGACTTCATTCAGGGTCAATCCGGAAGATCATTCCCTGGAGCTGGTTGGAAAGCAATCCAGCCAGGGAAGTGGTGTCTGTCATGTGCAGTCCAGTCCCAAGGGAGATTACCTGTTTGCTGCCAACTACAATTCAGGTCATGCAGCGGTTCTGCCGGTTGACGCTGAAGGTCGGCTGGCGGCAGCCACCTCTGTGGTCCGTGGTGAGGGATCGGGGCCTGTGGACAGCAGGCAGAGAGGTCCCCATGCCCACCAGGTGATGACGGACCCCGCCGGGAAATTCCTGCTGGTTCCGGATCTGGGCACCGATAAAGTCATGAATTATGCCTTTGACAGAGAAACCGGCCAGCTGACTCCCAATCCGGAACAATCCTGGCTGGAGATGCCTCCGGGTTCGGGACCCAGGCACCTGGCCTTCCATCCTTCGGGGGATTTTGTCTATGTATTGAGTGAAATGGGTGCAACGGTGACAGCCTGCAGGTTTGACAGGAACTCGGGTGTACTGACAGCGATCAATTCATCCAGTATTGTTGGCGATGATTTTACGGGCAACAAGCAGTCCGCAGCCGTCAGGGTGCACCCCGGAGGACAATATATTTATGCTTCAAACCGTGATGAGGAAAGCAACCTGGCTGTGTTCAGAAAAGAGGAGGATGGGGGGATCAGCCGGATTCAGATCATAAGCGACATTCCCGTCTGGCCCAGGGATTTTAACATCACACCTGATGGCAAATTCCTGGTGGTGGCAGGCGCCAGATCCAATGAGATTGAACTCTACACCATTCACCAGGAAAGCGGGATGCTTGATGCTACCGGTGTAAAAACCGGTCTGCCCGGACCTACATGTGTCCTGTTTATGGAGTGATAATACCGGTATTATTCTCATTTCACTGAGAATATTTTGTCATTTATTCTCATTTCACTGAGAATATTTTGTACTTTTATGGAAGTTGATTCTCATTGTATGTCAAATGAGGTATTCCATAAGGTAATTCTTGACCAGAAAGCGGAAATTAATTTGCGCTCTGAAGAGATCCTTGTAATAAGAGAATTTGAGCGTTTTATTAACATTGAGAGTCCTCTTGCGCAAATCATCATCGGTGTGCGCCGCTCAGGAAAGTCAACGCTTGCGCACCAGGTGTGCCAACACCTGAATTATGCATATCTGAATTTCGATGATGAGAGATTGCTGGATTGCTCACCCGAGGATTTGAATGTGCTGCTTGAGTTGCTGTATCAGGTATACGGTGATTTCAAATATCTGATACTGGATGAGATTCAGAACATTGATGGATGGAGTCTCTTTGTAAACAGATTACTAAGATCAAAATTGCACATTGTAATAACAGGTTCTAATTCTAAACTACTGAATGATGAGTTGGCTTCACATATTACCGGAAGGTATTCAACAACAGAATTATTTCCTTTCGCATTTCGGGAGTTTTTAAGACACAGGCAATTTCAAATATCATCCGGAACAACAAAAGAAACTGGAATTCTCAATTCACTGTTCCAGGAATACTGTACAACCGGAGGTTTCCCTGAAGTACTTCAGGGAGAATCAGCAGCTTCGTACATTACAGACTTATTTAATGCGGTTGTAACCAGGGATATTGTGTTCAGGCATAATATCAAATATGTCCGTACTTTCAGGGACATCGCCAGGTTCCTGGTGAATAACCATTCCACCGAGTTAAGCTATAACAGGATCAAAACCATCTTTAAACTAGGGAGTGAAAACACAGCAAAACTTTACGTCTCCTACCTGGAAGAAGCCTACCTGATCCTCACCCTACCAAAATTCTCATTCAAGAAACAGGAGCAACTGAGATACAGGAAAGTCTATGCTGTTGATCCTGCATTTATATCCGTTCTGTCTGATGAATTCACCGGAAACACAGGTAGGGTTCTTGAAAACATTGTTTTTCTGGAGCTACGCAGAAAGGCAATCTTAATGAAATATGAGATCTTCTATTATAAAAGGCAGTTTGAGGTTGACTTTGTGATTGTCAGCAACGGAATAGTTACTGAATTAATCCAGGTATCCAGAAGCTTATTGGATAAGAAAACGCTCACCAGGGAAGTTCGAGCCCTGCTGCAGGCATCATCAGAACTAAAACCAAAAAAACTTTCGATCATCACAGAAAATGAAGAATCCCTGATTGTTCAGGATGATCAACGAATCGAAGTAATCCCAGTTATAAAGTGGCTTCTCAGGGAAATTGAAGACAAATAAGGTTCAGTTTAAAACAACTTGATTACGCCGTAAATCCCCACCAGGACAATGGCCAGGCAGGAGATGACCAGGACGGTTTTATAGAACCAGCCCGGCTCAATCACGCTTTCTTGGGACCTGAAACGGAACCAGAGGCCTGCGATCACCACAAGGATCAGCATGATAAAGGTGGCAATCCCGCCGATGGTAACCATCAGTACCGGCAACCTGATCACCAAAAAGGCAATGGTCCACAACACCGGAAACACGGTGGCCAGGATCCGGATGGTTCGCATGCGCACTTTCATGTTCCCGAAATCGATCCACTTCAGTACGCCAAAGAGATCGGAAAAAACCCTGGTCCGGATGGCAAGGGCTGCGAAGAGGGTTGAAAACAGGACCACGAAGGATCCGAACAGGAAAATGTTTTTGGCCATCGGTCCCACCGAATCGGTGTAGATCCTGGAGATGGTCTCGATCATCCGGTAGCCCTCAGGCACCTCGCCCCGCTGGTACAGGATGGAAGCCCCCAGGAGAAAAAAGGCGGCAGTCACCACGGTATAGACGATCATGGAAAGGAAGGCATCCATGTACATGACCCGGATCCATCCTTTCGCCCGTTCTTTCCATTCCCCTGTTTCCTCCCTGGGACCGGTAAACCTGGCATAGCCCTTCTCGATGCACCAGTAGTTGTAGGAAAGGATCTCGTCCCCTCCCACCCCGGTCAGGCCGAATGCCGCAATGGCAAAACCCACTGTGCCGGCAGGGAGCCTGAAGGACAATCCTCCGGCCACATCGGACCAGGAAACAGCAAAACCTGTCTTCTGTACCATAAACAAGGCCAGGAGGGTAAAAACCGTGAAAAGGCCCATGAATAGAAGGGATACCTTCTCCACAACCTCATAGAATCCGAACAACATCACGCCAATCACAACTACGGCAGTGAGGATCGTCCATGCAGGAACAGAGAGGCCGGGAAGGGCCATGTTCAGGATGATGGCCACGCCCCCGATGATTCCCCCCAGCTGCAAAGGCTTAAACAGCCAGAGCACCAGCCATGACCAGGCTCCCCAGCTGACCCGCTGTTTTCCGAAACGGGGTCCCGGAAGCTCATTCATCAGGTTCATGGCCGAAACACCCCGTGTAATGGACTGGCGTCCGAATTCAAGCTGCAGTACGATTTTCACCAGGCAGCTGACGATGATCACCCAGAGGGTGACAAAGCCGGCTTTGGCCCCCAGTGTGGTGGTGGAAATCAATTCACCTGAACCTACTACGGAGGCTGAAAGGATAAAACCCGGACCCAGGTACTTCAGTTTCTGTCCGAAGTTAAGCGGGGCCGGCTGAACGTACAATGGGTCCGGAAGGTATGGGTCTTTTTGTGCAGCACCATTCATCCGACTAAAAATATCAATAATAATCAAACTGGATGGCAGAATGAATATATTTACGATTCCTAAACAGATAAAATATTCAGCGATGAAAAAGTTCATGTATTTCATTTTGATTCTGTCCGTGGTGACAGGCGTGTCGGCCCAGACCAGATCAGTAAAAAAATCGCCGGCTTTGGCAGAGGCAGCTCCCGGGACCGTTGGTATTTCTCCGGAACGCCTGGCCCGAATCGACCAGATGTGCGAACAGGAAGTGAAAAACGGCAATCTCCCGGGAATCGTCTCCCTGGTGGCGCGAAACGGAAAAATCGTACACTGGAAGGCTTACGGAATGGCAGATAATCAGAGGGGAACAGAAATGAAACGGGATGCCATTTTCAGGATTGCATCCCAGTCGAAAGCAATCACATCCACGGCAGTCATGATGCTCTGGGAAGAGGGCAAATTCCAGCTTGACGACCCGGTTTCGAAGTACATTCCTGCATTTAAAAACCAGCAGGTACTCAAAACATTCCAATACAGCGATACCACCTGGACAGGTGAACCGGTTCAGGCGGAAATGACCATCCGTCATCTCATCACGCACACCTCGGGTATTGGCTATGGGGTCATCGATGCTGACGAACGAATGAAAATGATTTACGAAAAAGCAGGGGTTACCGACCTGTTTACCACGGAGAACATAAGCATCGAAGAGAGTGTGAAGAAACTGGCAAAACTGCCTTTGCATCACCAGCCCGGTGAAACATTCACCTACAGCGAAGGCCTGGATGTGCTCGGTTATTTCATTGAAGTTGTTTCGGGTATGAAATTCGATGAGTTTTTAAAAACGCACATTTTCGATCCGCTGGGGATGGATGATACCCGTTTTTACCAAGCTGCCGAAAAAGCAAACAGGCTGGTTGCCGTTCAGCACAAAGTGAACGGAAAGTGGGAGAAATACCCTGTGACGTTTTATGATACCGATTACCCCATCAAGGGAGCACAAACATTTTTTTCAGGAGGAGCCGGTTTGTCAAGCACCGCAAAAGACTACGCCACCTTTCTTCAAATGTATCTCAACGGAGGGGAATACAATGGCGTACGCCTGCTCAGCCGGACAACCGTGAACGCCATTTTAAGTAACCAGATTGACAGCATCTGGGGCGACAATTCGGATACGAAATACGGTCTGGCATTTGGCATTCTTACTGAAAACGGACAAAATAAAGGTGGACAAGGCAGCGCCGGGACCTTTGACTGGGGCGGCTACTTCAATACGCAGTATTTTGCCGATCCGGTGGAGAACGTCATTGGCATCATCATGAAACAAACCCAGGGGCCCGTGAACGATGAGACAGGCTGGAAATTCCGGCAGCTGGTATTTCAGGCCATTGACGACTGAGGTCTGTATTCCAGGGAAGAGGATCCAAACAAGCTGTCCTGTAATTTCTTATCTGTTTTTCAGTTCCACGTTCACAAAACTGATGTCAACGGGATGATTAAACTCCAAAGAGCTTCTTTGAACGTAGGCTTTAAAATCTTCCTGGTTGTTGTAAACTGCACCCTCACTCCATGCGGCAAAGAGTGCATATTCAAACCTGTTATCTGAGTCCGGGCTTACCCTGAATGTATGGTTCCCGCCGGCGCACGCGGTAAACCGGTACACAGGATGATACTGATCTTTCACCACAATGGCTTTGCCAACAAAGGGAATAAGCCACGCATCCCTTTCATCAATATTTTCAGGATCTTTGATCTGCTCCGGACCGGATGAAATCAATATTCCCTTGTTTTGAAACAGGTTTTCATCACCCGGCTTTTTTCTGATACCACAGCCCATCTGTACACCTGCCTTTGTGGGATTGAAATCTTTAAATACAACCTGGCAGGTGGAATAGCTCTGGCGGGCATACACAGTGTAATATTGCTCCAGGTTGTAATTTCCTGATCCTGAATTCCAGTTCATGGTCTTTATTTTGATCATGGATCGAAGCGGTCCGTTCACAATCACTTCATAGGCATAACGCGTATCGCTTATCTGACCAGCGTTCCAGAGTGATTCCGGAGCCATTGCATTCCTTGTGGGCGTAAAACGGGGCAGGGAGATAGAATCGGGCACGTTGGGATGTTCAAACAGGCAAATGGCTCCGCCTCCCATGGTACCGGCCACGCTCTGAATATCGGATCCCCAATCCCGGTTGATTTCAGATACCCCGTAGCCATCCAGGTTGTCCATATAGAGATGATTTGCCATCAAGACCGGTTTCCTTTTGGCAAAGACATCCACACAGTTGGCAAACCAGATTTTCCACCCCACATTTTCCGATTCCCAGAACGGCATCTGATGCCGGCAGTAACTGCCCACATTGGCATGGGTGGCATGTTTGTTCCAGCCCTGGATGTTTTCACCCAGATAGATATAGACCAGCTTTTCCTCCCCGGGCTTCAGATCGGTCTGGAAAAAGAGTTCATCCCAGATCCCGTCCTTATCCAGGTCATCCAGCTGATGAAAAACTGCATGTCCGTTCACCTCAGCCAGCAGCTGATGCCCTCCGTATATTTTCAAAACCTCCTCATCCGGCCCCGCATAAGAAGGCAAAGCCGGATCAACAACGGTGATCCACATTTCGTGAATATCCGGCAATGGGAATTCTTCGCGATGAATGACAACCGGACAATTCTTCCGCTCCACATCCAGTGTGTTTTTCAAAGAATACACCAGGCGCTTCCCGGGTTCAAATTTTACAAGCTCAGGCGTGGATGTCGCATGGGTATAATACCAGCTCCCGTCCTGTGCGAAGGATAAAAGGCTTATCCATAATCCGATCGTAATACAAATGTATCTTCTCATAATATCAAATAATTATCTGAAATTCTTATTATCCACCCAGGATATATCGGCCCCATCATTGAGAACCCCGAGGGTGACAATGGCAAAGTAAATACCTTTGTTCCATGTTCAGGATGGCCCCTGAAGGCACCCTCCCTGTCTGCCAGAATCACGATGTATTACAATTTTTCGATAAATTTCACAAACTCCTCAAGGGTATTCATCTCCGGTTCCCTGGCATTGGCTGATGATATCCAGCTTTCGATTTGCTTAGTGGGTCCAGTGATCAAAAGCTTCTGGGTACCATCATCCTTTTTCTGAACAAAATCCTCCGGATGAAACATGATGGCCGCCCCAAGGTTAACCTGTTCAGCCGCAACATCTTCCGGATGCAAACCCCAGGTAATAATATACTGATCGTCAACAACAAGTTTCTGTCCAGGGTGATAATTGATACCTGTCACAAATTGGACATCGTCATCACAAAGTGCAAAGGCTTCCACTTTGGCATTCCTGACGCCTGAATAAACGGTAACCCTTACAAGAATATCCACCTCTCCATCTTTGTAAGGTACGTTCTTGGATAACATCTCCATAAATGAAACAGTCCCCTCCTTTTGGACACGCGCATAACGTCCTGAAACAGGGTCCAAAGGAAGCACCTTTTCTCCATCCCATAGCCTGATTCCGCCCAGGCCAACCGTTTCTCCCACCTTATAATAATCGGCACCCCATCCATTTTTCTGCTGCTCCGGGGTGGGGTACCAGGCTGCATCCTTAAGCTCCAAGCCAGGCTTGGCTTTTGAATAAACATCAATGGCCGCCTTTGGGCTAAAATAGATACGCAATCCGATGTACTCATTTTCAATGGCAGGCCCATGGTGTCCCAGTGTCTGGTACATATCGCCACTCTCTGAATAAACCTCGCTGATGAAATGGACGGGGGCATCTTTCATGAAGAGGCTCACATCGGTCTTGTTCTGAGAAAAGGCCAGACCACTAGCAAGGGCTAACAAGTGAAAAATAATGGTTCTCATGTCGAATTTAAATAACCAGGATTGGTAAAACATTTCCAATGTTCTATAATGGGGTAGTTGATAATCAAACATAAGGGAATACCCTGTCCAATAAGGTATACGTGCGTCCCAAAAATCATATGTCAAATTTCCAACAAAAATCTAAAACTGAAAAAAAATAATTTTCATACAAAGAATCAGAGAATAGTATGATACGAATAAAATCCAGAATCAGAAATATCATATCTATATAAAGAAAGGGACATACAGGGAGAAGATCCACATTGACTCCTTCCTGTCAAGCAACCACCTTCAAGAAGAGTAGCAGCTCTCCACCGGGAACCTGGTTAAGTACCGGATTCCAGGTGGGATGGCGCAATGTATCATTGATAAGCCCATAGCAACCTCCACAGGTGGAGTCCAAGCATCATCCGGCTTCCGGCTTAAGTAGATACTATCATCAGGATCCCTTCGTAGGTGCCTCCAAAAAAAGCTGTAATCAGGCCCCTTGGTGTTTCTGCAATGGTCGAAGCATGGCAGGAGGGGAAATAAGCCTTCTTGTAAACAAATTCTTCCAGAACAATGCCCTCCCTGAAATCGGGCAGCATGTTACAGGCCGAGACAAAAATCATGATCAGAAGGGCAATCAGAAGGATATTCTTTTTCACATGCTTTATTCATTTGGGAATATGGTTGGCGAAGGATAGTGAAATGAAAAGAGCCAGATTCAATTCCTTCAGCTTTCCTGAGCGGGTTTCCGCTTCCGGATATGAGGTTTTCATCCGAAACAGGCAGGTGCACTTCATCTGTTGTATTGACGGAATCTTTATATCCCAGAACAGTATATCATTCCGGGCTGTTCAGCTGCTCTCGATGGGTCCCTGAACCGAATGGTATGAAGCATCCACATGGTCCAGCCCTTCCGGAAAGGTTGGGCGCATCATTATCTTCTTCAATGAAGGGTGTTCAGGACGGGACCTGATGCCGGCCAGGTCCTCGATGTACCAGATCAGCAGGAACCAGGCCAAAACAAAGGCGAGCAGGTTTTCAGTTAGGGTATTGCTACAGTTATAAGCCTGTTCGTCTGAAAGGATCCAACTCATTCGGGGTGAAGGGGTATTTATTCCCACGGGATTTTCAAGCATCTCGCATTTCAGGCTGTTAACCCTCAGACCGGCTTCTGGAGAATCTTCAGTACGGCCACAAGGGATTGTGATAGCTTCCAGTGAAATGAAATGCCCGGTTTTAATCCCCATGATCAAATATAATCTCATTCAGGGTCCTCATATCCATGGCAAGCAAACAGCAGGTGATAAATACAAAATGCATCCGGATCATTTTTTTTATCTTTGGCAGACTTCATGGCGTCAGCGGATGCATTGCACTTCAGGACAAAAGATTTCTGCCATGAAAATAATGATGAAATCAAATTCAATTGTTGTATTCCTGATATTCAGCATGTGTACTGTGTCTGAGAAGCAAAATGAAATCCCTTTGAGTGAAGGCAGCTTTGCCGAAGATCATGGAAAGACAGGGGGAAAGATCATCCGGGTGACAAACCTGGATCACGACGGTCCCGGCGTCCTGAGAGAGGCCCTGGAAACAAAGGGAGCAAGAATCATTGGCTTCGAAGTTGGAGGAGTGATAGACCTGAATATGAATTCAATAAAGGTGACCAAACAATGTAAAGGAATGGTTGGCCACCATGGTCAGTGTGCTGGAGCAGGTCTACCGGCTTATGAAAAAATTTAAGAAAATGAAACAGATGGCGAACGCTCAGATTTTTAATGTAAAGGATTTGAACCTGAATGCCGAGAACGAACTGGAGTTTCAGGGATTTCAAATCAGGATTTATCATCACGAAGGTGATCCTCAACCTGCCAATCGTGTCAATGTCTGGAATAAAAAAATGGGTGTCGAGTTTTTCCCCTCAAAAGGATTATCCATTGCCCAGGCATGGATGGGGAATCGGACCATATTCTGGGAAGCACCAATTGACCTGGTCGATACAGAGGAACTCGATTTGTGGTCCGATGAAATCAGCATCAATGGCCAAGCGGCACCAGGCTTCACCTTTCTGAAAACAATGGTGGGTGGACTGGAGTTTTATGGCCTCAAAAACTGGGGAATGCCTGTAACTGTCGATGGGAAGACTGAACTGCTCCATGGAGAAACATCCAATATTCCGATCAATGAAATTCTTTTTGGAACTGAAAATGATCAAGCATGCTGGATTCAGGGTTCATTTATTTACAGGACTTTTGAAGGGGATCATCAACTTCCCTGGTACAACAGAGGCTCTGCAATTTTTAAGGTAACCAGGAAATATTCCATCCCTGCCCATAGCCTGGAGATTATTGTTGAAGACTGCATTGAGAATGTAAGCGAAGCCATTCGTGTTCCGGACTGGGGCTATCACATAACCTTCAAACCCGAGGAAGGCGCTAAGCTGTTGGTACCTTCCAAACACGTTGAGGAGCGAGGAGGAAATGCTTTGCCCGATGATATTGAAACCTGGCATGTGGCTGAAGACTGGTCCATTCGAACCGAAACAGGAATTATTCATAAGAATCTGTTACACAGTCAAACGGAACCAGGAACTGATTGCATCACATCACTTTTAGAATACCCCGATCGAACCGGATTGGTTGTTTCTGTTCCCCCTTCTCCTTATTTCCAGACCTGGTTTTGCAGTGGGGGAAAAGGTTCAAAAGAATTTACGGACAGGAAGGGAGCTTCCATTCTCATGAAAAATTGGGATGGAATGGGCCTTGAAATTGGTGCAAGTGCACTGGATCACAACGGAAATACTGATAAAACAGTAGACTATGAACCTGTATTGAATCCTGGAGACTGCCTAACTATACAGTTGCATATTAAATGGTTGGATGAGAGCGAGACCAAAGGTCTATCAGAGACTATTCATGACTACAAGGCCTCCAGAATGAGGACCCAGTCATTTCCCTCTTCCTGATCGCCGGGGGGATCGAAGGTTATTTTCCCGCTGTTTCCGAACTCACCCAGCATGCTTTTTTCCCCGTTCCGTGGATTAAGCCATGATGCTTTCACTTTCGATCCTGAAATCTTCCCCATGGCTATCTCCATATTTCGCCCCGTGAAGGTATAAACCAGGGCATAATCCCTGCCTCTTGTGGCCGCCAGGTATGTATATTTTTCACCCGGCTGGTCAGCAATGATGGTTTGATCAGGGATCCTTTCAAAATATGGGTATGAATGCATCAGGTTTTTCAAATGGATCATCTGACTGGCCCCGTGTGCATCCATGGCCTCATACCAGTACTCCCTCACTCCATACCCCCCATGGTCCCCGGGTTTGTGCATCTGCATAACCGCACTGTGTCCATAGGTAAATCCGAAGGCTCCTGCAAAAACGGACCAGTATGCATAGCGCCTTACATCATTCTCAGTCCAGCAGGGTTCCGCAGGATCATGAAGACCCTGCGGGATTCCTTCGTACGAAGGCTCGCCGTCGATCGTCGGTTTTACAGGAACCAGGCTGTAATCGTCACGCACATATTTCCAGTTATCCTGTCCATATCCCAATTCGGAATCATCCTGATCGTAGCGCCGGTGTCCGGATTGAAACATATTAAAATCAAGCCAGGGTGCATTGTGAAACCACATGGAAGACATTGTGCGGCCAAAGGGATGAAAGGTGATCAGGTGATCAGGCGCATTTTTTCTGATGCTTTCTCCGATGATATTCCAGGTGTAAGTTGAATCGCTTCCCCTGGTATCTCCCCCGTTCAACCATATAATGTTACGTTCAGGCGCATATCTTTTTGCCAGCCAGCTTGCATAGTTTTGGGCCTGTTCATGGCTGACAAGACCTCCATTTATATTGGATCCCCAAACCGGAACAAGCGCCATATAAATTCCTTTTTTCCCGGCAAGCCTGATTATATAATCCACATGATCCCAATAATCGTACTCCTCATCGTTTTCAAACGAAGATCCGGATGTAAGAAATGGCTGACTTACATCGCCATTCACCAATGCCGCATCGCCATAAAAATTAGACGCATTAACATTGTGAAGAACCATTGCCTGTATCACATTGAAGCCCTTTGCAGCCCGGTTTTCTAGGTAGCGTTCTGCCTCCTCCCTGTTCAATTTCGAAAACAAAAGCCATCCAGTGTCTCCGAGCCAAAAGAAGGGCTCCCCGTTTTCGTCCTGTAAGAATCTGTGGTTATCAGAGACCTTTAAAAGTGGTACGTCTGTCGCCTGATCCTGGCAGGAACCCATTAAAAACAGGGTCATAATAAATCCTATTCCACTGCTGTTTCTACTCATCATTCATCTCTTTGAATTCTGATTTATATTCATTTGATCTATTTAAAAAATCCATTAAAAGAAGCATATTCCTCATATAGGTTTGGGTTGAGATTCCCTCCAGCTCCTTTACGGCATAGAGGTAGGATCCGTTTTTAACGACAGATTTATAATTGGGTACCATGGTTCTCGATATGTCGTGTACAGTGAAGGATTCAATCCAAATCCCATTTTCATTCACGGAGTTGATCAAATCAGTGATCTTCTGCTCATCCACAGTGCTGTTTCTCCTGCTTCTTTGATTTAGGTTTTCATACATTTCTCGTTCTTTACCCGGTTCAACATCCCTGATAAGCTCGTATTGTTCCCGGTAGGATGACTTTCCCGGCAGCTTCACAAAATTTACAGAACTATCGACCGTATATTTGTATCTCATATATCCTTCGGCAGTGAACTCATTTAAATAATCCATAGTGATCGGATAATTGCTCACAGGCTCATACCATTTAGCAAACTCGGGTCTTCCTCTATCGTCTATTTTGAGAACCGACGATTCTATCCAATCCAGAGCCATGGGAATGGGGCGCAGGTACCTGCGATCGCCGGTATAGAGAAACATTTTTTCCAGTTGATGTATGGTTGAGAGGGTATATCGAACCTGGAATGACGCGGGTTCATGGGTACGGGCTGCCGTGGGTTGTAAATCCATATCAAACTGGTCTGTCCATCCCGCCTGACCTTCAGGACCCTGTACCAGCATAAAAAAATCGGCTCCTCTTTTTGCAGCCATCAAATATCTTTCATCTCCAAGCAATTCATATGCCTCCAGCAACACATCGATGGTATTGTTCATGGCTCCGTCATTCAGGGTATAATAGGAGGTGTAGTCGGGAAGCCCGTCATGTGCAAAATCGTACCGCAAGGGGTACCGCTGTGGCCATCCTCCATTGGGGTATTGGGAAATTAGAATGAAATTCAGGGCTTTCAGCAATGGTGCCAGGTAAACCGGTTCCAGGGTTGCTTTATACAGGGAGATCAGGAATTTGGTAGCGCCCTGTGTTACATTATCGTCGTAAGTACAATTTCCGTAGTAGTAGCGATACTCCTCCCATCCAATAATAAACTGTGAAGCTGTATCCCTGTACCAACCTTCCAGCCCTTTCTTATCAAAATCGATAAAATAGTGCCATCCTCCCATTGGATGCTGGCCAAAGATAAGTGCACTGGCTGCTTTTTTTGCATAGCCCAGATACTCCTCATCACCGGTAGCTTCGTACATATCCAAAAAGATATGGCCCATGGCAGGAGTTCCCGTTCCCTGTACCCATATTTGCGATTTCCTGGCAGGAACCTCTCCAAAAACCTCGCTTAGGTCCTCTTTATAGTACCAGAGGTAGCCTCCATGGCAGGAAACTTCATTTGCCATGTAGGCTGAAGCTTTTTTCATGGTGACCAGTACAAGCTCATCGCTGACCTTTTTGACAGGTTGACCTGATGCGATCATATGAAGGATCAAAAGGCCAAGGAGAATTGCTATTTTCTTCATCAAATTTTGCTTTTTCACTATGGATAGACTTTTACCGTAGAAATTCTGAACCAGTCCACATCAACCCAGCCTGTATCATTTGTTCTTTCCGATCCCAGGGCAAAAAGTCCAACTTTGGCCCCGATCCATTTGCCTTCTTTCGCATCAAAAGCATCCCCGGTCTCCGTGAAATTCTCACCATCCATACTGATGCTGAAGATACATCTGGCATTCTCTGTCACCCTCACCCTCAGATAAATTTCACTGGATGGAATGTGTACAAGCGGGTCTTTCAGGCTCTCTCCCCCCTTCTCTGCTTCGGAATTTCGAATCACCCTGTAATAAATCCGCCCCTCTGATTGTTCGATCATCAAAGCCGAATAACTCATTCCCATGATGACCAGGCCCATCCTGTCCCCATCCTGCATGGGATGGAAAAGGACCTTTGCCGTGCCTGTAAATTCAGATGCAGGGAATTTCTGCAAATAGAGGTGAGGAATCTCCCACAGATTCGGATCCGTGTTGCTGTTGAACTGGCAATAGAGCCTCATGAAACCCTCACTGCCTGACAGGAACATCCATTCCGGCTCCGGATTGGCCTGCCATTGCCATTGTAAACCCGGTAAATGTGAATTAAATTCGTCGGAAGTTTGCATCTGAAGCAGGTGACCCTTATATCCAGTGTCTGGCTTTCGGTATATCATCACCGGTTCACCAATACCATCCCCATCATCATCAGATCCTATCACCGGCCAGTCCTTTATCCATTGCATGGGCTGCAAATGTACAATCCGGCCATAGGCTCTACGGTCCTGGAAATGATAAAACCAGGATTCCCCGTTCTCGAGCTCGACCCACGCCCCCTGATGGGGTCCATTGATCTCTGTTTTACCCTGGTGCAGCACAACCCGGTCCTCATAGGGCCCATAAATGTTATGAGACCTAAGCACCGTTTGCCAGCCATATTGCACACCACCTCCCGGGGCAAAGATGTAATAATACCCGTTTCGCTTGTAAAACTTCGGGCCCTCAATGGTGGGATGGTTTTTATGACCATCAAAAACCAAAACACCATCATCCAGCAAGGTTCTTCCCTCCGGACTCATTCGGTGAACCACCAGGATGCTTTTTCTTCCTGAACGGCTTCCGGCAAAGGCATGGACCAGGTAAGCATTCCCATCCTTGTCCCATAGCGGACATGGATCGATCCACCCCTTGGCTGGACGGAGCAGATGAGGCGCACTCCATGTACCCATCGGATCGGAAGTACTAGACATGAAAATTCCAAAATCCGGATCCCCGTAGTAGACGTAAAACTCCCCCTGATGATATCGAATAGAAGGGGCCCAGGCACCATTTCCATGCTGTGGAATGGTAAAAACTGTGTCTGGAATCTGCCTTTTGAAAACATGATTTACAATCTGCCAGTTCACCATGTCCTTTGAATGAAGTACCGGGATCCCGGGTACACAATTGAAACTGGATGACACCATGTAGAAATCATCCCCCACCCGAACCACATCCGGATCAGAGTAGTCTGCATGAAGAATGGGATTACAGTATGTACCGTCACCCGGATCAGCTTCCTGTCCAGATGACGGAAGCGATGCAGTCCAGGTAAAACATACAATGAACAGGGCAAACAAGCCGCGACGTGAATGATTTATAATCATGATATCTGCTTAGCTACCCTTTATTTAGAATCTCAAAGCCATCCCAGTAACCGAGGATCATCATCTTATCCGCTTCCTCGTAACTATTTAAGCCATTCCCACCTGAGGGCCCAGTCTGACAGGAAGGCCTCACGATACTTCGCTACGGTTCTTGCTCCCTGTTGCACCCCAAAGAAAAATTCCTGCTCTGGTCTGTCACTAAACCAGGAAACCCCAAGCTGGTAATCATCCTGTGCAGCTTTACCTGGCCAGGGTGCGATGCTCACGAACTGACCTGCATGACCATTCAATTCAGGAATAGAACTGGCCGTGATATAGGTACATATTTCCGGCTTCTTTGATGAGTAACGAACACTGTAGTTCCCATCACCGAGGTAATATCCCGGCCATGACTGATTCGATATTTCCAAAGCAAAACAAGCCGTATCAGGATGAATATCAAGTTCAGGGCCTTTGAATACCCATTCAATTACACCATAAGAAACGACCGTATCAGATATGGTGGTATTGCGATCAAAAACTACCCTTGAACCGCGATCAATTTGGCTGAAATTCCCACCCCAGCTTTCGCTGAAAGGATCCTCGGGAATACCATTCATCACATAGGTGAGTGAAGGTGAATCGCCCATTTTCAGTATGCCCTTATAATACGTTTTAAAGGCCTTACCCATGGCACCACGTTCCTGGATATAGTTGTCAAAGAAAGCCTCATTGGTGATATTATCCGGAGACTCCGAATCCATGAACCAGCCCCGGTAAGTAGCATTGGCTTCAATCATCCAGAGATCGGGGTGATTAGCAGCAATATAGGAATATGCATTAACACTCCATTTCTTGTTTGGACCGCCAATCCAATAAACTTTAATCTTCTCTTTTATCCCGGGAGCATCATGCAGGGCCTGAGCCAAATCTTCCAGGCCACCCCAAACCAACACCCATAAAGGCTGATTGCTTACCCTTTTTGAGCATTTGATAATCCAGTCTGATCCTTCGGTTGAAGTATCAAACCCTTTAAATGGAGCCGTGAAAAAAGCACCTTGTTTACAGATGCTCCTCAGAGAATCGGGATCAGGGAAGCCCGTTGCGTGTTCCGTCAATTTGCTGAAGTCCTTTCCATAAAGATTAATCATATCAAGAAGGTCTTTTTTCCGGCCTAAACCATAAGGGGATGATACAAGTCCTTCGATCTGAAAGAGATCAGCATACATCAACAGGTGGATCATGGACTGAAAATCATCAGGATCAGTTCCACCAATATCGGAACTGATTAAAATCCTGGGTTTGGGGCAACCTTTCTCCGTGTCATTGCACTGAACCAAGGCAATCATGGCCATGCTTACTGCAAGCCAAAGACTGGTTACTTTTTTCAAATATTTCATCTGTTATTCCATTCTCTTTCGCTGACAAGTACTTCAGCAAATATATGCAAATTGTCTATCGTCATCAACGTCCGGAAACCGGATAGTATTAAAAGAAGAGATACTTCACCCATATCAAAGTTGTTTTCAATACTTTAAAATCCAGCTTTCTGTGATTTTCGCAAATAATTGAAAGTATTTGATAGCTATTCATTTTTACCTATTTTCGTATACCACCAATTAGTATTTCTATGGCACTTCTAGCAAATCAGCGCAGAGAGCAGATAATTAAACTTTTACGGGAAGACGGATCCGCAAAAGTAATCGATCTGGCAAAATTATTTAAGGTATCTGAAGTGACAATTCGACAGGATCTGGAGAAACTGGAAGCTGAAGACCTGATTATCCGTGAACATGGAGGGGCCTTTTTAAAAAATGTGGAAGACCAGGTCCGGAATTTCTCCCTGATGAACAATGAGAACATGGATAAAAAGGAACTCATCGGGAAAAAGGCAGCAGAACTCATCGAAAACGGAGATGTGATCATCCTGGACTCCGGCTCCACTACGACAGAGATCGCCAAAAACCTGAGGGGAAGGAAAAACCTAACCATCATAACCAATGCCCTGAACATTGCCCTGATGCTTGGAACAGAACCAGGCATTGATATCATGATGACCGGGGGGGAATTCAAACCCCCTACCCTCTCATTGACAGGACAGAAGGCGGCAGACTTCCTGAAGAACATCCACGTGAACAAACTGTTCCTGGCCACAGCAGGAATCTCATTGAAAGCCGGACTTACCTACCCCAGCATTAGTGACCTGGTGGTCAAAAAAGCAATGATTGATGCAGCAGAAACCATCTACCTGGTTGCTGATTCCACCAAAATCCGGAAACCATCATTCGCCAGTCTGGGAGCACTCTCCCTGATCGACTATATCATCACAGATCCATTCATTAGCGAGGAGCACAAAGAGCTTTTCAAAGCGCATGACATTGATTTTATCATCGCATAAATAAATATACTTGCGTTTATTTGTGTTTTATTGTAGTTTTGAAGATTATTCGTAATTTTTCGAAACTTATGAGCACCCAAAAGAACCTGATTTTAGCGATTGATCAAAGTACTTCTGCCACCAAAGCAATGCTGTTCAACAGGAAAGCTGAGTTGGTTAACAGGGTATCTCTGCCTCACAAACAGTACTATCCCCGGCCTGGTTTCGTGGAACACGATCCCATGGAGATCGTCAGCAATACACTCAAAGGAATTGCGCAGCTGACCGAACAGTCAGGATGCAAAGAGTCTGAAATTGCATGCATCGCCATTACCAACCAGCGCGAAACAGCCATGATCTGGGACAGAACCACCGGAATTCCTGTCAGCCATGCAGCAGTATGGCAGTGCCAGCGGGGGGTGGAATTCTGCAATCAACTGAAAGAAGCAATAAAGGGACAATTCATTCGGGATAAAACAGGCCTTATCATTGATCCCTATTTCTCAGCCAGCAAGCTGAAATGGATTGTCGATAACGTGGAAGGTGTAAAGGAGAAAATGAAAGAGGGAGTCCTGATGGCAGGTACCATGGACAGCTGGCTGGTCTGGAAACTGACAGGCGGACGTGTGCATGCCACCGACTATTCAAATGCCTGCCGAACCATGCTGCTGAACCTGGAGACCCTGGATTGGGATGATGATCTGATTGAACTGTTTTCACTGGATCGCAGCATGATGCCCAAACTGGAATACAGCGACGAAATCATCGGGACTACCGATTCTGCCATTATATTCGAGAATCCCATACCCATTGCCGGCCTGATGGGGGACTCACATGCCGCTCTGTTCGGACAGAACTGTTTCAGTCCTGGTATGGCGAAGGCCACCTATGGCACAGGCTCATCCATTATGATGAATATCGGGAACAAACCCTTACCCCCACCCAACGGTTTGGTTACCTCCATTGGCTGGGGACGGGAGAAAGCAATTGATTACGTTTTTGAAGGAAACATCCACTGCACAGGGGATACAATCAACTGGCTTGTGAATGACCTGGAACTTTTAGGTTCTGCGGCGGAAACGGAAGAACTGGCCAAATCGTTGGACGGAAACAACGGGGTCTACCTTGTACCCGCTTTTGTTGGACTGGGGGCTCCTTACTGGGACAATCAGGCACGGGCCGCCATCACCGGCATGTCAAGGGATACAAATAAAGGCCATTTCGCCCGGGCGGCACTGGAAAGCATTGCCTACCAGGTCAAGGATCTTGTGGACCTGATGGGGTCAGGTGCCGGGATCAGCCTGAAAGAACTCAGGGTGGACGGAGGTCCCACACGAAATAACTTTCTGATGCAATTCCAGGCCGACATGCTGGGCAACTCCATTGTCAGAACCAGTATTGAGGAAATATCTGCCCTGGGTTCAGCCTTCATGGCTGGGCTTGCCACAGGATTCTGGAACAGCATTGAAGAGATTTCAAATCTGAGGCTGGTTGACCGGACCTTTGAACCTGACATGGAGGCCAGCCAGGTTGAAAAACTTTATGCAGGTTGGCTCACAGCGGTGAAACGAGTGCAACTCATTTAAAACTATCAAATACCAAAACGATCATGGCAAAGCAAAAACAATCATTCGGGGTCATTATTGCAACCCGGAACATTTTTAATTTCGAACTGGCTGTCAGTGCCAGGAAAACTGTACTGGAAAAATTGGATAAGATGGGCTACGGCTCGGTCATTATTCCCACAGATGCCACACCTACGGGTAACGTCGAAGGATACGAAGATGCAGTGAAATGTGCCAAATATTTCAAGCAGTATGCTGATCAATTAGACGGTATCGTGGTGGTGCTGGCCAATTTCGGGGATGAATTGGGGGTAGTCAATACCATTCAAATGGCTGGCCTGGATGTCCCTGTGCTCATTATGGCCTGTGATGACGACAACGACAAAGTGGGTGTGAAGGAACGACGGGATGCATTCTGTGGCAAACTTTCCGTATGCAACAACCTGTACCAATATGGGATAAAATTTACCGACACTACCTACCATACCTATTCACTGGACAGCAAGGAATTCACAACCGATCTTTATAAGTTTGCCGGCATATGCAGGGTGGTGAAAGGGATGAAAGGACTCCGGGTGGGTGCCATCGGAACCAGGCCCATTGGATTCCAGACCATGAGGGTGAGTGAAAAGATTCTTCAGAAGACGGGGATTACAGTGGTCCCTGTGGACATGTCTGAAATTCTGGCTGCTGCCAATAAAATCGATGAGAAAAGCGCGGATGTCCTGGAAAAAGTGAAGGCTATTGAGGATTACGGTACCTGCAAGATTTTGCATAAAGGACAAATATCAAAGCAGGCGCGGTTCGGACTGGCAGTGGAAAACTGGATCGAAGAAAACAACATAGACATTTCAGCCCTTCAATGCTGGGAATCTATTGAAAAAAATTATGGGTGTGCTGCCTGTGTGACCATGAGCATGATGGGTGAAAAACTGATGCCATCGGCCTGTGAAGTGGATATTGCCGGAACCATTGGCATGTATGCCCTGGCACTGGCCTCCCAGAGACCCTCTGCCCTGCTTGACTGGAACAACAACTTTGCCGAAGACCGGGACAAGGTGGTCTGCACCCATTGCAGCAATTATCCCAAATCATTCTTCGAGAATGAGATCGAGATCGGAAGCCTGGACATCCTGGGTACCGTTCTCGGACAGGAGGATACTTTCGGGGCTGTAAAGGGCAAAGTGGCTCCGGGTGACATGACCTACTTCCGCATCTCCACCGATGATCCAAAAGGTCTTATTAAGTCATACCTGGGAGAAGGCGTGATTACAGACGACCCCTATGGGATGGATGGTGGAATTGCCATTTGCAAGATCCCCAATCTGCAGGGCTTAATGAAATACATGTGCAAAAACGGCTTCGAACACCATGTGGGCATGGTTCGCGGACATGTGGGAGACATTCTTGAAGAGGCCATTGGAAATTACCTGGGCTGGGAAATCTATAAGCACAGCTAACACACTAACACACTAACAAACCAACACACTAACACTATTACTATGATACTCGTACACAATTATGGCTTAGCAGTATTCTTTTTCCTGGTAGCCATGACCTGTTGGGGCTCCTGGGCCAATACCCAAAAACTGGCTGCAAAAAACTGGCGATTTGAATTGTTCTATTGGGATGTTGTACTGGGATTGTTGATATGCTCTTTAATCGCAGCCTTTACACTTGGCAGCCTTGGCAAAGAACCAGGTGGCAGATCATTTCTGGAGGATTTGGCCCAGGCTGATGCCCGAAGCATTGCTTTTGGAATGTTGGGAGGAGTCATATGGAATTTAGGAAACCTGTTATTGGTTGCCGCGATTGCCGTAGCTGGCCTGGCAGTTGGATTTCCCATAGGAGGTGGAATCGCCTGGTTGGGAGGTACCATATTGGGTTATATTATTGAGATTTCCACCCAGGGTGAAAGCAGCAGCAATCCTTATCTGCTGTTTATAGGGATGGCCCTGGCTATATTGGCCATCTATCTGAGTATGGTTTCATACAAGCGCCTCGCAGCTTACCAGAAGAAAGCCAGTGCCAAAGGAATTATTCTTTCCGTTCTGGCAGGTTTGTTCATCGCACCATTTTATACCATCACCATGTATGGAATGGACCCGGCATTTGGATTAAGCGGAGCCGGTTCACTCACCCCGTATACAGGCGCGGTATTATTTGCACTTGGAGCATTCTTAAGCACATTTATTATCAATCCCTTCTTTATGGCAAGGCCCGTTGAAGGGGAACCGGTAAAAATGAGTGCCTATTTCAAAGGATCATTTAAAACCCATTGGTGGGGAATATTAGGCGGCTCCATATGGATGCTCGGAATGGTTGTTAGTTTTATGTCATCGGGCGAAGGAACTACCATTGCCTATGCCTTAAGCAATGCGGCTCCTGTAGTAGCCATCCTGTGGGGTGTCTTCATTTGGAAGGAGTTCAAAGGTGCCCCCAAAGGCACCAATGGCATCCTGTCCGCCATGTTTGTCCTGTTTCTGATTGCCCTGGTGCTCATCACCATGTCAAATGCCTGATTTATGAAGGATCTTGATCAGATAGCGGTTGAAGTCAGGAAAAAACTGCTTCAGAATATTGTAAAGGCAGGTGGAGGACACACCGGGGGATCCATGTCCTCGGTGGATATCCTGGTGGCACTTTATTTCGACGTGATGAACATTGATCCGCATCATCCCAATATGAAGGGACGGGACAGGTTTATCATGAGCAAGGGGCATTCGGTTGAAAGCTATCATGCAGTACTTTCGAAAAGGGGCTTCTTCAGTGAAGAGATTCTTGACTCCTATGGCGATTTCAATTCCATCCTGGCAGGTCACCCTACCCGTAAAGTCCCCGGAGTAGAGGTGAATTCGGGAGCATTGGGGCATGGGTTGTCCGTGGGTGTGGGTATGGCACTGGCCGCAAAAAGATCCGGTACCGGATGCCGTGCCTATGTCCTGATGGGCGATGGTGAACATGGAGAGGGCTCCATCATGGAAGCAGCCGCTACGGCTGGCCATTACCACCTGGATAACCTGATTGCCATCATCGACAGGAACGGGCTGCAGATCAGCGGGAGGACCGAGGATGTGCTATCCATCGAAAATCTGGAAGCAAAATACCAGGCAAATGGCTGGAGCGTACGTTCCTGCAACGGGCATGACATGGATGAACTGACCTCCATGCTCAGGAAAACTCCTTTTGAAAAAGGCTTACCTTCCTTTCTTATTGCTCATACCATCAAGGGAAAAGGAGTTTCTTTTATGGAGGACAAGGCAGCCTGGCATCACAAAGTACCTACTGCAGAACAATTTCAGCAGGCAATGGAAGAGTTGAATTTAAAATTGGAGAAGATATAGGATGGGTACAATTCCTTGCAGAACAGCCATTACAAATACCCTGGTTGAAGAGGCCAAAAAGAATAAGGATCTGTTTGTGGTTACTTCAGATGCACGTGGCAGTGTAACTTTGGATAGGTTTGCCAATGAGTTGCCGGAACAGTTCGTTGAAGTGGGTATTGCTGAACAGAATGCTGTGGGGGTAAGTGCCGGACTGGCCTTGGCGGGTAAAAATGTATTTGTTTGTGGTCCGGCATGCTTTTATTCGGCAAGAGCCCTGGAGCAGGTTAAGGTCGATGTAGCCTACTCCAAAGCCAATGTGAAAATCATTGGGGTCAGCGGCGGGGTCAGTTACGGAGCCCTGGGTTCAACCCACCACAGCCTGCACGACATTGCAGTCATGCGCACCTTCCCCGGAATGAATGTTTATCTTCCATCAGACCGTTTTCAGTCAATTTGGCTGATCCGGCACCTGTCCATCACCGAGGAAAGTGCCTATGTGAGAGTTGGTAGAAATGCTGTTCCTGATATCTATTCTGAGTCGGACACTTTTAAACCAGGCAAGGCTAAAGTATTGAAAACCGGCAAGGATATTGCCATTATAGCTACCGGTGAAACTGTTTACCATGCACTGATGGCTTCCGAAAAGCTTGAAGCGGAAGGAATATCCGTCACTGTCATGGATATGCATACGCTGAAACCCTTTGACTCAAACTCCATCCTTGATGCAGCAAAAAGTACGCGGTGTATGCTAACTGTTGAAGAGCACAGCATCTTTGGTGGGCTGGGAGCTGAAGTGGCAGAAATCACTTCCCAAAACCATCCCACCAGGATGAAAATACTTGGTATACCGGATGAGAACGCTGTCCACGGCAAGGCCCTTGAGATTTTTGCTCATTATGAACTTGACATGCAAGGAATTTATAAGAATGCAATCTCGCTTTTAGCGATGACACAAAAAATATAAGGATGAAATTCATACCTATTGTAAGAATATTCATACTGGCCTTTCTGTGTTTAAGATTGGTAAATCTGGCGGCGCAAACAGGTAATGAGAAACCGAGAATCATTGTACTCACCGATATCGAAAATGAGCCTGATGATGCCATGTCGCTGGTTAGATTCCTGACCTATTCCAACCAATGGGATGTGGAAGGATTAGTCGCTACAACCTCTGTACATCAACAAAAAGAAATCGCTACCTGGAGAATTCTCGAGATTCTTGATGCTTATGGCTTGGTAAGGGACAATCTTTTGAAGCATGAACCGGGCTATCCAACGCTTGAATATTTATCGTCGGTTGTCAGGGAGGGACGAAAAGATTATGGAATGAATGCAGTTGGAGAGGGAATGGATTCACCAGGTTCTGAGCTGATTATACAAGCAGTCGACCGGGACGAACAACGTCCGGTATGGGTGCTAGTTTGGGGTGGGCCCAATTGCCTTGCTCAGGCACTCTGGAAAGTTCGAGAAACGAGGTCGCCGGAAGATTTAAGCGAATTTGTTTCCAAACTCAGGGTTTATACGATCTCCGATCAGGACGATAGCGGACCGTGGATAAGAAGTTCATTTCCGCAGCTTTTCTATATTGCCAGTCCGGGATTTCATCTCTATGGGGGCTACCATCATGCTACGTGGACCGGCATTAGTGGAGATAAGTTTCATGGGCGTTTTGCCGGTGGTATTTTTAACATTGTTGACAATCCCTGGCTCGATGAGAACATCAGATGCAAGGGGCCTCTGGGAGCACAGTATCCCTATATGAAATTTTTGATGGAAGGAGATTCACCGAGTTTCATGTATCTCATCAACAATGGCCTGGGAGAGGCTGAACATCCCAATTGGGGAAGCTGGGGAGGCCGTTATGAATTCTACCAGCCTCGAACAGAGAAATGGTTCCTGGAACCGGAAACCCGTCCGCTCTGGAACAATGCACAGGATGAAGTATACGGCGCTGACAGCAGTTGGCACACCAGCAATAAGGCCACCATTTGGCGTTGGCGGTCACACTATCAAAATGATTTTTCTGCACGCATGGACTGGACCATCAAGCCCTATGACCAGGCAAACCATCCACCCGTACCGCATATGAATCATGACCGGCGGCTTAGCGTAAAAGTTGGAGACCGGGTTGACTTAAGTGCAGAGGGTTCCAATGATCCTGATGGAGACAACCTCACTTACAAATGGATTTATTACGGGGAGGTAGGCACTTTCACCCTATCGTCTGCAAGAACTGGTGATCCGCTTCATATACAAGATGCTGATAAAGCAAATGCCTGGTTCGTAGTGCCCGGTAAAGCCAGACTAGGGACCATGCACATCATCCTGGCAGTCACTGATCAAGGTACGCCAGCACTAACACGTTACCTTAGGGTGATTATTACAGTTGAGCCATAATCTGAAACCATGGGTAGTAAAAAACCTATTATTTATCTGATTGCGTTTTCTCTGGGGCTCTTATTGCAATCTGGATATGCCCGGGCAGAACAAAAACACAGAGTCATTATCCTGAGCGATATAGAAGCTGATCCCGATGACACACAGTCCTTTGTTCGTTTATTACTGTATGCCAATGAAATTGATATAAAGGGAATGGTTGCTGCCACATCATGCTGGCATCAAAACAGTGTAGAACCCCAATCCATTGTGAAAGTAATTCAGGCCTATGGTAAAGTTCATGCCAATCTTATCCAACATGATCCCGCTTATCCTGGTGAAGAAGAACTGCTAAAACTGGTAAAGGAGGGCCCGCCGGTATACGGTATGCTGGGAGTGGGTGAGGGGAATGACTCGGAAGGTTCGGATTGGATCCTGAGGGAACTCGAAGAGGAAGATGAACGTCCCCTTTGGATCTCTGTCTGGGGAGGTGTGAATACACTTGCCCAGACGCTGCATAAGATCCGGGATAGCAAATCAAAAAAGGAAGCCAAACAACTGATCTCAAAACTCAGGGTATACACCATTTCTGACCAGGACGACGCCGGTATATGGATCAGGAACAACTTCCCTGACCTGTTTTACATTGTGAGTCCGGGTGATGATTACGGAAGTGCCACATGGACCGGAATAAATAGCTTTGTGAAAGGCATCAACAACGAAACGATCAGCAACAGCTGGATCGCCGGAAACATTCAACAGGGCCATGGTCCCCTGGGGGCTGCATATCCGGATGTAGCCTGGGGGGTAGAGGGAGATACACCCTCGTGGCTGGCATTAATCTCCAACGGGCTGAATGTGCCGGAGCATCCGGAATGGGGAGGCTGGGGCGGCCGATACGAACTGTACAAACCGGATTTTTCCAAGACCAAGAAAGGTGGATCTATGGTGGAAATAGCACCCGAAACCAGGGAAATCTGGACCAATGCAAATGATACCTACACTCCCTACCTTCCCAGCGAATACGGACGGGCAGTACGAAAGGACACATCTTCCTTTACCGGTTACAAAGAGACCCTGTGGCGCTGGCGGGATGACTTTCAGAATGATTTTGCCGCCCGGATGGACTGGTGTTTACATTCCTTCGAGCAAGCCAATCACCCCCCGGTACCCGTACTGGCAGGACCCGATCACATCACTGTAAAATCGGGAGAGGACTTTGGCCTGGATGCCAGCAATTCAAACGATCCGGATGGCGATAACCTCAGTTTCCTGTGGTTTAACTATCCAGAGGCCGGAACGAATAAAACACCGGTGCCCATCGGCGGTGCGGAGAATGCACACGGGCTGAACATGAACGCTCCTGAAGTGGAAAACGAAGAGACCTTTCATGTGATCCTGAAGGTAACAGACAAGGGAACACCGGCCTTATCGAGATATAAACGAATTATTGTAACCGTACTCCCTGATTAAGGATTCTGATCAGTTCTTCGTAGAGTTTTTTTGCCATTTTGGTATTCCCTTTTTCATTGGGATGATATTGATCATAATCTACACCGGGGTAGGTTTCACCCAACATATCCCCACCTTCATAGGGAGGATCGGCATTTGGATCAGGAGGACGATCCGAATAGTCCAAACCTGCCCCATTCTCCATATCGACCAAAATAATCTTGATCTCATCACCCATCCTGGCATCTACCCTGTTTTTGACCTCCCTGTTGAATTGAGTTGTGAGCGTATCTCCCCCTTGAAACCGGTTGATAATGGAACAAAGAAATACAGTCATCGGATGCGTATTCTCCACTGAATAGTCATTCACCATATCCAGCATTTCCATAAGCTGGCCAGGTTTATCCTGCCAGTCACTTCCATTGGTTCCCGCATGAACCAGCAGGATATCAGGCTGATATATCTTCAAGGAGATTTTAAGCATTCTTGAAATATCAGGGATTTTCCATCCTGGATAGGCTTCATTATTCCAGTCAAACCAATCCGGGCTATCTTCAGATCTTATTCCATGGCTCTGCGAACCAACAAAATCCACATGATATCCCGAGTTGATCAGCATTGCATACAGGGCCTTCCTATATCCGGTCCGTTCCTCCAGGGCAGGAAATCTGTAGTGTTCGCCGGCTGTGATAGAATTTCCCACGGGCATTATTTTAACAGGATCTTCTGATCGCGAACCCGGGACAACACGCAGGACCAATATGGCATCTTCCCACTTTTCTGGTGGGATCATATCCCGGATTTCATTCTGCTTAAAGCTACCAGCCTGTGTCTCTTCTCCGTCGCGCGGATAAAACCAATGGGCTGTGGCTGTTTCCTTTAAGGTGTTTTTTATCTGCGCACATGAGCTATTGGGAAAGTACACCAAACCCATTTGGTCAGAGTCATGGTGAACGGCAGTCTTAAGGATTTCTCCCTCCCCTGCTCCACGCTCAATAAGATCTTGATCCGGTATCCATTCAGACCATTGATGTGCTATTAAGAATTCCCTGGTAAGACCGGCAAAATTAACTCCGGCTGGAAAATCAAGAGCCTGCTGCCAGGTGTAGCCACAATTGTAATCACCTCCGTCGCCACGCATGGCCCAAATCGGTCCGGCACCGTAAGTATGACCGGCTCCTCCGGCAAAGAAAGTATGATAAATCTGACGACGTACCCGGACAGGGGTCACCCAGCCACAATCATGACCATAGGTTCCATATTCATAGGAACCCTCCAGAAAGAGTGTAGGTTTAGTTGGCCCGTTAAGCTGATAATCACTTAACATTGTTGTATAAACCTGGTCCACTTCTTTCCAAACTTCAACGCCATTAGCAGTTAGCCAGGCATCCTCATGAAACCACCTGGAAGAATTATCCGGTGGGTCCCCATCCGGGTGATAGGTCATAAAAACCTGGTTCCAGGCCGGGTGAGCCTGATTCCAGGCCGGCTGTTGCCCGGTAACACCCTGTGCAATCCCCTCTGCCATAGCCCTGAAAACAGCACGTTTGTCCCACTCCTGGTAGTTATTGTTCTTGTCATAACCTTTGATCTGTGCCTTGGCATCTCCACCCAGTACCCAGATGATGTGCGATTCCAGCTGATAGCGCTTGCCCAAAAAAACACCATAACTTCTGGCTTCCTCCTCCGTGAATTCTTGTTGATCTCCACCCATCTGCGGGGTGATATAGGCTCGCCCCCAGCAAGGCAAAAGAGCCAAATACATATCCCGCTTCCGGACAGCTTCAATGATGTAATCCACATGATCCCAGTAGTCGTTGGGTGAGTCGGGGCTCCCTCCCTTAACAAGCAAGGGTTCGGATGTATCAGGAGCATCTTCTCCTCCAGTAAAGGGTCGATGGCCATAGGCATTCGCAGCGTTATGGGGACCACTATTCAAGCCACCCCCATGGGGGTACCAGAATACCACGGATTGAATGACATTAAATCCCAGCTTTTGCCGGTTATCCAGGTAGGTATCAACCTCCTCGCGGGTTAACTGTTGGAACATACCCCATCCTGTATCCCCTATCCACAAAAAGGGAGTACCGTCCAGGTGCTGAATGAAGTGCCCGTTTTCTGAAACCTCAAGTTTGCCATATTGCTGCCAGGGTGATTGCCCCAGCAAACCCAGGGGACATATTAGGGTGAAACACAGGGTGATCAGGACAATCCGGCTCATGTCTTTTAAATAATTAATGCGTACATCCACTGTATCGCGGTTGGGTAAGCTAGTGATGACTTGAGTTAATCCATGACCTCGATAACTACCCGCTGATACCTTGTTAACTGAGGTGCTCCGCTGTCCTTCACCTCGCAAATAATATGGATACTTCCCCCTTTAACTACATCTTCTGGCACCTTGAACGATGCATCCTGATTGTCTTCATCCTGAATTTCAATAGCTCCGACATAGGATCCTGCTTCCTGATATTGCCACCATCGACACTCCAGCTCATCCCCGTCCGGATCACTTGACCCCCGCATACTCAGTTCCACCTTATCCCCCGCTTTCACCTTCAGGTTCGCCTCATGTCCCAGCACAACCAGAGGAGGATGATTTGCTTCCTCATAGGATAACACGCACCAATCGGCCCGGGAAGCAAAGTCGTTCTGTATGGCCTCCGACCAACGCCACATGGACTTAAAATATTCCTGCCGCTGATCCGCAGTAGCTGGGGACCCTTCCCTTAAGCTATTTCTTCCCCATCCGGTACTCCCATACCAGCGCCCTTCAGGATATGTATAGCCTTCCACCGGCACCGGATCGAGCCAGGTGTTCTCCCTTACACTCACATATCGTCCGCCCCAACCGCCCCAGTCAGGCGACTCCAAGTTTCTTAAACCCGTGATGATCGTATGCAGAAATGCCGGAGAATCTCCCTCTGACCGGAAATCTCCATTCTCATGTGCCTTGTAGTGCGCACACAGCGGCCCGTGATTTTCCAGTATGTTTTCCTTCATCCATGCTCCTTCGAAATACTTCTGCATTTCATCGGGCTGAACCAATTTCCACCGGTAGGCAATCGCCTCAAACTGGTCTGAGATGATCGTCGTAATGTTATACTTCCCCCAGTGGGGACGGATGTAGGCCTGATAGGTAGAATCCTGCTCCCATATAAAGAAGAATCGTATCTTGCCGGCTACCCCGTCCATGCGATCCGGATGCTCTTCTTCGATGGTCTTCAGCGCCCGGGCAATGGTGTTCATTCCACCCCAGGCCTGCAGCCAGATGGGACGTTCGTCCGATTCATCAAGGAGAACACTGACAATGTGTTGCGAGCCAGGAGTGATCGAATCCATCTCTCCTTCCGTTTCCACGTTTCCGAGGAAGGTACGCGCCCGCAGGTACTCCGGTGTTGGATACTCACTGTCATGCTTAACCAGGTTGGGAAAAACTTCGGCGTAAGCCTTCAGGGACGGCTCAATCCAATCATCACCGGCCCAGTTATGTCCATGCCAGTGGTATTGGGAACTCGACGTGACAATGCCTTCTATATCCCATTCATTGGCATAGAGCAGGAAGCGAACCATGGAACACTCGTCATCGATCTCCCCGTCGCTTGTGACAATTAAACGAGGCTTCTCCACCACGCTTTTGTCTTGGTCGGATGGTTTACAAGCACCTGTGAGGAAGCCAAGCAGAATTAAAACTTTCAAAGAATTCTTCATTGCTTCTTTATTTTGATAGCAACATTTTGCCTCTTTGTTCTGAAGCACCGATCTTCAGACTGTAGAGGTACATTCCACTGTCCAGATGACTGGCATCAAAAGTAACTGAATGCTCTCCGGCGTTTTGCTGTTGATCTACCAGCGTTTTGATTTTCCAGCCCAGTATGTTGTATATGCATAGTTTAACTTTAGCTTCCCTATTCAAAATATAAGTGATGGTAGTAGATCCATTAAAAGAATTTGGATACAATAGGACAAGTCCGGACCGATCCGACACACTTTCTTCTATCCCTGCATTCCCGGTAAGAGCTTCATAGATGGCCTGCACCTCTGCATCACTTAAAGCGTAGTTGAATAGCTTTACTTCATCAAGTACTCCCAACATACTCCCTTCTCCAATGGCGGTACTCCCCAAATGCAGATCCATATCCTGGGATGTACTTCCGGTTTCGTCTGCCGTGCTGGCCAGCATTTCTCCGTCTGCATAAAGTTTTAGTATTCCTGTTTCCGTGTCTCTTACAGCTGCAATATGGGCCCATTTATCAGAGAGCAAAGGACTGGCATTAACCAGGGTAGCCTGACTTTTCATAGAATTGTCATCAATGGCAAATCTCAATTCGTTATTCTTTATCTCGATGCCATACCACTTTCCGTTGGTTCCTGCACCCTCATCTGCTAACATGGAGCCTTTGTGAATCAGGAACATGGAAGTCCCGGTTAGAGGCTCAGCCCTGAGCCAGGCGGATATGCTAAAGCTTTCCCGCCCAAAATCCAGTATCCCGCTGTGGGGTACCTCTACATAATCATCTGTTCCATCAAAACTCAAAGCTCCATCCAGAATCCCCTGGGTCCATGAGCAGGGATCCATATTGAACAGGGTTCCGTCCAGACCAGGATCCCCTTCATTGGATGCCTTTGTCCCTTCCATCTCATCAAATTTCCAGTAGGCTACTTGCTGAGGAGCAATTTCTGGTTTTACGGTGAAGCTCCAGATCACACCCTCGGTGCTTCCTTCAACATTATTACCATCTATCCTCCAGTAATATGTTAAACCTTTTTCCAATTCACCCGGTTCAAAGTTTGTCTCAATCTGATTGGTTACAAACGGGGGTGGATTTTCAATCCCAAAATAAATGGCATAGGAGTCTGCATTTATGCTGGCTATCCATTCCATCATGGGAAACACATCCACATAAACTGCATTATTTTCAGGTGTGGGGTCACTTACCGGCAATGGCAGTGATGTGGGACTTAATGTGGTCACTTCAGCGATTCCCTCAAATCCCGATTCAAGACTGTCATTATAGGTCATTACCCTGTACCGGTAAAGTGTTAGCTCATTTAACAGTGAATCGACATAGCTTGTTACATTGGCCTGGACCTCTGCCAGTGTGGCAAAACTTCCTGTATCCCCTACTGCCCTTTCTATCCTGAAACCAACTTCGTCCTCTGTATTATCCGTCCAGATGACTTCGACTTTGGTGAAGTCTGTCAATTTAGCTGACACATTTGCAGGCGCTTCCAAAAATGCCGGAAATTCCGCGATGCTGTTCAGGTAATTCTCGAGATTCGTATATCCTCCTTCGCCAATTAGATTTCTATCTTCAGGATCATCCGTATTCAGACCATTCGCTGTTTCCCAAGTATCTGGCATGCCATCGTGGTCGCGGTCTTGCGGAACCGGACCTGTTTTTAAAACCGGCCATCCGCCCACATCGGTTTGTGAATCTATAATTCCACTTGGAGCTGAACCTAATCCTTGATCCGTATTATAGGTCCCCGTCCCATAGGTTGCGGTGCCAGTGCTTACTTCTTGTATAATTCTTTTATCAATAGTATCTCTGCGTGGTAAAATGGCACCGGCGTTTTCGAGAACTGATTGATAAGCCTCTTCAGCTGTTTGCTGGTTTATGGGAACAAATGTGGCAGGACTATCTAATTGAATATAATTGTTGCCCTGTACCCCTCCGTTCCAATTATCCGCAGTGACAGCCGGGTAGCCATATACATAATTATCAGCCACATACCATTCTCCATTATCACTGGGAAAACTACGTGTGGAAGGCTCAACAATTCTATATCGAAGCCCGCCACTGAGGGTACCGGGACCGTGTTTATAGTAGTTGGCGACCATGTTAACAGAAGAGAAAATAAATTCTGAATTCGGTTGCACTTTTTCACCTCCATAAACGCTCTGATATCCCCAGTTATAAATGACATTATTTCTGAAATCGGTATTCCCGCAACCGGAAGCGAAGCGGGGATTCCTGCTTGAATGGTGCGCTATCAGGTTGTGATGATAACTGGAATTCGGACCACCCCAGATGCCTGCGAATCCATGATGGCCTTTCTCGTGGTTGGAATTATAAAGACTTTCGGATATCAGGCACCATTGAACTGTTACACTATTGCAATGGTAGATAGAAACCGTTTCATCCACACTCCAACTTGCCGACAAATGGTCAACGATGATATTTTTATAATATCTGCCCGAGATGACATCTGTATCATTCCCCGATTCATCTCCCAGTCTCACCCTCAGGTATCTGAGAATTATCTCGTCGGCTCGTATCATGATGGGATAATTACTTATACAGATGCCCTCCCCCGGGGCAGTTTGACCGGCAATGGTAATGTAAGGATTTCTGATATCCAGGTCGGAATTCAGTTCGATGGTCCCCGATACTCTAAAAACTACAGTGCGAGGGCCGGATGCTTGAACCGCAGCTCGAAGGCTCCCCGGACCATTATCGTTCAAATTGGTCACTTCATATACCTTACCGCCTCTTCCGCCAACGGTATATTTACCCCAGCCCCCGGCAGTAGGGAAAGCCAATTGCTGAGAATGAAGAATCCCTGTATAACAGAAAAGGGATACCATCAGGAATCCTGTTTTATTCAGATATCTATACATAATAATTCATAGAGTCAGAAATGAATTGAGCAGGCTGTTTACTATTGCAGCAGGATTTTCATTGTCTCCGAATTTATACCTGCCAGCAATCTACAAAAATATATTCCGCAAGGCAATCTCTGGGGCTGCCAGGTAATCTCATGCTCACCAACTGTTTGATATTGATCAACCAAAGTTTCTATCTCCTGATCTGAAAGGTTGTATATTTTCGATATTACCTTGTTCGGTTTGTTCAAACGATATCCCAAAGTTGCAACAGGATTAAAGGGGTTTGGATGAATGGATTTTAAATATAATCCACTTGATTCAAAACCCCTGTTGACCATTTCTGTGACAAAAGTAGTGTCCGATTCGATAACCACCCTTGCATACCGCGTTAATTGCGGCGCGCCACTATCTGTCACCTCACAGATGATATGGATGGTCTTACCTTTGTGGAAATTGTCGGGCACCGTAAATGAAGCTTCCTGTTTACCGGCATCCAGGATTTCTATGATTCCGTCATATGATCCCGCTTCCCGGTATTGCCACCAACGATACGTCAGGGAATCACCATCGGGATCGCTCGTCCCCTGAGCACTCAGTTCCACCGAAGTACCAGGTCGCACCTTCAGATCTGCCTCATTATCAAGCACAATTACAGGCGGATGGTTTGACTCCTCAAAAGATTTCACACACCAATCAGCCCTCGACGCAAAATCGTTTTGAAAGGTTTCCATCCATCGCCATATGGGTTTGAGATACGCTGTAAGCACCGTGTCATTCAGGATTTCTTTTCTAAGGCGTTCACGCCCCCAGGCCGTATTGGTATACCATCTCCCCTCGGGGTATTGGTAGCCCGGCTCGGCAACAGGATCGAGCCATGTGTTATCACGGATATTGGTATAGCGGCCAGCCCAACCACCCCAGTCGGGAGACTCCAGATTTCTCAATCCGGTCGGAATGGCATGCATAAACGAAGGCGAGTCGCCTTCGGACCTGAAATCCCCATTATCTTGAGATTTATACAACGAACACAGGGGCCCGTGGTTAATTTTTATATTTTCATTTATCCACTCCCCAACCAAGAATTTCTGCTGCTCTGCGGGTATATACTCTTTCCATTTGTAGAACAGGGCTATAAATTGATCAGAGATAATTGTTGGAATGTTATACATCCCCCACTTGGGCCTAATGTAGGTCTGAAACGTCTCATCCTGCTCCCAGATAAAGAAAAAGCGTATCTTATTCCCCACGTAAGTCATCTTATCCGGGTGCTCCTCTTCGATTGTTTTCAGGGCACGGGCGATAGTGTTCATACCGCCCCAGGCCTGAAGCCAGACGGGGCGATCGTCCGATTCATCCAAGAGGACCCTGACAATGTGTTGCGAGCCTGGAGTGATCGAATCCATCTCACCCTCTTTTTCCACGTTTCCGAGGAACGCACGCTCCTTAAGGTAATCAGATGTGGGATAGCTCGTGTCGTGTTTGATCAGATTGGGATAGATTTCTGTATAGGCATCCAGGTATTTCACATACCAGTCATCCCCGGCCCAGTTGTGATCGTGTGCGTGGTATTGTGAACTTGTTGTGATAATACCCTCAATATCAAAATCATTGGCATAGAGTAGGCACCGAACGAAGGAACACTCGTCGTCAATCTCTGCGTCGCTCGTAAGAATAATACGCGTTTTCTCAGACGCACTTGGAATCTGGGCAAATGAATGATCGGTATAAACAATCATGCAGAGCAGAGTCAAAATTCTCACATTATAATCTATTTTGTCTGTCATATTCTTAAGTTCCTGAATTTCTGCATAAAAATATACTAAAATTCAAATAATAAAGAAGAATATCTTCGTTTATTTTCGATTATTTACTATTTTATGCTATCATCGCAAATTCAGCTTCAAATGAATCAGAATACAAAGCCCAAATGATTTATAAATGATACTATTAAACCAGCATACTGTTGACCTCGATGTTGCAAATAAAATGTTCCTAAAAATAACTCATCAATAATATTTTCTTTTGCTGAAATTCCAAATATTCCGCACATATGGTTACTCTCCTATCGTTTGAATTATTACTTTACGATTGCGACTATGAGTATCGTGATCAATTACCACAATTTGCTGCCAAGTACCCAAAGTCATTTTGCCAGAAACAAATGGAACCACTAAAGATGGCCC
>JAZDPG010000091.1:0-27304 GCA_043797815.1 Bacteroidota bacterium
CTTGATTCATGGATTAATGCTTGTTTAGAACAAAAATCCACATTTTCAATTCAAATCGTCACGCTATAATAAAGCTCTACAAGTGCGATGAACAAAGAATTTCAAAGAACGTATATTAATTTTTATTGCCCACTAATGAAAATAAACCTATGAGAAATCTACTAATCATTTTGTTGATCATATTTCCTTCCGTCATTTTCGGGATTGAAAAGGAAAATATTGTTATCCCACTTTCAGAAAAAGTTGATTTGGTTATTACTGAAGGAAAGCTCGAAATCAGGGACAAGTCAGTCGATTATCTGACGCTGGGTGGAAGTTTTGATGCCATCCCGAAGTTGGTCAACAGGCTTCCGAATGGGCAACCCGTTTGGGCATTTTTAACGGGTGTTTTTTCTGCCGGAAGGGAAAACTCGTCAAACCCTGACAATACCTTACTTATTGTTAGAGTTGAAAAGATTTCGATGGTCGAAAAGGATGGAAAAACCATTCTGAGAGCCAAAGCTTTTTATGAGGATGGAAAGTGGGAGGAATGGGAAATCACTGTCGATAAGAAAAATGAGACCTTCAACTGGCAAAGGAAACCTTCAGACGAAAACCAGAAGCTTTGCTTCAATGCGCTTTTTGCCCGAAGTACAAGCAATTTGCAGTACTTCCAGACCGGAAAGGCCGAATGCATCATAAACGACGCGGTAAAGGGAGTTACTGAAGGTATGGTCGATACCCTGATTTCGAAAGATGAATCAGAATTGATCTACTACACGGTCAATCCTTACAACAGCTTCCGGATCATGCTTTCAGATCCGGGCAAACTGCAAATAAATAAATTTAGTAATGCCCATAAGCCCGATGACGGAATACCACCATGGGATCTGGATAAAGATGGAAATCAGGTTGATCAAAAATGGAATCTTTCATGGAAGCCTAATTCTCATTCCGGCGTACAATTTTCGTGCAGTTGGGGCATAATGGCGGCTACACGCGATTTTGTTGGCCGAAAACACATCAATCCTGTAAATGCCAGTTACGACTTTGGCCCTTTTTTCTCTCAAATGTTTCTGTCCTGCGTTCCTCTAAACCTGAGGGATTTTAACGGACGATTGGCTTTGAGATGTAATGTTCTGATTGGCGCAATCGAAGTGTACAAAGATATATTTGTGCGCGATAATGTATGGGCTTACGAATTTACTCATGTTGTAAATCCACAGGCTGTTACCCGATTGATTGAGCAATACATGGATTTGCACCCGAAAGGACAGTTTATGGGACCAGGCTATGTTCCGAAGTACCAAGTAAGAACTTTTCATGGTGAAGATTCGCAGGCTGAATTACTCATTCTGGCAGCACGCCACCTGATGTTAACGAACGATAAAGAATTTGCCAGGCAATACATCGACGAATATCACGAATGCGCTGAATTTCTGCTGAGCCTTCGTCGGCCTGGTGAGGATTTGCCCATTTGCCAGCACTCCTGGGATGGTCAGGGCATGCCTCTCCATGCAAAAGAGCCCTACTTCGTTGCATTGTGCTATATGGGGCTAAATCGTTTGGCCGATATGGACGATGCTTTAAACAATCCGGAACTAGCAAAAAAGTGGCGGCATGAAGCGAACAAAATGAAAACTGCTGCCCTGAAGAACTACAGCGATGGAGGCTTGTGGGATCCTGACCGAGGTACATTTGTTCGCTTTATCGATTACCGGGATCCAAATCACTGGGGTTATAAAATGCAGGACTGGTATAATCCGGGAGGAAAAGTAAAGACCGGAATTCCAAGGACCGAGTTTTTATTTTACGAAACTATCATACCTATTTTTCTTGGTTTGCTCGACGATCCTGTAAAAATCAGAAAGGCCTACGAATGGATTGATTCCAGTTTCGATTATTCTTATGGTCGTGGCGGATTAAATATGCCCGAAGGCTGGTCGCAGGACTTCGTCCTGCTTTTCGATATCATGAATCGTAAAAAATACGATATCCCCAGGTCTGAAAATGTGCTTCAACTTCTCCTCAGTCAGGGCATGAACATCGGTATGCCATTAACCGAAACCAGTATTTTCAACCACTCAAATTGGCGGGTTCACGCTGGTCGGGCATGGGATAATTCTCCATATTTCTATCTGGTGATTAACATGCACTACGGACTTGATTATTCCTGGGAGGGTTGGAAAATCTCCGATCCCAATCCGTTAAAAAATTATACCCTGACCAAAATTTCCAACCTCAGTTATAAAGATGCACGGTATTCAATTACCTGGAGAGGTAGGGGTAAAGTAAAGTCAATTAAGGTAGATGGAAAGATTTGGCCAAGCAATGTTCTAAATATGGCCACCGGGGAGCACAATGTGGAAGTGTTTTTGCAATAAATCTGTATTCAGAGCAAAGGAGTTATGGTTAATTATCCCTGTTTGGATTAATGGGAATTTGGTTCAATCTCATTCGGGTGGTCATTTATATGATTGAATATTAAACACATAGTTTAAAGAAGATTTCTAATGAGACGTAATTTTATTTTATTTGGAATACTTACTTTTTTTATTGTTTCAGCTACTTATGGGAGGGATAAAAACCTTTTACCATACCAAAACACCAACCTTCCGATAGAAGAAAGGGTGAATGATTTGGTAACGAGAATGACCCTTGATGAAAAAATATCACAGATGATGAATTCATCTGTTGCCATAGAACGGTTGGGGATTCCTGCATACAATTGGTGGAATGAAGGTCTTCATGGTGTAGGCAGGGCCGATATTGCCACTGTTTTTCCACAAGCCATTGGCATGGGAGCTACTTTTAACGATAGCCTGCTATTGATTGAGGCGGCAGCAATATCAGACGAATTCAGGGCTAAGTATAATGAATATCAGCGCCAGAACGATAAGGGGCAATATAAGGGACTTACAGTATGGTCGCCAAATATAAATATCTTCCGCGATCCGCGATGGGGTCGGGGTCAGGAAACCTATGGTGAAGATCCATGGCTCACATCCCGGATGGGAGTTGCATTTGTAAAAGGATTACAAGGAAATGACCCGGTATATCTTAAAACGGTTGCTACCCCTAAACATTTTGTGGTGCATAGTGGTCCGGAATCAACACGGGCAGCTTTCAATGTCAATGTTAGCGATCGCGATTTTTACGAGACCTATACCCGTGCTTTTGAGGCATGTATCAAAGAAGGCAAGGCATACTCTATCATGGCTGCATACAATCGATATCGTGGAAAAGCTTGTAGCGGAAGCGATACATTACTGACAGATATACTTCGCAAACAATGGGGTTTTACGGGTTATGTCGTCTCCGATTGTGGTGCAATTGCCAATATTTATGCAGCCCACAAAATTGTTAAGACACCGGCCGAAGCTGCAGCTATCGGCGTCAAAGCAGGTTGCGATCTGGAATGCGGCGAAACCTATTCACATCTTAAAGAAGCGGTTGAAAAAGGTTATATTACTGAAAAGGAGATTGATATTGCCGTTAAACGTTTATTTGTGGCTCGTTTTAAACTGGGAATGTTTGATCCTCAGAATAAAGTCCCTTATAATAATATTCCATTAGCGGTAAATGATAGCAAAGAACATCGGGATTTATCACTTATTACGGCTCTTCAATCATTGGTATTGTTAAAGAATAGCAATAATGTACTACCGTTAAACAAAGACCTTTCGGCTATCGCTGTTTTTGGTCCCAATGCCAACGAACGAGATGTGATGTATGGTAATTATAATGGATTTCCTTCAAAATCAGTTACTATTTTGGAAGGGATAAAATCGATGGTAAATCCAACAACGAAAGTGTATTATAACCAGGCCACTTATTTAGCCGGAAATGAGCCTTACACCAATCTTGTAGCCGATTATTTTGAGGATGGTTTAACTGCTCAATTTTATAATAACGATTCCCTCTCCGGACTACCAGTTGGCACTGAAAAGTATGATAATATCTATTTCAAATGGGAGACCGGACCGGTGAAAGGCCTGGTTCGTGATCATTATTCAGTTCGCTGGACAGGTATTTTAATAGCTCCAGTTACTGGTAACTTCGAATTTTTAATGACAGGCGATGATGGATACAGATTTTATTTGGATGATAAAAACCTGATTGATGCCTGGGGAAAGAAGAACTTAAGCTCCCAAACTTGTAAAATTAATCTGAAAGCAGGTCAGAAATATAAATTCAGGGTTGAATTATACAACAGTATGTATAATGCTTTTGCCAGTGTGAGGTGGATCGTGCCGGGTGTCGATGCTACGGATCAAATGTTAGATATGGCTAAAAAAGCAGATGTCTCAATTTTTGTTGGAGGTTTGTCACCAAGCCTTGAAGGGGAAGCAATGGATGTAAATTATGATGGTTTTTTCGGAGGAGATCGCACAGGCATTGATCTTCCTGTATGTCAGTTGAATTTTTTAAAGCAGCTTGTTAAAATAGGCAAACCAGTAGTTTTGGTTTTGCTTAATGGCAGCGCATTGGCTATAAATTGGGAATCTCAAAATATCCCGGCTATCCTCGAAGCCTGGTATCCGGGTCAGGAAGGCGGTACAGCAGTTGCAAAAGCACTTTTTGGGGATTATAACCCTGCTGGCCGGTTACCGGTTACTTTTTATAAATCGGTAAAAGATATTCCTGCTTTTGATAGTTATGATATGGAAGGAAGAACCTACCGGTACTTCAGAGGTGAGCCTCTTTTCCCATTTGGATATGGATTGAGCTATTCTACTTTTGAATACGCTAATCTGAAGTTGTCATCTTCCATTATAGGTAAAGACGATATCCTTACTGTTACACTTGATGTTAAAAACTCAGGTACTAAAAATGGCGATGAAGTTGTCCAGATGTATATCAAAGATTTAGAAGCATCTACACCCAGACCTATCAAAGAGCTCAATGGCTTTTCACGTATTTCATTAAAAGCAGGAGAAATTGAAACAGTGAAATTCATACTCAAACCATCACAATTACAATTAATTAATAACAAGGGGGAAAGGGTCATTGAACCGGGAGGTTTTGAAATATTAATTGGTAGTTCTTCTGATGATATCCGTTTGAAAAAAATGTTCACTTATAAATAATGGGAACAATGAAAAAAACAGTATTGACTCTATCAATTTGTTTAATGGTATTTCCATTAAAGGCACAAAAAAAGGTTGAATGGATTTCTACAACAGAAGCATCTCATTGGAAGACCGTAAAAGGCTTAACTACCATACCAGCCTCCGGGAAACCGGATGTTGAAATTCTTTTAGACAAGCCATTGCAAACTATTGAAGGTTTTGGCGCATGTTTTAACGAATTGGGCTGGACTTCATTACATTTTCTTGGTAATTCAGATCGCGAATCAATTCTTAAAGAATTATTTGCTCCTGGTGTGGGTGGTAATTTCACTATTTTCCGTATGCCGGTTGCTGCCAACGATTTTGCACTCGATTGGTATTCTTACAACGAAACGGAAGGCGATTTTGAGATGAAGAATTTCAGCATAGCAAATGATATGCAAACCTTAGTTCCGTTCATTAAGAGTGCAAAAAAGTACAATCCGGAGTTAAAAATCTGGGCATCACCATGGAGTCCTCCTTCATGGATGAAATGGAACAAGCATTATGCCTGCTCCCGCACCTGGCCCAGCATGGATAAACGATTTCAGAACGGTCTTGACACTACGAAACAAGGCAGGGAAGGGGCAAATCTCTTTATTCAGAATGATGAATATTTTGAAGCATATGCATTGTACTTCTCAAAATTTATCAAAGCTTACCGTGAACAGGGAATTGACATTTTTGCTGTAATGCCACAAAATGAGTTTAATTCCTGCCAGCTTTTTCCATCTTGTACATGGACAGCAAAAGGATTGGCCACTTTTATCGGTTCCTATTTAGGTCCTGCAATGGAGAAGGAAAAGGTTCAGATCATGTTTGGGACCATGGAGCGTCCAAACATTGCACTTGTGGATACCATTATGAATGACCCATTGGCTGGAAAATATATTAAAGGTATTGGTTTTCAGTGGGCTGGGAAAGGGGCGATTGTCGATGCACATCAAAAATATCCTGACATGCGCTTATACCAGTCTGAGCAGGAATGTGGCGATGGCAAGAACGATTGGACTTATTGTTGTTATGCCTGGACCTTGATGAAACATTACCTTTCGAACGGGGCTAATGCCTACATGTACTGGAACCTTTCGCTCGACAAAGACGGTTTCAGCCGTTGGGGCTGGCGTCAAAATTCGCTCATAAGTGTCGATATAGTCAAAAAGTCATTCGTTTATAACTTCGAATATTACCTGCTTAAACATGTCAGCCATTTTGTAATGCCTGGTGCCAGGCGTCTTGATACCAATAATGCAAATGCAAACATGCTGGCATTTGTCAATCCTGATAAAAGCATCATTCTGGTTGTCCGGAATGATGAAAAAGTTGATAGAAAAATCAACTTGAAAATTGGTATGATAGCGATAAACCCTTTATTGAAACCTGATTCATTTAATACGTTTGTCATTAAGTGATTTTGCATAGACACTTATGCTTAGTTGGGGCCAATTTTAAGCCAATAACACTGTTAAATAAATATTAATTTAGAATTCTTAAAAATAGTACTTATATGAATAACTTAACAAATTCATTGTATTTAATTTCTTTTGTTTCATTACTAATATCTTGCAATAAATATAATGAACCAACACAAGGGGCTTTAACTTATCCTTTAGTTCAGGATATTAGTTTTAATCAAGGACTTTTATATGAAAAGGTACAGTTGATAAACGAAACCACAATTCCTTATTGCCTTGACAAATGCATCGAAATGGGTTTAGTTGAGAATTTTTCGCGCGCTGCCGGGTTGACACAAGGAGATTATATTGGGCTTCCCAATTCAGATGAATTTTTGTACAAGGCTATTGAAGCGGCTTCATATTCATTGATGACTAAAAAAGATACCCGACTCGAAAGTAGGCTCGATTCCATAATTACAATATTAGCTGCAGCGCAAGAACCTGATGGTTATCTGCGTACACCACAAACTATTTATTGGCTGAGGCATGGAAAAACAGTAAGAAATCCTTATTGGGGTAATCTTAACGGAGACCTTGAACTATATTGTTCGGGGCATTTAATTGAGGCGGCGGTTGCCCATAATATGGCTACCCATAAAAAGAATCTACTAAATATTGCAACAAAAAATGCAGACCTTATTTGCAGTTTATTCGGAAAAGACAAAAAATACAGAGGCGTGGATATGATTCCTGAAATTGAATTGGCATTGGTAAGGCTATACCAGCTAACAGGTGAAAAGAAATATCTTTTGCAGGCAAAATATTTTATTGAAGAACGGGGAGATAGTAGCGGGCATCAATTGATGGGGCAATTTTCACTTGACCACAAACCGCTTAAACAGCAAACTGAGGCAGTCGGTCATGCTACATTTGCAGCATACCTTTACTCAGGAGCAGCAGATTTGGTAAACCTTGGTGTTGACACAAGTTATCATAAGGTATTAAAAACACTATGGGAGGATATTGTGGCAACTAAAATGAGCATAAATGGAGGGATTGGTTCACAACACGATAACGAGGGCTTTGGCGCACCTTACGACTTACCCGACCTAACTGCATATAACGAAATATGTGCCGCTGTTGGGTTTTGTAATCTAAACAAAAGAATGTTCCAATTGGATCAGCAATCAAAATATTTTGATGTGCTTGAACATACCTTGTATAATAACCTTTTGTCGGGCCTTTCGTTGGATGGAAAGTCTTTTTTTTATGTTTGTCCTACGGAATCAAAACCAGATTATAAATTCAATTTAGGGTGGTGCCCAGCCGATTATATAGGGCCATATAAAGAACCAATGGCTACACGCAAGGAATGGTTACCCTGTGCCTGCTGTCCACCAACATTGGCAAGGTTTATGTCTTCTCTTACGTCTTTAGTTTATGCAAGCAAAGGGGACAAGATATACGTTAACCTTTATGCCCAAAGTACTGCAAAAGTTTTAATTAATGGACAGAATCTTAGTATTAAACAAATTACCAATTATCCTTGGGATGGGAAAGTGCAAATCCATCTGGATTCAAAACAACATTTTGCCGGAAAGTTAATGCTGCGTATTCCCGCTTGGATAAATGATTCGCCAATTTACGGTAGTTTATATGAATATTTGGATACTAATAATTTGACGTATTCTATTGATGTAGATGGTTTTATGGTTAAGGAAAACAAAATAGAACTTGGCTATGCTGCCTTATCTCTCGATTTTAAAGGTACATGTACCATAAATATTAATTTTCCCATGATACCCCGCAAAGTAAAATCAGATGAGCATATTATCCAAAACAAATACAAATATGCCTTACAGCGCGGCCCTATATTATTTTGTTTTGAAGAAACAGATAATGGAACATGGATATATAATACTCAGATTCGCGATAATGCAAAGATGGAATTTTTATATGATTCAACAGTACTTGGAGGGTGTAATTTGATACGAATAGATGATGCTGATAAAAAAACAAAAAATAATAATACTATAAAGGCAATCCCATATTATCAGTGGAGCAATAGAGGTGAAAATACCATGAAAATATGGTTAAATTGAATAAAAACTGGCCCCAACACGCGGTATAGCCAACAAGGGTTTCAGGGGTATTCGGAGCTTTGTGGCACGCTTCAACTTTTCGTGTACCTTGATAGGACAATCGTCCGCTCTCCCTTGCTGTCCATACTGCCACCGATAAGCACTGGTTATCAATTATAAAAACTCATAATACGATTTATGTTTAAGAAAATATCTATTTACCTGTCAGTTCTGATTCTTTCGGTGGTTATACTATTCCAAAATAATTCCGAATTATATGGGCAGGGAAAAAACCCTAATCCTTTCCATATTAACTATGCGGGCATGGATATTTCGTTTGACTATTTTGAAGGTCATTTACGGCAAACGTATATGCTTCCTGAAAATCAAGGAGATAATAGCCATGCATCCCGAAGAAAAGCATCTGAATTAGATGGAATTGAAGTAGCAATTCAATGCAGTGGAGCGAACAGGCTTGATCAAAATCCTCCGGGAGGTTCCCCCGGAAATGAACTGGTATTTATTGATAGAGATCAACAGCAAACAGCTAATGGTGAGGAGCATGTAATATATCAAAAAGATACAATCAGACATTTGCTGATTGAATCTCATTACGTTTTTTTTAAGAATATCCATGTTATCCGGCGCTTTACAGTTGTCGAAAATGTTGGTAATTCTGAAATCGGTATTGAGTACGTAAGCTCAGCAATGATAAATAACATTGGCCGTCGGGGAAACATTCAGCCTGATGAAAAACTCCTCATACATTACGCTCAAAACAGCTGGACCTCTGAAGCCCAATGGAAAGCGAAAAAGGTGAAAGATTTAGGGTGGTATTACAATGGTGGTTTAAATGTGGGTGAAGTAAGTTTTACAAGCACCGGTTCCATGAGCAGTGCTTATTATCTTCCGATGGCTGCTGTCGAAGATACTGAAACAGGAACAACATGGTTCTGGCAAATTGAGCATAGCGGCCCATGGCATTGGGAGCTGGGAGGGAGCAGAAGTACTTACCTTTATATTGGAGGTCCCGACGAAATACGCCACGATGCCTGGAAAAACTTAAAGCCTGGCGAAAAATATGTTTCGGTGCCAATAGCTATTGGTTGTGTAAAAGGAAACTTTGGCGATGCTGTTGTTGCCTTAACCAACTACCGTCGTCAGGCAGTGTTGCCTCCTAATGATTTTAATAAAGATTGCCCTGTTATTTTCAACGATTATATGAATTGTTTGAAGGGCAATCCTACAACCCAAAAGGAATTGCCGCTGATTGATGTAGCCGCTGAAGTGGGATGCGACTATTATGTTGTGGATGCAGGTTGGTACGGCGAATTGAATAAAGGATGGTGGGATGAAATTGGCGCATGGCAACCTTCAAAATCGAGATTCCCGAATGGAATTATGGAAGTAATGAACCACATTAATGATAAAGGCATGCATCCGGGATTATGGCTCGAAATAGAACTAGCAGGAATTAATTCACCGCTAAAGAACAAACCCGATAATTGGTTTTTTATGCAACATGGCAAAAGGGTCATTGAAGGTGGAAGGTATTTTCTCGACTTCAGGAATCCCGAAGTGATCAGTTATTGCAATAGTGTGGTCGACAGGCTCGTAAAAGAATATGGAGTGGATTATATAAAAAGGGATTATAATTGTGCAGCTCCTTTCGGTACCGACCTTCATGCCGAAAGCTCCGGCCAGGGAATGCTTCAAAACGTCAGGTGTTATGTGGATTGGATTGATTCGGTTTTCAAACGATACCCCGGATTGATTATTGAGAATTGTAGTGGAGGTGGTATGCGAACTGATTATATGATGCTTTCCCGTCACCAGATACAATCTTCAACCGATCAGGAGGATTACAGAAAATATCCGGCTATCCTGGTTGGCAGCATGGCTGCAGTATTGCCGGAACAATTGGCAAGTTGGTCGTATCCTTTAAAATCGTCAGATGCAGTTGCTGCCTCATTTAACATGGTGAGTGCTATGCTTTGCAGGATACATTTAAGTGGTCAACTCGTTAGTTTGCAATTGGATAGTAAAAATCAGGTTGTAACCGGAATAGCCATTTATAAAGAAAAAATACGGCAATATATTTCACAATCTGTTCCTTTTTTTCCTCTTGGCATGCCTTCAATTACAGATTCCATTTCTGCCGTTGCATTAGGGTTGAAACATCCGGATAAGCAATTTATTGCGGTCTGGCGATTAGCTGGTTCAGATAAAGTGGTGTTACCGGTGAGTTGTAAAAAAGCAAGCGTTCTTTATCCGACTGATTTGGGGATTTGTGTTTCATCTAATAAAAATAACATCCAGGTAAAATTTCCCGGGAAATATATGGCAGTAATATTACAAATTGAATAATTGGACTCAATTTGAACACACAAATATCAAGGACTAGAAAAAAACAATCAAAGGCCTATGAATAGCCCACTTAAGTTGGAGTTCTTAAAGCCAGGCTTAGGAGATTATACCGCAAGAACAATAGTATTCAATGCACTAAATATTTTTAAGAAAAATAATGAAAACAAAAATATTTATCATTCGGTTTATTTTACCCTGTTGCCTCGTAACATTTTTTAGTTTTTCTACAGCTGCTGCTAAGGGTATTGTAAACATCCCAAATGTTAAAAATCCCCAGATATCGTTAAACGGTCTCTGGAAAATAAACCTATCGCCAGAAAAAGACTTTCAGTTAAATAATATAAAAACAGATTCGTGGGCTGATATACATGTTCCCGGCGAGCCTGCGATGCAGGGGTTTAAAGTTCAGTATAATAAGCCTTTTGCGTATAAAAAGCAAATCGTAATTCCGGACGATTATCAGGACAATTCCATATTTATTGGTTTCGATGGGGTTTATTCCTTTGCACGGGTTTGGATTAATGGGAATTTAGTTAAGTCTCATTCGGGTGGTTTTACATCCTGGAATTGTGATATATCCCAATTTGTAAAAGCAGGTGAAAGTGCCTGGCTCACGGTGGAAGTCACCGATAAAAAAGATGATATTTCAGGTGCAAGTGCTTATGCGCACCATCCGATAGGTGGAATTTTACGTGATGTTTATTTGTTCGCACGACCTGTAAAACATATCGAAAAACTCCATGTGGAAACTGATTTTGACAAAACATATACTGATGCTTCCCTTAGTTTGAATTATAAAGTTTCAGCCGGGTTGCCAGCCAATGCAATATTGCAGTTCAAACTAACGGATATGCAAGGAAAAGAGGTGGCTCTTCCGCTTAAAAAGTTCGGGCTGAAGTCGACAGAATCAGGAATGATTGAAATACCAATTAAATCGCCCCTAAAATGGGAGGCTGAACATCCAAATTTATACACCTTGGAAGTTACCCTGATTGCTGATGGTAAAACTATTGAAAAAGTAAGCCAGCGAATCGGGTTCAGAGAAATTATAATTGCAGGGAACCAGCTTCTGGTCAATGGCAAAAATGTAATGCTTCGTGGTACTTGCCGGCACGATGTGAGTGCCGACTATGGCAGGTGTACTACAAAAGAACTCGACGAAACCGATGTCAGACTGATTAAAGACGCGAACCTGAATTATGTCCGTACCAGCCATTACCCACCATCGCGGGCATTCCTCGATTTCTGCGATGAGTATGGTTTATTTGTAGAGGAAGAAGCAGCCATTTGCTTTACTCAAAATGGTTCAGAAAACGATACGACTTATACAGGTCGGTATCTTTCTCAATTTGGCGAAATGATTGAAAGAGATCGGAATCATGCCAGCATAATTATGTGGTCGCTTGGTAACGAGAGTGTTTGGGGCATCAATTTTCAAAAGGAATACGAATACGCGAAAGCTACCGATCCAATCCGACCAGTAATCTTCCCTAATTTTGGCGGAATTCCTGAAGGTGTTAAATGCTTCGATCTGAATTACGTACATTATCCTACATACCAGGGAAATAACCTGTACCATGCCGAATCAAGGTATTTTTCAAATCCTGACGAGCTTGTTTTAAACGATGAATGGGCACATGTGCCTTGTTACATCACAGAAACTTTCAAGGATGAACAAGGAGCAAGAGATTTCTGGGGCGAATCCATTAAACGATTTTGGGACAATATAAGTGTTTCTGATGGCGCCGGAGGTGCTATTTGGTGTATGGTTGACGAATATTTTATGCTCCCCGACAGTTGTAAGGGAACAGGCGAATGGGGCTGGGTAGATGTTTGGCGCCGAAAAAAACCAGAATTCTGGCATGTAAAGAAAACGCATTCACCTGTGAGTGTCACAACAACAGCCATTGAAAATTTCAAGGCAGGTTTACCGCTTTTAATAGCGGTGACCAATCGGTATGATTTTACTAACCTGAATGAAATCAACATATCCTGGGCTTCTCTGAAGGCATCTGGAATAATAAAAAATGCTGATATCGCTCCGCGATCGAAGGGGGTCATTGAGATACCAGCCAATAACTGGCAAAGAGGTGATACCATTTCCTTGCAGTTTATGACCAAAGAGAAGCAGTTGATTGATGCCTATCAGATTTCACTTGGAACCCGTGCCATTTCATTTACTTATCCGCCAAATGAAGAACTGGTTAAAACGGAGACAGAGGATCGGATTATTATTACCACCGGGCCTTACCTTTTTGAAATAGACAAAGCAAGCGGACTCTTTGATGCGATATTATTCGACAAGGATACACTCGTCTATAATGGACCTTTCCTTAATTTAACAGCGATGAATCCTTGTCATGAAGTGTTTTATACCAAATGCCCAATCACCACATGGAATGGCAAAGACTGGAAACTTAAGGAATTAAAAGCCGAAGTGACTCCAACCATGGTGAAGATCATTTCGAAGGGATCTGTTGATTCACTTGTGGTTAACTTTGAATTTCTAATCCGTTCGGGCGGAATTTTCTCTGTTGGCTATGAAATCGAAAATCCTCCTGCATGGCAAATTCAGGAAACAGGCATCTGGTTCAAGCTTCCTGATCAATACCGGCAAATCTCCTGGGACCGGAATGCGCTCTGGAGTTCATACCCTGATGACCATATTGGCAGACCCATTGGTGAATCTTTACTATATAATCCAGGCACTTTAGAAAGTTATAGAACTACCCCGAAACACAAGTGGAATATGGACTCCAAATGCGGATACTTTTACTACGGACCTGAAGGAACGGACAAGGAATTTCATGATTTGGCGAATGAAGCAAAATGCCTGAAGACCAGTTTAAATTTCTATGAATTGATCTGCAACGATGGTGTAAAGAGATTGCGGGTTGAATCGAATGGTAGTTTGGCAGCACGGGTAGTGAAAAGTTCCTTAGGCTCGATTAATTTACTGGTAAATAACGAATGGGACTATGTGAATCTGAACTGGGGCAATTTTGAACATAATATTCACATAAGCAATAACTATAAAAACCTGATTAGATTCAGATTGGCTGATAGCAAAAGTAACATTAAAGTTACTTATTAAGTTGCGTTTTTTCACGTTTAAATTAAGGGGGACTGGAATAGCTTTGGGAATATGTATTTTAACCTAAATGATCTAAATATGAAATTTTATAATAGCCTGCTTTTTATCTTTTTGCTGACGAACTCTTTATCATCGGCACTTTTTGCACAGGAAATATCTGGCCATCTATATTCTGTTTTGAAATTTGGTGCTTTAGCTGATGGAACCACCGATAATACGCTTGCATTTCAAAAGGCCATCGATGTGGCTTCAGTTTCAGGGGGAATGGTTACTGTACCTGCAGGTAAATATCTGATTAAAGGAAGCTTGCGTTTGTATGGAGTTTCCCTGAAAGGGGAAAACCTTGCGCCGCGCTCCTGGGAACCTCTGAATGGAACGATTATTCTTGCGATTGGTGGTAGAGATGACGAAAGATCTCCTGCTTTGTTCGAAATGCGCAATTCATCGGCTGTTTCTGGAATCACGGTTTTTTATCCAGAACAGTCGGTTGATGAGGTTCATGCCTATCCTTGGACTTTTCATATAGGCAGTAATTCACCCGATTCAACTGTTTTTGATTGTACCATTGATAATGTCACCCTTATCAACAGTTACAACGGAATTCATGCCGGACCTTATGAAAATGGCCGCCATCGTATCAACAATGTATTTGGATGTGTGCTGCGTCGGGGCATTTTTGTGGAAAGTGTGGGCGACATTGGCAGAATCGAGAATGTGCAGTTCCACTGTCATTTCTGGGGAAGCAAGGCCACGAACGGCGATTTCTGGAAAATATTTAATTACATGCAAGCCAACTGCGAAGCTTTCATTATTGGACGAAGCGACTGGGAATACATGACAAACACCTTTGTCTTCCCTGCCAAAATCGGTTATCGGTTTATCCATACAGAAAACGGCACCTGGAGTGGCGAGTGCAACGGTCAGTTTTCAGGAATTGCCGCTGATGCCACTCAAACAGCCATCGTGGTTGAATCCATCCAATCTCAGGGTTTGCTTATCACAAACGGGCAGTTTAATTCGCATTTGGCCGGAAGAAGCACTCAAATCATCGTCGAGAAAGGTTGTGAAGGTAGTATCCGGTTTACAAATTGCGGATTTTGGGGACCTGTAAAACAAAATGCACTGATTTTAGGGAATTCAAATGTTTCCTTTCTGAATTGCTATTTCTCGAGCAATAATGTTTCAATGGATCCGAGCAACCCAAGCTGGGCTATCATCGCAGAAAATGGAAAACTTCAGGTTCAGGATTGTACATTCGACGCCACGCAAAGCGATGAAGGGAAGCGCAGGCCCGAAGGCATCTGGCTGAAAAAAGGGGTAAAACATGCAATCATCACCGGGAATAATGGTTTTAATGGCGTTTCCATCAAAAATGAAATTGGGGAAAAAGCCATCATTCAATTCAATGAGATTCCGTCTAATTAGCTTGAAGCCACATGGATCAAAATAGTAAATTACAAATTTCATTTAACAAGCGTTTTTTTCAATTCGCTGATGGAACTCCTTTTTTCTATATGGCCGATACTGCCTGGGAGATGTTTCATCGGCTATCAATGAATGAAATTGAATTTTATTTCGATTCGCGTAAAGTCCAGGGCTATAATGTAATTCAGGCTGTGTTAATTCCAGAGATGGATGGTCTGCGTACCCCCAACGTTTATGGACAGCTGCCCTTTACTGATCAGAATGCGGATAAGCCAAATCCGGAGTATTTTGATTTTGTAGAGCTGGTGCTGCATTTGGCAGAAGCAAAAGATATGTTTTTAGCTTTGGTTCCTACCTGGGGCGATAAAATTGACAAGATTTTTGGGATAGGTCCCGAATTATTCAATGAAGTCAATGCCTATAATTACGGAGTTTGGTTAGGCAATCGCTTTAGTAGTGTACCCAATCTCATTTGGATCAATGGCGGTGATCGTTCTGGGGGAGGAGATAACTTTGCCATCTGGGATGCCCTTGGAAAAGGAATTAAGTCAGCAGATCCAAATCATTTGATGACTTTCCATCCCCTGGGCGATGCCAGTTCAAGCATGTGGTTTCACCACGCTGAATGGTTGGATTTTAATGTTTGCCAATCGGGGCACTCCATGAGAAACTATCCGAATCACATGATGATTAGTTACGATTATCTGCGCCAGCCTGCAAAACCATGTCTGGACATGGAACCGCGATACGAAGAACATGCTGTGAACTGGAATGCTGATAAAAATGGCATATTTACCGATTACGATGTTCGTCAGGCCGCATATTGGGCCGTATTTGCCGGTGCCTGCGGGCATGCCTACGGAACTCATCCGGTTTGGCAAATGTATGATATTGGTCGCGAACCCATTGGCTATATAAGGTCAACCTGGAAGGAGGCCCTGCAATTTACAGGAGCTTCTCAGCTAATCCATTTAAAAAACCTAATGCTTTCCCGATCTTATTTCGATCGCATTCCATTTCAGAGTATTTTAAAAGTTCCCAAGGTGGGAGAGGAACATATCCGGTGCACGGGGGGAAATAGTTACCTGATGTGCTATCTGCCTCTTGGAGGAACCCTGGAACTAGAAATGAGACGCATTCCGTGGCAAAAATCCAAGGCTTCGTGGTTTAATCCTAGAACGGGCCAGTCAGAACCTATCGGTATTTTCCTGAAAAATGATACTGGAAGTTTTACTGCACCTTCCTCAGGTGTAGGCAATGATTGGGTAATGGTGCTTGATGAAGTGCAAAGCAAACAAGAATGAGAATATTCAAAGATAAAAACAGGAAACATGAAACTTTTCATAATAGGAGGAACAGGTAATATCAGTACTCCGATCACCAAAATGATACAAGGCAAAGGACATGATATCACTTTGTTTAATTATGATAAAATGCAGCCTGAATGGCTTTTACCCGAAGTTAAGGTGATCAATGGTAATCGGACCGATTTACCAAAGTTTGAAAAACAAATTTTTAAAGCAGGCAATTACAATTGTGTCATAGATATGATTTGTTTTGAGCCTGAAGATGCAATAAAAGCAATTGCACTGTTTAAAGGCCGAACGGAACAATTTATCTTCTGCAGTACGGTAGATGTTTACCCCAAAACTGTTTCAACTTTTCCTATTGATGAAACTCTTGAAATTGGAGCGTCTTCCTCTTTCCCTTATGCCTGGAAAAAGGTTGAGTGTGAGAGGCAATTGTGGAAAGCTCATCAGGACGGAGCGTTTCAACTTACTGTCATTCGTCCGGCAGCCACTTTCAACGAATCTTGGAGCCCGGGTGTCCACAGTTTTGGAGGACAAACGTACCACCTCGATCGTCTGCTGAGAGGTAAACCATTCATTCTTCATGGCGATGGAAGTTCCGTATGGACTGCTGCTTACCGCGATGTAACTGCCAGTGCGTTTTTGGGAGCAATTTGCAATGAAAAGGCATACGGACAGGCATACAATGCGAATGGTGACGAAATGTTCACCTTTAAAAAAATGTGGTTAATCATTGCCAAAGTAATGAATGCCCCTGAACCGGATTTCGTATACATTCCAACGTTTTTTCTTTCAAAAATGGCTCCGGAAGAGTCAGAGTGGTGTGTGGAAAATTTCATGTACAACAATATTCTTGACAATTCGAAAGCCAAACGGGACCTTGGATTTGAATTTAAATTCAGCTATGAAGAAGGGGTGAAATTGAGTATTGATTACCTGACGCGGCATAAGTTGATTGAGAATTCGGACAATTTTCCGTTTTATGACCGTATTGTTCAGGAATGGAGATCGATAGAGGCTGAAATTGACAAAAGATACAAAACTAAGTAACTCTGGAATGACTAAAAATCCTGCAAACGACCGGCTACTGTATACGGTATATTTTATTTATTTTTTTTGTGGGATGGCCATGTGTTTTGAAGGTGCTTTTATGCCCGAATTCAAAGAGCATTTTCAATTGACCTATCAGCAACAGATGTACACCATGTTCGCGAAAAATATCCCATTTGTGGTGTTTTCAATTCTGATTGGATTACTTTCAAAAAAAATAGGTTTCAAAAATTGCATGACCTTTGGAATGTTCTTTTTTGCTGCTGGAACTGCACTCTTAATACCAGGGCTAAATTCGGGGAACTATTCAATTGTCCTGATTGCTTTTTTTGTAATCGGCATAGGGTTTAACTTTGAATTAGTTGCCGGTAATCCTTTATTGTCAGGGTTGGGCGATGCTTCCGGAAGTTCGAGTCGCTTAAATCTTGGGAATGCACTTGGAGCCATTGCTCAGATTATTGCCCCACTCATTATTTTAATTATCCTTCCTGCCTCCGTAATCAGGGTTTCCGATAAAATTCCTTACATGAACGGCTTGTTCCTGGTTATTGCTGTAATTCTTGTGATTACCGGAGGATTCACTTTGATAATTAGGGGGGGAGAAATCAATTTCGAAGGATCAAAAAACAATCAAAAAGGCAAATCTGATTCAAACGAATCAATATTAAAAAACAAGAACCTTCTCCTTGGGTTTGTGGCTATCTTTATTGCCTTAGGTGCCGAAGCAGGCATTTTCGGCTTATACCGGAATTACCTGGAAGATCCCTCTGTGGGCGCTTTAAGTTCGCATCAGTCATACCTGCTTTTCACTATTTATTTCGCGACTTTTGCCATTGGCCGCCTGGTAGGTGCATATGTTCAGAAGTTTATCAAACCGGCAGTAACTCTTATTTATAGTGTTTCTGTAGCTCTACTTTTGCTCCTGATCATGATGACTTCAAAAGGACTACCTGCTATAATTTCAATTACTTTGCTTGGATTCTTTATTTCCATTTTCTTTCCTACGCTTTATGCTATTTCAATTGGAGGATTGGGTAAAAACACCCCTATTGCATCCGGCTTACTCACCATGGGATTTCTGGGTTCAGCGTTATTACCGGTCCTTCAGGGGAAAATTGCTGATTGCTTAGGTTTGAAATTTTCCTTCATTATAAGTTTCATTACATATGTTTATGTACTTTATTTTGCTGTGCGTAATGGGACAAAGATTTTTGAAAACAATTGCTAATGTTCCATCTAGAGTGTCTGTCCAGGATAGCCTTCTCGTCTCAGCTTCTAATTAAAAAACTGATGAATCCTTTTCATCCCCTATCTGCATGATTCTACTTCCTGTCCACCCATAATTTCGCTGTGGAAACCCGTGTGCTTTCCCCGATTGCCACAAGCTTGCAGAGATAAACTCCGCTTCGGATTCCGCTTTCATCCACCGGGATGGAAAAGATATGGCTTCCGGGCATTTGAAGGTGCGTTGCAGAACGATATACTGTTTCCCCATCCATTGATAATAGCTCGGCATATACCCCGGCATTGCCCACCAGATGATAGCGTATATGAGCCACTGTCTGAACCGGATTTGGATAGACGGTAAACTCCTGAAGCGCATGGATCTGAATGTCGCTGGACAGGTCAACTGTAACAATCGAGCTTGCTCTCTTGCCCCCGTCGGCAGCCATGGCAGTAATTATAACCTCGCCGGCTGAAACCGGAGTGATCATCCCTGACGGAGAAACAGTGGCTACTGCTTCATCACTACTCTCCCAAAAAATATCCTTATTAGTGGCATTTTCGGGGATAATGGTAAGAGGAATGGAAGCTGGTTCCGTAATGGAAGCGTTAGCCGGAAGATTTATTCCGGAAACATCCACTTTCAGATTGGCGACCAGTGAGGCCGGATGGCTTACCAGCTCAATTCCCTTATTCTGTCCGAGGTTTCTGCTGTACTGCTTGTTGGCAGCATTGTTCCAGTGCTCATGAACACCAAGTGAACCCACCGGCGAGGAATGATCCGAATGGTTTGGATCATATTTTATACCCGCTGGCCAGTTGGCAGGATCGGCAGCCTGATGAATATAATCAGATACTCCAGTTCTGATGGGGAAATCGACATAATCATGACTGGATGCATGGTTCTTGTACTCATAATAAAGAAAGTCAAAACCAACTGATTCTATGGCCACGGCATCCTGGGATAAAAACAGGGATGAGGTCCAGTCCCCGTTAAACGGAGCCATCTCCCACATCTCCACCGCACCAAACCAATCCCGGCCACTCCAGATGGCATCCACCAAATATAGAAGGGTATTGCCTCCAAGTTTCTGATGTGCCATAAAGTCCACAATATGGCGGTACATTCCCATGACCTGGTTGTCAGGATTATCGGGGTAGTCATAGTGCAGATAGGATCCCATATGCTGATTGGTAGGATTCTGATCCGCAGCAATGACAGAGCCCTGGTGGTTTTTGGCTGCCAGTGTAATCCCTGCCGAGCCGTGTGACTTCAGGCAGGGCATATTGATCAGGTAGTCGGCATTCACGTATGCCTTGGGTAACCTCGAGCGGAATGCATTATCGCTGTTGAAATAAAGCTCACCTGTGGAAAGCTCGGTTTGTTCCCTTCCATCGGAACCCGTTCCCTCAATATAATGAACATCCGGATATTTGCTTTGGCACTTGTCCCAAATTTCATCTGGAAAACCACGGTAGGGATCTCCGAGGGTAATATCAGATTGAGTAATATTCAGGGTCCCGATCAACTGATCCAGCATGGCGAGAGCGAGCTGCGGAGTAGAATTCATGGATTCATTCAGGTTCCTTACATCGTTGCCTATGGTTGTAAGGTTTAACTTGATGACGATTTTTTCTCCGGGGCTATATCCTACCCAGCCTTTTTCGTGCTTGTAATTGAAGTACTTAAACAGCGCATCCCACGCATCGGCATCGTTTTCCTGTCCGCTTAAACTCTTCAGTCCATCCGACAGCATCTTACTTACTACTTCCTGGCTGGTATTCTTTTCCATAAACCAGTAGTCGCCCGCTCCGTTGGAGCAATTCTCATTGGTGGCTTCCTTATCCATGACCCACGCAACCCTGCCCGGAAAGAGGCCATTGGCGACACCCATCGGAGTATTCGGATCTTCCAAAACAGCTGCCTCAACAAGGTCAGATCCGAAGAGATCTTTGGCATCGTTCCAAAAGAACACAACTGCCACCGCAATTGAAATGATCCCAAAAAGGAGAGACGATTTATATTGTGCATTTCTGAAGAACCCGCGGGCTTTTCTAAAAGCAACAACAGAGCCACTCAGCGACAGCAGGTAAATGATAAAACTGCTCATAATGGGAGCTGCTGCCCGCATGCAGGGGTAGGTTGCCCTGCTGGGCTTGGGAATCACCCGCACAAGAAACCATACCAGGGACCCGATCCCCCCAACAAAAAACAATATCTTTCCAAACGAGCTCTTTCTTTTCATCTTAATGTGTTTGTTAACGATCGACCAATGATAGCCAATCAAAATCTATCCGGAGAACAATCCCGGCTTAATGGCCATTTTGGACTGCCTAATTGGAACATTTGTATGAGAAACAAATGGATGGCCCTGGCGGCTAAGGAGGTGACACTCCTCCCGGGCAACAGGAAAGAGCAGGTTCAAAAGGCTCAATTAAGGGCTTTGTATGTTCCAAACAACTTTGTACATGCATCAGATTCAAAGAATAAATCTAGTTTTATTGAAAAAAGATGCGTTCCCCTATCATTCTCTCTATTGGACTTAGTGCCTTACTTGTCCTGTTCACTCCTGGTATGAGTGCACAGAAAACCCTCTACTCAGCCTCTTATACCAAAGAGGCACCGCTCATCAACGGAGATGCATCTGACCCATGCTGGATCAAAGGAAACTGGGATTACTTTCAATATGAATTGTTTGGCAATGACATGCCCTCTGCCGACGATTTCTCGGGCCGCTACAAAGTGGTCTGGGATAGCAGCCAGATCTACATATTGGTTGAGGTGGTCGACGATATTCAAAACAGCGATAATCCGCCTCATGACGGCTGGTGGAAAGACGATTGCGTGGAGGTCTTTCTGGATGAAGACCATTCAGGTGGAAGGCATGAAGTAGCCTCGTGGATTAGCGAAGCCGAGCAGGGGGCCTGCGATGATTGTGCCTACAATGCCTTTGCCTACCATACCGATGTGGCCACGTTTGATGCAATTGACCTGGGACAGGATGGCGGACCCCATACCTACAATGATAACTGCAAGGCGGTGGTTAGCAAAGATGGGAACAACTATGTGTGGGAGTTTGCCATTAAACAATTCGGTGCGGAGTTTATATTTGAAGGGGAGAATACCCCCAAAGAGCTGGCATTGGGACAGGTACTCGGATTTTGCATGGCCTACTGTGACAATGATGAACGCAGCGACGAGCGGGAAAATTTAATAGGCACCCAACAGGGTTCGGCCGATGCATGGATCAACGCCGATCTTTTCGGGGAGCTGATCCTTCTTTCCTGTGAGGCTGAGGTGTCTGTAATACTGGATGAATCTGAACTTCCGGTGACTTTGGAAGCTGACGTTCTGCCACAAACAAGTTACCAGTGGAGCGTGATGGAAGGCAATGAACAGACTGTGGTATCCACCGAATTGGTCCTTGAAGCATATGATCCGGCAAAAGCATATCAGTTGGTGGTAAGTAATGCGGCCTGTGTCGATACACTGGATATTGATGCCTCTGTAACAGGAACGAATCCGGAGTACGTTTCAGTGGTACTGAAGGTTTACCCCAATCCCCTCAGAAATCAACTCAATATAAAGGCCTCCTCGGCCATCGAATCCTATCAGATTTATGATCAATCGGGCCGCTTGTTGATCTCTGAGGATCTTAAGGGTTTAAAATGCGAAGATCTTCAAAGAGACCTGAACGTGAGCGGGGGAGTCTGTTTTCTGCAGGTGAAAACCAAACAGGGTATTTATTCTGAAAAGATCATATTTGTATACTGAAATCACAATGAGCAGGCTTCTTCCATATCTGTTTTTCCTTACGCTTCTATCCTGCAATGATGCCCAGAAGGATAGACATGAAACGTCTCCCGTCACCAATGCCAGTCCATCAAAATCAATGTATTTTGACTGGATCAATATCAACTGGTATGGTGGAAATGAAAATAAGGTGATTAGCAACCTTTTGTTTTTTAAGTGGATGCATGAAGAATACGGGATGGAGCTTGATATATATCTGCTTGATGCGGGGAACATAGATAACGGACCGGTTTGCAATGGCTGCGTGGCTGATTTACAAAATGCTCCCCGGTACGGGGGGATTGAATCCGGGTGGTTTAAAAATAAATATCCCAATGGTCTGGACTCTATTGTTAGCCTGGCCGCTTCCTTTGGTTGTGAAATAGGCCTATGGATAGGTCCCGATGGTTATGGTACATCCGATTCCAGCGCTCGGGCAAGGATTGATATGCTCGATAAACTCACAAGGGATTATCATATTGCCCTCTTCAAAATGGACGCCTGCTGCTCTGACCTTGATCCTGAAAACGAAAAATATTTTATCGAGGCGATGCAAAAGAGCTATGCCAACAATCCGGATTTGATCATACTCAATCATCGCATCACCTTAAGTGATTCGGCAAGAAAATATACCTCAACCTTTCTCTGGGAGGGGGCCGAAACTTATATAGAAGTTTCAGCGAGCAATGATAAACCTGCTCCTCACCACCGCTATACCCTCGAAAGGGGCTTGCCACCTGATTTACAACGACTGACGGAGGATCATGGCGTTTGTTTATCGTCCTGCCTTGATTATTGGGAAGATGACCTGATCTTACAGGCATTCAACCGCAACCTGATTCTGGCTCCTGAGATATATGGCAATCCGTGGTTATTGAGTGACGATGAATTTCCCCTGCTTGCAAGAATTTTCAATCTGCATAAAAAATACAATCAAATCCTGGTCGAAGGGAAAGTATTACCTGAATCCCAATACGGATTAAGCGCTGTTTCCCGGGGAGATGAAACGACCAGATTTCTTACATTTCGAAATCTATCCTGGGAAACAAAAAACATTGTGGTGGATATAGATGAATCCATCGGTTTAGCGAACGCCAGGAAATTTGAAGTCAGGCAATATCATCCTTATGAAAAAATAATAGGATCATTCGAATTTGGGGAACAGGTAAACATCGAAGTTCTTCCATTCCGGTCCTGTCTTGTCAAAATAAGTTCAGAACCCGTTGAATTTGGAATCGAGGGATGTAATTACCGGCTGATCAAAGAGATTCCAGATGAAGAGATGCAAATTGACCTGTACGGATTTCCAGGAGAAGAGAAAAAAATAAAATTGGTGGGCAAAGGTTCAAAATTTACGAAAGCCTTTATTGACGGGCAGGAAGTTCCCAATTTCAAAGCTGATGATTGCTTAATTGTAAATTTTCAGGGAAGTGACTTGAAAAGCAGCTACCACAGGTATCTTGGTCCTTTAAGTGAATGTGATATCCCCTCCAGCGCGGATGTATTTTTCGAAACCATGTTCTTTTCAGCAAGCAATAATTGTCTAGAAGTACAATCGCTCACGCGTTCAGGAAATTCAGACATAGATGCGGTTATCAATGCCCGCAAAGCATTCTTTGAGGATGAAATATTTTTAAAAGTCGGAGCCTGGGACCAATTTGTTTTTGATAACAATCCGGCTACCTCTTTCAAGGTCAGGGACTATTGTGATTATTTAAGACCGGGGGAACTCCGACTGAGTCTTCCTTACTCCATGAATATCGACCGGCTGAGCATAGATTGTGCGGACCCACAGTTTAAGGCTGGTGAAGCTTCTGTCTCAAATGATTTGTATACATGGCAAAAAGTCGATGTGGCACAGAATGATGGTGTGATAGAAATAAATATCCCATCCCCAGGATCAATTAGGTTTTTCAAATTGAGTCCGGCTCCAAAAATCATATCTGAGCTCAGGGCGTACTCCAATTTTCAGCAGCTGGATATTTCAAAATCTACGCTTAGCAACTTATTTCCTTCCAGCGGTGCATCATCTGTGAAAAAAGCCTGGGAAGGGCGTTTTACGATCGATGAAATTCAAGAGAATAGTACCATTGCGGTTGCCATAGAAGGAGAATATGGTGAGAATGGTGCATTTGCACTTCTCCAGGTCAATGATAGTCTAATGGGTGCATTTGACCGAAGTCCGACCTTCATCTTTAATAACTGGGAACATGTGGCTGCCCCCCAAAATGGAAATTACACCTACTATTTCAAAGTTCCGGCTGAATTTCAAAATACTGTAATAGTGGTTCATGTTTTTGGATTGCAAAAGGTAGATCTGATTAAAACCCCGGAGGTCTGGCTCACTGCCTATCCAATCCCCTTTCAGAAAAGAAGATTGGTTTTGGTACCGGCATCATTTGAACCTTCTCATTGAAATATAATTCAGTGAATAATCATTCGGTAGTCGCTTATTTTATTTGAATAATGCGCTTCACCAAGCATACCTGAATTTGGGTGTGCCTATTCAGAATACCACGGTTCGGTTACCCTTCCCATAAACAGGATCGATTTGCTGCTGTTTTCGGTGATGGCGAACAGGAAGGGGTGGTCGAAACGGATACCCTGGAAGCCGGCAGAGGTAAGTTCAAAGATGACTGCAGTAACTGCTGCTGCTTCTGTGCCCTCTTCATTGACCTTGATATAGGTTTTATGGATCACGTCTGAGATTAATACAGGTACATCACTGATCCCCGAGAAATCGGCCTGTTGGCTAAAGGCCACCTCCAGCCCCATGCTTTTCAGATCACCGGCCAGCGAGCGTTCGAATTCAAATGTGAACCTGGGCATCTGCACCTTGAATTCTTTGGCTTCTGAAAACTGATCCATCCAGCTGTTCCATGTTTCCCCGTCCAGGTTCTGTACAAGGTCACTCACATTTTGACCCTCTTTGGGAAGGAATAGAAACATGCTGAATTTGTTATTTTTATAAGGCAGTTCTACAGCACTGAACTCACCGGTAAGGGCCACATTGAAGGTACTCTCCACCTCCATCATATCCACAACTGTGGAGCCTGTACCGTCTCCGTTATAAAAGGGTGCATCGAAGGTGTTTTTGGGATCAAATTCCACTTCCCAGACACAATTGAAATAGATGGCATTGATCAGGATCATCACCATGGCCGGGTCGATTGCGTCAATGATCTCATCGATCTTGCCATGGGTATTGTCACTGACCCAGTCGTTGATGGTTTTCACCGCACTCGCTTTTTTGAAGTCAAGTTCCATCACCGCCGCATCATAATAGGTGGTATTCAGATCGATAAACTCCTGTTTAACAGGGAAGTTCTCGTCGTACCACATGGAGTTGGCGATCTCCAGCAGGTTACCCTTCACATTGGTTACCAGGACATGGATCAGTTCTCTGGTGATCTCATTCACCTCTTTCCGGGTGAGCCCGTCGTAATTCAACACCTCTTCAAAGGCATCCATGGTGGTGGTTTCCGCACCGTTGTATGCCATTCCCAGCGCTATGCTCACCGAGGCAGGTGAGATCATGATGTTGGAGGTCTGGTCATTCACAAAAACAGTTTTCAGGAGTTCCAGTCCGAAGTTGTTGTTGGTTTTGATCACCTGTGCCGATTTCAGGTTGGTTTCGAATACGGGATCATCGATCTCCTTGGTGCATCCGGCACCCGAACAAAAAACTGCCAGTGTGACGGCGGTCAGTTTGATCATTGTTTTCATCGCTGTTCTTTGTTCAAAGACGTACCGGAGGGTGAAGTGGTTGCGCAACGCAACCATTTTTATTCAGTCAGCATCCTTTGGTTGTATTCCAAGGATGTGATATCCTGCCAATTTGCATAAATTTGTCACGGGAGGAAAACTTGATTGGCAGAAAAGCTGGAGATATTATTAAACGGATGTAAGAAAGGCAGACGAACGAGCCAGGAAGCGCTTTACAAGCGTTTTGCACCGGCAATGTATGGAATTTGTCTCCAGTATGCCTCCAGTGATGAAGATGCGCAGGATATCATGCAGGACGGGTTCATCAAGGTGTTTAAAAAACTGGACCAGGTAAATAATCCGGCTGCCTTTCCGGGATGGATCAGAAGGGTCATGGTCAACACAGCACTGGAGAAATACAGGAGCCATGTGGTCCTTCAAAGGATAGATGATGTGAAGGAAGAGGCAGATGGAGCCATGGATGACGGGATCTTTGACAATCTGACCTGCCAGGAGCTGGTGGAAATGATCAAGACACTGACCCCCAGGTATCGCATGGTTTTTAACCTCTATGCCATTGAAGGGTACAGTCACCAGGAGATCAGTGAAGAGCTGGGAATCTCTGTGGGTACTTCCAAATCAAACCTCTCAAGGGCCAGGATCATATTGCAGGAAAAGATAAAAAACACATACGGAGCATTGACAGCAAGATGAAAAATCAGAAGAATCAGGGCAAAGGTTTTTTAAAGGAGAAGCTGGGTACATACC
>JAZDPG010000117.1:0-61317 GCA_043797815.1 Bacteroidota bacterium
GGGATCCCGACCGGTACAGCTTTTACAGATGGTGATCCTGAGTGTATCATTCACCCTGGCCGGCCAGGATTTTTTGCCCGATATCACTGTAACGCTTTCAGCCAGGAACTCGACCATCAACCAGGTTCTGGATGAGTTAACACTTCAGACAGGTTATAACTTCACTTTTAATACCGCCCTGGTTTCCGGAGATGATAAGGTACATTTTCAGGCAAACAGGGTGCCGCTTCAGGAAGCACTGGACAAATTGCTGGACGATTCGCGGCTAAAATACCGGGTAATCGACCGGAATATAGTGATATACAAGACAAATGACATGGCCCCTTCTCCTGTGGCTGTTGAGATTGACCGGTCCATTTTGAAGGGGAGGGTTGTGGACAAACGTTCCGGAAAGCCCCTTGACTATGCAACCATCTCATTGTATGGAAGTTCCCTGGGATCGGTAAGCAACGAGACAGGTGACTTTTCATTCAAGATTCCACCCAGCCTGCAGGACCCTTTGTTGGTGATCTCATACATGGGATACAAAAACCTGTTTCTTCCTGTGACTTATCCGGTTGACCAGGATCTGACCATCAGGATGGAAAGGGAGACCATTCCCCTCCAGGAAGTGATTATCAGGTATACGGATCCTGTTTCACTATTAAGAGAAGCCATGAAGAGGATCCCTGACAACTATTCCCAGGATCATGCTTCCATGATTGCTTACTACAGGGAATCAGTCAGACGGGATGAGCATTGCATGGTTTTTTCGGAGGCAGTCCTGGATGTGGCAAAGGGGCCCTACTCCCCCTATTCGCAGGGAGACAATGTAAGAATCAGAAAAGGAAGAAAGATTTCAGACACCTCAACTGAAGATACGGTACTGATCAAACTGCGGTCCGGGATTTACTCATCCCTTAGCCTGGATGTGGTCAAGGACCGGCCCGATTTTCTTTCTCAAAACTTCGCGGACCTGTATGACCTGGATTTTACGGATATGATGACCTATGGGGACAGGTTGGTATATGTGATCAGCTTCAAACAGAAAAGTCATATACCAGACCTGATGTTTCGCGGTAAAATATACCTGGACCAGGAAACCCTGGCCATCCTGGCTGTTGATTTTGAATATAATCCGGAGTTGATTCATAAGGAACCCGGTCTGTTCCTGGTAAGCCGGGCACCCCGCATCCATATCAGGCCCATGTTGGCAAGGTATCATACGGATTACAGGAAACTGGATGGTAGATTTTATGTGAGCCAGGTGCGGGCCGAAGTGGAGATGAAGGTGCGCAACAAGCGTAAATGGATGGGTGCCCGCTACAGGATTACTATCGAAATGGCCATTACCGATGTAATCCCCGGGGAAAAAATGAAAATCCAGGCGGCCGACCGGGTCAAAGTCAATACGGTCCTTGCGGACCAGCCCTTTGATTTTGATCCTTTCTTCTGGGGAATTTACAATACCATTGAACCCGAAGCCACACTCATGGAATCCCTCCAGCGCATCCAACACAACCTGCAGGAAATTAACAAATAACCAATTCCCTCAACAAGATTGATTACTTTTTCAGCAAGTCCCTGATTTCGGCCAGAAGGACTTCTTCCTTTGAAGGTGCCGGAGTTGCTGCAGGAGCTTCTTCCTCTTTCCTTTCCAGTTTTGACTTCATCTTGTTGTACCCTTTTACCACCATAAATATGGCGATGGCAACGATGATGAAGGTGATGATGGTATTCAGGAACAGTCCATAGCTGATGGCTACTTCCGGAACCACAACATCACCGTTCATGGTAGCTCCCTGTAAAACGATTTTCAGGTTTGAAAAATCCACGTTTCCAAGCAGCATCCCAATGGGGGGCATGAGGATGTGGTCTACAAGAGATTTAACGATGGCTCCAAAATAAACTGCCATGATCAGACCAACGGCCATTTCCATGACATTGCCCTTGCTGATAAACTTCTTAAATTCTTTAATCATTTCTTTTTGTTTTTGGGTACTGAATGAAGAAACAGATAACTGGGGATCTTGTTCATCATTTAATTGCTTTTGCATGAAGCCGTTTATCGGGATACCATGCTGCAGGTTCAACTAAACCCAGGACCAATGTGGCTGAGCCAAAGAGAAGGACCAGGAGGTAATTCCTTGGTAATTAAGTATTAATTTCTTAACTTACTTTGCCTTACAAAGGAAACGGCCCTGATGGAAAATATACTTTCGATCAAATAGGAAAATCGGGGACTTCACCTGATGTTCAAGGATGGGGCAAGGGCAGATAACAAGAACAGACTTCCAAGAATCAAGCAGGTAATAGACTTAGCCAGGAGTAAAGGAATGAGCAGGTTGATGATCAGCGCTCTGAACGTATAACGGGACGTATCACTGGTCTACATGTATCAGGCAGGTCAAATGTTTCTTCAGCCTAAAACAGTCGGTTTTAGAATAGCTCTGGTTGCACCTCATTTTAAGGGAAATGAAGAATCACAGTTTATGGAGAATGTTGGGTATAACCGGGGCACATTTGTCAAATACTTCTCTGATACCGATGAAGCCTTAATCTGGCTTAAGAGCTAATTCCAGATTCTCTTTATTACCTTTGGTTTTGCTTTATAAAACATGGCTGATCAAATGGATATTAGAATTGAGGAGCTGGCCCGGCAAAAGCTGGAAGGGAAAAGTTACAGTGAGATACGGGCCGATCTTCTGGCCTCAGGTTTGTCCGGAACCGAAGTCAGCAGCCTGATCAGGCAGGTGGATAATAAGGTGCTGCAGAGCGCGGTTGAAGGGAACAGAGCAGACAGGGCCAGTAAGCTTTACCGGGTGGGGCTGGTCGTAGCCATTGGCGGCCTGGTCCTTTCCATCATGTTCAATCTCGGACTCATCGCCGTAAACCTGCCGGCAATGGCTGTATATGCTCCCTTTATTGCCGGTATTCTATTGATGTTTTACGGAAGGATGCAACAGCGAAAACAGCCCCAGGCACAGGCCAAAGGGCCGGGGCCAATCCGGAGCAGAAGACCTTTCAAATAGGGATTTTCTTCCTACCTTCGGCTAAAATCAGTGTTCATGATCGAGGAGATAGTCAAGAAGCGATTCCCCTTTTTTGAATCGGGGCTCCGGGATGCCATCCTTGAGTCGGGAACCTTCAGGGAGTTTTCCATCGGAGAGGAACTGATCAGGGAGGACCAGTACATCAGGTCCTTTCCCATCGTAATCTCCGGGCTGATCAAGGTATGCAGGACCGACGATACAGGGAATGAACTGTTGCTCTATTACCTCCGTCCCGGAGAGGTGTGCACCGTTTCATTAATCTGTTGCATGGACCGGACACGCAGCCGTGTAAAGGCACTTGCTGAGGAAGAGACAACAGCCATCCTGGTGCCGGTTGAATTGCTTGACAGCTGGATGACACTTTTTCAGACCTGGAAGGAATATGTGATGAGATCCATGCAAAAGCGTTTTGATGAATTGCTCGATGCCCTCGACAGCATTGCTTTTATGAAAATGGACGAACGACTGGAGAAGTTTTTTACAGACAGGTATAAATCCACCGGAACCACCATATATGAAGGTTCGCACCAGGAAATAGCCCTGGCACTGAACAGCTCCCGTGAAGTGATCTCCCGCTTGCTGAAACAGATGGAAAAGCAGGGAATGGTGGTTCTCTCCAGAGGCCGGATTGATTATTCTTCCTTATGTGACTAAAGTTACTGTACAGCTTTCCCTCCTTTATTTTCTTTGCGTAATTAATTGTTATGGCAAAATGAAAATAATCCCAATACAATCTTATGGTGAACTGGAAGCCCATCTGTCCGGCTCAGAACGTGTATTTCTGCTTCTGTACAAAGAAGGATCCGAACAGAGTGAATGTGCATTGAAACGGATCAGCGGGCTCAAACCGGATGTTGAGCGCACCATCATCACTGCTGATGTGAACCGGGTCCGGGATATCCATGAAAAACTCGGGGTTGACACAGTTCCCACCCTGGTTGTATTCAGAAACGACAGGGTGGTAAACATTGTCAAAGGTTGCCAGACCGATTCATCCTATGATTCAATTATCTCAGGAAGGGAAATTGGAACATCTATGGAGGATAACGCCAGGAAATCCAGGCAGGTTACAGTGTATACAACGCCTTCCTGCTCCTGGTGTACCACACTAAAAACATACCTGGACCAGCAAAATGTGAAATACCGGGAAATCAATGTTGCCGCCGACACAGCAGCTGCCGGGGCCATGGTCAGAAAAAGCGGTCAGCAAGGTGTGCCCCAGACAGAAATTAACGGGCAGATGATTGTGGGCTTTGATAAGCCCAGGATCAATCAGCTGCTTGAAATTCAGTGAGTTCAACTCGATTAGTAAACCTAAAAACCAATTATGATGAAAGAGTTACAGCCAATCAACAAACATGTGCTTCTTGAAATAGAAGCTTCTGAAGAGAAGACCGCATCGGGCATTATTATTCCTGATACAGCCAAAGTGAAACCAACATTTGCCAAAGTAATGGCTATAAGCGGGATTGAAGATCCTGAAATAGCTGTTGGCGACGTTGTGTTCTATAAGAATTTTTCAGGCACTGAACTGGAATTCGGAGGCAGGGAATACCTGATGATGCCCTACGCCGACATTCTCGGAAGGGTAGTTGAAACAGACAAAATCTGATGAGGATCTGTTTTCCCGGCTGATTGCAATTTCACCGTTATCAAAATCTTTAGGTTTCTGCCAAAGGGCTGTTGCTCGACACAACAGCCCTTTCTTTTTTTGTCTATATTTGGCCCATCAAACTCAAAATCTGCACACTAATGAGAAAAATATTAGCAATTACCACTGTTTCCCTGATCCTGACGTCAGGGTGCCAGACAAGCAAACAAGAAAACATGAATCCATTTTTATCCGAATACGCTACGCCTTTTGGTGTGCCGCCCTTTGACCTGATAAAAAACGAACACTACCTGCCGGCTTTCGAAGAGGGAATCAAACAACAGGAGGCCGAGGTAGAGGCCATCATCGCCAATCAGGAAATTCCAAACTTTGATAATACGGTTGCTGCACTGGACCAGAGCGGGGAGATTCTGCGCAGAGTGGACGGCGTTTTCGACAGGCTGCTGTCTGCCGAAACAACCAGGGAGATTGATTCCATAGCCAGATTACTGGTTCCGATCACATCAGCCCACCAGAGCAATATCATGCTGAATGAAGCCCTTTTCCATAAAGTGAAAACCGTCTATGACAGTCGTGATTCAATGGATCTTAATCCCGAACAGGCCCGGGTCCTGGAAAAAACCTATAAGTCTTTTGAACGCGGAGGCGCCAATCTGGATGCAGAAGGCAAAGCCAGAATCAGACAGATTGATGAAAAACTATCCATGCTCACCCTTGAGTTCGGGAACAATCTTCTGAAGGAAACCAACAGTTACCAGATGCTTCTTGAAAATGAAGAGGACCTGGCCGGTCTTCCCGGGTCGGTCCGGTCAGCAGCCGCGGAGGCTGCCTCCAAAGCAGGTTTCGAAGGAAAATGGCTTTTTACACTGCAAAAACCCAGTTGGATTCCATTTCTCCAGTACTCAGAAAAAAGAGAACTTCGGGAGAAGATCTACAAAGCCATGTATAACCGGAGCAACAACGACAACGAATACGACAACAAGGCACTTATCCGGGAAATTCTTGGGCTTCGGATAGAAAGGGCCAAGCTGCTGGGATACAAAACCCATGCGGATTATATGCTCGCCGACCGGATGGCCAAGGAACCCGGCAATGTATATAATCTCCTGATGACCATCTGGGACCCGGCCCTGGAAAAAGCCAGGGAGGAGGCAAGCATGATGCAGGAAATGATTCAAAAAGAGGGTGGTGATTTCGAACTTGCCTCATGGGACTGGTGGTATTATGCCGAAAAAATCCGCAAAGAGAAGTATGATCTTGATGAAGAACTGGTCCGGCCCTATTTCAGCCTGGAGACTGTGAAAGCCGGTCTTTTTAGCGTGGTAAACAAGCTCTATGGATTAACTTTCGAGGAGCGCAAGGATCTTCCTGTCTACAACAAGGAGGTGGTGGCCTATGAAGTGAAGGAGAAGGATGGTTCCCATTTGGGAATCCTTTATATGGATTTCCACCCCAGGCCCGGGAAAAAAGGCGGAGCCTGGAGTACTTCTATTCGCCAGGCCCATATGGAAAACGGCCAAAAGGTAAGCCCTGTTCATATGATCGTGATGAACTTTACCCGCCCCACGGGAGGAAAACCTGCATTGCTGAGTTTTGATGAGACACAGACCTTCTTCCATGAATTCGGTCATGCCCTCCATTCCATGCTGACCAAATGTGAATACCTCACTACTTCAGGTACTGCTGTGGCAAGGGATTTTGTTGAGCTTCCTTCTCAGATCATGGAAAACTGGGCTGCTCATCCCGATATCCTGAAAACTTATGCCAAACATTATGAAACCGGCGAAATGATCCCTGCCGAAATGATCAATAAGCTGGAAGCAGCGGGCAAATTTAACCAGGGTTTTGTAACCATTGAGTATCTGGCTGCTTCCATCCTGGATATGGACTTTCACACATTGACAGCCGGATATGAAGTGGATGTCAACGAATTTGAGAAAAACTCAATGTCCAGGATCGGTCTTATCGATGAGATCATTCCACGCTATCGTCCCACTTACTTCTCCCATATCTTCGCCGGCGGTTACTCGTCCGGGTATTACAGCTATATCTGGGCTGAAGTCCTGGATAAGGATGCTTTCAACGCTTTCCTTGAAACCTCTCTGTTTGACAGCAGGACAGCTCTGTCTTTCAGAGAGAATATCCTGGAAAAAGGGGGCTCGGCTGACGAGATGGAAATGTATATGAATTTCCGGGGAAAAGAACCTACCATTGAACCGCTGCTGGAAGGCCGGGGATTGAAATAGAGAAAAATCAAAAAACATTTTGGACCGGGGGGTATGGCTTTGCTATACTCCCCTTCCTTTTACAATGGTAATCACCGTATAGAAGAGGATTTTCAGATCCACAAACAACGACATGTTTTCTATATAAAGGATGTCATACCGGAGCCTTTTGATCATCTCCTCCACATTCTCTGCATAACCATATTTGACCTGTCCCCATGAAGTGATTCCGGGCTTTACCTTATGAAGGTGCACATAATGAGGCGCCTGCTTGATGATTTTATTGATGAAGTATTGTCTTTCGGGACGGGGGCCAACAAGTGCCATTTCACCCTTCAGTACATTGATGAAGTTCGGAATCTCATCCAGCCGGTGTTTCCGCATAAACTGACCGAAGCGCGTGACCCGTGGATCGTGCTTTGAAGACAGCTCAGGCCCGTTCTCCTCCGCCTTGTGATACATGGATCTGAACTTGTATATGTGGAAATACCTGCCAAACCTGCCAACCCGCTGCTGCCTGTAAAATACGGGGCCAGGGGAAGAGAGCTTCACTCCGGCAACCAGGAAGAGGATCATTGGTGTCAGGATAACCAGGGAAACAACAGACAGAACAATATCAAGCATCTGTTTCACATTCTGCTGCCAGGCCGGCATCAGTTCATGGGTCACCTCAAGCAGCGGAGTACCAAAAATCGTGGAGCTTTTTACTTTGCCGGCCAGAATATCAGTCATGCTCGGGATAGCGCTGATACGGAGATCCAGCAGGGACAAGCGGTTGATAATATCCCCGATCTTTCCATGTTCGGATGGTTCCAGGGCAATAATCACCTCCTCCACTGACAGATCACGAAGGATGGCCTCCATATTTTCATGTCCTCCCAGGTGGGCAATGTGGTCCTGCAACTGGTAATGCTCCTTCTCCTGCAGATTAATAAATCCCAGGATTTCGTGCCCGCTGGATTTTTTCTGGTCGAGAATCTCCATATAGACATCCACCGCATTTTCATTGCTTCCGATCATCACGGTCTTGAATCCGATCTTCCGTTGATGGACCCTCCGGACAGTCCGACCGGTGATAATCATTCTCGGAATAAGGGTGATGGTCAGATGGAGCAGGAAAAGGGTGAAGAAGAGACTGTAATAATTTGTATAATCCACGATGGTATCATCCAGGATCAGAAGAAAGAAAATCATCAGAACACCAAACACCGATGACATGAAGGTACGTGCAAAATCATCCAGCCGGGAACGCCTGAAAACGTTGTTGTAAAATCCTGTAAAATAATAAAATATAATCCATGCAAATGGGAGGCCAATGGCTCCTGCCCAGAACCTGGGCCCCAGGGCAATCGGAATATCAATGCCAAAAACCTGTGGCTCAATCTGGACCTTCCGGAAAAGGTAAAACAGAATCCATGCCACGGATGCAGCAACGAAGTCGAAAACAATGTAGAGAAGGCGTTGGTTCCCTTGGTTCTTCATTCAGTAGCAGAGCTCTTCCTAGTATAACTGCAAATCAAACCAAATAATTGCATTACGGATAAAAAAAATGGCCAAATATGTTCAAGAATATAAACTATATTTGGATTTTCAAAGAGGGAGGATGGATAATTTTCGTCATAAAGGGTTAAGAAAGAAGCTGATAGAGGGAATCCGGGAAAAGGGGATCCGGAACGAAGATGTGCTTGATGCCATGGACAGGGTACCCCGGCATCTCTTCATGGATAGTAGTTTTGTAAACCACTCCTACACCGATAAAGCATTCCCAATTGCTGCAGGGCAGACCATCTCCCAACCCTATACGGTGGCCTTTCAGACGGAACTACTTGAGGTCTCCAGGCACCTGAAAGTCCTGGAGGTAGGAACCGGATCGGGATATCAGACCGCTGTATTGCTTGAATTGGGTGCCAGGGTATACACCATTGAACGCCAGAGGCAACTTTTCCTGGATGCACAAAAAACCCTTGCACCCCTTCATTACAAACCTGTCTTTTTTTATGGAGACGGTTACGAAGGATTGCCTTCCTATGCCCCCTTTGACAGGATACTGGTCACGGCTGCAGCCCCGGAAATTCCACAACAGCTTCTGGACCAGCTGGCTGTAGGGGGGATCCTTGTGATCCCCGAGGGAGGCCCCTCGGGTCAGAAAATGACAAAAGTATACAGGAAATCGGAAAAGGATTACCAGAGAAGTGAACATGGATACTTCTCATTTGTTCCGCTACTGAAAGGGAAAAACGCATAGCATGATTCACACCGAAGCCATTGTATTCAACGCATTCCAGGTGAACACCTACCTGGTGTGGGATGAAACCGGGGCTTGCCTTGTGGTGGATCCCGCTTTCTATTCCAAAGAGGAACAACACGCTTTGGAATCCCTGCTGAGCGTAAAAGGGCTGTATGTTGCCGGGCAGATCAATACACACTGCCACGTGGATCATGTGCTGGGCGTACATCATATGAAATCGGAATATAAATGTGCCTTCAGGGCTCACCACGAAGAGTCGAAAGTGACTGCCAATGTTCCCCTCATGGGTGACCTGTTCGGATGGAGCGTGGAACCCATCAACGGGATTGACGAATTCATCGAAGACAACCAGCTCATCCCTGTTGGAAATCATAGCCTGCAGGCCATTCATGTGCCCGGACACTCCATGGGAAGCCTTGCATTTTATTCCAGAGACGGTGGTTTTGTAATCACCGGGGATGCCCTGTTCCGGGGAAGCATCGGAAGGACCGACCTGCCCGGAGGTGATTATAACACACTTATTAACTCCATAAATAACCGTCTGTTGGTTCTACCCCCGGAAACAGTGGTCTTTCCCGGGCACGGTCCCTCTTCAACCATAGGTGAGGAAACAGGCAGCAATCCTTTCCTGAGGACCATTTTATAACATGATTTCTGACATAAAAACTGAAGCCCCTTTTGATTATATTTGGCTTCATGAAAAAAGACAGTTTTAGCCAGCGTCACCTTGGCCCCCGTCAGCCGGAAATCGATGAGATGCTTGAGAAAATCGGCGTCAGTTCTTTGGACAAACTCGTACAAAAAACCATTCCTTCCTCCATCTTCAGGCAGCAAGCGCTGAACCTTCCTGAAGGAATCGATGAACATACATATTTGCAGAAAATGCGTGAGATCGCAGGAAAGAATAAGATGTTCAAAACGTATATAGGACTTGGCTATTACAACACCATCCTGCCGGCTGTCATACAGCGCAATATCCTGGAAAATCCCAACTGGTATACTTCATATACTCCGTATCAGGCTGAGATCTCACAGGGCAGGCTGGAGGCCCTGCTGAATTTCCAGACCATGATCATGGACCTGACCGGGATGGAGATTGCCAACGCATCACTCCTGGATGAAGCTACGGCTGCTGCCGAAGCCATGATCATGTTGTTCAATGCCCGGTCAAGGACTGCTGTCAGGGAAGGGAAAAACAGGTTTTTCGTGGATGAGAACATCTTTCCCCAGACAAAATCCGTATTGATTACCAGGTCCGGGCCCCTGGGGATCGAGCTCTCTTTTGGTTCTTATTCGGATGTCTCCCTGGATGGTTCCCTGTTTGGATGTTTTATCCAGTACCCCGCCGCAGACGGTGCCATCAGGGATTATGCCGGATTCACCAGAACTGCCCACGAAAAGGAAATTGCCGTGGCCGTGGCTGCGGATCCCATGAGCCTGGTCCTGATCACTCCTCCCGGTGAATGGGGTGCTGATGTGGTGGTGGGGTCTACCCAGCGTTTCGGGATACCCATGTTCTACGGCGGACCGCATGCGGCCTATTTTGCCACCAGGGAGGACTACAAAAGGCATTTGCCCGGCAGGATCATCGGCATTTCCATCGATGTGAATAATAAACCTGCTCTCAGGATGGCATTGCAAACCAGGGAACAGCATATCAAAAGGGAGCGGGCCACATCCAATATCTGTACGGCCCAGGCACTGCTGGCCAGCATGGCAGGGATGTATGGTCTATACCATGGCCAAGAAGGATTACAGCGGATCGCTTCCAATATCCACACCGGGGCTGCCTACCTGGCTGCACAATTGAAGAGCCTGGAATACAAAGTGGTACATGAAGATTTTTTTGATACCCTGCTGATCCAACTGCCGGCCGGCATGACCCATGCAACCATCCGGGAACTCGCCACTGAAAAGGAGATCAACTTTTACTACCCGGCTGAGAATCTGATCCAAATGTCTACCGATGAGACCACATGTGAAGTGAGACTCAATGAAATTGTCGAGATATTCGCTTTTGCAGTAAAAAAGGCTGTGCATTTTGAAGGAACACTGGAGCCGGGGGAGGCTTTTGCTTCCTCATTTAAAAGGCAATCACCCATTCTTGAACAGGAGGTCTTTAACAAATACCGCTCGGAAACAGACCTGATGCGGTACATCAGGATGCTGGAGCGAAAAGACATCTCACTCACCCAGTCCATGATCTCCCTTGGCTCCTGCACCATGAAACTGAATGCAGCCACCCAGCTCATGCCTGTGAGCTGGCCTGAGTTTTCCACCATTCACCCTTTTGTGCCCATGGACCAGACCGAAGGATTCCACCAGCTGATCAATGAACTGGAATCCGCCTTGAAGGAGATCACCGGTTTTGATACCATCTCCTTCCAGCCCAATTCGGGCGCTTCAGGTGAATATGCCGGACTGATGGTAATCCAGGCCTATCACCGGGACCGTGGTGAGGCCCACCGGAACATCGTTCTGATCCCGGCTTCGGCTCACGGGACCAACCCGGCCAGCGCAGTCATGGCCGGACTGCAGGTCAGGGTGGTCGATTGCGATAAATCCGGAAACATTGATTCACAGCACCTGAAAGAGCTGGCAGAGACACACAAAGAAGAGCTCTCTTCGATCATGATTACCTATCCCTCCACCCATGGTGTATTTGAAGACAACATCCGTGACATCATCCATGTGGTGCATGAGAACGGGGGACAGGTCTATATGGACGGGGCCAACATGAATGCACAGGTGGGTCTCACCAGTCCGGCCTACATCGGTGCGGATGTCTGCCACCTGAACCTGCACAAAACCTTTGCCATTCCCCATGGAGGAGGAGGCCCGGGTGTGGGTCCCATCGGTGTGGCCAGCCACCTGGTGGAATTCCTGCCAACCCATCCCCTGGTGGCAACCGGAGGGATCAAAGGTATCGATGCTGTGGCTGCAGCTCCCTATGGCAGCGCCGGAATCCTGGGAATTTCCCATGCCTATATCCAGTTGCTCGGTGGAACAGGCCTCACGGAAGCCACCCGCATTGCCATCCTGAACGCCAATTACGTGGCGGCATCACTGAAGGATTATTATGACATCCTCTTCAAAGGAAGTGAAGGCTTTGTGGCCCATGAAATGATTCTGGATTGCAGGAAATTCAAGACACTTGCTGACATCACAGAGGCCGATATTGCAAAACGGCTGATGGATTATGGCTTCCATGCCCCTACCCTCTCCTTCCCCGTGCACGGTACCCTGATGATGGAACCCACCGAAAGTGAATCCAGGGCCGAACTGGACCGTTTTATCCAGGCCATGATAGACATTCACAACGATATCATGGAAATTGCCCATGGAAAGCAGGAAGTGGAGGATAGTGTACTCCGCAATGCCCCGCATACAGCAGAGGTACTCCTTTCAGAAAACTGGGATAAGCGTTATTCCCGTGAAAAAGCTGCCTTCCCCCTCCCCTGGGTAAAGGAGAACAAGTTCTGGCCAACGGTCAGCCGCATTAATGATGGCTACGGAGACCGGAACCTGGTCTGCTCATGTGAACCCCTGGAGTCCTACCGGGATTAATGTTTGTCCTGCAACAACCTGAACCCTAATCCGCTTTTGCTTCCCCCCCGTTGTTCCTGGGTGAAAGGAACAGGAAGTTGTCACAGATAATTTCCGTGCTGTAGTGCTTGTTCCCCTCCTTGTCATCCCAGGATTTGGTGGTGATTTTACCCTCCACATAGAGGGCATCCCCCTTTTTCACATGGTTCTTCACAATCTCTGCTCCCTTGTTCCACACCACGACGCGGTGCCACTCGGTTTTCGACACCTCCTCCCCCTCCTTGTTCCGGTAAAATTCATTGGTCGCAAGCGGAAAGTTGGCCACAAAAGCCTCCCCTTCCCGTTCTGAAACCCGCGGCTCATCACCCACATTTCCTACGAGTGTTACCCTGTTTACTCCGTATTTCATAATGCTTAAGATTTGGTTACAGGGGTTCATGTGATGAGGGGTGGGGATATCGGTTATGCAGCTTTTTGAAAATGCTTGCCCTATTGACTTAGGTACACATATACAGTAATTTAGGAGTTGCAAATACATCAGGCGTATTTATATGCTTGTTTTTTGCCGTAATCATTAAACACTACATTATGAAATACTTGAAAAATCCATTTTTCTTTATAGTTCTACTTTTGGGCATCTCAGCAATAAATAATGCTCAAACACTTGAAGAGCAGTATGATAAAATGCTTAACGAACAATTTTCTCAAGCTCAACCGGGAGCTACAGCATTGGTTGCAATAATAGGTGAGATAGTTTACCACAAGGCTTTCGGAATGGCAAACTTGGAACTTGACGTCAAAATGGAACCTGATATGGTATTTGAAATTGGTTCTATTACCAAACAGTTTACCGCTGTTTCTATATTGATGCTAATGGAGCAAGGTAAGCTTAACCTGGAGGATGATATTACTAAGTTCATCGAAGACTATCCTACACATGGCCATCACATTAGCATCCATCATTTGTTAACACATACATCTGGAATTAAAAGCTATACATCGATGGAAAATTGGCCCCCAGTCTGGAGAAAGGATTTTGAACCCAAAGAACTTATTGACTTTTTTAAAAATGAACCCATGGATTTTGCACCAGGCGAAGAATGGAGATATAATAACTCAGCCTATTTTATCCTTGGTTACATTATTGAAAAGGCTTCTGGCCAAACATATAAACAATTTGTTGAAACCAATATTTTTAAGCCCCTTGGAATGCGATCTTCTCTTTATGGAAGCAACTCGGAAATAATCAAGAAAAGAGCCTATGGATATCAAAAACAAGATGATTATGTTAATGCTGAGTACCTTAGTCTGACTCAACCATACGGAGCTGGTTCTTTAATGTCCACGGTAGAAGATCTTTTCATTTGGAATAGAGCCATTCGGGCCAATAAACTTTTGAAAAAGGAATCCATTGAATTAGCGTTCACAAATTATCAATTAAATAACGGTGATAAAATCAATTATGGATATGGATGGGCACTGAATGAAATTAATGGGAGCCCAACAATTGAACACGCTGGTGGAATTTTCGGGTATACTACAAACTCTATTTACTTGCCAGATGAAGATGTATTTGTAGCAGTATATTCGAATTGCGATTGCAATTCGCCAGAACCGGTTTCAACAAAGATGGCGGCTCTGGCGATCAACAAACCGTATCCAGATACGATTGAATCAATAGATGTTGATTCTGAATATTTGCGAAAGTTTGTTGGGGTGTATGACTTTACGGATAGCTCTACAAGGGTCATTACTCTTGAAGGCAATCAGTTGTACAGCCAGCGTACCGGAAGTAACAAATATAAAATATTCCCTGCCAGAGGAAATTCGTTTTTCTTTGAAGATGGTATTGCAGTCATTCAATTTCAGGAAAATGGAAATCAGATTGATGCCATCTTTACAAATCGTATAGATAAAACACAAGGCGTGAAAACAGATAGACCAATTCCAGCTCATAATGAAATTAAACTTGATCAGAAAATAATGGAAAGATACTCTGGAGTATATGAGATTAATCCTGGGTTTGACATCACTATTACCTTAGAAGGCGAAAAGTTAATGTCCCAGGCTACAGGTCAACAGAAATTTCAGATATTCCCAGAATCACAAACGAAGTTCTTTCTGAAAATAGTGGACGCACAAATAGAGTTTATTGAAAGCAATGACGGCAACTTTGATTCCTTCATTTTATATCAAGGTGGACAGGAGATTGTTGGAAAAAAGAAGGACTAAGCGGCACAGACATCCTGATTGTGAATTTTTTACTATCAGTAATTTGCCCTTCGTTCACCGTAACCCTCCTTCCCCTATCTCAAAGTCAAGTTTCTCCACTTACAAGTACACATTAACGTCACCCCAACAAGGGTTACCCTGTTTACTCCATATTTCATAACTGTAAAGATTTGGTTACAGGGGTTTATGTAACAAGGGGTGGGGATATCGGTCACCAACTTTGTAAAATACCCATGCTGGCGCTTATTCAGACATTTATACATTGAAAGCTATCTGTAAACGTCTTTCCTGTGACCAATCTTTATAACAAGGATAACCAGTTTACCATCTTCAACGGAATAGACAATCCTGTATCTGCCCTGCCGTATCCGGTACTTTTCATCTGTTGATAATTTCTCAAAACCAGGAGGTCTTGGATTTGAGGATAGGCTTCGGATCTTGTCAATTATTTTGGATACATCCCGTTTTGGAATCTTCTTAAGCTCCTTTACAGCAGTGGGTTTAATGTAAATTCTATATTTTCCCACCCGACCTCAATTCTTTCAGGACATATTCAAAATCCAGGTTGGGTTCGTTAAGGCGGCTCTCAAAAGCTTCAAGGTCTTCAAAGTCCTCGGAGAGGGAGTTCCGAATAGCCTCATTTACCAGGTCCGAAATAGATCTTGACACCTGTATAGCTTTAATCTTCAAGGCTCTGTGGATCTTGGGATCCAAGTAAACCGTAGCCCTTTTTAATTCCGTTTCCATATTTACAAATATACACAAAAATGTTTTAACGTTATCCTGCTATCCCATGATTGAGTACAAGTTAACTACACTCCAACGAGCGTTACCCTGTTTACTCCGTATTTCATAATAGTTAAGTTTTGGTTACGGGGCTTAATGTGGCGAGGGGAAGGAATATCGGTCATGATATACTTAACATCTTCCAAACAAACATAATCGCAGGGGAAAGTGTTAATATTCTATCCTTAATAATCAGCGGGTTAGGTCCACTCTTATTTAACCACCGTAAACACTACACCCTCTAGGACACTTTTCAATTGAAATTTGCGGTCCAAAGACATCTTGTTTTTACATATTTATTCTTGTTCTTTATTTCACCTCTAAGATGATTGTAGGGTGTTCCCAAAAGGCACGGCAACCCCAAGCCATGGAATGGCTATGAAACTTCCTATATCACCTCCAATAGGCAGGAAGAGTCCATAATCAATGGCGAGCCTTTTTTGTACACTTCGGCCACCAAAAGAAAGGATACCTATTGATGAGTCCTGAGATATGCCAATGTAATAGTCCTCGGTGAGAAGGTAAGTTTTTTTACTCACCCGGATCATTCCACTAAGAGTAAAGGTCGGTGCGTTGGCCCATTCCGAATCTGCATAAGCCCAGCCTGCCCCCAGGGTTAGGTTTTTATCCCTGCTGCCCAGAGTCATAGCCCCATAACCTATTCCAAAACCCATATCCTCCCCCAGGAGATAGCCCATTATCGCTCCGGCCCCGATATTGAATTTATCCTTTACAACAGGCAGGGTGACCTTCGGAGTTAAAAATACAGGGGTTGGCGCCCCAGCAAAAAGGAAGAGCGGTACGAGTCCACCTCCCAGAGAAATACTATTAGTGATTCCATAACTAACCTGGTTAAAAAGGACCCAGGTGTTCTGATAGTAACCCTCCCCTTTTCTCTGTCCGTAGCCATTGGTCATGAAAAAATAACGTGTGGCATAGGGATTATCGAACCATAGCTCTCCCTCCACCAGGTTGGTTTGGTTCAGTTCCCTTTTAAATTTGATCTGGCTAATGGGAATGTGAATCCGACCATAAATTTCAGAATGTATGATCAGTTCTTTAGTATTTTCCTCCTTGATGCTACCTATAAATGTATTTCCATCTTTTGTTTCAACCGACCACAAGGCTGTGCTGTCAGGTAGTTCCTGGGAGAATGATTTGATCTGTGGGACTGCAAAGATCATTAGTAAGATAGAAGCAAGCAAGATGAGTGATCTCATAAGAATGGCGCTTGAAGTTTCTCAAATGTAGGGAACTCACCTGTGAAAATCAATCACAGGCCGATTTGGAAATAGGAAAGGAGCTTATTTTTTCTAGGTCAAGAATCATTCAGGCATAGTTAAATTTTGGTTACAGGGCTTAATGTGGCGAGGGGGGCAGGAGATCGGTTATGCGGCTTTTTGAAAATGCTTGCTCTATTGACTTAGTTCCATATATTCAGTAATTTAGGAGAAATATACGCGTTGGGTGTATTTATTCACATGTTCGGGCACATTGGTACTGCTGATCTCGTCAAGCAAGCTGGCCTCGGTTCAGCGTTTGTTGAACTTTTATCTGTCAGAACCTTCGCAACTCTTGCATCCAAAAGAATGTGCCTGGATGCTGATAAAAACTACTTCCTCTTAAACATATTTTACATTATATATATCAAATTCCGGATAACCCATAACTAATAATGAGATGAAAGTCTACTCCTTACCTTTTAATTGGTTGATATCAATGCTTGCCGCTATGCTTTTAAGCATTTCTATTAGTAATCCGTTAAATGCGGGTGTAATATGCGTATCAAACTCAGGAAATGATGAGAATTCCGGTGTCCCTGAGTTGCCTTTCCTAACTATCCAAAACGCATTAGATTCAGCTTCAGTCGGTGATACTATTAAAGTTGCAGTTGGAACATATTCGGAATATCTGAATACCAAATGCAGTATTGTGCTTTTAGGTGGATACACCGAATTGTTTTCTGATAGCGACCGTGATATCTTTTTGAATAAAACCATTGTTTCAGGGATATCCACTATGATGTATAATGATATGCATGGTTGTACAATCGATGGCTTTATTTTTAATTGCAATAGTTGTGTAACAAGTGATGCCCTTCATGTTTCCAACAATTCTTATGTTTCTCATAATATTGTTCATGGCTTGTTATCAAGTTCAGAAAATAGTGCAATCGACATAACAGGAGGAGCAACTGTTGTTAACAACATCTTTGACGGGGGATGGTTTGCAATGAGTATAAATTCAGGTACGGGAATGCCAATCATTAAAAACAATATTATTACAGGATCCTCTTTTGGTATTAATACCATTGGCTATGATGCATCTGTGCGAACATATAATAATGTATTCGGGAATTCATTTAATTATACAGGATTTGAGACAAGCCACGGCACAGGTGATATATCTAAGGATCCAATGTTTAAAGATGTGACAAACAATGATTTTCGCATCCTTGAATCATCAGCATGTGTTGATGCCGGTGATCCGGCAGACTTATCCGGTTATGAATTATTTCCATACGATACCAGGATTGATATAGGAGCATATGGAGGAACAATATACTCTCCATACCTTCCACCAATACCGGATGCGCCTGTGCTCAATTCTCCATCAAACAACGCAACACAAGTATTACGAAACATTGGTATACAATGGAATGAAGTCGATGAAGCAATTTATTATCATTTACAAGTATCTACAGATTTAGCTTTTTCTTCAGAAATTATCTATGAAATTGATTCTCTTAATGATACATCAACACAATTAACCAACTTATTATATAATACGACTTATTACTGGAGGGTAAGTGCAGCGGTTACATTAGGTACAAGTCAATGGTCAGAAGTTTGGAACTTTACCACAATTGCAATGCCTGTTACGCCAACAGAACAAACTTCAAATATCATATTCTCCGATATTACCAAAAACAGTGTAAAAATAAATTGGGAAAAAGGCAATGGATTGAGCTCTATTATTTTTATAAAACAAGATTACACTGGTACACCTGAACCTTTTGATAATTCCAGTTACGATGCAGAATCGTCTTTTGGTTCAGGTTCTCAAATAGGTACATCGGGTTGGTTTTGTGTTTATAACGGTGGTGCATCTACAATTACCGTAAATAACTTGGAATCAAGTACAAGTTATCGAGCTATGGCATTAACTTATAATGGCAGCAATGGAGATGAAAAATACCTGTTAGATGCCAATACTTCTAATATAGATAATTTCACAACTTTATGTGATTACGATTTTTATGGTTCTGATCCTCAGGTTCATCTATATTTTAGAAATCCAACGACATATGATGTGGAAATTAGTCTTTCACACTCGTGTGGATCAACTAAATTAACATTCTATGAGATAGTTTTAACAGATAATTCATTTTATATCAGTGTATATGCATATCCGAATAGCGGGTATATGGAAGGCTCATTATCTGCGGATGGCAGTTCATTTAATGGAACATACAATATTAGTTTTGCATATTTAAATCAATTCGGAATACCTATATCCTGTGGAACAAAGTCCGGTAATTGGTCTGCGTCCGCAAAACTATGTGTACAAACCGATATAGAAAACATGAGTGAGGAAAGCTTTACTTTATACCCAAATCCTGCTGATAACGTACTTTACTTTCAAGGAATTAAAAATGAAATTAAACGCGTCTCAATATTAACATTAGATGGCAAACTTATAAAAGAGATAAATGAAAAGGGTCTTAAGCAAATAGATATATCTGATTTGCCAGAAGGAATTTATCTAATAAGAATTGAAAATTCAAATTGTATTTTAAGTAAAAAAATAATTAAACTGAATAGATAAGCACAACTACCAACGGGGTGTATAGATTATTACCATTTTCCTGGCACGTGGGGTTTTGCAGCTTTCTGAAGATGCTTACTCTATTGACTTAGATCCATATATTCAGTAATTTAGAAGTAATTTGAACACCAAGTAAATATATCCAGTTGATATTTTGTAATGTCTAATTAATCGGTAAATGCCATGAAAAATTGGATTATTTTAATTTTAATACAGGGAATTCTTTCAGGCTTCAATCTTCATGCACAAAAGAAAGATTCATTTGAAGTTACAGAAGGGTCTCTTGATTTTCTGAAAGGACAAAAAATCCTGTTGGTTACTTATGATTACAACAACATGAGCGTTGGTGTTTTTCCAACAGAGGAAGAATATATTAACAAGAAAGTCACTGAACTCAATGCTTCTGAACCAGGAAAGGGTGACAAATGGAAAATCGTGTGGATTAACAGACGATCGGAGGATTATGAACCAGCTTTTGAAATGAATTTTAATAAGTTCTTAGAATCAACCGGTATAAGTTGTAGCAAAGATGCAAAGGACGCTGAGATCAATATGAAAATACACACTGTGTTTCTTGATGGAGGATCTTATCCTTTGGTAGGACGCCTTGACGCAATTATAACTTTTTCAAAAGCTACATCAGGAGAAGAAATTGCTGTTGTTTTTGCAAATAGATGTTATGGCAAGGGTTACTTTTTAAAAGATGCTTATGCTTCTTTAGGCAAGAAATTTGCTAAATTCCTGATGCCGAATCTCTGATTTTTTTAAGAGCCAGAGGTGTAGGTGAGTATTCCGGGCAAAGTGTACACTGTTTCCGGAGTAATGTGTACACCCTATTTGGTGATTGATTGTTGATTTAAATCTAACATTATTTTTTGTTTCTCAAAGTATCTCCTGAATTTTCATGATCGATGTGACGACCGGGCAAGTGTTGAATTTACATGCGGGAAATATTGATCATCAACCCATAAAAATGTGATTCTCAATTTCAACTAAAAGGGATATTTAATATAATTCCAGAGCCTGTAAAATGAATCATTCAGCCACTTTGACACATACGATCTGGTTTTGATCCCGAATCAAAAGCTTGCCGTCAGCAAGCGCAATCGGTGCCCAGTTCTGATTCCCATATCTGGGTTCCGCCAAATCTGCAGCTATTTCAAGCACTTCTGCTGATGCGACCGGCTTAAAAGCGGATGGATCCGGCTTTATCAGATACAAAGTCTTGTCGCCGTCTGTAGCAAATATGAATCCGTCGGCCAGGATCATGCTCCCTTTATTAAATCCAGGTTCGCGTCCTGTTTTCCACATGACCTGCCCATCCATGCTCATACAAACCAGGCCGTCGCGTCGATTGTTGGTTGAGTATTGCGCATAAAAATAACCATCATCATATAATGGCGGTTTTGTATGTGCACCAAAGTCAACATTTCTATAAAGTTCTGTTACGCCGTAACCGCCATCCGCTCTTTTTTCAATCCTGATCATGGCTGCGCCCGCTTCATACCCACCTGTAATAAGCACTTTGCCTTCACCGGCATCAAAAGCACTTGGGGCGGGAATGATACATTTCCAGTTCGTATATTCCCACAGGATTTCCCCATTAAGCGGGCTAATTCCGTATACCCCGCCACCTGTAAGGGGTGTTCCGTGACCACCGGTTGCTGCAGTTATCATAACCACTTGATACTCTTCTCCAATTCTTACCATAGACGGGCTGACATACCCGACAGGACCAAGTGGCGGAGTTGTCCATTTCACATTGCCGGTAAGCAACTCATAGGCTACAACGCCCGCCTGGGGCGCCTGTGAGGCCAGAATAACCAGATCACCAAAAACCAGGGGACACTGCACAATGGCCCATGTGGGAATTTCACCACCACCGAAATCCGTCCATATGTTTTTGTTCCAGACAGGTCTGTGAGTGTTGATGTCTATGCAGTACAGATCGCCATTGTGACCGCAGGAATATATATAATTACCATCCAAAGCCGGTACGCTTCGCGAACCGGAAAACCTGACAGTTCCGGGGGAGTCATAGCCATACTTCCAGAGTTCTTCTCCATTTGAAAGCTTAAAACACCGCATGATATCCCCAACCTGGTCATCTCTGTCAAGGATATAGACCTTGCCGTCTTTGGCAACAGGTCCGCCATTACCCGGGCCGACTTTTACCGTCCACAGAACTTCCGGCCCATTCTCAGGCCAGGAAAGCAAAAGATTTTTCTGAGGTGAAACACTGTTTCTGCCCGGCCCAAGGTACTGTGGCCAATCCTGTGCATTGACATTTGCTAAGCAAATGAACACAACAACCATCAATGAAGATATTTTCCTTTGTTTCATTACTCGTATCGATTTTGATAGAATTGTTTCATAAGGGTATTGCTCATGCGACAATGATGGCCTGTTTTCAAATTAATTATCAGCAAGATCGCTTGAATGGTTCAACACTTTTAAATACTATTAAGACTATACCATCGAAAAAAGGTTTATTTCTATACTGGAAAAACACAATCATTGGATCAGGTACGAATAGCATTCAATATAAACAATACCATGAAAAACACTGATTATCATCCTGTTCGTCTTTAATACAATGATATTTCCAATGCGAAAATCCCAATGGTCATTGAAGATATTATTCCTGCCATAACCAATGTCAGACAATGAATTACGTCGTTTTAAAATACCAAATTTGAAAACATGTTCCGGTTTTTGAAAAATATCGACAGAAAAGGCTATAAAGCAGGATACGGGGGCCTGAATATCTTCAAGTTCATTGGTCCCGGGCTCCTGGTCACCGTCGGGTTTATTGATCCCGGAAACTGGGCATCCAATTTGGCTGCCGGAGCTGATTATGGATATGCGCTGCTTTGGATGGTCACGCTATCGACAATCATGCTGATTTTATTACAACACAATGTTGCACATTTAGGAATTGCTACCGGACTTTGCCTATCGGAGGCAGCTACCAAATACCTTAAACCAGGCTATTCCAAAATCATTCTTTCCTCGGCTATGCTGGCTTCAATTTCCACATCATTGGCCGAAATTTTAGGAGGGGCCATTGCCTTGAATATGTTATTGAATATCCCCATAAGAGCCGGGGCTATTCTGGTTACGCTTTTTGTAATGGTCATGCTGTATACCAACTCCTACAGAATGATTGAGAAATGGACTATTGCATTTGTTTCGGTGATTGGCTTATCATTTCTTTATGAACTTTCTCTGGTAAATATTGATTGGAATTCTGCAGTGGCTGGTTGGGTAACACCTTCATTTCCTAAAGGTTCAATGATTGTTATCATGAGTGTTCTGGGTGCTGTGGTGATGCCACACAACCTGTTCCTGCATTCGGAAATTATTCAAAGCCGGCAGTGGAATCTGAAAGATGATACAATTATAAAGAAGCAACTAAATTACGAGTTTCTGGATACCCTGTTCTCCATGCTGGTTGGCTGGGCTATCAACAGTGCCATGATACTCTTGGCGGCTGCAACTTTTTTTGCAACGAAAACAAAGGTCTCAGAACTCCAACAAGCCAACCGGCTATTGGCTCCCTTGTTGGGAGATCACGCAGCATTTGCTTTTGCCATAGCTCTTTTGCTTGCAGGTATAGCTTCTACGATTACTTCAGGGATGGCTGCAGGTTCGATTTTCGCCGGTATGTTCAAAGAACCCTATGATATCAAAGACAATCATTCGCGCTTGGGAGTTGCGATCTCCCTTCTGATCGGTCTGGGTATCATTTTTTTAATATCCAATCCATTTAACGGACTTATTATTTCACAAATGTGCCTGAGTATTCAGTTACCCTTTACGATCTTTTTGCAGGTTTACCTTACATCGTCAGAAAAAGTGATGGGAAAATACAAAAACCCGGTTTTTTCGAAAGTTGTTTTCTATACCATAGGTGGAATTGTAACCCTTTTAAATATTGTTTTGTTTATAAGTATGTTCAGGTAAGCATTGACCTTCAAAGGCAATCTTGCTGCCAGCCCTCTCTGAAAATAATCTGACTGCAATTTGATTTTCGTCTGAAAAAACACTAAATTTACTTATTATTATATAAGATTCATTCTCATTTAATAATTCATAATTTCAAATATGGCCGAATTAACGGAAAAATATAAAACTTCAAATCACAATAACCAGTAAGCCAAATGCCATGAAAAACAAAAAATTGACAAGCAGTTCGGGAGCTCCGGTTGCCGACAATCAGAACATTATGACTGCCGGTAAAAGAGGTCCGGCATTACTGCAGAGTGTCTGGTTTCTTGAAAAGTTGGCACATTTCGACAGGGAAGTTATTCCCGAAAGACGCATGCACGCCAAAGGTTCGGGTGCATTTGGAACCTTTACGGTTACCCACGACATATCGAAGTACACCAGAGCTAAAATCTTTTCGGAGCCTGGTAAAAAGACAGAGCTGTTCGCCCGGTTCTCCACTGTGGCTGGCGAACGTGGTGCAGCCGATGCAGAAAGGGATATCCGGGGGTTTGCGGTTAAATTCTACACAGAAGAAGGTAACTGGGATTTGGTGGGTAATAACACCCCGGTTTTTTTCCTGAAAGACCCTTTGAAATTTCCTGACTTGAATCACGCAGTAAAAAGAGACCCTCGCACAAACCTGCGCAGTGCCAAAAATAACTGGGACTTTTGGACCATGCTTCCTGAAGCTCTTCATCAGGTAACAATTACCATGAGCGAACGGGGTATTCCACTTTCATATCGTCATATGAATGGCTACGGCAGCCACACTTATAGCCTTATCAACAGTAAAAATGAGCGCATCTGGGTGAAATTCCATTTAAAGACCCAACAGGGTATAAAAAATCTTACCGACCAGGAGGCTGAAGCCATTATTGGGAAATGCAGGGAAAGCCATCAAAGAGACTTGCTGGAAAGCATCGATAAAAGAGATTTTCCGAGATGGAAGATGAAAATCCAGGTGATGACAGACGAACAGGCAAAAAAATGCAAGTTCAATCCGTTCGACCTCACAAAAGTCTGGTCTCACAAAGAATATCCCCTTATTGATGTGGGAGTTATGGAATTAAATAAAAATCCCGAAAATTACTTTGTCGATGTAGAACAATCGGCATTTAACCCAACCAACATAGTTCCGGGTATTGGTTTCTCGCCTGACAAAATGTTACAGGGCCGGCTGTTTTCTTACGGCGATGCACAACGGTACCGTTTGGGAGTGAACCACCATGAGATACCTGTAAACAAATCGCGTTGCCCGTTTCTGAATATGTTTCACCGTGATGGTCAAATGCGCACAGATGGTAATTATGGCGCAACTTTGGGTTATGAGCCAAACAGCTATGGGGAATGGCAGGAACAACCCGAATTCAAGGAGCCACCTCTTGAAATTGATGGCGCAGCCGAATACTGGGACCATCGGGAAGATGATGATTATTTTACCCAGGCAGGCGATCTGTTCAGGCTCATGAACAAAGACCAACAACAGGTACTATTTGAAAATACAGGGCGTGCCATGGGGGATGCTCCCAAAGAGATAAAGATCCGGCATATCGGAAATTGTATGCAGGCTGACAAAGCCTATGGTGAAGGAGTAGCCAAAGCTTTGGGAATTATCTTGTAATTGAAATATCTAATCAGGCATCACTGTACCTGATTTCAAAGCAGGAAGCCAGACTTCATCACGCCTGGTCTGATATGGTTTTTGTGATTCCTTCCAGTTCTGGTGGCCTGATTTCTCCAGAATCATCACCTCTCTGGGACCTGTAAGCTGATTGAGCCCAGCCAGGATTCCTTCCGGCGGACAGGTTTCATCAAGCAATCCCACACCCACAAGCACAGGACATTTGATATTGGGAACAAAATTCGCCACATCGAAGTACCTGCTGGTTTCATGTACCTTCACGGGATCTTTCCCGTCTGTATACTTATACCACTGCGGCCATCCTCCTTTTCGTCCGGTTTCGGGTCCAAGCATGTCAAAGCCGGCAGGAACCAGTGCCAGACAGGCAGTGATACCAGGATAAAATCCAGCTGTCATCACAGCCTGTTGCCCACCCTGGCTGTCGCCGGTTACAACCAGCGTTTTTCCGTTCCAATCGTTCCGTTTTGCCAGGTATTCTGCCGCACGATAGCAGGACAGATACATACGCAGAAAATAGCTTGTCTCTTTATCATCGTTGCCAATCGCCCAGTAGTCCTTTAAGGTTCCAGCGGATTGCTCCTTGTAGAACCCGGGTTCCTCATGGATGGGCAAATCGTGCGGATTGATATTCAGGGTAAGCCAACCGTCTTTGGCTCGATCAGTAACCCAGCTTTTCTGCAGTGGATAGACTCCTGCCCACTGGACAATCAGCAGTGCAGGAAATTTTTCTCCCTCAGAGGGCCGGGCCAGTTGCCCGTGAATCTGACTTCCCCGGATGTTATCCATTGTAATCTCGTAATAATCTACTTCTGGATCTTCGCTTTCAAATGTATCTATCCTGGCATGCACGGGGACTGCTTCCAGCTCGTTGACCTTTTCCTCCCAGAACGAGTCGAAATCAACCGGTTTGGGGCTGGATAACTTAAGCTGGCCGGGATCGGCCACTGCTCCACCTGCGGCCCGGTTAAAAAACTGATCCGGTTTTCCCCAACGGACATTAAGTAAAACCGTTCCGGGTGCTTCGAAGGTGTAATCTATTTTAGCCGTACTGTCTGTGAGAAAAATCAATCCTTCCTCTGTTGTATTCAGACCGCCAGTTTTAATGGAGTAGCGCAGAGAGTCCAATACCTTGTCGCCTGTCGCCTTGATGGTCCAGGTCACAGTCTCCCCTGAAGCATAAATTCCATCAGGTTTATCCGGAATGATCTCAACCTGGGCGGTTGTTTGAACAAGAATGATATGTAAAAAAAGAAGCGTGGGAACCAGTCGGCGAATAATCGGTTTTATCATGATTTTGAAACTTAGCACTTAAAAATAGTGCTAATATTTTACTTTTGTGTTCCATGGCAAAAGTTTTGGTAACGGGCGGCACAGGACTGGTCGGAAAACATCTCTGCCGAAGATTGCTGGAAGATGGATATGAAGTAGTCAATTTAAGCAGAAGAAAAAGTCCTGGCAATGAGATTCCGTCCTACCTGTGGGATTTGGAGAAAAGAACCATCGATCCTGAAGCGGTTCTTTCGGCAGATTACATTGTGCATCTGGCAGGAACAAACATTGGGGGCAAAAGATGGACAAACAAAAGAAGACAGCAAATCCTGGACAGCCGGGTCGCATCAGGTGAGATCATTTATCATCAGGTAAAAACGCAGAACAAACAGCCAATGGCATATATTACTGCATCCGCAGTGGGATATTACGGTGCAGTGTCTGCGGCAGAACCATTTGAGGAAACATCGGCCCCTTCTGATGATTTTCTTGGGCGGACATGCAGTGCCTGGGAACATGTTGCTGACAAATTCTCGGATCTGGGCGTGCGGTCGGTAAAAATCAGAACCGGTATCGTGCTATCGAAAGACGGAGGGGCCTTATCAAAACTTTCGCTGCCGGTTCGCCTGGGGCTGGGGGCTGCACTGGGAGATGGAAATCAATACCTTCCCTGGATACATATTGATGATTTATGCAGCATTTACCTACAGGCCATCGAGAACACAAACATGCACGGGCCGTACAATGCAGTAGCCCCTGAACAAGTCACCAACAAAGAGTTTACCCGGAAAATGGCCCGAATAATCAAAAAACCGCTGTGGCTTCCTAACATACCCACAACAGCACTAAGATTGATTTTGGGTGATATGTCCCAAATGCTGGTTTATGGCAGTAAAATTTCATCGGAAAAGATTGTATCTTCAGGATATCAGTTTCAATACCCTGATCTTGGAAGCGCTCTGGAGAATTGTCTGATGAACGAAAAGAAAGCTACATGAGGTTGTGGTCCATTCATCCCGGATATTTAGATCCAAAAGGGCTGATAGCTTTGTGGAGGGAGGCCCTGCTGGCTAAGAAGGTTTTGGAGAATAAAACCAAAGGATATAAGAATCATCCCCAGCTGGACCGGTTTAAACAATCACCTGATGCAATTGCTTGCATCAATCAGTACCTGGCTGCCGTTTATCAGGAATCTTTGAATCGTGGATACAGGTTTGATAGAAATAAAATCTCCTGGGACTTTCATCCAGGATTGCTGGAGGTCACTTCGGAACAAATCCGCTACGAATCGGAGCATCTGAAACGCAAACTTATCACCAGGGATCCACAAAGTTATATAAGGTTAGCCCGGGCTGAAACGATCAATGTTCATCCCCTTTTCAAGTTAATAGAAGGCCCCATCGCCACATGGGAAAAGAGACAATAACCACTTTCACCATGAAAACCTTAACCTTTTCATTGTTCCTGTATACTTCTCTGGCCTTATCCCTGCAGGGACAAGCAAGCAATTTCGCCCCATGCAGCCTTCCGGCAGACTGGAGCAGCATTAGCCTGAGCACAAATGAATTGCCTGATGCTTCTGAGAAAATCCTGGTGGTCACCTGCAGGCCTATGGAACCGGATGCTCCCGATGGAGTGATCTTTCCCAATGCCATTGCTGATTACCGGAAAGTGACCTGCCTGGTTGCTGCCTGTGAAAGCGGAGCATGGCAATTGTACCCTGTGGATCATCTGACCTCCGGCCTGAAGATGATTGATGATGGAAGAGACATACTGTTGTTTGTGCATGGACACGGCAAGTCCATGCCCCTGGTCCTCACCAGGGCAAACCAGATCAGGGAATTGTACGGGGTTTCACTGGTTGTATTCGACTGGCCTTCATACAATTCCAATTTTAATAAGTCACTCACCCGGGTTCGATTATGCGGCGAGAACTTTTATAACCTTCTGTTGCAACTAAGCCAATACAGACAGCAAGAGATGGAAACAGACCAACACCTGAGCCTGCTTATGCACAGTCTGGGAAATTACTATCTGACCCACCTGGTGGTCAACGGCAACAACCAGTACATGAAAGAGAAAATATTCGATAACATCATCATGAATGCAGCGGCTGTCCGATCCAAAGAGCATGGGGAGGTGATCTCACAGGTCAGGATCCAGGACCAGCTCTACGTGGTTTACAACAACAGGGACAAAGTGCTCAGGGGAGCACACCTGCTTACTTCAGGGAAGATGCTTGGAAATCAGGCCATGGAACCCCTGGCCGACAATGCCACCTATGTAGATTTCTCTATGGTTGCTGGGACCCAGCACACCTATTTTGCCGGTTACCACCAGTTTGAATATGATTTGCCCGCATTTAATCATTTCTACCATGATGCGTTCCATGGAAGGGAAGCTGATTTTTCAAATGCGTCCATGTTTCTCCCTGGAGCAGGAGAGAAAGTCCACCTGGTGATGAACCCCCTGGTCCATTAGCATGGTCTTTTGATATTGAAGTTCCGTCTTATTGGCCCATGGCTATTAAATCACTAACTTGCATATGATGTAAACACCAAACTGATATGAGCAAACTGATAACACTGGCATTTTTTGATAATGTGTTTGATATCAAATACATCCTTCTAAAAGGGATGCTGGATGAAGCCGGTATCGGTTATATAACAAATAATGAAAATGCAAGAGCCGTAAAACCCATGCCCTTCACAACCCCGGCCAATATCTCCATAGATATAAAAGTGGAAGAGGAGAACCTGGAAGAAGCCAGGGAAATATTGAAATCCATCTTATAACAGCACCATGAAAAAAGCCCTGTTTGTTGCCGCGTTGATGCTTTTATGCGGCTTACAATTAACCACTTATGCCCAGAACACTAGCCCTATGGAAAGTACTGAAAAGAAGTTTATAGCACATGCAGAAAATTGCCTTGGAATTATTGATCAGGCAGCCCGGGAAATGTCAGTTACCGGCGTTGGTGTGGTTGCCTATATTCCGGGTGACAGCACTGCGTCATGGATCTCAAAGATGAAGGTGACCGGCACCCTGGACAATGGTTCTGCCAATTTCCTGGCCATCGCCTATTCAAAGGCTGCTGAGATGGCCGAATCATATAAAATCAGTGGTGCCGCTGACAGAGACCCCATGCTTGGGGAATTCGGTTACCAGGGTGGCGTTATTCGAAAAATCGATTCCGGATATCTGCTTGCTGTTTTTTCAGGGGCAACGGGAGAGCAGGATGCTGAACTGGCCGGCAAGGGACTGGATTGTTTATTGAAAGCCATGTCCGAATAAATCCCATAAAAAACTCCGGATTCCTTCCTTGTTATTCATTCTCGATAACCAGGTTTCCCAGTTCGTGCATATCAAACCGGTTGTTTTTCAGCGTGGGTTTCAATCCGGCCCCATATACATAGATGGCTGCTTTTTGTGATTTCATTGAGTTCCTGAACTCGTTTTCCGTCAGGACCAGGTCGTGCGCAGGCGAGGTAATGGAAAACCCGTATCCCCCACCCCCGGTTCCGTTGTTTTCGATCACATTCCGGATAAACAGATTCCTGTGCGGCGCATTGCTTTCGCGTTCCTCACGCAAATTAACTCCGTCACTGACATTGTTATAAATGTGATTGCTGTCAAAGACCACATCGGTATCCTTGTGCCCGGTGCACACCCCGAACCTGCCATTGTGGTGAAATTGATTTCCGCTCACCTTGCTTTCATATACCCGCCAGCAGATGAACAGTCCGTCACGGTCATTGTGATGTACATCGTTGTTTTCAATCACCGAAAAGGGAGATCCTGTTCCCGGGTGCAAGCCGGTATTGCCGCTGCCTGATATTTCACAGTTCCTTACAGTTACATTTTCGGTGATTTGCCAGCTGATTCCCTCGCCGTTAAAATCCCTGACACGGAGATTTTCCACCATGACCTTCTCCGATTTGAAAATCAATACGCCGGCACTGTTGCACCCATCCGCAAAAAAATTCTCCTCCCGGTTGCCATCAACCACAAGGTTTGAAACGGATACATTCTCTGCTTCGATCACTTCAATGACCGAGGATGCATTTGAGATCAATCCATTCATATCGGACCTGTAATCACGAATGAGTCCTTTGTCTAAATAAATCACAGAATCCGAAATGTCGGTAATATAGGCCGTGGAAACATCCCAGCAGCCGCTCTTCTCTGCATCCGTAACCTGCACCTTCATACCGATTTCAAAACCATCGGCATTTTCAACTGTAACCTTCAGTTCGCCATAGTCGGCATCAACCGTGTACCTTGTCTGCACTCCCTTTCTCCTTCTCAGAATTGTCTCGTTTCCGGAACCTGTCAATGCCACATTCGATTTCAACCGGACCGGGGCCGAAATCTCATAGTTCCCGGGATTCAGGTGGACTGTTCCTCCTGTTTTTTCAAGGGCATCAATGGCAAACTGGATGGATTGATTGTTGAAACCCGCTACGTCGGCTTTTTCCCCGCCGACAATCATGCTTCGTTCAGCCACTTTGGGGTGAACCAGTACAATCGCAGGGTGATTCTCCTGTGCAAACAGGCCAAGGGGAAGGATCAGTACAGAAAGTAGAAATGCTGTTTTCATATGTGGATTATAAAGTGAAACTATATCTGCAATAAATATAATGAATAAACGAACTTGGTTTAACTTTATCATTCCTTCACACACCACCCTATGAAAAAAACAGACCTGCTCCTGCTGTTCCTGCTGGTATGCGCAAACAGTGTGGCTTTCTCACAGACAAAACAAGCTGCTGAAAAATTAAGAAGAGCCGATTGCTATTTTGGCGTTCATTTCGATCTGCATGCCACTGAAGACATCACTGATGCCGGGAGAACCCTTACACCTGAGATGATCGATACCTTTCTCGCATTGGTCCGCCCCGACTTCATACAAATAGATTGCAAAGGGCACCCTGGAATATCAAGCTACCCAACCAGGGTGGGATATCCTGTAAAAGGATTTCAAAAAGACCCTTTAAAGCTGTGGCGCGAGGTAACTGAAAAGAACAATGTGGGTTTGTACATGCACTTCTCCGGGGTATGGGATAACAAAGTGGTAAAAGAGCATCCTGATTGGGCTGTAGTTCACTCCAATGGTGAAAAAAGCCGGCAAAAGACCTCATTTTTCAGTCCGTACCTCGATACGTATTTCATCCCTCAACTGAAGGAACTGAGCGATTACGGTGTGGATGGTGCATGGGTGGACGGTGAATGCTGGGCCGTAGAAACGGATTATGGTGAAGCTTCACTTGAGCAGTTTACACGGGAGACGGGGATCACAGATATACCGGAAAAACCTACTGATAAATATTACCCGGAATTTATTGCGTATACCCGGGGACTGTTTCGGGAACATATGACAAAATATGTAGACGCCATCCATGCCTACAATCCCGGATTTCAGATCACAAGCAACTGGGCATACTCCTCCATGATGCCCGAGAAAGTAACCGTCGGCCTCGACTTTTTATCGGGTGATGTAACACCTCAGAATGGGGTATACCGTTCCGCTTTTGAGGCGCGGTGCCTGGCGCCGCAGGGAAAAGCATGGGATTTGATGGCATGGGGATTCTCCTGGAATGGTGGTGAAATGCCCCTCAGTGTGAAAACACCGGTTCAGTTACAACAGGAGGCAGCACAAATCATTGCCATGGGTGGTGGTGTCCAGTTCTACTACCAGCAGAACCGGGATCTGTCCATCAAACCCTGGCTGGGACAAATCATTGCAGAGCTTGCTTCATTTTGCCGCGATCGTCAGCCCTTTTGCCATAAGGCTGCAGCCATCCCGCAGATTGCACTGCTGTATCCAACAGTTTCATATTTGAAAAACGCATCAAAACCCTTTGCAAACCCAACAGAACCGCTGGAAGGTGCCCTGAACCTTATTCTTGATGGTCAGTATGCTGTTGAAATACTCATGGAACATCACCTGAGCGGGAAAATGGACCGCTACCCTGTCATTGTGATTCCGGAGTGTGATGATCTGGAGGCACGGTTTATGGATGAGCTGAATGATTATGTCAAGGGAGGAGGACATTTGCTGATAATCGGTGTGAAAACAACCAGGTTATTTGAAAAAGAACTAGGCATCAAAAGTATATCCCCCGCCACAGAAGGTGTGACATTTATTGAATCTTCCGGAAGGATCGGATCTCTCAGGTCGGACCTGGTTTCAGTTGAACTGATGACTGGGGCAAAAACACTTAGCACATTCTACGAGGGAAGTGATTTCAGATTCAGGGGAGATCAAATAGCATCATCTGTGAATAGCCTGGGAAAAGGATCGGTGACCGGAATCTATTTCGATGCCGGCTCAGCCTATCTCAAATATAAAACCCCTGTGCTATGTGATTTTATCGGGGATCATCTCAATGACATATTTCAGGATCAACTTGTTGAGGTTGCCGGTTCGGACTTGGTTCATGTGGCAGTAAACACATTGAACAATCACATGTATGTAAATCTGATCAATGTGGCCGGCGAGCATACCAACCAACATGCCATCGCATTCGATGAGATTCCTTCATTGAAGGATCTGACAGTGCGTATTAAAACCTCTCAAAAACCGTCCAGGATCGTACTACAGCCTGATCATACCGAATTAAAATTTGATTTCCAGGATGGAATTTCCACGGTGGCCATTCCGGAACTAAGCATTCACTCCATATTAGAAATTGTACCTTGATTTTCAATGAATCCTGCAAATGGTGCCATTTATATAGAAAAGTTTCTTAGATTGTAGCCCTGAAAGTCTTGGCCGTATTGGATTTCTCAGATGACGATAGAAGGTATCCTTAGTAGCGGAAAAGATTAACATACATATGATGATAAAACATTTTAACATTTCAAGTGTTATTGTATAAGTGCTATAAGTTGAGTTTTAATTTAAAAAAGAAATCATGAGTAAGGGTACAGTTAAGTTTTTTAATAATGCAAAAGGTTTTGGTTTTATTGCTCCCGACGCAGGTGGAAAAGATGTTTTTGTCCATCAGAACGGTTTAATCGATGAGATCACCGAAGGAGATAAGGTAACTTACGATGTTGAGGAAGGACCTAAAGGATTGAACGCTTCTAATGTCAAATTGGTATAATAGACCCCTTTGACTTTCTGGAATTCTTTGAGCCTGTCTTCACCGACAGGCTTTTTTTTGTGCTATCTTTCAGGGATGACTATAGAACCTAAGACCGAAACCGTCTGCATAGGGACAAAGGATGGCCATACCACCTTTCTGTTTCAGAACAGGGAACTTTTTTGGAGAGATATCATTCAGGTAAAAACGGTGGAACAACAACACCTCTCATTTCCCCTCCATTATAAGGATGGACTTTTTAAAGCCTCTCTTGGCAGGTTCGGCTCCTACACTGAAAAACTGAGTTTTCACAACAACGGAACCATTACAGGAGTTGTGAATTTACGGGTCGATACCAATGAACCATTCATCGTACAATGCCCCTTCGAGCAATCCAAAGATGGAGAAAAACCCTATTTCATGATTCCAGGTTTTTTATACGGATCCAACAACCTGGCCACCTCAGATGGTCAACAGCCAAAATTCGCCTATGGTGGCAAAATTGGCTGGCCAAATAGTTCAAAATTTTACATGAGAGCAGACAGAAGCACGCATCCGGGGATTATTACCATAAAAAATAAAGTGGCTTCCATGGTGGGAATCAAGGAGACATTAAAAGATTCTTCCAACCGTGAGATAGAAACTGAACCGGTCACAGAGTGGGATCCTGCGTATCTGTACAACGGACTGATGCTGGATACACACCATCCGGACAGGGATATCACCGGCTTCCAGCTGGGTTATGAAAATGCCCCGGGAAGATACTCATGGACCCGTGAAGAAAGAATACCTAAATCCGGTGAATACCTGTTTGGATGGATCAAAGACCAGAACGGGAATAACCTCAGAACGGACAGTTTTTACGGATTCACCCATGCTGAGAAAATTCCGGATTACGGTAAGTTGCTGGAATGCTACTATCCGGTCCTGCACCAGTCTCCTGTGAAACGCTCTGAGCGGGATGAAGCAATCCGTAAGATCAGCAATGCCATCATCAAGTATTCATGGGATGAGAATATTCCCGGATTTGTGCTGGTTGATGGTCAACTCACCGGGGCAGACATTGCATGGACAGGAGGTATGCAAGTGGCATACCCCCTTCTGAAAACAGCCCGAAGAACAGGTGACAACGGTATTCGGGAGGTTGCCCGGATTTATATTGATAACTTGTGCGCAACGGCATTGAATAAAAAAGCCGGACTCCTCAACGAGGAATACAGGAATGGAAAATGGAATGTGACCGGCTGGTGGGGTGTGAGGGAGGATTGTTTCAATTTTGGGGACAAGCCGCTTCATTCAGCCTACTTAAACGGTCAGGCTTCCTATTTCCTGATGAAATCCTTCGAACTGGAAGGAGCACATCAGCCTCATTGGCTTAACACTGCCCGGGTGGTCCTTGAAACAGCACTCAGGAACCAACGGGATGATGGAGCCCTTCCTGTATTCTTCGACCCTCAAACCGGGGATGCGGCAGACTTCGATGGGTTTCAGCCCTGCTGGTTTGTTCCCGCACTGGTACTTCTGCATAAGTATACCGGTGAGCAGAAATACATGCAAGGAGCCAAGATGGCGTTACATCATTACCATGGCCATCACCTCAACGGGGAACTCTTCAATACACCCATGGACACCCACCGTGGGGTGGATCAGGAAGGGAACCTGGCATTTATTACGGCCTGCGTTGAATTCCACAAACTGACCAATGATCCCACATACCTCGAGATGGGGTTGGATGGCCTGAGCTGGGAATTTTCATGGAAGTTTCCCTATAATACCATGTTATCGGCTGAGCCGCTCAGGAGCATGAACTGGTCAAGCAGCGGAGGATCCATTACCAGCAATCACAATATCAGCATCCATCAGATGGGGAACCTGGTTGCGGGAGCGATCTATTACATGTATCAGAAAACCGGCAGTGACTATATCAGGCAAAGGCTTCGCGACACCTGTGTATGGGGTCTTGGCACCTACAATACCAAAGACAACGATTTTGGATTTGGGAAGGAAGGACAGGCTACTGAACAGTTTACCTATACGGATGGTTTGGTATTGCCATGGCCCGGCCCATGGGATGGCGGCATATGGGCAGCGTCACTCTGCTGGGCATCAGCCTGCGTGCTGTTAAGTTGCGTGGAGGAGATCCCTGATGAGTTCTTCAGGTAAATAACACAATGAACCGCACTATTAAAATGAAAAGGATATGAGAAAAATGAAGTCGATTTTTACCTGGATCCTGTTGGCTGCAGCCTTCGGATCATGCAACATGGAACCCAATCTGGGAATTTTCCAGGGCAACGGTGACATTGGGAACGTCAATTTTGCCGGATCTGTCGAATACAATCCTTCCGACGGTACCTACAGGGTATCGGGAGGTGGTACCAACATGTGGTTTACAAGCGATGAACTGCACTATGTGTGGAAGCAGGTATCCGGGGATGTGTCCATTGAGGCCGACATCAGCTGGGTGGGGAAAGGTGTTGATCCCCACAGGAAAGCCTGTCTGATTATCCGGCAGAGCCTGGATACCAGCGCAGCCTATGCAGATGCAGCAGTGCACGGTGATGGTCTCACATCCATCCAGTACCGGGAGGTTCCCGGAGGAATAACCCGGGAAGTCCAGTCCAATATTACCGCTCCCGGCAGGGTGCGAATTGAGAAAAACGGGGATTATCTGTCCATGTCTGTGGCACCGGATGGAGAGCCGTTCCAATCCTCGGGAGGCAGTTTTAAGCTTCCTTTCAAAGAGCCGTTCTATATTGGTCTTGGTGTCTGTTCGCACAACAACGACACCATCGAAACCGCCGTATTTTCCAATGTGAGCATTGAACCCCTGGTTCCGAAACCGGATTCACTGAAGACCCTTTCAAGTACCCTCGAAACCATATCGGTTGCATCATTTGACCGAAGGGTGGTATACCATTCCGGCAGTCACATTGAAGCTCCCAACTGGTCGCCCGATGGCAAATCCTTGATTTACAACAGCGGGGGACAGCTCTTTAGCATTCCGGCCAAGGGCGGTGATCCCCGTTTGATCCCCACAGGTTTTGCCAAACGGATCAACAACGATCACGGAATCTCCCCCGACGGAACACAGCTGGTTGTCAGTGACCAGACTGAAACCGGCAGTTCGATGATCTACTCCCTTCCCATCGGGGGAGGTGAGCCCAAAAAAGTCACCCCTCTCGGTCCATCCTACTGGCACGGTTGGTCACCTGACGGTAAAACCCTGGCTTTTTGTGCAGAAAGAAACGGCAATTATGACATTTACACCATCCCCTTAAAAGGAGGTGCTGAAATCCGTCTAACCACAGCAGAAGGGTTGGATGATGGTCCGGATTACTCTCCCGACGGGAAATACATCTATTTCAATTCGGTCCGTTCGGGCACCATGCAGATTTGGAGAATGGAAACCGATGGCAGTAACCAGGAACAGATCACAACGGACACCTGTAACGATTGGTTTGCCCATCCTTCACCGGATGGAAAGTGGATCGCTTATGTATCATTCGAAACTGATGTACCCGCAGATTCGCACCCGCCCAACAAAGATGTTATGTTGCGCCTGATGAATCTGGAAACGAAAGAGGTACAGGTGATGGCAAAACTGTTTGGCGGCCAGGGTACCATCAATGTCCCTTCATGGTCTCCGGATGGTCAGCATGTAGCCTTTGTGAGTTATCAGATGAAATAGGAATGAGCTGATCCTCAGCCCGGAAGATAAATGTAACTTTCTTCATATGAAACATCCATTGCCCGGAATTTTTCTTTTGCTCCTGATCAATTTTCAAAGCATTGATGCTCAGCCTATTCATTTTAATCAATCGCCCCTTGGAGAACATGTCTTTGTTTTTGATCCCTGCATGGATATGCAGGAGGTACAGGCATGCATTGACACCATTTTTGTAAAACAGAATTCCCGGAGTTCCGAATTCAGCATCAACCGTTACGCACTGTTGTTTAAACCGGGCCGGTATGAACTGGACATCAGGGTCGGTTACTATATGCAGGTAGCTGGACTGGGCGAGTCGCCTGAGGATGTGGTGATTGTGGGAGCCGTGCGATCCAATAGCCGGCGTGGAACACATGTACTCACCAACTTCTGGCGCTCTGTGGAAAACATGACTGTTGTGCCCACAGAAGACTCCGCAAATGTATGGGGTGTTTCACAGGCATCTCCCATGCGCAGGGTTCATATCAAGGGAAACCTGCAATTGCACGACAACGGCTATGCCAGTGGTGGTTTCCTGGCCGATTCCAAAATTGACGGAATGGTGCTGGCCGGAGGCCAGCAACAATGGTTCTCAAGAAATTCTGCATGGGGTAAATGGAAAGGCGGAGCATGGAATGTCTTGTCTCTCGGGGTTATCCATGCACCATTGACCAACTTTCCGGACGGACCCTATACATCCATTGATCAAACTCCCGTGAGCAGGGAAAAGCCCTACCTGGTATATGCAGATCATGAATTCCGTTTAAAAATCCCCGAATCACGGGAAAACTCAGCCGGACCTTCATGGGAGAACCACCAGGTTGATCCCAAAACTCTAAAAATTGAAGATTTCTATATTGCAATACCCGGGGTGGATGATTCCAGATCCATGAACCAAGCACTGAAAGAAGGCAGGAATCTTCTTATTACACCCGGTATATACAACCTGGAGAGCAGTCTGAAGGTAAGTTACCCCGGATCGGTGATTGTGGGTTTGGGCATGCCCTCACTGGTCCCCCTGCAAGGCACCCCGGCCCTTGAGGTTTCCGATGTGGATGGTGTGATTGTAAGTGGATTGCTCATGGATGCAGGGAAAATTCATTCCGAGAGCCTGTTCGTGATTGGAGAGCCCGGATCTGGGATGAGCCATGCGCCGGATCCCTCCTGGCTCTATGACATCTTTTGCAGGGTTGGCGGTCCGGCTGCAGGATCTGCAACTTCATGTGTGATCGTTAACAGCAGTGATGTTTTTATCGATCATATCTGGCTTTGGAGGGCTGATCACGGGAATGGAGTTGCCTGGGATGTGAACAGGTGCGCCAATGGCATCATTGTTAACGGTGATGATGTTACAATTTACGGTTTGTTCAACGAGCATCACCAGGAGTACCAGACCATCTGGAATGGCGCAGGAGGCCGGGTTTATCTTTACCAGAGCGAAATGCCCTACGATCCGCCCACCGTGGAATCATGGAAACACGATACCATCGGCGGATATGCCTCCTATAAAGTGGCCGGTCACGTGCAAAGCCATGAAGCCTGGGGCGTTGGAGTATACAATGTGTTTCACCAGGCGCCCGTTGTCGTTGAAACGGCCATTGAAACGCCTGAATCCCTGGAAGACAACATCCACCACAAATTTACATTCTGGCTCGGCGGAAATGAGTCGAGCGTCGTAAGGCACATTATCAACGGGAAGGGAGGGAGCGTTTACAAATCCAACAGGAAGGCGGTATTAAAGTAAATTGACCCTTATTTTTTTTCAGCGTCAAAAGCCTCCCGGCTGGTGATGGCGATCTCTTCCTTTCCTGCTCTGGCCAGTTCCTTGTTGATACCCGTCAGCGAATCACTGAAAAGCCGGTCAACTTCCGCATCCATGGCCTTTACCCTCTTGTCAAGGAAAATCGTCTGGTCCATCTGTACCTGTGTGGGCTTTCCTCCGTAAAAGGCGATGGTTCCATAAAGGAACCCCACATTCTCACGGAGCCGGGCATCTCCCCGCAGATCCCCGTAATCGGTTACCAACAGCCGCTCCCTCACATCATCCAGGGAGACGCTCAGGGCAGCTGCCTTCTTTTTCACAGAAGCGGAGATTCCTTGTTGTTCATTCAATCCCTCCAGCCCCTTCCTGACATCATTCACCCTTCGGTCCAGGTACGCCAGCTCCTCCAACAGGTCATAAACCTTCTGCAGAAGCTCCCGTTTTACCTGCCGGTCCTCTGCTGTATATGGTTCATCGGGATTGTTATAAATCGTAATGACTTTCTCGAATACCTCTTCTCCTTTGGTAACCTTCACTTTGTAATCGCCGGCCGGATAGCTCATTCCTCCTCCCATGAGCGCAATCTGCATCTGAAAAGGCATTGCATCTGATAAAGGAGCCCTGGGTGGTTTCTGAGTGGGAACCCAGTATACCTGGTTGATACCCGTGCGGGTTACCAGCGGAAGTTCCGTCAGTAAGTTGTCCTGCATATCGAATACTTCCATGGTCATGTTACCAAAAAGATCCTTCTTCTTCATGTAAAAAGTGACAGGAATGGCACTCCCGGGATTCGCACCGCTAAATTCATCGTCTCGTCCGGGCCAGTCAGGCCCGGCCACTACCATGGGCACCGGGGCCCTCTGGTCCAGAAAAACAAAGTCTGAAGCAAGCACCTCTTCGGTCAGTTGCCGGAATAGCGAAATATCATCGATAATATAGATCCCCCTTCCGTGCGTACCCAGCACCAGGTCATTTTCCCTGGGATGAATCACCATGTCCATGACCGATACATTGGGCAGGTCGTTTTTAAACTGGGCCCACTGTTCACCTCCGTCCAGGGAGATGAACAAACCGAACTCCGTCCCAAGGAAAAGCAGGTCAGGATTGACCGGGTCCTCCAGGATCTTGTAGCAATAAGATGAAATACCTTCAATTGCAAGGGATTTCCAGGTCACACCGTAATCAGCGGTTTTAAAAACATAAGGTGTGATATCATCATTGCGGTGCCCGTCAAAAGTGGCGTAGGCCGTACCCTTGTCAAAACGGCCGGGATAAACACTTGAACACCAGGTATTCGGAGGCAAACCCGGGATATTGGACACCGTATTGGTCCAGGTTTTACCGCCGTCCCGCGTTACCTGCAGGTTGCCGTCATCGGTTCCCACCCAGATCAGGTTCTCATCCAGGGCCGATTCGGCAATACAGTAAATCGTCGTGTGGTTCTCAGCTGTTGAATTATCCACGGTCAGACCACCCGATTCTGCCTGTTGCTGCTTGGCCGGATCGTTGGTAGTCAGATCGGGAGAAATCCTTGACCAGGAACTACCCTGGTCCGTCGATTTAAAGAGATACTGTGCCCCCACGTATACCGAATTTTTTGTGGGGCTCATGCTGATGGCCGCATCCCAGTTAAACCTGAGTTTACCTGACTCTTCCGTTTCCAGGGGTGCTATCAGCCGCATGCTCTGGTACCGCTTGTCGGTCTGCCCGAACAAACCACCCTGCATCTGCCAGTAAACAATGTTGTGGTCATCCCGGTCGGTATGCACAGAAAAGCCGTCGCCAATTCCGAATACCTGCCAGTCGTGGTTCTGGATTCCCCCGTAGGAACGTGAAGGAGCGGACCAGGATCCATTGTCCTGCAACCCTCCGTATACGTTGTACGGTTTTTCCATATCCACGCTCACCTTGTAGAACTGAGCCACCGGAAGGTTGCGCAGATGCCTCCATGAGCTTCCGTAATCATTACTCACATAGACCCCGCCGTCGGTGGCGGCATACATATAGCGGTGATCACTTTCAGAAATCCACACATCATGCACGTCTGCGTGAATATTCCCTCCGGCAAAAGCTGTGTTTCTGAATTTCCTTCCACCATCCTCGGATACATTGAGATCGAGACCCGGTTTATAAAGCCTGCCGGTATCCACCGGATCGGGTATGATCTTGCAGAAATAGAAAGGCCTTTCGGCAATGATTGGTGTCTGGTTGAGCATCTCCCAGTTCGCCCCTTTATCTTTTGAACCATACAGGGCTGTTTTATCCGATTCCACAATCGCGAATACCCTGTCCGGATCTGCCGGAGAGATGCGGACCGCAATCCGGCCTTTTTCACCTGCAGGCAAACCGGTTTTCAGAATCTCCCAGGAGGCTCCCCCGTCGGTGGATTTATACAAACCGGAACCGGGGCCTCCGGAATTAAAATCCCATGCGGTTCTACGAAAAGTCCACATTCCTGCAAAGAGTACGTCCGGATTTTCCGGGTCCATATCCAAATCCGAACATCCCGTATTTTCATCCACATAAAGGATTTTGTTCCAGGACTTTCCCCCGTCTTCGGTCTTATACAAACCACGCTCTTCACTGGCTCCCCAAAGATGACCCAATACTGCCACGAAGACGATATCAGGATTCTCAGGATGGATGATGATCCGGGAAATCCGTTCGGATTTCTCCAGGCCCATCAGCTTCCATTTGGCGCCACCGTCTGTTGATTTGTAAATGCCTGTTCCGATGGAAACAGAGTTCCTGGTCCACGACTCGCCGGTACCTACCCATACAGTATCGGGTCGCTGTTGATCGATGGTGACAACCCCGATGGACAGTGTATGCTTATCAAAAACCGGTTTTACGATCACACCCCCGTTGGTGCTTTTCCAGAGACCGCCACTGGCTGTTCCAATATACATGAGCAGGGGATCCGATTGCAGGGCATCAATGGAGGTGACCCTGCCACTCATCATGGCCGGACCAAGGTGCCTTGCATTGACCTGTCCGAAAGTACTGGATTTGACAGTTGCCTTATTTTGTGCCAGTCCACTGCTTCCCAGTATAAAAAGCAAACAGAAGATTGTGGTAAAAAATCCCATGGTCCTCATCATCATTCACCTGAGGGTTTTGTAAATATGGAATCATCAACTTCCACGTCAAACTTTACTTCTTCAAACATGAGGGTCATGGCTGTCTGTCCGCCATATTTTTGTTCCGTGGTAAATGGCATGAGAATGCCGTCCACCTCACGGTAATTGCTGAGAATGGATTCTGTTTCAATCTCAGAACCCTGCATCATGGTCCTGGATTTCACCTTCACCACTACATAATTCTCGGAATCCATGTAGTAATAGTCAATATTTCCGTTCTTTTTGGTCAATTTCAGCACAAAAACTTCCGAACCTTCCTCCTCCTCGGTGCCCTCCAGCTCCAGCTGGTGACCTTTCTCTTTATAATTCCAGAGCAAGCCATCTATATCAGCCGACTCAATCATGCCGTCAGCATCGGGTCCCGTAAGATCAACAGCTTCGGCAGAACCACTAAGCGGATTGACCATCCAGGCGTTTTCACCGTCATAAACCTGGAGTATCTTGGATCCCTGAATATCAACTTCTACTCTTATTTTGTCCGGTCGTTGGGCAATGGATACAAAGGGATTTTCCATCCCCATCATCAGTGCCTTTCCTGTCACCTGCATGGTCTTCACCTTCAGGAGCTGATTCTGCCCGATGGTTTCAAAGTACGTGTCCAGGATTTCATCAAGTTCCTGCGCAGAGATAACTGAAATGGCCATGAATGCCATCAGAAATGAAAGGAAGAATCTTTTTTTCATAACGCTATTATTAAAATGAATATGTAACTACTTTTACCGGTCTCCGGAGAGAATAATAATAAATATACAGTATTTCTGCATATATTTAATACATAAAAAAATACAATATGTCTGTTAGTGAAAGCGCCATGCGGCTTAAAATGATGATAGAGAAAGCCATTGAAGATCACAGCATCACGCGTGCCGAAATGGATAGTATCCTGGCCATTGCCTCAGAAGACGGTCATATCGACCGGTACGAACAGTCTTTACTGACCCAACTGCAGGAGATGATCGAAAACAAGACGGTGAAAATCGTTCCTTAAAGCAAAATACCAATATTACAGTGTATCACCTGTCATTTAAAAAACTGGAAACATGCAAAGTACCAAACCGTTACTCCTTCTGATCATTGCCTTATCCCTGGTTTCATGTAAACAACCTGACAAAGCCATGTACATTCCTCTCATTAACAAGAATGCGACTGAAAAGACCGTCAAACTCTACAATTTCATACAGGATATCGAGGGTGATTATATTTTATCCGGGCAACATAATTTTGTCGGGAAAGGATCAGACTATACCAATCAACTTGAAGAACTTACAGGGAAAAAAGCAATCGTATGGGGCTCCGACTTCAGTTTCTGCGTGGAAGGTGAAAATGCCATGCGGTTTCAGCATTGCGGACCGGCCAACCTTCCTGCATTCCCCTGGGAGCCCTTTAAAGCTTACAGGGAAGCAGCTAAAATAGATTCCATGATTCCTCCCCCAAGCTTTGACAGGGAACTCCAGTTCCTGGATATTACCCTTGAGGAAGCCCGTGAGTCAACCATCAGGGAGATCAAGGCCCGATACAAAGACGGACATATCATCACCATGATGTGGCATGGGTGTTTTCCCACTGATGGCGATTGCTGCAATGGATCTTCCATCTGGGCCATGGAAAACCGCCCTTCCCCTGAACTGTGGGATGAACTGGTTACCGAAGGGACAGAACTGAATGATGCCTGGAAAGCAGGAGCCGATAAAGTTGCCGGTTATCTGAAGCAGTTACAGGAGGAGGGTATCCCCGTGTTATGGAGGCCCTACCATGAAATGAACGGCGTCTGGTTCTGGTGGTGCAACCACAAAGGAGAACAGGGATTCAAAAGGTTGTGGATCATGATGTACGACTACTTCACCAATCACCACAAACTGAACAATCTGATCTGGGTCTGGAATACGAATGCACCCCGGGATATCCCTGGGGATGAAGCATGGCCCTATGAAGATTTCTTTCCGGGAATCGACTATGTGGACATCCTGGCAGCCGATGTATACCGCAATGATTACAAACAGTCGCATCATGACCAGCTGGTTGCGCTTGGTCAGGGCAAACCCATTTCACTGGGAGAGGTCGGAAATATTCCTACAAATGAAATTCTGGAGCAGCAACCACAGTGGAGCTGGTTTATGCCCTGGGGATGGATCCTGTTTCTGTCCAATGAGTCGGAACAAATCAAAGAACTATATCAGTCGGAGCGTGTCCTGACACTCGACGAAGTGAAAATGGATGAGCATGGGAATTATACACTGAATTTTTAATTCATTCCTGATCTTTTCTTCATTTTATCAATCCCACTGCCAGTGAGATGGCGAAACGCCATAATCGATGGATCCTCAAATGGTCAATTTTCTCGAATGATGGACAAAGATCATACTGCAGCCACCAAATAAAGTTCGATCATGATATACAATCAATGGTATGTTATCCTGGATTCAAAGGAACTAAAACAGAAGAAACCCCTGAAAATTAAACGATTTAATGAGCATTTATCCCTTTGGCGCGATGAAGAGGGGAATGTATGTTGTATTGAAGATAAATGTTGTCACCGTGGAGCCTCTCTTTCTTGTGGAAAAATAATGAATGGGAAACTGGAATGTCCGTTCCACGGATTTATATATAACAAACATGGGATCGTTGAAACAATTCCTGCAAATGGAAAAAAATCAAAAGTTCCCCAAACAATGAAGGTCCGTTCTTACAAAGCATATGAAGACTATGGCTTTATTTGGATATGGTGGGGGGATCAGGACAAAATTGAACAAGAACCATTTTTTTTTAAAGAGTTAAAAGATTTTTCGTATTCAGGTTTTAAAGATCATTGGAATGTTCATTATTCGCGCGCAATTGAAAATCAACTCGATGTTGTCCATTTGCCTTTCGTTCATAGAACTACGATTGGTCGTGGAAATAAAACATTGGTAAATGGTCCGGTTGTAATAAGAGATAAGGAATTAATAACATTTTATGTAGACAATATTGTGGATGACGGTAAAACGCATCCATTAGAGCCTGATGAAATAGAAGATTACAAAGACTTTTTTCACCTACAATTTCATTACCCGAATATGTGGCAGAATTTTATTTCTGATAAAATTAAAGCGTTCGCCGCATTTGTTCCTGTTGACGAAGAAAATACAATTGTCTATATCAGATATTATCAGAATTTAATTAGAATTCCGCTACTGAAACAATTCATGAATTATATTGGCAAGATATCAAGCATTATCATTTTAAGACAGGACAAAAGAGTAGTAATTACTCAATTACCTAAAAAAAGCAGTCTGAAAACTGGTGAGCATCTTATCACGGGGGATAAGCCAATTATTGAATACCGAAAACACAGACAGTTCCTGATTGACAAAAACTCAAGTGTTTTAAATGACAATACTGTAAACGAAATATAATCCCAAAATGACCGGAAATACACCTCTGCCCGTTTTCATGCTTCTCTGTCTGCTGGGAGCAACAATGTGCAGCCAGGCAGACCTGTGCAGGTATGAAGCCGAAGCAGGCTCAATCCAGCATATGATTGTAAACAAGGATGCCGGCGCATCAGGCGGTACCTACCTCTCCATAGAGAAATCTTCTTCGGTGACCTGGGAGATTCCAGTGGACCACAGTGGTTATTACCAGCTTGTCCTCAGGTACAGGGCCGAAGGCGGGGACAAAATGCAATACCTGACCAGAAATGGTTCGGAAACAGCCGTCGGATTTGATATGTCTGCGGACTGGAACCTGTTTTCACAACCTTTTTACCTGGATTCCGGAATGAACACACTTGGAATCAGGGATGGCTGGGGGAACATGGATTTGGATTGGATTGCTCTTGAGCCACCCGGGATTGCATATGATATCGCACCAAAAAAGAATACCTTCTTTCAAAATGATCCACACGACCTGGTATTCAAAATTGACAATTTTCACCAGAAAGTCCGGGAAGTCATGTTGGACGGGCGGTCCCTGGATTTTTCTGTAACACCTTATCCATACCAGGAATCCGCTATCTGGCTTGAGATAAAAGCTTCAGAATTAATAAATACAGCCTCCGGGAACCATGAATTAAGCATCCATCTGGATCAACCCGTAATCAAAGCCACGATTTCAATACTCCCTGAACCACAGTTCTCCGGTCTGATCATGGTGGCACAGGATATAGACCATGGAGCCTCGGTTCTGCTGAAGCTCCCCACGGGAAGATACATGCTGATCGATTGCGGGAAAGACTGGGTCCGGGACAGCATCATTGTTCCCATGCTCCACAGGCATCATATCGATACCATTCATTCCATGATCCTGACCCACTATCATGGCGACCATGATGGTGGCGACTCGGCAAAGACCATCATCCATGATTTCCATGTGCAAAAATTCATCGATTACAAGACCTATCCTACCGGATATGAGTGGGTTCAGGACAGCGTGCACTTCAAGATTTTAAACAGTTTTGCCGACGGGGAAGAGGAGAACACCCGGTCACTTGCCATCAGAATAAGCTACAAGGAATTCGTCTATATGCACGGAGGAGATACCTATGCGGTGAACCAACAGAAAATACTGGACCGGTTCCCATCCGATGTTCCTGCCCATGTCTTCCACGCCAACCACCATTTTCACGGATCAGTGGATGCGGATTATATCGTTGCCACCCATCCGGACCTGGTGATCCTTCAGGCCCAGGAGGCCATTTATGCCAGGAGCGCCTACATGGTCAAATACAAACAGGAATCGGAAAAAGTGCTGAATTCCAGGCGCTCTTCCCCCATAGAAACACTGCCTGCCCTAGAAGTGGGAACCATCGTGTTAAGAATAAACAATGCCCGTCAATGGGGCTACGAAACATACAGAAAACAGGATAACCTGGTTATTCAGGGCCTCTGATTATGAAGCTGCTTTGTTAATAAGCAGGATATCTCTTATCTTGAATGGTTAGAAACCAGATTCCGCCATTCAATGAAAAGAAGAGACTTTATTAAGACCGGCAGCCTGGCTGCAGGCTCCCTGATGATCACCACCCCACAGATGGCCAAAGCAGACCGGATTAAAATTGCCATTGTGGGAACAGGCTGGTGGGCCAACGATTTCCTGCTGAATCCCATCCTGAAAACAGATCAGTTCGACGTGATAGGCCTGTGTGATGTGGATTTGCTGGCCCTCACCAGTACGGCAGAAAAAGTAGTTGCAGCCGGCAGGCAAAAACCCCTGCTCTTCGACTCCTACAAAGAGATGTATGAGCTCCCGGGACTGCAGGCGGTTGTAATCGCCACTCCTCCCCACTGGCATGCGCTACAGTTTGTGGATGCCTGTGAAATGGGGCTGCATGTATTCCTCGAAAAACCCGTGAGCTGGGACATCAGGGAGGGCCAGGCGATGTTAAGATCCAAACAAAAGGCCGGTACGGTGGTCCAGGTGGATTTTCCCCGGATCCTGATTGATACCAATGACAAGGTCAGACAATATATTGAAAGCGGAGAAGCCGGAAGGATCATGGAGGTCCAGGCCCAGATCCATTACAAGGAAAGCCCTTTGTTTGAGAAAGAAATCCCTGACACATTGGATTTTGACACCTACTGCGGTCCGGCGCCACTACAGAAATACCTGTGCCAGGAAACAGGAACCACACCCTACTGGAGGTCTCAATATGTATTCAGCCAGGGGATCATGGTGGACTGGGGCATACACTACCTCCATAACATCAGACAGGTACTGGGATTGGAAATGCCGGGGAGCGTATCGGCCATCGGCGGCATCACCAGCGACTATCCCCGGGACAATCCCGACCACCTGGATGTAAGGTTCGATTTCGACGGATTGCCAGTCTGCTGGTCCCATCGGACATGGGGATACAGCCCCCCTGAACCGAAACACCGGATCGGAGCTTTCTATTATGGTGAGAAAGCAACCATATTTGAAGGGGACAGCATTTGGGAGATTTATCCCCATGACGCCTCAGAGCCCATCGTGAATGAGGCCACACGCGTCAGTGAGGATACATTCATACAAATGATGCTGGAATTTGCAGAGGGAATCCGTTCGAATTCCAACGCCGGGATCACAAACACCTTCGAAGAAGCACTGAAAACCACATCCATGGTGAATTACGGAGACCTGGCCTACCGGACCAGGGCAGGAATGGATATTGATGCCTTAACTTTCGATGTGTCCAACAATGCGAAAGCAGAATCCATGTTGAAAAGAAATTACCGGGATCCATACAAACATCCTTATTGATAGCATTCTATGACCGGTTATGATGCCATTATCATCGGCGGGGGACTGGGGGGTTTGTCTGCCGGTGCAATCCTCGCAAGGCATGGGAAAAAAGTAATTGTCCTTGAACAGCATTACATCCCGGGGGGCTGTGCCACCACTTTCAAGCGAAAAGAGTTCCTTATGGAAGCCGGCCTTCATGCCATGGACGGGCATTTGATAGACACCGAGAGCCAGCATTCCGTTTTAAAATACCTGGGGGTCAGAAAAAAGGTGGAGTTCGAGCCGCTACCAGATTTTTTCCATATCAAAAACGGACCAATGGGTTTTACTTTTCCCCACGGATCGGAACAGGCCATTGAGGCCCTTTTGAATGCATTTCCTGACCAAGCGAAAGGAATCCGGAAGTTTTTCAGAATCATACTGGGCGTGCAGAAAGAGCTTTCCGGTTTTCCAAAGAAAAACTGGCATCAGATGCTGCTCATCCCCTTTTTTCCCGTGCTGTACCCCAGTATATTCAGGACATACGCACAGACGCTGGGACGTTTCCTGGATCATTGTATTTCAAATGAAACCCTTAAAATTATCCTTCAGGGCAACCTGCTCTATTACCACGATGATCCTTATTCCATGTCCATGCTCTTCTTTGCAAAAGCACAGGCCAGTTTTATTGAACATGGAGGTTACTTTATCAAGGGAGGATCCCAGAAACTTTCCGATGCCCTGGCCGGTGTGATCAGGTCATATGGTGGCACGCTATTGCTGGGCAAAAAGGTCAACCGTATATTGGTCAAAAATGGAAAAGCAGCGGGTGTATCATTCGTGGATTCGTTCAATGATCAGCTTGAACCGGTGGAAATCAATGCCCGTCATGTCATTCACAGCGGAGCCATGCCACTGCTTAAAAAACTTCTGCCCGGAAAAGAGCGTACCAGGATAGCCCGGCAGATCGACAAACTTGAACCGGCTTGTTCCCTGTTCTGTATCTACCTGGGATTCAAAAAGGAGATCAAACATCTGAATCTTCAACACTACTCCACCTTTTTCATGGGAGAAAACATAAGAAACTTACATGACGTATTGCCCAATTTTTACGGAGACTGGAGATCAAAATCTTTTGTATTTGTGGATTACAGTCAGGTCGACTCCGGCCTGGCTCCCATGGGCAAAAGTTTCGGGGCGATCTGCACAGCAGACAGGCTAAGCAACTGGGAAGGGCTGGATGAAAAGAGTTACAGGAAAAAGAAAGAGGAGGTAGCCCGGATTTTGCTGGAGAGGCTGGAGAAGGCCGTACCCGGAATTGGTGAAAATATTGAATGCTATGAAATCGGAACACCCCGAACCATCAAACGGTATACGCTGAATCCCAGTGCGGCGCCCTATGGATTTGCCCAGATACCAGGGCAATCAGGCAGAGGAAGGCCCTCCTGCCGGTCTCCGGTAAAAAATCTCTGGCTATCGGGAACATGGACTTTCCCGGGAGGCGGTTTTACGGGCGCCATTGTCAGTGGTTTTCTGTGTGGACTGCAGGTTTCAAAGATCCTGAAAGACGAGAGTCCTGGCTTGTCAAAGGATTTCCTTGTGGAGGAGCGGTCGGTGAAACTGATCCAGAAGGAGGAAATTGCCCGGAATACCCTGGAACTTACTTTTGAGAAACCCAGGGGATTCACGTATAAACCGGGACAGTATGCCATTGTGAGCCTGGACAATCCAAAATATACGGAATTGGATATGCCCTTGCGCTCTCTTTCTATGGTTTCCCACCCCGATGACAATGTCCTGAAATTTGTCATGAGAACCGGCACCAGCAGTTTCAAGAAGAGTTGTTGCTCTATGGAGCCTGGTGAAGCAGCCACCATCTTTGGGCCGGCTGGTGAGTTCACCCTGAGAGACAGCAGGCACGGATTGGTGTTCCTCGCTTCCGGTATCGGGATCTCCCCCATCATTCCTTTTTTGAAGGATCTTGAAAAACGGGACTACCCGAAACCCGTATACCTGTTCTGTTCAAACCGCTCCGAAGAGGAAGCTGCCTATCATACCTCCATTCTCTCCATGGGGTTAAGGAATTTCAGGTACATCCCGGTTTTTACAGGCCAGCAAAAGCGGATTAACGGTGAAATGATCCGTCAAGTCCTGGGCGGTCCGGACCGTTATGAATACTACCTTGTGGGCTCAACAGGATTTATTGAATCGATGACAGGTATCTTAAAAAGCAGTAAGGTGCCTGAAGAAGTTATTTACACCGAACATTTCGGATGAAATTTAATCACATGAAAATCAGCATCATTTACAACAGCCACACAGGTACCACCAAAGGATTTGCCGATGCCATGGGCCGCTACCTGAATGAAAAAGGAGCGGAAACCATGGTCGGATCCATCGATAGTTACGATAAAGAATTCATGGAATCGGCTGACCTTGTGCTGCTGGGCAGCTGGACCAGCGGGTTGTTCTTTTTTGCCCAGCATCCTGACAGGCCCTGGCACTATTTTGCTGAAAGGATGCCTGCCATCACGGAAAAAAAAGTGGCACTGTTCACCACCTATAAGCTGGCTACCGGGAGTATGTTCAGGAAAATGGAGAAGAAGCTCAGGGGTAAAATCAATGCTCCGGAGGCCATCCTTAAATCCAAAAGCAGGATGCTGACGGCGGAGCACAAATCCATCCTGGACGGATTGACCAGCTGACTATGGGTTCCTCCTTTCTTCCAGTGTTGAGAGGCGGATTACCTCCTGGTATGGAAGAAGGAAGATCATTTAACAGGCAAACCGGTGTCCGGTGAGAAATAAACAGCTGGCCATTCTGTCCACTTCTTCAGTTTTACTTGTATATTTCGGAATGGCCATTGGTCCGTTTTTTAGTAGTGAACAGAATCAAAACCTCCTCAAACCGGAAGCTGATGTTCAAAAAGGCCATCGTTCGCAAACCGTGCCCCGAAATGATCCATGGGATCACTTCTGCTTCGCTGGGGGTACCCGACCACAGTCTGGCCCTGAACCAGCATGACAGATATATCCAGACCCTGCAGTCACTGGGACTGGAAGTTACCGTCCTGGAATCCGATAGCAGGTTTCCCGACTCAACCTTCGTGGAGGATGTGGCATTGTGCACACCGCCCATGGCAGTGATCACCAATCCCGGGGCTGCTTCACGGAACGGGGAGCGGAAGGATATGGAAAGGGTTCTGAAGTCATTTTACCCTCAACTGGAGTATATTGAAGCGCCCGGCACCCTTGAAGCGGGGGACGTGATGATGTGCGGAAGCCACTATTTTATCGGTATATCAGACCGGACCAATGAGGAAGGAGCCGGTCAGCTGATCAGGATTCTTGAGCAATACGGGATGACAGGTGAGTGCATTGTATTGAAAAAACTGCTTCATCTGAAAAGCGGGGTATCTTACCTGGAGAATGGGACCCTCCTTGCAGGGAAGGTGCTGTTTGATCATCCTGCTTTCGAAGACTTTCAAAAAATAGAGGTGGCTGACGATGAAGCTTATGCAGCCAATTCGCTCTGGATGAACGGAACTGTTCTTGTACCAGCAGGCTTCCCGAAAACGCTGAACCGTATCGAGAAGGCAGGTTTCACAACCATCACCCTTGATGTGTCAGAATTTGAAAAACTGGATGGCGGAATGAGCTGTCTTTCCCTCAGGTTCTGACAAGGGCTCTTTCATCTTTGCATTCTGGATATAGGGCACAATTACATCATTCATCCGGTCACTGGTACCATCGTAGGTAATGGTCACAATGGGGACACCTGTCATCTCCCTGATTTTCCTGGTCATGGCCTCGGTGACAAGCGCCGGGCAGCAATAGGAAGGATTGGTTTGTACAAATAGAGAAACCTCCGGATAGTTTTCCATAATGTAAAAGATCTTCAGAATGTTGTCATAGGATTCGCCCGAATGCAGGAGATCAATATTGAATTCCTTCAGACGTTTTTCCAGTTTTTTTGGTTTGATTACCGGCGCATCTCCTAGGATTTTACTGAAAGGCTTGTAGTATTTATCATCCATAAATTTCAGCACATTCAGCAGGATCCGGTTTACGCCGGTTTCCACATATTCGCCGCGCTGGCTTGCGCGCCTGAAGATGTTCTCCAGAACCAGCTTAGAGTAATCATGGTACGGAGTGACCAGAACCTCTCCGCCTGCTTCCTCAATGCTTCTGACCAATTCCTGGTTCATGATATCATTATCCCTCACATAGAGATCACCGAAAATTGCCACAAGCGGCTTCCTGGATTCCCGGTGGTAATCAATCCCTTCGAATAATCTGATGCCCTCCCTGATGGCACTGTCTACGGTTTGATTTCCCGAAAGCGCATTCACCAGAATCCGGTGAACCTCATCATTCACCATGTCTGTCTGACCGGGAACCAATTCATAGGGCCGGATCCGGCAGGCCATTTTCCGGAAGAGCCCGCCCAGCATATAGGCAAAATAGGCATAATAAGTCACTCCCAGAGACAGCTCCCGGTGAGAGATCTCTCCTGTGTAAACCGATGCCTGCTCCAATCCCTTGCCGTAGTTTTCCAGGATCCGCTTGATGAAGAAGGGATACTGCCTCAGGTTGCAACTGATTTTTCCCTCCATCATCCACAGGATCACCCTGGAGGGATCCAGACCATGCTTCTCGATGTAGTCAATATAATCCTGGGCTATGATGCTGATGGGCAGGCACTGGCCTGTATTGTGCACCATGCTTTTCCTGATCCCAAGTTCGCTGGATTCAAGCAACCTTACATCCATCCCTGTTCTACTCAGGTTGGCGGCGATCAGCGGACTCACATAGGTATCCCAGTTGGGCATCAGGAGTGTTTTGCCTTTCAGTTCCGTGTCCACCCGGGGGAGTAAGGATCCTAGATCAGGATCCGGAATGGTGCTGTTGGCGACTGCATGATTCCTGAATGACCTCAAAGCAGCCTCTATCCGGGTTTCATAACCCGTGTTTGAATCGTGTTCATCGATCTGGATAATCAGATAGGGTTTGCCATACAGGTGCATCAGGTGTTTGAAGTACTCAATGATAAAGGAATCCGGAGCACATTTAAAGGCCGTGACCAACACCGGGTAAAGGTTTTTGGTCCTGCATATCACTTCCGCTGCCCGGAGGATATTGGCTGCAAAATGCCAGGGAATCTTCCCGAGAAGTTGATTGAATGACTCATCCCGGTTGGGATCAACCTTCAACATATCCTGGTAATAGGCCCGGATACACATTCCGGCAAAAATATCGGGGATCCCCTTGTTGAGGGTGCCTGAAAGAACCACATAGGGCCTCCCAAGCAACACCACCGATACATCTTCCCCAGTGCTGCAGGTTTTTTCATACAGCTCTTCCAGCCTTCTTTTTATTTTACCGGCATGGATTCCTGCCTTTCTCAGTGCCTCGGAAACCCGGGCCAACGTCAATTGTCCAAAACCCTTGTTCTTCAACTCCTTTAACAGGAGCCTTGCATTGTGATCCCCAAGCTTATTGAAGTTGAGCATTGGACTCACAAGCTTCTCTTTCATCTGATCTGTTTCCTGAAATGCCAGTGAAGCACTGAACTGGGTATAGTAACAGAAATTCTGTTCAGTCCCTTTGGCTTTTACCCTGGCCTCCAGGTAGACAGGCATAAAGATATAGTCGCATTTTTCAGCCAGATATGACACATGGCCATACATGGAGTCAACCGGCGCACAGAATTCTGCTCCTGCAATTTTTTTCCCGGTTTTCAATGAATCCTTGAAATCCTCGCTCGAAAGAAAGGGTATATCCAACTCCGTAAAAAACAGTTTCCAGAAGGGCATATCTTCCACCAGATGCAATGTGGCCGGTAACCCAACAAGCGCTGTGTTGCTTTCTCTGTCCGGTATTTTCTGCAACAGTGGCTTCATCAGCCTTTTTCTCTCCTTCATCAGATCAAATTCTTCCCCGGCCTTCTTTACATATTTCCTGGTTTCATAATCCCGTCCACACAGGAATCCATAAGCCACCTTTTCACCGTTTAAGCTGGCCACACTGATGGTGCACCGGTTCAGGCACAATTCACAGGTTTCTGTTTGTACGGGGATTTTCCTTTTATAGAGATCCACTCCCCGGAATCTGGTCGATCCTCTGTGCTCTTCCATAAGCAAAAGTGCAGTACCCAGCGCCCCTGTCAGATGACAGAGCGGAGAGACATATATGGGTTTTTGAAGCCGTTGCTCAAAAGCTGCAACCAGCGCCCTGTTCTTTGCTGTGGCACCCTGGAAGCAGATATGATCCCCGATGTGGGCCTCACTGGCTACCTTTTTCAGATAATTTTCCCTTACGGAATGGATCACTGTGGCCAGTACCTCTTCCACGCTGTAGCCCTGGCTCAGCAATTGGTTGATATCCCTTTCCATGAAAACCGTACAGCGATCACTGGCCAGCGGAGCCGGTTTCCCTATAGCCAGCCGTTCGTAATCTGCAAGTTTCACCCCAAGCCTGCCTGCCAGCTCTTCAATAAAACTGCCGGTGCCTGCAGCACAAACCGTATTCATATGAGAAAAGGTGACCATCCCCTCCTTCATCTGGGTAAACTTTGCATCCTGTCCGCCGATCTCAATGATGGTATCCGTCAGGGGATTGAGTTCAAATGCAGCCCTGGCATGTGCTGTAATCTCATCCACATCTTCATCTGCCCTGATAATCCCTCCGATAAACTTCCGTCCCGATCCGGTAGTTCCACAGGCTGCAATCTTCAGGCCAATCCCGAGGCCTGCCATGTGATGATCCATGGCCTCGAACAGTGCCTGAACAGCTTTCAGGGGCTGACCCGAAGTGTAGGTGTAATATCCTGAGAAAGGCTCCCCCACGGTGTTCACAAGAACCGCTTTTGTGCTGGTGGATCCCACATCAATACCCAGGTAAAAGGCTTCGGATTCCGGGGTTGAGACCCCGTAGTTCTCGATCTGGACAGTAACTGTATGTTCAGCCACCGCAGGCTCATAAATGGTTTGGCTTTTCACATCCACCTTCCCTGAAGTCCCGTTTGGCGCTTTCAGGGGTTCAAAGAAGAATTCCTTCCCGCCCTGGTCTGCCAGGATATCATGAATATCAGTGCTTCTGATGCCCCTCCCCGATTCAATTTCAGCAAGCAGTATGTTGGCAGCTCCGATTGCCGGGAAATGGTGTGACTGGGGGTGGATGATGATCTCCTTCCCAAGAATGCGTTGAAGGTGCCTGACCACAGACCGGTTTCTGGATACCCCCCCCGTCATCAGGATCGGGGATTCGGGTGTGGTTTTATTGAAAAGGGTATCGGCAATGTTGTCGGCCAAGCCCTTGCACAAACTGTCGCAAATGGCTTCCAGGCTGTATCCTTTTTGCTGGGCATGGATCAGGTCTGTCTTTGCAAAGACAGAACAACGGGCAGCAATGTCAGGAATGGGAAAACTGTTCTTCAGGGCCATATCCGAAAGATGTGCCGTATCATTCAGATTGAGCCTCAAAGCCTGCTGATCCAGGAAGCTGCCGGTACCGGCAGCACAGGAGGAACTGTGGCTGGTTTGCATGTATTTTCCCTCTGCATCCAGTTCCGCCAGGAAGAAACGTTCCGCCCCCACATGGAGGATCGACCTGACACTAAAGCCCAGTGTTGATACAGCTGCCATAAGGGAGACCTGGGTATCGAACACATGCACATGCTCGCGAAGCCGGATCTTACCCGATGGGGCCGCGATTCCCATCACCTGCTCCGGATCATACTCCTTCAGCATATCCGTCAGGACATTCCGGATATCCCCGTGGTGCAGGACATACTCCTGAGTGACTAAGTTTCCTGCTAAATCAAGGCACACAAGGGAAATGGAGACCGATCCCACATCGATCCCGATCACCCATTTGTCATTCGTATGGTTACTCATCTTTTCAATGGGAAAGAATCAACAGCACCCATAAATATCGAATAAAATGCTTCAGGTAGTTCATCCTTAGAAAAGAATTTCTCTGTTTAGAATGAATTCAACTTTTAATCCGATCCCTACAAACCGGGAATAATTAACCAGATTTGTACAGAATTTGGTTTAGATGAGACTAAAAAGATACTTGGCGGCCTGGGCCCTGGTATTCATGGTGGTGTCGGCCAGCCTGTCCGGACAACTGACTTCAGATGAGATTGACCGCCTGGTGGAAGACGCCATGGAGAAATTCACGGTGGCAGGTGTGGCTGTCGGTATTGTAAAAGATGGGGAGATCATCCATGCCAGGGGATATGGATTGAAATCGGTAGAGACAGGTGAGAAGGTGGATGAACACACCTCCTTTGCCATTGCTTCCAACAGCAAGGCATTTACCACTACAGCTTTGGCCATCCTTGCGGAGGAGGGCAAACTGAGCTGGCAGGACCGTGTCATTGACCACATTCCCGAATTCAAAATGTACAATGATTATGTAACCCGGAATTTCACTATTCAGGACCTGCTTACCCACCGGAGCGGACTGGGACTGGGCGCAGGCGATCTTCAGATATGGCCCACAGGAGCAGACTTCACCATGTACGACCTGCTCACCGGTTTCCAGTATTTTGAGCCGGTATCTGCTTTCAGAACCAAATATGACTACGATAACATTCTTTACCTGGTGGCCGGTGAGGTGATCAAAAGGGTAAGCGGGCAGAGCTGGGAAGCCTTTGTTAAGGAGAGGATCCTTGAACCGCTGGGCATGGACAACTCCCATACCCTTCCACCGCGGATGACCGGAGCCGGTAACCTGGCCACTCCGCACCTGGCTGTGGATGGTGTACTGGAAACCATCTCCTTTTATGAATTCGACCCTGGGAAAACCAATGGTGCCGCAGCGGGAGTACTCTCCAATGCGGAGGACCTTTGCCTGTGGATGCTGGTGCACCTGAACAGCGGGAGGTACGGAAGGAACCTGGAAAACAGGCTTTTCTCAGAGGACAGTCACCGGGAAATGTGGAAGATTCACACCGCCATCGATGTGAAACCTGATAAGAGGTACAATCCGCATTTTTCGGGATACGGACTGGGCTGGCGGCTAGGGGACATGGACGGAAGGATGAGCGTATCACATACGGGCGATGTTTCGGGAATGCTCTCAGAAATCATCATGATCCCCGACCTGGGCCTGGGGGTGGTGGTGCTTACCAACTCATATTTTGGTGGAGCCGGGTTGTTCAGGGCCGTCTCACAGACCATTGTGGACAGCTACCTCGGACTGGAGCCTTACAACTGGACCATGCAATACCTGGAAGAATATCTGAATGCCTCCGCCAGTTCCGTCAGGGTGGTAAACCAGGTCTGGGAGATGGTGGAATCGGGCAGGCACGACCAGATCAATGTGGAAGATTACCTGGGTATATACGAGGATAGATGGTTCGGAAAGGCTGAGGTGTATCTGAAGGATGGTGTCCCCTGGTTCACTTCTTTCCGCTCCCCGAAACTGACCGGACCCATGTACCACTATAAGGCCAATGCCTTTGCAATCAAATGGGCAGACCGGGAGCTGACTGAGGCTGACGCCTTTGCTGTTTTCAGTCTGGATGAGGAGGGGAAGGCCACGCAAATCACCATGAAGGGGATCTCACCAGACATGGATTTCAGTTACGATTTCCAGGACCTTTTGTTCAAACGGATTGATTACTAGCTTATTCCTTTTCAGGGCTAACCATTTACAGAGATTGAATGTAAACGGGGACTGTCAAGGATCCTGATGTGCCTGTCCTCCAGAGTGATAATCTGATCCCGTTCAAACTCCTTGAGTATCCTGATGGCACTGTCCTTGGACATGCTCGTATAATCAGCAATGTCCTGGCGGGATATCTCTGCCCCGATCACTTCCGACTCATATATTTCCTCTGACAGGTATATCATGGCATCGGCAATCCGCCCGTGCATCTGTTTCTGGCTCAGGCTTACCATCCGGTCCATGGCCCGTGCATAATTTACGCTGCAGTTCTTAACGTAATGCCTGGAAAACTCCCGGTTGAGATCAAGAACCCTTGAAACATTTTCGACCTCAAGAAAACAGACCAGCGTCTCCTGCTTCGCCACAACGGTATAGGGATACTTCCCGGTTCCCAGTATACCGGGAGCACCAATAAACTGCCAGGGCTTTAAAAAATCGATAATCAGGTTACGGTCATTGAATCCCTCGATATAAGCTTTCGCAAATCCATCTACCAATGAAATCATGTTGTTGGCGTGGGTTCCCTGTTTCAGGATGATTTCACCTTCACGAAACCTTACCGAGTACCTATCGGTATTAATTATGCTTAGTTCCTCATCTGTAAGCAATTGAAACATGCGTGACTTTTCATTGCATGTGTCACATCCTTCGCAAAGTTTCCTCGTAATCATCACAAAATCTTCTCAGTGAAACAGGATGGCAAGTTATAAAAAAAATAAAAACTGATCCAGATCAATAAATGCAATGATTTATCTCTACAAAAAAGACAATAAATATCGATGTGAATTCTTTCACGACCTGTAAAGGTTAATCTACCTTTATCGCATCCTTTATGGCTGTCATGGTCATGCTAAATTAACATGCTGAGCATATGAGAAGAGTGATGATATTACTGACAGGTTCAATCATTCTGATCCTGTCCGGATGCACCAAATATGTGATCCCCGCACCTCCCTGTCCGGAGGGAGATATGACTGCCACATTTGAGGCAGATATTCAGCCCATTTTCAATCAGAACTGCATTGCCTGTCATTCAGGAAACCAATCCCCCGATCTGAGCGAGGGATGGTCCCGTGAAGAACTGATCGACGGGGGTTTTGTGGATACGGATTTCCCATGCGAGAGTGCAATATACCAGGTATTTTCAGGTACCCATGATGGCAGGGCAACAGAAGACGAAGTACTGATGATTCTGGGATGGATTCAGAACGGAGCCCAGGACAACTGATCAACATAAAAATCTATAGCTATGAAAAAATATATCCAACTCACCACGATTGCATGCCTCATTAGCTTCCTGTTTTCAGGAACTGTTTTTGCCCAGGATGAAGCTGTGTATCCGCCTTTCGAAACACTGACCCTGATCGATAACCAGACAACATTCAGTCCATACAAGGGTTCAATAACCCTTGAGATCCAGCACCGTTTTTCCCAGATCAAGGAGATTTCTGATATTTTCGGGATTTTTGGAAGCGCCAATACAAGAATAGGTCTCTCCCGCGGATTTACCGATAAAATTATGATCGGTTTGGGAACCACCAGGGCTTATATGCAACAGGACCTGGAATGGAAATACAACATTCTCCGCCAGACCACATCAGGGAAAGTCCCGGTATCTCTCTCCTATTTCGGAAATGTGGTACTGGATGCCCGGGATGCCAAATATTTTGGCAGTGAGGATGATTACATCGCGAGCAATCCGGACCGGTATGACAGGATCCACTTCCCCTATCCTTTTGTGGCCCGCCTCTCCTACCTGAACCAGCTGATCGTTTCCCGGAAATTTGGGGAGAAAGCTGGAATCCAGATGGCCCCTACCTTCGTATATTATAATGCGGTCCCTGAAGGATACCGTAATGACAACTACTCCCTGAATTTTGGAGGACGTTTCCAGGTGTTTGGCTTTCATTCCATCATATTTGAATATGACCAGCCACTGGTTCAGCCCGCAGGGGATAATGCCAAAACGATTTACCCCAACATGGCACTTGGTATAGAAATCGGAACCAGTACACACGCATTCAGGATATTCGCATCCAATTACAACGCCATCGTCAAGAACAGGAGTGTCGCTTTCAACGACAGAAACCCTTTTGAAGGAGATTTCCAGTTTGGATTTAATATCTCAGTCAGGTTTTAACCATGAGAAACCCAAGCATCTCATTATCCGGAATACTGCTGACTTGTGCAATTGCTCTTTGCGCCCAGTCAGTCGATACCACAAAAATCAAACCCGCCTTCCGCGAGGTCAATGAGTATGTGGATGACAATGAAAACTGTCTCAGATGTCATGGTGAGCTAAAGTATGCCATCGAAAACCAGGGCAGGGTCATGACCGAACAGATGTGCCCTGACAGGGTCATCAACAGGGATGCTTTTTATTCGGGGGTTCATAAAGCATTTTCATGTCTGGATTGCCATCCCTATGAATTTGAGGTTTTTCCTCATTCAGTGGAAGCCAGGGTTACTGAGATGCTGTTGTGCATGGATTGTCATGGGTATGACGAGACTTTCTCAAAGTACCATTTTGAAGACATCGAAATGGAGTTTGCTGAAAGTACCCACAACATGCCTGAATTCACTTGCTGGAAATGTCATGATCCCCATTCCTATAAGGCGTTCATGAGAAATGCCGATGATATTGAAGAAGCCGTGCTTTATGACAACAACATGTGCCTGAGCTGCCACGCGGATTTCAGTCGCTTCATGCTGCTGACCGACCGAAAGGAGATCAATGTGGTAGAGAGCCATAGCTGGTTGCCCAACCAGGTGGCCCATTTCAGAGCCGTCCGTTGCATTGAGTGTCATACGGAGATTAACGATTCCATTCTGATCGCTCATAAAATCCTGCCAAAAACCAGTGCGGTTAGAAACTGTACGGAATGTCATTCCAAAGACTCCAGGCTCATGCATACCCTCTACAAATTCGAGAGCCTTGAAAAACGTAAGGTTGGTTTTGTGAACAGCATCATGATCAATAACTCTTACGTCATTGGGGCAAACCAAAACGTGCACCTCAACCGCTTAAGTCTGATTGTATTCGGAATGACCTTGCTGGTCATTGGATTTCATACCATTCTGCGAATTAGAAAAAAGAAAAAAAGCTGACATGGCAACTAAAAAAATATATCTCTACCCAAAATGGATCCGGCTCTGGCATGTCATCAATGCCCTGATGTTCCTTTTACTGGTAGCCACCGGGATTAGCCTGCATTATGCCTCGGCTGACAGTAGCCTGATTCCTTTTCAGATTTCTGTTGGGATTCATAACATTTGTGCCATTGTCCTTTCAGTTAACTATGGTGTTTTTGTCATCGGCAATATTATATCTGGAAATGGAATGTATTACAG
>JAZDPG010000105.1:0-5211 GCA_043797815.1 Bacteroidota bacterium
AGGTTTCTTTTGGCTGTATGATTGTATATGCCATAGCGTCTGATTTTCACGAACCGGACAGGCAACACATGCACAGCACCGGCCAGGGCGGATTCACAATGAACCACCCATCTTGCATGGTATGCCTGCTGTATCTTATCGCTAAACAGGGATAGATCGTTCCGTTTTTTCAAAGTACGCTTCAGGCTATCGAGGAGCTTTCCTTTAAAGGCATTGCTAAGTTGGTGTACCGGATAGAGGTAGTTTCCTGAAGGACCTATGTTCTTCCACCCGCCATCAAGGGTGTATCCGGCAGCAGGAACAATGCAATGGATGTGTGGGTACAGGGGGCACTGTGCCACGTGGTGATAAATCATGGTGGTGGTAATCTGTGCATGCCCCAGCAATTCTTTGAGCGTAACGATGTTCAGGCCCTGTTCGGGCAGGTGGGTGGCATAGGAGTGCCGCAGTGAATGCAGGTTCATATCTTTGGTGATCGAGGTTTTTTTGAGGTTTTCGCGCATTACCCACGAAAGTCCCCGAACGCTGTACCGGCCACCGGGCTCTTTGCCATTAAACAACCAGATGTGCGGGTTCTCGGCTGTAAGGTATTTTTTCAGTCCGGCAGCCATGCTATGGGCCAGGGGAACAATGCGGTCCTTTTTGTATTTGCTTTGCCGGATGTTGATGACCTCCTGTCCGCAAAGTCCCGCCGAATAGATCAATGCCAGAACGATGCGCTGCTTCAGAAGTGTTGGGGCAGCAAAGAGTTCTTTGAGTTCCTGTTGGTTCAGGATAACCGGTAGTTTGGAGTCTTTTTTGAGTGAAGGCAAGGCGATGGCGTTCTTGTTCATCCCCAGTAACCGGTAATAGTAGCGCAGTCCGTAAACCATATGCTTAAAACTGCTTCGGAAAGTTTCCCGAAATGAAGCACAAGCAAGTTAATGCGCCGGATGTAATTCTGCACCGTACTCTTACTCTGACCTCGCAGCGTAACCTGTTGCTCCAGTTTGCGAACAACCCTTTCAAAATCAGGAACAAGCACGATAGCCTGTTCGACAATGGTAAAACCCGATTTCTTTCTCATAATCAGAAATATTAATGGTGAAACAATTTCGAATTATAGAAAGAATCGGGTACTTTTAATTGAGCTATCCGCAAAGGCGAATTTAGTTCAACAACCAAATCGCATATAATCCCACCGGAAATTCCCCGGATTTCGCAGTAACTTACATTAGCGGTTATGTTAAAAATAGATCATGGAACTAACGACGTTAAATTTAATTTTGAGTGAGATCTCATGGGATGATCTGGAGAGCATTCATAGACTCCATTCTTTTCCTGAGGTTGATGAGTTTAATACTTTGGGAATACCTAAAAGCATTGACGACACAAAAGAGATTGTTCGTCCCTTAATTGAGGGCCAAACTGAAATTCCGCAAAAATCATATACTTGGAAAATAACTATCAAAGATTCAAATGAAATTATCGGCCTGGCTGGAATGAAACTTTCTTGTGATAAATTCAAACTTGGAGAAATTTATTATAAACTTTCACCCCAATACTGGGGTAAAGGATATGCTACGGAAGTTGCAAAGAGATTAATAAAATCAGGCTTTGAAGATTTTCATTTACATAAAGTCGAGGCAGGAGTTGCAGTTGAAAATAAAAGATCAATTAGAGTGCTTGAGAAGGCGGGAATGATACAAGAGGGGTTGAGAAGGAAAATACTACCTATCAGAGGCAAATGGATTGATAATTACCATTATGCGATTGTTGAAGATGATCCTCGAGATTATTAAAACACAACCGCTAATAAAGCAACAGTTCCCCATAAGCTCCGGTGTGTTCAGAACAGAGGATGGCACCCTCTGGGACAGAAGATAAAAACTTTGATATGGTGGCCAATGCGTTTTTCACTTCTTGTATTATAATAATGCTCCGTATTGAGTAGCTAACATCGTGATAATGCTGCTCATTCCCCAGAATTCATAAGGGTTTGCGCCTATTTCATTTACCCTCTGCAGATTCATATATTTGTGAAAAAAGTATACCATGCAGACAATGGATTCAGTTAATTGCTGAAGAGCTGATGGTGGAACCCGGGATTCAGACCATCCCTGCCTGGATGTTGCGCGTCCTTGGATTGTTTATTCCAATGATGAGGGAATTCCCTGAAATGCTTTACCAATATGAACAGGATTATTTTTTTGATAGCAGTAAATTTGAGAAACGATTCGGCATCGTTGCAACTTCATCGAAAGTTGGTGTTAGAAATCTAATTGATTTTCTAAAAAACACAAAACGGCAGCCGCTGATACATGGTTTAAATTCTTATTTCTATTACCAAAATATCAACTGTTTGTTCTTCACCATCTTTCCATTCATCAATGGTTTTATTAAGAATTTCATATTGCGTGAGCATGGGTTCCTGGCTAATATTTTTGAGTAGCCCTTTGAAATTTCCGTACATAAACTTCTTTCCTGTGGTCAGATATTTAATATTTACAATTGCAACTGGTATCTTTGATTACAGTCATGATCAGTCCAACCATTCGAACTTATTCCGCTATGAAATTAAAAACCACATTGTCCTTCCTGTTACTTGGCATCGGCATCATTGCCCGCCCTGCCGTATTTGATGTTACTGCATACGGGGCCAAAAATAATGGCAATGAACTTGCCACCATGCAGATTCAGAAAACCATTGATGCCTGTGCAGAGGATGGAGGCGGGGTGGTATTTATCCCCCGGGGAAAATATCTGGTGGGTACCCTGAATTTGAGATCCAATACCGAATTTCATTTTGAAACCGGGGCCGAACTGGTAGCGACTACAGATCTTACCCAATACCAGCGCCACAACGAACAGCTTGCCGGTGTGTTTTACACGGAAGATGCCAGCCATGTGTCCATCACGGGGCATGGACGAATATTTGGACAGGGTATGGAGTTTATGTACAAAGACAGTGCGAAAGTCATCAGGGGGGAGGTGAACCATTACATCAGGCAGAAATTTGACTTCCGGAAAGTAGAAAGCGGTATTGGGGACGGCCCGGTGATGCCGAAAGACAGGTACCATCAGATGATTATTTTCAGCAATTGCACCCATGTCACCCTCACCGATTTTGAATGCGTGGACGCCCCCTACTGGACATTCCTGGTTGTTCATTGCGAGCGGGTTATGGTCCGGGGAATCTCGATCAACAACAATTTACTCATCCCCAACAGCGATGGCCTGGATATCAACTCCTCCAGCAACGTCAATGTATCCGATTGTATTATTACCTGTGGTGATGACGCCATTGTTTTAACGGGTTATGCACATCATTTTGGTGATCCCGGCTACAAGGATATTTTAAAGCCGTCTGAAAACATCAATGTTTCCAACTGTGTATTACAGTCCCGTTCCAGTGCCATCCGAATCGGAGGATGGGATCAGAATCACATGTCGAATTATAACTTTGCTAACATCACCATATTTGATTCCAATTGCGGGATCAATATCACTGTACGTGATTCGGGTTCGGTTCAGCATATGAATTTTTCCAATATTCATATTGAAACCCGCATGCATACCGGCGATTGGTGGGGCAATGGTGAACCCATTAAAATCTCAGCATTACGGGGTGTTGAGGACAGCCCGGTTGGCATTGTGAAGGATATCAATTTCACCAACATAAGCTGCCGGGGGGAGAATGCCATCTTGATGTACGCATCAGAGGAGACCCACCTTGAAAATATTTATTTCAACAATTTCAATTTCGTACTTAGAAAAAGCGCTTTGGATAAGGTGAGCGGAGGAAACTTTGATCTCAGGCCCAATACGGTACCCGGAAAAGAATTGTTTGAAGCCAACGTTCCGGTGGTGTATATCGAAAATGCCGAAAATGTACTTTTTAATCAGGGGAGCATTGCATGGGATGGCGTTGAAGCCGGCTATTATACCCATGCCATTGAGGCTGTTGGGGTGGATAACCTGAAGTTAAACAATATGACCGTGGTTGCATCTCCTTCCAATGCAGGATTGCCCGCAATATCTTTGAAATCCTGTACCGGGGTTACCAACAACGCAGATATCCAATGAGGTTTCCCATGTTCAGATTCATTCCCAACTACCTGCTTTCCTTCTTCAGACAGGTATCGCGCAACAAAGTATTTTCCATCCTGAACCTGCTGGGACTTTCGGTCGGCATGGCTGCTTTTATGCTTTTGCTGCAATACGTGGTGTATGAAAGGAGTTTTGATTCCTTTCATGAAAACAGTAAAAACATTTACCGGGTCCGGTATGACAGTTTTCTTGAAGGGACCAGATCGTTTGCCTGTGCAGCGGCGGTTCCGGCCGTGGGCCCGGCCATGAAAAACAACTTTCCGGAAGTGCTTGAGTACTCCTGGGCCTTCCCCGAATCGGGCGTTCTGACCAATGACCGGAACATATCCTATCGTGAAAGGAAGATCCAGATTGCCACGCCCTCTTTCCTGACCATGTTTGACTGGGAAATGATCGCCGGGGATACCTCGGCCCTTTCGAAACCCTTTACCGCAGTTGTAACCGAATCAACCGCCAGAAAATATTACGGGGATGAAGATCCCATCGGTAGAACGCTGAAATATGGCGAGGAGGCGGTATTCGAGATCAGGGGCGTTATTCGTGATGTACCTGAAAATTCACACATGCGGTTCTCGGTACTGGTGTCTGCTGAAACCCTTCACCAGTGGTCAAACGGTCAATCCCGGACCGCCTGGGGATGGTACGATTTCAATACCTATATTCAACTGGAAGAGGGAACAGACCCCCTGGCTTTCCAGGAGAAGTTTGCAGCATGGCTGGCTGAAGACCGAAAAGAGGATTGGGGGGACAGATGGCGCCAGGAGTTTATCCTCCAGCCCCTGGAAGATATCCATCTGCATTCTGATCTGTTGCAGGAATCCGAGCCCGAAGAGCAGGGTGACGCCGACTCGGTGACAATTTTATCCATTATCGCCCTGGCTGTGCTGTTGATTGCCTGGATCAACTACATCAACCTGGCCAGCAGCCGGGCCCTTGAAAGAGCCAGGGAGGTTGGCATCCGGAAAGTGATTGGGGCCGAAAAGGGCCAGCTGATCCTGCAGTTCCTTACCGAATCGCTCTGGATGAACATCCTGGCTGCGGGAATATCCCTGTTGATGGTGGCCCTGTCCCTGCCCCATTTTAACCGGCTTACGGGCAGGGCCCTGTCTCTTTCCCTCTTCC
>JAZDPG010000016.1:0-53599 GCA_043797815.1 Bacteroidota bacterium
GCCACATATTTGAGGGTTGCTTCTCCCAGTCCGAGGTTTTGAAGGACTGCGAATCCCCCGATCATCAAGATGATGGCATAGATACCGTAGTTATCAGTACCCAGGCTTTTCAGCACGATCGGCACAACCAGAAAACCGGCAACGGCAGTAAAGGAAACCGAGAGAATGTTCCATAATGCATTGCTGAATAACCCCTTGGTCTTAGCCATTAATTCCAATCGGGGTTATGAAGGGTCCTTGGAATAGCTGTTCTCGTATTTATAGGCATAGCGGTATGCACCTCTTCCCAGCTTAAAATCATTGACAAGCAAACTCAATCCATGGATGCCATAGGCCGCAGCTTCTGTTAAGGTAATCTCAAGATATTTCTTATTGGTCTGACCATGTCTCACCATGATCAGGGTGGCATCTGCGATGGTTGCTGTGAAGTAATTATCAGAGACTGCACCGATGGGAGCGGTATCCACCACAATGAAATCATACTGCTCTTTCAGCTTCTGAAACATCTCTCGCACCTTCTCGGAATTCGAAAGCTCTCCCGGATTGGGGGGAATGGGACCGGAAGGAATAAGATGAAGATTGGGGTAACCGGTGTCAAATATGATTTGTTCCAGTGTGCTTTTGCCAATCAGGTAAGTGGATAACCCGACAATCTTTTCAATATTGAAACATTTTGAAAGCGTTGGCCGCCTCATATCAAATCCCACCAGCAAGGTTTTTTTCCCGGCAAGGCTGTAAGCAGAGGCCAGATTGACGGCCGAAAAAGTTTTACCATCTCCCGGCATTGCAGAAGTAATCATAATAACAGGTGATTCAGCCTGCCTTGTTATAAACTCCATCCTTGATCTCAGACTTCTGAAAGCTTCCGAAATTCTCGATTGAGGCTCGGTTAAAACCACCGTATTATAACTTAACCTGCTGTGCGGCACATGCCCCACAATTGGCAGATCCGAGATCATCTTCAGGTCTTCTTCAGAAGATATCTTGTTATGAACGGTGTCTGTGATCAATATAACCAGGAAAGGAATTCCTGCTCCCAATACAAGGGCCAGCAAATAGACCATGGCCTTGTTGGGTGCAATGGGCTGCAAATCTGCCCTGGCAGAATCGATCAATTCATTGTCAGGCTTGTTGGATGCTTTCTGGATTTGCGCCTCTGCCCGCTCCTGAAGCAGGTAGGTATACAGTACATTGTTGAGATTAAACTTCCTCTCAAATCCCAGCAATTGCCTCTCCTTGACCGGTAACCTGGAGGCCTGGGCATTGAGGTCTCTGATTTGCTGCTGGTTCTCATCCAATGCCATCGAATTGGCAAGTTTGATCCCTTGCAGGGTCTCCATCAGGCTCTGCTTGGTATTCCTGATCCTGATCCCAAGCTGGCCCTGTAAGGGATTTCTTTCACCCACCCCACTGCTGAAATACTCAGCCTGCAATCCGGCGAGTTCCTGCATCAACCTGCCGAGCAGTGGATCCTCTATCCCCATGGTTGCAGGTGAAATGGGGACTTCCTGGTTGTTCTCCTTGGACAGATATTCACCAAGGTATTCATAATAATTGGATTCCAGGGTAAGCCTGGCTCGTGTTTCTTCAAAGACCACAGCCTGATCGATGATCTGTTGTGCCTGGGCAGACACATCCATAATTCTGTTTTTTGACCGGAACTCCTGCAACTGGTTCTCAGTCATCATCAGGGAATCTTCCACATCCACCAGTTGCTCATCAATAAACTCGATGATCCGGTTTGCCTCATGGTTCTTTTTTTCCAGATTATTCATCATGAAGACTTCCACCAGTTTATCCAGAAAGACCATATTCTTGGTTTTGTTTGGTCCCTCCATGCTGAGTTTCAAAATGGTCCCCTCCTTGGTGGCAGATTCAACCAGCAATCCCCTTCGATAGCTGTACACCAGCTGATCCATATCATAGAACGAAAAATAGATCTTCTCCCCGGACTTATATAATTCCTCCATCTCAGGGTGAGGAAATATGGTGAAGGAGCCGGTGGGCAGTTTCACCATCTGCCCCAGGTATACCACTGTATCAAGTTCAAAGTCTGATTTTTTTGAAACGGAAAGGTGATAAAGATTCTTTTCAGCATGTTGGAAGCAGAACTCGATGTTGTCAGGGAACCCGTCGGGACCAGCCACAAGCTCAATCGGACTTAAGGGAAAATATGAAACCGACTTTAAAAGGCCCTTTCTGTATACATCCTTGTTGAAAGGCAATTCCTCCAGAGTTTCCCTGATCAGGGACCAGGAAGAAAGGATAAGGATCTGGTTGTCCAGGTTCTGAGAACCCGGGCTGAGTCCAAAGCCCCCCAGCAGGTTATTGTCCAGACCGGTTAAATTGGCGTTTTCATCCTCTGAAATAAGTATGGTCGAACTCACAAGGTAACTGGGCAGGGTATATTTGTTATAAAGAACCGCAAAGACACCAGCCAGTACCAATGCGATTAATAACCAGTACCATTTCCCGAGTATCAGTAGTGTTAACTTCCTGATATTGATGATGTCGGATTTTCTCAGCTGGCTATAGCTGCTTTGCTTTAACGAATGTTGATCCATGAACAGAGCATTGAGATTGTATCAAAAATAATAATAAAGCAATAGAAGTGTGGTTTTTGGGCAGAATCTCTGCAGCGTATTAACAGCTCCGCCCTCTCAGTCACACAAACCAAGCAAACCTTATAAGCGAATCATTCCGGCGACTCAAACCGTGAAGGTCAAAGGAATAAACTGTGGCCGGATTTGGGAATTCCTTTCAAATCATGCCCTTTCAACTTAAATATAGCTATAAAAGGAAGACTGAGGATGATGAATTTATTCATTTTGACCAACGCTTTTCTTCCATATTCAGAACCAGCTGAAACTCCCGAAGATGGGGCTTTGAAAGGAGGCATTCTTCTACACGTCCTGCAAATCCTGGATTTCATTTATCCGGCCCGGGAAATACCGGAAGATGGCTCAGGGAACCGAAAAATCTTTGTCCTATTCATTGGGAATTTCACACCTGTATGTAGGAATTTCGTCAAAGACCTGCTTTCAAAACAAACTTTTCTAAAGCTTCAGAAAGGGCAGGGCGGGGCCATTCACATCCCGGATGCGGATGGAATAAATTCCGGGCGACAGGTTTCCTGCAGGGATGCTTAGCTGTTTACCGGTTACCACCCCGCTGATCAGGATGTTTGCACTGCTGTTCATGATCTCGTAAACTTTTCCGATGGCTTCGTCCGGGATTTGCAGGCTGATCACTTCCCGGACAGGATTGGGATAGACCTTCAGCACATACCCGGAAGGAGATTCCCCGAGCCCCAAAGGCGACAAATAATCCCCCAGCAACTCCTCCAGGTTGAACAGGTGTAACTTCTGCGGGGTGCTGACCACAGGCTCCAGTTCAAATGATTCATTGGAGATATAGTAATTTAAGCCATTGCCGGTGGCGATCCCCTCCACCTGGTGAAAGGGAAGGGAAAGGGAAATCTTCCGCTTGTTCCCAGAAAAAAAATCCGTTCCCCTGAAATCATACATCAGCCACAGGAAAGGTTGCAAAACACTGGTATATCCACACAAAACCAAGAGCTTGCTTGTCTCAAGAAATGAAGCCCCTGTAATCAGCCCCTGACTCTCAAAGTTCCTGATTTTTACAGCGGAGTAATTACCGGGTATCTTTGGCAGGGCGTAAACGCAGGTCCCTCCGCTGATCCACTGCTTGGTAAAAAGGTATAGGCTATCCCCGGCGGGCAGGAATGCTTCGCAGTCAAAATCGTTCAGGTTGGGCTCTGCAGGGGAGAAGTCCCACTGATCCTCATAAACAAACCCAATGGTATCGATCAGAGCTACTCCGGCCTTCAGTGATGCCTTGGAAATACGCAGAATATGCAGGTCCTCCCGGTTTCCGCTGTTATTGTTACCAAAATCTCCCAGGTAGATATAATCTTCATCCTGGGTAATCTCCTCCCAGTTCATGTTCTCCACCCCGTCCATGTTCAGCGTACGCCCGATCCCTCCATGGATTGTATCGAGCCCGTACAAATTCAGATCTTCATGGTCATTGTGTGTCCACACATATCCATCCCAGCAGATCAGTCCGGATGTGCCTGATAACTGCTCACTTAACAAAAGAGATGACTCAGGAGACACCGTCACAGGGTCATAGGTGCAACTCCCGTCATTCTCTGTGGCGGAGGCATGATGATTGTTGGCCAGGGGATCCGTACATCCGGGCACCTGAGCCCTGCAGGAAACTGTAGTCAGCTGGAATCCAATGGTGAGGAAAGCGAGATATAAGAGTGACCTGTTCAATCCTGTTGTATATGTATACAATGATGAAGATACAGAAAAACATGGAAATGCTTACTGATTATTTTAGCACTAGTACGAGTGGGTGTTGGATCCCGAACCTATAAATTTTTGCTTGCAAAAATTTTCAGAGAGGGGTACAACACCCACGAGTCAAGGCAGTTCAATATATTTCCTCAGGTTCTCGGTAAACCACACCTGGTAAGTCCCCGAATCATCACCATAGATGAAATAGGCATCGGTGTCAGGCTGCCTTTCGATGAATGCCTTTGCCTTCTCCAGCCCCAGCACCATGCAGGAGGTGGCATAGGCATCTGCCGTGATGCATTCAGAGGTGAGCACGGTGGCGCTGAGCAGGTTGGAGGCCTTTGGGTAACCTGTGGCGGGATCAATGGAATGGGTAATGCGGATACCGTTCTTTTCGTAGAATTTACGGTAGTTCCCCGAGGTGGCCAGGGAGCGGTTGTGCATGTTGATGATGGCCTGCATCTGTTCGCCCGGGATCATGTTCCCGAACTCGGGCCGGTCCACCCCGATTCGCCAGAAACTTCCCTTGGGATTTTTCCCCCGGGTGCGGATCTCCCCGCCAATCTCCACCAGGTAATTGCGGCAGCCCAGCTCCTCCAGGTAGCAGGAGACCACATCCACTGCATAACCCTGGGCGATGGCATTCACATTGAGCTGTACCTGGGGAATGCTTTTACGGATCTGATCGCCCACCAGGGTGACCTTGTCCATCCCTACATATTGCAGCAGGCTGTCCACCATGGCGCTGTCCACATCCAGGGATTCCCCCCGGCCCGAATCCCCAGGCATTGATCACCGGGCCCAGGGTAATATCAAATGCACCCCCGGATAGCTGGTAAACCCTCCGGGCTTCCCTGAAAACAGTCCTGAACATGGAGTCGGTTTTCACTCCCTCTTTGTTCTGGTTAATTGCACTGATAATGCTTGCAGGTTCATAGGAGGAGAGTGACAGGTCAAAGACCCTGAGCAGGGAATCAATCCTCCCCTTCATGTCAAGCTCCACCGGATGCTGGTAGGTAATGCTGTAGGTGGTTCCCTGGGTAAATCCCTGTGCTGAGTAATATTCCCCTCCTCCATCCATGTTGCAGGATGAGGCCAATATGAAGCTGCACAGTACGGGAACGGTAACGAATTTCATTTCACACCGATTTTTCCCGCAAGATAGTACTATTACGAAGGGATATCAGGTGACGAGCCTTCTTTTTTTGCCCTGCAAAAAAAAACAGCGAGAAAAATGATATCCCGAAGTAATTACATTGGTTTAAATTAACTGCGAAAGGATAAGTGACGAAGATGCCTTCTTTTTGCGAAGCAAAAAACAGCATTGAGTTACTTATCCTGTAGCAGATATATCATCCAAAGTCATCGAAATCCACCATCTCATCCGGCACACCCATGTCATAGAGCAGCTTGGTTACCGCGCCGTTCATCTGTGGCGGGCCGCACATGTAGTACTCGATCTCCTCGGGCTCCTCATGGTAGCGCAGGTAGTTGTCGTAGAGCACCTGGTGGATAAACCCGGTGTATCCTTCCCAGTTGTCCTCCTTGGCAGGTTCCGAAAGGGCGATGTTGAAGGTGAAATTGGGGAACTGCTTCTCAATCTCCCTGAACTGGTCTTCGTAGAAGATCTCTCTTTTTGAACGCGCCCCGTACCAGTAGGAGACCTTCCTCTTGGTCTTCAGCGTGTGGAACAGGTGAAAGATGTGCGAACGCATGGGGGCCATGCCGGCACCACCACCCACATAGACCATCTCGTTCTTGGTATCCTTGATGAAGAACTCCCCGTAGGGTCCCGAAACAGTTACCTTGTCACCCGGCTTGCGGGAAAAGATATAGGAGGAGCAAATCCCGGGATTTACATTTTTGAAGCGTCCGTGGCTCACATCCCAGGGGGGTGTGGCGATACGGATGTTCAGCATCACAATGTTCCCTTCTGCAGGGTGGTTGGCCATGGAATAGGCCCTGTAGGTCTCCTCCGGGTTCTTCATACGCAATTCCCACATGCTGTACTTGTCCCATTCATCGCGGTACTCCTTCTCCACATCCACATCCTTGGAAAAGTCCACCTCCAGCCTGGGCACATCGATCTGGATATAGCCGCCCGATTTGAAGTTGAGTTTTTCGCCTTCGGGAAGCCTGACCACGAACTCCTTGATGAAGGTGGCCACGTTGTGGTTGGAGACCACCTCGCACTCCCATTTCCTGATGCCCATGACCTCTTCCGGGATCTGGATGGTCATGTTCTCCCTTAGCTTCACCTGGCAGCCCAGCCTCCATTGCTGCTGCTGCTCCTTCCGGGTAAAGAACCCGGTTTCGGTGGGAAGGATGGAACCCCCTCCTTCAAGCACCTGGCATTTGCACATCCCGCATGTGCCACCTCCTCCGCAGGCCGATGGCAGAAATATGCCGTTGGACGACAGGGTGCTCAGTACAGTGGAACCCGGTGAAACCGTAAATTCCTTGTCGTTCACTTTCAGTTGCACGTTACCCTGGGGGGTCAGTTTAAACCTGGCGTAAAGCAACATGGCCACCAGCAGGAGGATCACGAAAAGGAATACCCCGATGCTGATCAGAATAATTGTGGCTGTGGAGGTAAGAAAAATCATAGTGCTAAAGTTTGATACCCATAAAACTCATGAAAGCAATTCCCATCAATCCGGTAATGATAAAGGTGATCCCCAGTCCCCTGAGCGGTGCAGGTATATTGGAGTACTTGATCTTCTCCCGGATGGCCGCGATACCTACGATGGCCAGGAACCAGCCCACACCTGATCCCAGTCCGAATACGGTGGCTTCGGCCACGTTTGCATACTCCCTTTCCTGCATGAACAGCGATCCTCCCAGAATGGCACAGTTCACGGCAATCAGTGGAAGAAAAATACCAAGGGAAGTATAAAGGGACGGTGCGAACTTTTCAATGACCATCTCCACCAGCTGGACCATCGATGCGATCACGGCGATAAACATGATAAAAGAAAGGAAGCTCAGGTCCACATCCGCAAGGCCCGGGCTGAGCCATTGGAGCGCACCTGCCTTCAGGACAAACTTCTCCAGAAGGTAGTCGACGGGAACAGTAAATCCAAGTACAAAGACCACGGCTATCCCCAGGCCTGTGGAGGTCTTGACCGTTTTCGAAACGGCCAGGTACGAACACATGCCCAGGAAATAGGCAAAGATCATGTTGTCTATGAAAATGGATTTGACAAATATGTTGACCAGGTTTTCCATGGTGTTTTATTTCTAGTTGTTGATCAATAAGCAGCCTTAATTCTCGATCAGGTCCTTGTTCCTGGATCGCTGTATCCAGATAAAGATCCCCACCACCACCAGGGCCATGGGCGGAAGGATCATCATCCCGTTGTTCATATACCCGGCATCGTAAAATGCCTGGGGAATCACCTGGTAGCCCAGGAGGGTTCCTGAACCCAGCAGCTCCCTGAAAAAGGCCACAAGGATAAGAATCAATCCGTAACCGGCTGCATTTCCCAGTCCGTCCAGGAAGGAGGGCCAGGGTTTGTTACCCAGGGCAAAGGCCTCCAGGCGTCCCATGATGATACAGTTGGTGATAATCAGTCCCACGAACACCGAAAGCTGCTTGCTCACATCATAGGCATAGGCTTTCAGTACCTGGTCCACCACGATCACCATGGTGGCAATTACCACCAGCTGGACAATGATCCGGATCCGCGGTGGCACCATCTTCCTCATCAGGGAGATCACCACGTTGGATACGGCCAGCACCACCATCACCGAAAGGGCCATCACAATGGATGGTTTCAGTTTCACGGTCACAGCCAGTGCCGAACAGACCCCCAGTACCTGGATGGTGATCGGGTTGCTTTTCCCAAGGGGCTCGGTCAGGAGCTTCAGGTTCTTGGGAGAGAATAAAGGTTCCTTCTCTGTACTCATAATTTAGTGCATAGTGCCCAGTGCTTAGTACTCAGTACTCAGTTCGAGGCTCGTTAATTACTTGATGTTAAACTTTTAAAATAGGCCGCATAGCCTTCCAGACAGTCTGCCAGCATCGCTTCCAGCCCCTTGGAGGTAATGGTACCTCCCGAGATGGCATCCACCTGGTGCCTGCTGGAAGGATCGGCTCCTCCTTTGGCTACTTCAATGGAAACAAATTTTCCGTTTTCATCGAAGATGGTCTTCCCCGCAAATGGTTTCTGGAACCACCCGGTACTGATCTCGGCACCCAGACCCGGGGTTTCCCCCTTGTGGTCAAAGACCGCCCCGGAAATGGTGTTCAGGTCGGAATCCAGGGCAATGGTTCCCCAGATGGGTCCCCACAGTCCCTTGCCGCGCACGGGTACCACGTATTTCTTATCACCTCCGTCGACGGAGTACACAAAAACCGGGTAGTTCCTCTCTTCACGGGGCTTCCGGACCTCAACAGCCAGATTGAGCATCACCTGGAAGGCATCAGCATCAACCCTGCTGCCCTGGTAATCCACCACATAGGATTCGGTGATGAACTGATCAAACTCCGCATTGATGTAACTGTTCTTGTCGGCTGCATCATTCACGTTTTCAGCCTTTCCCAGGGACCGCAGTATGTCCTGTTTCTTTTCGATCTGGACGTTCATCTCCTGGCGGGGTTTCAGTTGCAAGGCAACGAATGAAAGCAGCACCGCCACGATCGTTACCATGATCAGCGAAAAGACAAATATGTATGTATTGCTAAAACTTCTCATGCCCGTTTCTATGATATTAGTTTGCAGTTACTTCAGCTCTTTTCAATCTCCTGCGGATATTGCCCTCAACCACATAGTGGTCGATCAGCGGAGCAAAGACATTCATCAGCAGGATGGCCATCATGACCCCCTCGGGATAGGCCGGATTCAATACCCTGATCAGGATGGCAAGGAAGCCTATAAGGAATCCGTAAATCCATTTGCCCCTCCCGGTCTGGGCAGCTGTGACAGGATCGGTGGCCATGAATACGGCACCAAATGCAAATCCCCCCAGGATCATGTGCTCCCAGAAGGGCAGGGCCATGAATTCGTTCACTGCGAAGGCATTCAGCAGAAGTCCCATGGACAGCCCGCCGGCAAATACCGATACAATGACTTTCCAGCTTCCCACCCCGGTGAGGATCAGGATCACCGCCCCGATCAGAATGGCCAGGGTGGAAGTCTCCCCGATGGATCCGGGGATGGTCCCCAGGAACATGTCCCACGATGAATAGGTTTCACCCAGTCCGTTCACAAATGAAGTGGTATTCTGTGCTGCCTGTCCCAGGATGGTTGAACCCGAAAATCCGTCCACCACGCCTGTTCCGTCGGTCAGTCCCGCGATCCATACCTTTTCTCCCGACATATGGCTGGGATAGGCAAAAAAGAGAAAAGCCCTGGCCACCAGGGCAGGATTCAGAATATTCATGCCGGTTCCACCGAATACCTCTTTCCCGATCACAACTGCAAAAACGGTAGCCACGGCCACCATCCACAACGGAACATCGGCTGGCATCACCATGGGGATCAGCATACCTGATACAAAAAAACCTTCGGCTACCTCTTCTTTGCGCATCTGTGCAAAGGCAATTTCGATCCCCAGGCCCACCACGTAGGAAACAATAAACAGAGGCAGCACCTTCAGGAATCCGAACCATACCATCTGCCAGAAACCTGCTTCCACCCCCAGGGCCAGAAAATGCTGGAAGCCTGTATTCCAGATTCCAAACAGCAGCGCTGGCACCATGGCGATCATCACAAGGATCAGGGTTCGTTTCATGTCGTTGGCGTCCCTGATATGAACCCGTCCCTGGGTGGTCCTGTTCGGCACAAAGAGAAAAGTCTCGATGGCTTCGAACCCTGCGTGGAAAATATAAAGCTTTCCCCCCTTCTCAAACGGGGGTTTGATCTTATCTACAAATCTTCGTAAAGAACTCATAAGTATATATTAGGTATAAGTTTAATCTTCCATTTCCTTGCGCAGTGCCCGGAGCCCGTCCCTGAGTATTTTGGTGACCGGGATTTTTGAAGTGCAGATGTATTCACACAGGGCCAGATCCTCCTCAACCACCTCATAGATGCCCAGCTGCTCCATCTTATCGATATCATTCACCAGAATGCTCTTGATCAGATGCACAGGATAGATGTCCATGGGAACCACCTTCTCATATTCACCGCTCATCACAAAAGCCCTTTCACCCCCGTGGTAGTTGGTATCCATGTCAAATTTTTTATGGGGCGTAAGCCAGGTGGAGGCAAACGACCTGGCAAAGGATGCCTTCCTGAATCCGGGGAGGATCCATCCGAACAACTCGTAGTAATTCCCTTCAGGGATCACGGTCAGCTGTGAATCCAGGAAACCCACATGCCCCTTCCCGGCATCGATCCTGGAACCATCGAGCACATTTCCGCTGATCACGCGGTTCTCTCCTGCTTTCAGCTTTCCTTCCAGCAAAGGTGCAACCGCGGTTCCGCGGATGGTCTTGAAATATACCGGTTTCTCGACCCGGGAACCGGTAAGTGCCACCACCACAGATGGATCATATTTACCTGTTTTGAACAATCTGCCGATGGCCACCACATCCTGGGGCTGAACCACCCACACCAGCTCACCTTTGTTGATGGGATCCAGGTGATGGATCTGAACACCCACATTTCCGGACGGGTGCGGACCCCTGAACCGGTTGATCTCAACTCCTTCGAGGGAACCAAGGGTCCGGACCGAAGGATAGCGACCGTCCAGGTTCACGTGTACCTTCCCCCGGGTCAGTCGCTTCAGTGCATTGACACCCCACTGGAAATCCTCTTCCATATCCCTCAACAGAAAATCGTAGTCAGGGGCCAGGGGCGATGTATCAAAAGCAGAGATAAAGATCGATTTGGGCACCTGGTGGGACCGCGCGATCACTCCGTAGGGCCTTTGCCGGATCATGGGCCAGAGCCCGCTTTCCAGCAGGTTCTCCACAATCTGCTCCCGTGTCAGCGTGGCAGGTTCTCCCTGCAGGAATGTCTCCGGGGTATCCTTGCCGTCATCCTCGATGGTGACCTCAATGATCCTCCTCCGCTCGCCCCTGTTGATGGAGAGAAGGATCCCGCTTACCGGCGAGGTGAATTTCACCTCGGGATGATACTTGTCAAAAAAGATGGGGGTTCCCACCTTGACAGGATCACATAGTCTGGGAATGATCTTGGGTGTGAGTCCGTGCCAGTTTACCGGTTTAACCGCGTAAGTTTTGGCCCTCGGGGCTTTCACATAAATTTTTTCGGCCTCTCCGTTCATGTGGATATCAAGGCCTTTTTTAATCTTAATTACCTCTGTCATTGTGAACTGTGTAACAGTAAAAGAATCTGTAAAAATAGCTATTTTTGTGAACCCGCAAACCTGGCCGGCGATAAAATATCTGAAAATCTAGATTTGTATATATTCACATATAAAAAGGCACTATTTTGCGGTCCTGATTGCCGGATCGGATCCGGGTACGGTTCTTGCTGCTTTTCAACGGTCAAGCTATTTTAAAATGGATTCCATGAAAAACAACCTGCTGTTTATAACATGCATTATCCTGACATATGTCAGCATCCCACCTGTACAATGTCAGTTACCCTATGAGGATCCAGACGGTGTCCTCCGGGAAGTGGTGCTTGAACCAAGCATCCGGACCATCCAGCTTTACCGGGAGGGATGGCAACTTGGCTACCCGGTGGTCCGACTGACGGAAGATGTCCCCCTGGTGCTGGAATTTGATGATATCTCGGGAGGCGATGCCACCCTGTTGTATAAGGTACTCCACTGCAATGCCGACTGGACCCTTTCCGGCCTCAGCGAAATGGAGTACCTGGAGGGATATGCGGAGAATGAGGTTCCGGGCGGTGTACCCTCTTTCAATACCTATACCACTTACCTGCATCACACCCTTGTGATCCCCAATGAAAATTCCCGGCTGACTGTTTCGGGTAACTACCTCCTGGTGGTGTACCGCGACTGGAATCCGGAGGATGTGGTATTCACCCGCCGGTTCATGGTCACCGAGGGGCTGGTCAATATAGAGGCAAAGGCCGCCATCCCCGTCCTGCAGAAGTTCCAGGGCTGCTGCCACGAAGTGGATTTTACCGTCCGTCATCCCGGGTACCCCATCGACGATCCCTTTTCGGAGACCACTGCCATGATCTGTCAGAACGGACAGTGGGACATGGCTGTCGGTCCGCTTCACCCATCCATGGTCAATCCGGGTGAACTGGTCTATGATTACATGGAGGAGAACATCTTCCCGGGAGGCAATGAATACCGGTTTTTCGATACCAAGAACACCCACACACCTACCTATTATGTGCAGCGGATCGACTTTATCAACTCCCGCTACCATTTCGAGCTGAAACCGGACGAACCCAACCTCCCCTATGTTTATCTCTTCAAGGAGGACATCAACGGCAAATTTCATATCCAGAGTGAAGGCGGCAGGGATCCGGGTGTGGATGCAGACTATGTGTTTGTGCATTTCAGGCTCAGGATGCCGGTTCCCCTGGACGGCTCGGTTTACCTCACCGGGGCGCTCACCAACTGGCAGTTCAACGACCAGAACCGCATGGAATATCGCGAAGAGGAGGGTGCCTATGTCAAATCACTCCTGCTCAAACAAGGGGTATACAACTACAGGTACCTGTTCCTTCCGGCCCTCTCGGAGCAGTTCGACGTGGCTGAGATCGAAGGCTCATTCTATGAAACGGAAGATGAATACCTGGTCCTCTTTTACCACCGCCCCCCCGGCACCAGATACGACCGCCTTGTGGGCCATCAGATAGTGCATAGTGCACAGTACTAGTACTTAGTGCATAGTACTGAGCAGGGTCGTTCCCGATTTGTTAGACTTCTTTTTGATAAATATGAACATCAAAACACAACGGAGATCAAAAAAACTTTTCTATTTTGTGAGTACACCATATGGATTTTTTATACGAAATTGAAAGGAAATAATGAAGTCTGATAACGCTATATTCAACGAACCAAGAAAATTTAACTCCATTGAATTATGGAAAAATGTATCAGAAGCACAATGGAATGATGCAAATTGGCAATTAAGGAATTCGATACAAACTGTCGAACAGCTTAAAAAAGTCATAAAACTAAACCCATTCCAGGAGAATGAAATTGAAAGAACCTTAAAAGTATTAAGGGAGGAAGGCAAGGAGCCGATGCGAATTACTCCTTACTACGCCTCACTGATGCAAGCGGATCCTTTTCATCCGGAAATGTTGCACGGTGAAAAATCAGAAAATCGGCTTGATCCTATCTTTTGGCAAAGTGTTCCCACTCCTGCAAATTTGCTATTTAAAGGTGCGGGATTTGAAGAAGCAATGAAAGAGAGTTCACGGAGTTATGGTGCCGCCTATCAAAGATATCCAAACAGGGTCGCCCTTTTTGTCGCTGAAAATACAAGTTGTGCGTCCTATTGTGTTCATTGCCAAAGAGCCAAATCGCTTGATAACTCAGTACATATCAATAATACAGAGATAAACAAAGGGCTATTCTATATTGGATATAATCAGAACATTAACGAAGTGCTGGTTACAGGAGGCGATGCGCTTATGATAAGCAAATCTCGGTTGCAATATGTTTTGGAAGAATTGAGCAGGATACCACACCTTCGTACAATACGGATTGCCACCAGAGTACCAGTAGTGATGCCCATGGGAATTACTGATGAATTGTTAGAATTAATCAATTCTTCGTCAAACAAGTTCAGCAGTGGTCCCGACAAGTATGTATATTTTATGACACATATCAATCACCATCATGAAATTACAGAAGAATTATCAATGGCGGTGAAAAAAATCCGGACACATGGTTTTACAATCAGAAATCAGACTGTTCTGTTAAATCATGTAAATGACTACTATAAAACACTGGCCGAAACTTTTCGAAGAATGTTTTGGATCGGCATACACCCCTATTATTTATTTCAATGCCACAAAGAAAAAGGTCTGTCTCATTTTATTACGCCCATTCAGTTTGTTAAGATTTATATGAAACCTCTGCAAGGGTGGATATCCGGCACAACATTGCCAAAATATGTTGCAAATATTGAGGGTGGGGGTGGAAAAGTTCTATTGATGCCATCAGGGCATACATATAATAAAGAGATAAATATTGATGAAGAAATTTCAGAAAACTATGCCATGATCAATACCTGGGCTGGGAAAGAATTCTCAAGATACGAAGATCTGGGCAGATCGACCCTTGATGAGTTTGAAACCGCTATCAAAACAATGGATGCATTTATCGGAAGAAAAGGGGTCTTTGTTCCCAGACTGATCATCGTTGATAACAAAGGACAGCATATTAAAACCAGGAACAGGAAAAAACTGCCGGTAATAAACAGAGTAAAAAAATCAGAACTTTTGGGATATGATTTATATGACAAACATATGCCCTTGACAAATCCCGCTGAAATATCGGATGAACTTGAAGAACAGTTCAAGAAATCAATATTTTACAATAAGTCCGGGTAATTACATTGGAAGGAACCCGGGGATCCGGTAGGCAGTTTCAGAGTAATCCGGCCTTTTTATCTGTATCGATCAATTCCAGGTTGATTCCGAACCTGGTGAGCATAAATGCAATGTTCTCATTGTCAAAGGCCTCTCCCGGCTGCGGATTCACCAGCCTGACAACCCCCTTGCCTCTCAGATTCTCCATCTCACTTTCAATGTGATCACATTTGAAACAGAGATGATGAAAGCCTCCCCCGCGCTCCACAAATCTCTCCAGCGTTTTGTTTCCCTGGCAAGGTTCGATCAGTTTGATGATGATACTCCCCTTTTTTGAAAGAAACACAACCTTCACCTGCTGAAGCGTGTTGGTGACAATCTCCGTCATCTGGAGATATCCAAAGGTAGTGGTCCAGTTCTCAATACCCTCCCCAAGGTTTTTTACTGCAAAGCATATGTGGTCAATAACCATTTGATCCATTGCATTAAATCCTAATCCGCCATCACAAGCTTACCCTGGAAATTGCTTTCATCATTATAAACCCGGATCATGTATACCCCATTCCCAAGATGACCTATATCCAAAGGCAGAGAAGACTCCGTAAAACGTAAAACATCCTGGTGAACAATGGCCCCGTTGGAAGCAATAATGTCGAGATGATACCTGCCGGCTGGTTGAATCATTTCAATCAGAATATTTCCACTTGATGGATTTGGGGACCAGAACAACTGTTCCGCGGAAGGGAAATTTTGTTCAGCATCCCCAACGGAAACAGGTTCAGTTTCTTCGATGGTATTGACGATGAATTCGGCAAACAGGGGGCCAATTGTTTCATTGGCCAGTACATTGGGATGTGAATTACTGTCGGAATGGTCTTTCTCATATTCATATCTCAGGCAATTCACCTTTCCATTGGCCGGCTCAGGATTACTTTCCGCTGCATATCCGTAAAAATCAAAAATATAGATATTGGGATGCGGTTTACCGTCTTCCGCAATCCATGATGTTTTCACCCAATCGACAAATTCCCTGGCTCGTGCAGCATCGCTGGCATTGGTGGCCAGGCGGTGCAAAGGAGCCAGTGTCCAGACAATGAATTTGTTATCCGGAAAAGTGTCCATCAGGTCACGCAGGGCACTGTATTGTAACTTATAATTTTCAAGGGTTTTTACTTCCGAGCCAACCTGCGGATTTCCATCATCCGCCAAAACCCCTGCTCCCGGAAAACAATGTTTGAAGATGATCACATCGTAATCCTGGGCAATTTTATCCAGGCACGCAATATCGGGATCTGTATTGTCACATGCATTGTTTACCCACAAATTCCAATAGTCGTAAGGATAATTTTCCCATGGATAAGGGGTGTTGGGAAAAGACCGCTCGGTGATCTGATAGCCGGTACCATGACCGGTATTGTAACTGGTGATCCAACCCGGGACATCACCTTCATTATAAACACCTTCTCCGGTTGAATGATGCAAAAAGATCACCTTCTGGCCGAATGCGAATGGTATGATTGAAATCAGGAAGCAAATAAGTAAACTTCTTTTCATGGCACAAAGTATTAATACTTGATTGTTAATTCATCAGAAAACTAAGAAAAAAAAGCTTACCCTGGAATTTTGACAGAATGAAAATCAGGAATTTAACTTTTTTCACTATTGTACCAACCAGGTGGTGTATCCTGAATATCGCATTGTGCCAAATCCAAGGAGCTCTTTTTCAAGAGGTTTCATCTTCTGATCCGCTGCCTTTGCTTTGTCGCTCTGCACACCGGGTTCGGGGTAGTATTCCTTCAGCTTTTCTTCAGATTCGTAATAATTGATCCAGCCAAACTCAGATTCGTTTGCTCCCCGGATCGCTCTTATCAATATGGTTTCGACCCCTTCATAATGTTCCTCCCATGCAGGCAGAAACTCCCCGGTCATGAATGCCGTAAACTGCTCATTAGTAATCCCGCTTTTGAGCCGGACCTTGATCACATGAAGGGTGAATACGTTGCCCTTATGAAAGGCCTGGCCTGAGGTCGTTCCTGACAGGGTGGCAAGGAGCAGGGTAAAGAGCAGCTTTCTCATCCTTTAAAGTCCAATCTCAACAGCTATGTCACGCATGGCATCTACCGACAGCCGGATAAACTCATCCAGTGGAATGCCGATCTTTTCACATTCCATGATGTGATCCCGGTTCACGCTGGCGGCAAAGGCTTTCTCATTCATCCGCCTGCGGACCGACTTGTATTTCACACTTTCGATCTTCTTTTCGGGATAGACCAGGGTGGTGGCATAGATGAGCCCCGTGATGGTCTCCCCGGCAGCCAGGGCATGCTGGAACCTGGTGGAGCGCGGAATCCCCGTAGCATCGTCATTGTGCATACGAATGGCATCAATCATCTCTGTATCCAGGCTGAACTCATCCAACAACTCCTCCGCCATCAAAGCATGCACTTTGGGATCGGCATGGGTCACCTCCACATCCACATCGTGCAGAAGGCCGGTGAGGCCCCAGCGGTCTTCATCCTCCCCCAGGTGCCGGGCCATTGCCCGCATGACGGCCTCCGAAGCAAGGGAGTGAATAATGGTTTTCTCATTTTTAATGTGGGTGCGAAGGATGGAAAGTGCATCTTCTCTGGAAAGATTCATGGCAGTTTAGTAGATGATGATTTTCTGAACCCAGGTGCCATGGGCACCATGGGCACGGATGTAATAGGTACCCGCCGGGGTGGTATGAAGATCAAGGGGAACAACGGAAACAGTCCTGTCCGGTTCGATCTGAAGGATGGCCTGTCCCTGCGGGCTGAATACCTCGATGAGCCCGATGGCCCGTGCACCGGCATCCAGGTAAAAAGTTCCTTTCCCCGGATTGGGGTATACTTTCATTTCCGGCAAGCCCCTGTCCTGTTCTCCGGTAAGCGTTTCAAAGATCTCGATGAAAAGGGTATCTCTCAAACCGGTACAATCACTTGTGGTGGCAACCACTCCCACCTCTCCGGCCGAAACGGCCACCAGCAAACCCTCCTGGGTAATATGGGCCGATCCGGTAATCTCATGGACAGTCCACAGCACCTTCTGGATGGTGGCGTCACCGGGAATGAAATCCACGGTACACTGAAGAGCGCCTCCCTCGGGAATCCTTGTTATACCACCTGATGTCCCCACCCGGATGGATTCCACAGGCACCGGATCCGTGATGGTGATGTCCATTGAATCGGATACCCCGGACTGGTCGGTTGCCTGGGCGAAGATCCGGACATTCCCGGCAATGATTCCTGAAAGCACACCATTTTCAGAAATAACTGCTTCCCCATCCATATTCACCACACTCCACCGCAGCTGTTTATTCTTCGCATCCTCCGGCAGTACTTCTGCGGTGAACTGCAGGCTCTCACCCTCCAAAAGGGTGGTGAGCCCCTGCACCTGGGTGATCCTCACAGAGGCAACCCGGACCACCGTATCAACCACAGTGATCTGCAGACTGCCCGTCACTCCCGATCCGTCCAGGGCAGCAACCTGTACTTCCACCAATCCTGCTTTTGAAGCAGTCAGTCTGCCCGACTGTGATACCACGGCCATTCCTGTCTGGTTGGACACACTCCAGAGTATTCTTTTGCAGGTTGCCAGATAGGGCACAACCTCTGCCGTGCAGCGCAGGGTATCTCCCACATTCATGGATGTCCTGTGGCCTTCGGAAGATACAACCAGCGTTGAGATCAGGATCTCTGTGTTGGTAATGGTTAACAGCATGCTTCCTGTAATACCGGTCCCGTCATTGGCAGTGGCCTGCACCATTACGGTACCTGCCTGCACAGCCGTAACCAACCCCGTCCCGGTAATGGTTGCCTGCCCGGTCTGGTTCATTATACTCCAGGTGACCGATTTATCCGTGGCATTGGCCGGAAGTACTTCAGCACTGAACTGGAGGGTCTCTCCGACAATCAATTGTGATACGCCTCCTTCCGTAATGGGATGAACCGATGACACCTGTACCACCGGGTCTGAGATGGTGATCTGTTTGCTCCCCCACGTGCCCGACCCGTCAGAAGCCGTGGCCACCACGTTCACGGTGCCACTGGACAGGGCGGCCAGTAATCCGTTCACGGAGAGGCTAGCCTCCCCCGTCTGGTTTACCACGCTCCAGGTGACCGTTTTGTTGGAGGCATTGGAGGGCAGGACCGTTGCGGTGAACTGCAGCGTCTGCCCGGTGATGATCTCCGAAACTCCGCCTGCAGCAGAAACACTGACTGAGGCAACCGGAATACCGGGGGCTGAAATGGTCAGCTGCATGTTGCCTGAAACACCCGATCCGTCACTGGCTGTGGCCACCACTTTCACCGTGCCCTGGGAAAGGGCAGTAAGCAGTCCGTTCCCGGTAATGGTGGCCTGCCCGGTCTGGTTCAACACGCTCCAGGTGACCGACTTGTTGGAGGCATTGGAGGGCAGCACCGCCACACTGAACTGGAGCGTCTCTCCTGTGGTTATCTCCGAAACCCCGCCGGCCGGAAGCACACTGACGGCCGACACCAGCACCTCCGGATCCGAAATGGTGATCTGCATGCTTCCCGAAACAGCCGATCCGTCGGTTGCCGTGGCCTTCACATTAACATTTCCGGCTTTGACTGCCGTAAGCAATCCACCCTGGGTAATGGTTGCATCACCGGTCAGTTTCACGATGGTCCATACAACCGTTTTATTGGTGGCATTGGCCGGTAGCACCTCTGCGCTAAACGGCAGGGTTTCGCCTTTGATGATCTCCGAGACTCCCCCGGCTGAACTGACGTGGACTGCCGTTACCGGGACAACCGGGTCTGAAATGGTGATTATCCTGCTCCCCCATACGCCCGACCCGTCAGCGGCCGTGGCCAGAACAGTCACGGTACCTGCTCCGGTAGCTGTAAGCAAACCGTTCACAGTGATGGTAGCGGTACCTGTCAGGCTCTGGGCATCCCATAATACCAGTTTGTTGGTGGCATCAGCCGGGAGCACCGCTGCGCTGAATTGCAGGGTGGCCCCGGTGGTTACCCCGGTAGCGCCGCCTGCAGCGTTGACCGTGATGGAGGATACCTTCACCACAGGATCTGAAATGGTGATCTGCATGCTCCCCGATATACCCGACCCGTCAAGGGCCCTGGCCAGGACATTCACGGTCCCTTCTGAAACACCTGTCAACAAGCCGCTTGCGGAGATGGTGCCCTGCCCGGTTTCGGCATCCACGCTCCAGCTGACTGATTTATCGGTGGCATTGGCAGGGAGCACATTGGCGGAGAACTGCAGGGTCTCACCCGTTTCGATGCTCGTTACACCTCCCTCCGGATTCAAGTAAATCGAACTTACGGGAACCTGTTCAGTACTCCCGTTCCATCCGGCGATCCTGGCCAGGATCCACCAGAGGGCAAGACCCTTCCGGTTGGAGGTGATATGCTGGCTGGTGTGTAGTCCGCAAGCCACAGCGCCTCCGGGTGCGGATTTGTTCTCAAAATAGTCCATTCCCAGAATGCCCTTATCCTGCCAGTCCTGGTAAAAATCCCCCCCGGTTGGCGAATTGCCGTCATCCCCCGCATCCGGGTGGTAGGTACCAACCATGTCATGGGAGTCGATGGAATAATAATCCAGGCAATAATAACCATGACTGTTGCAATAATTCCTGATCAGTTCGGCCTGACTGGCAGGCTGAAGTGCCCCCGTATTGGCATTGAGAACGGCATGGCCGGTCATGAAGACGAATGCCACCGCATTCACCCGCTGTCCCTCTCCCGTACCGATCTTCGTCCCGCCGGGACCATATTCTGATATAAGGCTGTCCATTCCGGGAAGATAGTTCCCCGAAACATTGTGACCTGTAATATCACACCAGGACCACATCACCACATTCACAGCCGCACTTTCAGCCGCATCCAGAAAATTGCGGGTTGTCTGGATAAAGCCAGTTTCATCCAGGCTAAGGTCCAGGCCAACCACACCGGTAGGCGCATAGTCCTCCAGTGCATAATCCCGGAAATCAAGTTTGCCCGCCTGCCGGGAGGTTGAGACACCAAAAAGCAGCTCATCTCCCTCTTTGAAATCCGGCAGTCCATAGATGCCATATGCCACATGCGTACCATGGGAGGTGTGCTGGTAAGCCACAACCATTTCGTTGCGCGCCAGGTTGATGTACGATTCCGGGATCCCGCGAATGACATCTTCCCTGGCCACTGTATGGTCCGCAATGTACTGCTGGGGGAAGGCCGGAAAGTCAAGCAGACCGGCCACCAGAAAAACACAGGTCCAATGTTTTCTCATGTTCTATCCTCCAAACCCCTAATAAACCAATCCGTCATTCAGATAGTTGCATACATAATCAAATATACCCGATTCCAATGGGGTAAATTCCCTGTCATACCCTGCCTTTCTCAGTTTATTCATCTCAGCTTCAGTAAAATACTGGTATTTATCCCGGATATCTTCCGGTGTATCGATAAAGGTAAGCGATACTTCTCTTTTCATGGCCCTGAAAGTATGGTCCACCAGGTCGGTGAACGGGGACGCCTTGCCGGTCCCCAGGTTATACAACCCGCTTTCGGGCCTGTTTTCCATCATGAACAGGATCACATCAACCACATCTTTCACATAGATAAAGTCCCTGGACTGCTCGCCGTCCCTGAAGCGGGGATCATGGGACCGGAACAGTTTCATTTCGCCTGTCTCTTTGATCTGGTTATAGGCATGAAACACCACCGAAGCCATCCTTCCCTTGTGGTATTCGTTGGGCCCGTAAACATTAAAAAACTTGAGCCCGGCCCAGAAAAAAGGCGTTCTCTCCTGCTCCAGCACCCAGACATCAAAATCATTTTTGCTCCGGCCGTAAGGATTCAGGGGCACCAGGTGCGCAACCACCCGGTGAGAATCGGAATACCCGTGTTCTCCCAGTCCGTAGGTGGCAGCAGAGCTGGCATAAATCAGGGGAAGGCCGAATTCCACACACTGGCTGAACACTTTCCGGGAGTAATCCACATTCAGTTCCCTGAACACCTCCCAGGAAAACTCGGTGGTATCGGTCCGGGCGCCCAGGTGAATGATCATCTGCACCTGCCGGTGGTTCTGATCCACCCACCGGAAAAATTCATTCCGGTTGACCAGGGTGCTGTACTGCTTCCCAACATAGTTCCTCTCCCTCTCCCGGTGGCTGAAATCATCCACCAGGATCAGGTCTTTGTATCCGGCCCGGTTGAGCCCGGTTACCAGGTTGCTTCCGATGAAGCCAGCCGCTCCGGTTAGCACAATCATAGCTCACAAGATAATAATTTTCATATAGCTGTAAAAAACTATGGTTCTTTATGAAGGGATCGCGAACAAGCTCACCGATAATTTCGTTACTTTGTTACAGAACTTACCATGGTTTACCTCACGCGCAGAGAACGTTTCAGTGCAGCCCACAGGCTCTTCAATCCTGCTCTTTCCGACCAGGAGAATGAAAAGATCTATGGCTTGTGCTCCAATCCCAACTGGCACGGCCACAACTATATTCTGTGGGTGACCATTGCAGGGGATGTGAATCCTGTAACCGGTTATGTGGTGGATCTCAAGCAACTGGGCAGCATCATCCGGGACCGGGTGACCGGGAAGCTGGACCACAAAAACATCAACCTGGAGGTGGATTTCATGAAAGGTAAATATATCTCCACCGAAAATCTGGCCATGGGAATCTGGGATGAGCTGGAGCCACACATCACCGGGCTGGGCGTCAGCCTGCATTCGGTAAAACTGCAGGAAACAGAAAACAATTCAGTGGAATATTTTGGAAAATAAACGGTATGGATAAAATAAACAACGGATTGGGTGAGAACCTGGCGGGCGGATACAGCAGGATCGACCGGTGGGATGATGAAACCACTGTCAAACTTACGGAACACTACCGGGGGATCCTGGATCTGCTGGGCGAGGACGGCCGGAGGGAAGGGCTGAAGGACACCCCTGAGCGGGTTGCCAAGGCCCTGCAGTTCCTCACCCAGGGATATGGGACCGATCCCATGGACATCATCAAATCAGCCATGTTCCACGAGGACTATGAAGAGATGGTTATTATCAAGGATATCGAACTCTTTTCCATGTGTGAACACCACATGCTTCCTTTTATCGGAAAGGCCCATGTGGCCTATATTCCCGATGGCAGGATTACAGGGCTCAGCAAGATCGCCAGGGTGGTGGATGCCTATGCCCGCAGGCTGCAGGTCCAGGAGAGGCTCACGGTCCAGATCCGGGACTGCATCCAGGAGACACTCAAACCTCTGGGTGTGGCTGTGGTTATCGAGGCACTCCACCTCTGTATGGTCATGCGCGGCGTTCAGAAACAACATTCGGTCACCACCACATCGGCCTTTACGGGAGGCTTCATGAAATCCGATAAAACCCGGGAGGAGTTCATCCACCTGATCGGGTCCAACCTGCGGTAACTTTCAATTTTGTACTTTTGTCAGACAATTCAATCTAATTCATGCAAGCATTTGTATTTCCCGGACAGGGGGCCCAGTATGTGGGAATGGGGATGGAGCTGTATCAAACGCACTCCCAGGCAAGGGAGTTGTTCGAACAGGCCAACCAACAACTGGGATTCCGGATCACCGATGTGATGTTTGGCGGGACCCCCGAGGATCTGAAGCAGACCAGGGTAACCCAGCCTGCCATTTTTCTCCATTCGGTGATCCTGGCCACCACCATCGAAGGGTTTCAGCCCCTGATGGTGGCGGGGCATTCACTGGGGGAATTCTCAGCGCTTGTGGCCAATGGCACGCTCTCCTTCAGTGACGGACTGAGCCTGGTTTTTAAACGGGCCATGGCCATGCAGAAGGCATGTGAGGCAGAGCCTTCCGCCATGGCAGCCATCCTGGGCATGGAAGATGAACAGGTGGAAGCGGTTTGCAGCGGGATCGACGAGGTTGTGGTGGCAGCCAATTACAACAGTCCGGGTCAGATCGTCATCTCCGGTTCAGTTCTCGGCATCGACCTGGCCCTGAAGCAATTATCGGAGTTGGGCGCCAAAAGAGCCCTCAAGCTGCCGGTGGGGGGAGCCTTCCACTCACCCCTCATGGAACCGGCCAGGGCCGAACTGGAAGAGGCCATCAAAAACACACCCTTCAGTATACCGGTCTGCCCTGTATACCAGAACGTCAATGCATTGCCCTCGTCCGATCCTGCCCGGATCAGGGAAAACCTGGTGGCACAGCTTACCGCACCGGTAAGATGGACCCAGACCGTCATCAACATGATTGCCGACGGTGCCACATCATTTACCGAAGTGGGTCCGGGCAATGTATTGCAGGGACTGATCAAAAAAGTGGACCGGAACATGACCACACAAAGTGCTTAAGGGAGACCCTGAATAAATATCGGAAACATGAAAGTCCTGAAATTCGGTGGAACATCTGTAGGCACCGCCGGCAACATAAAGACCGTGAAACAGATCCTTGAGGAACAGACCGTGCCCTGCGCGGTGGTGGTCAGTGCCTTCGGGGGGGTTACGGACCAGATCATCCGCATTGCCACCCTGGCCAGCGAGCGAAACCCAGCCTTCAGGGAGGAGATGACAGGCATCCGGGACCGTCATGTGGAGACGGTAGAAACACTGATGACAGGCGAGACATGTGATTTTACCCTGCGGGAGGTTTCCTCGCTGGTGGAGGAGTTCCAGGATGCCCTGCAGGGAATCTACCTGTTGCAGGATCTGAGCAACAAAACACTGGACTTCCTGCTCAGTTTCGGGGAACGGCTCTCGGCCACCATCATCGCCCGTTATGTGGAGAATGCCATCTACCTGGATTCCCGCCAGCTGATCCATACCGACAGTAATTTCGGGAATGCCACCGTTCACTTTGCCATTTCCAACGGGAAAATCAGGAGCAGGTTGAAGGATCTGGAAAAACTGGCCATACTGCCCGGATTTGTGGCATCCGACGACCAGGGCCGCACCACCACCCTGGGCCGGGGCGGATCGGACTACACTGCTGCCATTCTTGCGGCGGCCCTGGGTGCAGATGTGCTGGAGATATGGACCGATGTGAACGGATTCATGACTGCCGATCCGCGCATTGTCCCAAAAGCCTACCCCGTGGAGTGCATGAGTTACGAGGAGGCCATGGAACTATCCCATTTCGGGGCCAAGGTGATCTTTACCCCCACCCTCACCCCGGCATACAAGGAAAACATCCCCATACGGGTGAAGAATACCTTCAATCCCACCCTGCCAGGCACCCTGATTTCAAGGGATGTCCGGTGCAACCAGAGTGAGATGATCAAAGGCATTTCATCCATCAACGACATTACACTGATCACCGTTCGCGGTACCGGGATGGTGGGTAAAACAGGTACCTCCGCAAGGGTTTTCACCTCCCTGGCCCGTTACAATGTAAACGTCATCCTGATCACCCAGGCCTCTTCCGAAATGACCATTTCATTTGCTGTCTCACCCTCCGATGCCGCCATTGCCGTAACAGCCCTCAGGGAGGAGTTTGAGATAGAAATCGACCACCGGGAGGAGATGGAGATCGAAGTGATCAGTGAGCTCTCCATCATTGCCATCGTGGGCGAGGGAATGCGTCACAAACCGGGTATATCAGCCATCCTTTTCAAATCACTGGGAAGGAACGGGATCAGTGTGATTGCCACTGCCCAGGGCTCCAGCGAACTGAACATCTCGGTGGCCATCCGCAAGGAGAGCCTGCGAAAAGCACTCAACGTGATCCATGAAGGATTCTTCCTCTCCGATTACCGGGAGCTCCACCTCTATGTGGCCGGACTGGGGAAAGTCGGACAGCGCCTGATTGAACAGCTGGACAAGCAACGGGAGAAGCTGATCAAAACCCACAAACTGAAAATCAACCTGGTGGGAATCACCAACAGCCGGAAGATGGTAGTGGATCCGGCAGGAATAGATCCCGGCTCCTTCCGGGAACGGCTGGAGGGCGGATCGGCCGCCGATCTGGACCGTTATCTGGAGGAGATCCGGAGCAACAACCTGCGAAATTCGGTTTTCATTGACTGCACAGCCAACCAGGCTGTGGCCATGTGTTACGGGAGGCTGATGGACGCCTATGTTTCGGTGGTAACGGCAAACAAGATCGCCTGCAGTTCCCGGTACAGCCTCTACAAGGAGCTGAAAGAGAACGCCATCCACAGGGGAGTGAAATTCAGTTTTGAGACAAACGTGGCAGCCGGCCTGCCTGTGATCGGTACCATCAATGACCTGATGCACAGTGGGGACCGGATCCTGAAGCTGGAAGCGGTGGTCTCGGGAACACTCAATTTCATTTTCAATAGTCTGAGCAAAGAGATTCCTTTGAGCAAAGCCATCCGCATGGCCATGGAAGCGGGGTATTCGGAACCCGATCCCAGGCTCGATCTGAGCGGGACCGATGTGAAGCGGAAGTTGCTCATCCTGGCCAGGGAATCGGGTTATGTCATGGAACAGGAGGATATCCAGGTAACACCCTTCCTTCCCGGTGCGCTGTTCGAAGGCCCGCTGGATTCATTCTGGGAGAAGGTGAAGTTGCTGGATGCGGAATTCGAAGAGAAACGAAGGCTGATGGCAGAAAAAGGATTGAAATGGCGCTACCTGGCCACCCTGGATGAAGGCAGGGGGAAAATGGGGCTCGTCGAAGTGGATGCATCCCACCCTGCTTATCCCCTGGAGGCCAGCAACAACATCATCCTGATCACCACGGACCGCTACCTGGAACTCCCCCTGATCGTGAAGGGCTATGGTGCCGGGGCAGATGTAACGGCAGCAGGGGTGTTTGCGGACATTGTTAGAGTGGCCAACGTATGACAATACGAGCTGTAATATTTGACATGGACGGGATCCTGATCGATTCCGAGAACCTGTGGCAGCAGTCCGAAGTGGAGCTGTTTGGCGAACTTGGGATCGATCTGACCCAGACTTTGCTGCAACAGACCAGGGGACTGGTCACCAGAGACATGGTCAATCACTGGTGCGATGGTTTTTATGTCACATCTGTGGCACGTGAGGAGCTGATGAAAAGGTACGATGACCAGATGGTGGAAAACATGCGCACCCGGGTACCGATGATGGAGGGAGCCCGGGAAGCCGTCGGTTTTTTCCGGGAAAAAGGGCTCCCCGTTGCACTGGCATCCTGCTCCACCCATAAGCACATCGATGCAGTGTTGGAGAGACACAAGCTGAAGGAGCTCTTCAGCCTGGTGGTCTCCGCCTCCGGGATCATGCCGGGAAAACCGCATCCGGAGATCTACTTGCATACGGCACAAAAACTGGGTGTGGATCCCACACGTTGCCTGGCCATTGAGGACTCCTTTTTTGGAGTCGTCTCGGCCCTGGCAGCCAGAATGAAGGTGCTGGCCATGCCCGACCCCCATGAATACGGACAGTCCCGTTTTGATGCTGCCCACTTGAAAATCAGGTCATTACGTGAGATCAATGACGAACTGTTTAACAAATTATCAAAAATTTGAAGCGAGAAAAGGTAAAAGTATTCGGACCGGCAACCGTCTCCAACGTCGGACCGGGTTTTGACCTGCTGGGATTTGCCCTGGAGGCCCCGGGCGATGAGTTGATCGTCCGCAGAAACGGGACAGGGACCCTGGTGCTGGTGGATGAATCGGGTTGCAACCTGCCCCTGGATCCCGGGAAGAATGTGGCAGCAGTGGCAGCAGCTGCCCTGCTGGCTGAGCTGGGCAACAAAGAGGGATTCGACCTGGTGTTCACAAAAAAGATCCATCCCGGCAGCGGCGTGGGTTCCAGTGCAGCCAGCTGTGTGGCTGCAGTTGTGGGGGTGAACGAAATCCTCGGTTGTCCCTTTGACACGAAGGCCCTGATCCCCTATGCCATGGAAGGTGAAAAAATAGCCAGCGGTGCGGTCCATGCCGATAACATTGCCCCTGCCCTGCTTGGAGGGATCACCCTGATCCGCGGTTACGATCCGCTGGATATCAAGCATATACCCTATCCTGTCGACCTCTGGTGTGCCGTGGTTCATCCCCGGCTGGAAATCCGCACCATGGAGAGCAGAAAACTGATACCCGAGCTGGTACCCCTTTCAACTGCCCTTCAACAGTGCGGGAACCTGGCGGGACTGGTGGCCGGTCTGGTCACCGGCGACTATCCCCTGATCAGACGCTCGGTGACGGATGTATTCGCAGAACCCTACAGGACACAGCAGCTACCGGATTTTGAGGTGCTGCGAAGTTCAGCCCTGGATGCAGGTTCTGTGGGAACGGGGCTCTCAGGTTCAGGACCATCCGTATTCAGCCTCTGCCGCGGAGAAGAGATGGCAACATCCGTGGGAAGTGTGATGAAATCTCATTTTATCCAAAGGGGTGTGGAGGCATCTGTGTATATATCCAAAATAAGTGAAGCGGGCTGCCGTATCCTGTAAAAAGAAACCATGAATTATTACAGCACAAGAAACAACACACTCCAGTTCGGCCTCAGGGAAGCCCTGCTCCGGGGGCTGGCTCCCGACCGCGGGCTTTTTATGCCATGCTCCATCCCGGTCCTGACCAGGGAGCGGCTGATGGCCATCCGGGATATGAACCTGACCGAAACCGCCGTGGAGCTATCGGGACTCCTTTTCGGCGAAGATATTCCCATGGCAGATCTGACCCCCCTTGTTGAGGAAGCCGTAAATTTTGACACCCCCCTGGTACAGGTTGAGGAGGACATCTATTCCCTGGAGCTATTCCACGGGCCCACCCTGGCCTTCAAGGATGTGGGTGCCCGGTTCCTGGCCCGGCTGCTGGGATACTACACCCGCGACATGAAGGATGATGTCCATGTGCTGGTGGCCACCTCGGGGGATACGGGCAGTGCGGTGGCCAGTGGTTTCCTGGGCGTTCCCGGGATCCGGGTCCATGTGCTCTACCCTTCAGGCCTGGTGAGTCCGCTCCAGGAGAAGCAATTCACCACCCTGGGCGAAAACATCTCAGCCGTGGAGGTTGAGGGGACTTTCGATGATTGCCAGAAACTGGTGAAGGAGGCCTTCATGGACAACGAACTCACCGACCGGATGACCCTAACCTCGGCCAACTCCATCAACCTGGCGCGTTTCCTTCCCCAGGCCTTTTACTATTTCAGGGCATGGGCCCAGCTACCTTCCCCTGATCAGGAATTCTTCTTCTCCGTACCCAGCGGGAACTACGGAAACATGACGGCCGGACTGGTGGCAAGGGAACTGGGGCTCCCGGTTCATACCTTCCTCTCGGCCAACAACATCAACGATGTGGTCCCCTCCTATCTTCTGACCGGTAAATTCACGCCTCGCCCCTCCATTCCCACCCTGGCCAATGCCATGGATGTGGGCGATCCCAGCAACTTCGAACGGATCCTGGACCTTTTCCGGAACAACCATGAATGGATCACCCGGCACATGCACGGCTACAGCTTTTCAGATCACGAGATCAAAAAGATCATCGGAAATGTGTATAAAAAAACAGCTTACCTGTGTGACCCCCACGGTGCCACCGGCTACCAGGCTGCCCGGAATTACCTGGATGAAAATCCCGGACAGACAGGGATCTTTCTGGAGACCGCCCACCCGGCCAAATTCAGGGAGAGCGTGGAGGAGGTAACAGGCACACCGGTGGAAGTTCCTGAAAGGCTGGCAGCCTTTGAACACAGGGAGAAACACGCCACATGGCTGAAGGCTTCCTACGGTGATTTCAAGGCCTACCTGGATTCTTCCCTTTGACCTTTTTACCGGTGGAGGCAATCTCCAGGTTGCTCTTGAACTGAATGATCCCGGGCACTTTTTCCGAAGCCAGCCTCGTTCCGCAATATTGCCGGACAAACGATTCGTCGATTTCTGAATTCTTAGCATCGGCCAGGACGATTTCCGCTTTCAGGGCTTCCCCCAGGTAATCATCAAACACGCCGGAAATGGAGCAATCCACCACCCCGGGAATGGATACAATCACCTCCTCAATCTCTTTGGGGCTGATCCTTCTCCCACCCACCTTGATGATCTCCTTCACACGGGCCGTGAGGTAGTAATAGCCCTCCCGGTCTTTATAGGCCAGGTCGCCCGTATGCAACCAGCCATCCTTCAGGATCTCAGCGGTTCCCGCCTGATCACCCAGGTATCCTTTCATGATGTTGGCCCCCCGGGCCACCAGCTCACCCACCACATTGGGTTCCTTAATCAGATTCCCGGCTTCATCCATGATCTCCAGCGTTACCCCGGGTATGGCCTTTCCCATCGAACCGAGCTTCTCCTCCAGCTTCTCAGGCGGAAGGTAGGATAGCCTGGCAGTTGCTTCCGTTTGCCCGTACATCACATAAAATTTCACAGCGGGAAAGTGGCCGGTAAATTCACTGATAAAGGCATTGTGAAGCTTCCCCCCGGCCTGGGTCACATAACGAAGGTTGGGGAAATGGGACTCCTTGAAGGACCGGGTCTTGCGGAGCAGGATCTGAAAATGGCTGGGAACACCCGAGAAACCGGTACATCCGTAGTTGTTCAGATCGTTGATCACCGACCCGAGGAACATAAATGTGTTGTTCAGAACGATGCTTCCGCCCGCCTTCATGTGGGTATGCAACAACGAAAGACCGTAACAGTAATAAAAGGGCAGTACTATTTCGATGATATCCTCCCCGGTCAGCTTCAGGTATTGGATAATCGATTCCGTATTGGCAATGATGTTCCCGTGGGTGATCATGACCCCCTTGGGTTCGCCGGTGGACCCGGAAGTGAAAATAACCTCAGCCAGCCTCTCCTGGTCAAATTCGCCCTGGTCCTGCAGCGCCCGGACATGGTCCCCCCTGCTTCCCGACAATTGGGTGTAATCATAAATCACGGTACCAAGCTGATCCCACCCGCGCTTCTCCAGCGAAGGAGCGATAAAGGCGATGGAGGCCTCACAAACGTTGATGATAAAGGCAAGGTTCGATTCCTCGATGGAAGGATTCAGTGGCACGCACACATTTCCCGATTTCATGATGGCCAGGTAGGCCACGAGGAAAAAGAGGGAATTGGGACTGATTAACAGGATTTTGTTGTCCTGGCCGTAAGTATCCGCCAGGTATTCTGCCAGGTCCATGGATTGTTTGTACAGATCAGCATAGGAGATCTGCTCCTTGTTGCCAAGGAGAAACTCCTTTTGAAGCGACCCCGAAGTGCCAAGCAGGTAGTCGAAAACGTTCATTATGTTGCGTTTTAAAGGGCTAGCATATTGTAATCATTGATCGCCTGCATCCGGAGGTAGTTGGTAGTCTCCTTCCTGCGTGCAAAGTTCGCATAGATCATCGATACCTCCCCGCCGGTCATACCCATCACCTTTCCCACCTCCCCGGCGGGATGGCCATTCTCAAAACCGAACCAGAGCAGGTCCAGTTCTTCATGGGGAAACTGGTAGAAAAACTCCTCCTGGGTCTGTTCTGCGCTGTAGGTATCCGTTGTGGGAGTGCGTTCAATGATCGCGCGGGGTACGCCCAGGTACTCAGCCACCTGGTAGACCTGGCTTTTGTAGAGGTTTCCAATGGGGAAAAGGTCGCTTCCCCCATCGCCGAATTTCACAAAGAAACCCTGGTCCACTTCATGCTTGTTCGGGGTTCCGATCACCGCATAGTGAAGCCGCTCAGCATGAAAGTAGAGCAGCGACATCCGTGCCCGCTGCTTAAAATTGGAAGCCGCAATGATGGTTCTCATCTCTTTGGAAGGAAGCCGCTCCACAACTTCCGATCCATCAGGAAGCACCACGGTCAGGTGAAAAACCGGGGGAAGACCGGAGCTTGCACTGTTCTTCCTGATACCGATCTTCATTTTGTGAATGGCCGGATCATAGGCAGGATAAACCCTGCTTACCGCCTCATCCCTTCTCCGGTAGCACCCGAATCCGGCAAGCGCCCCTGTGATCTCCTCAACCAGGGTGCTGACACCGTATTGCGCTGCCAGGGTGGTGGCCAGTTCCCTGCTGTCTGGACTTGAATCCTTTTCAGGCATCATGATGCCCAGGACCTTCCCTGGCCCCAGGGCCCTTGTAGCCAGCGCCAGGGTCACCGATGAGTCTATTCCCCCGCTGATTTCGACCACACCCCCCATGCGGCGGATCCTGCCCAGCACATCCTCCCGTATCTTCAGCGTGATCTGATCCACCAGTTTCTCCACATCATCAATCTTCAGAATATCCTTATGAAATGTTTTTGTTCCCATGGTTATCTTGTGTTAAGGGGTTAATGGGTTAAGGGGTTAAGGGGTTAAGGGGTTGAGGGGTTTTTATCACCATATACCGGGCATTCAGTCCGCATCACACGCTCCCTGAAAGGAGTGTTGCCGGAGATGAACATATCCACCAGGATCTGGGTGGAAAGGATTCCTGCCAGCGCCATGTGATCATTCTCCTTGATCACACTTCCCGAATTCAAATTTTCCAGCAGTTTCTCAACCGTATCCGGCTTAAATAAACCCGCCTTTCTGATCTGCGCAGGGGAAAGCATATCGCGGATGTACTCAGGGGCCTGGTCTGAAAGCAGACTGGTGGCCACCGGTGCCCTGTAGGCTTGTTTGGGGCGGGAGATCACCTCCCCGGGAAGGATGCCCAGCATCATCCGTTTTAAGATATATTTCTCATTGAGCCCCTTCAGCTTGTCCCGCTCATCCAGTCCCGCACAAAACTCCACCACCCTGTGGTCAAGGAAGGGATACCGTCCCTCCACCGAATGGGCCATGGCCATCCGGTCCCCCTGGGAAGACAACAGGTAACCCGACAGGAAGAGCTTCGATTCAATCCACTGTGCCCGGGAGAGCAGGTCCCAGTTCCCGAACTCCCCCGGAAGGGTCTCCATAAAGGTGTCAACCGGGTCGGGAGTACCATGGCCTGCAACCAGCCCGGTGAAATGAGATTTGATGTGTTTGGAATTGTTCCACCGTACCAGGTGTGAATAGACCGGGGAACCGGTCTCAGTGAGCCGGTGTCCGTAAAAGAAGCGGTGCATCTGGCCGCTTCTTCCCTGGAACTGGGCGAGGTAGGGATAGAGCTTTTGCAGAAGCAGGGGCCTGATCCTGGATCCGGGCTGCCGTGACCAGAACTCCCTGATCATTGCTTCCTTGAAAATGTTGTAGCCCCCAAGGAATTCATCGGCACCCTCCCCTGTAATCACCACCTTGATGCCATGGTCATGCACCAGGCCGGACAGGAGAAACATGGGCACCGCCCCGGTGCGCAGCAGGGGGATCTCCGCATGCCACAACACCTGTGCAAAGCGGGCCGCAATATCACTTCTCCTGCAAATGACCGCATGATGATCCGTATCAAGCTTCTTTGAAACCATCTGCTGATACCTGGTTTCGTCGAACTCTGCGTCCTCGAATCCGATGGAGAATGTGTTGAGCACACCCGGTTCGGTCTTTTTAATCATGTAGGTGGTGGCGCTTGAATCGAGACCGCCGCTCAGATAGGCTGCCACCTGCACATCCGATCTCAGCCTGAGCCTGACTGCATCGGTAATCAGTCCCTCAAGTTTCTCCAGCCTCTCCCCGAAACTCAATGATGCCATGGTCTCGCGTCCCGCGTTAAAATCCAGATCCCAGTATGGTTGAAGCTCCTGTTTGTTTTTTCCATGGATCATGTAATGTCCCGGAGGCAGTTCCATCACACCTTTAAAAATGGTTCCCGGTGAAGGGATGCTCCAGAATGTGAAAACCTTGTTCAGGTTTGCCAGATCAAGCCCGGGCCGTATATCCTCCACTTCGAACAAGCACTTGATCTCAGAAGCAAAAACCAGTTGTCCCCCCTGATGGTGATAAAACAGGGGTCTGATGCCCATCCTGTCCCGGGCCAGGAACAGCTCCCTGCGCCTGGTATCCCACACAGCAAAAGCAAACTGTCCATTCAGCATAGGCAGGCATTTCTCCCTGTATTGCCTGAAAAGAAGCAACAGAACCTCCGTATCACTGTTGGTCCTGAACCGGTATCCCAATTCTTCCAGTTCTTTCCGGAGTTCAATATAGTTGAAGATCTCGCCATTGAATACAATCCAGAGCGTTCCATCCTCATCTGCCATGGGCTGCTGGCCCTGGGCAAGATCGATGATACTCAGCCGCACACTTCCCATTCCGATTCCTTCACCCATATAAATACCGGATTCATCCGGTCCCCTGTACTGGATCTGCATCAGCATCTGCCTGATCCTGCCAGGGTCTGTGTGGTCGTTATGAGAATTGTATAAGCCGGCTATACCGCACATGAGAGATTTTTATGCGATGGCCTCTTTTTTACCCAAAATAAATTTGGTAATGGCATTGACAGACTCGAAATTCTCCTCCACCAGGTCACGGTCCTCCGTTTTGATGCTGAATTTCTCCTCCAGGAAATCAATCAGCAACGCGAAACCCATGGAGTCGAGTACTCCCTCAACAAAAAGCATGGTCTCAGCATCCAGATTGGATGTATCCTTGAAAGTATTCTCTTTGACATAGTCAAAAAGCTTCTTCTGTATCATTTCAGAACTATCCATCATTGATCAACTCAATTTATATTATCATTATTAAATCTACGAATACTTTGGGGAAAATCACACAAAAGGAAATTAAAACTCTCCCGCCAGGAATGCAATGAGGTTATAGGCTGCAATCCTTGATCCTAGTTCATTGAGGTGCCCGCCATCCGTGGAATAGACTTCAGCAAGACAGCGGTATTCACCCCCCCCGGAAGAGAAGGTACAAGCCTTTCCGTTGGTAAGGGTGGATTCAATCCCTGCCAGGTCGAAAACAGGAAAATCACCGGACATTTCATTGATGATACGGTCATTGAATGCATTCCTGGTGATGTTGTCCGGAAAACCGCCGGGAAGGCGGCTTAAGGCTTTCTTGGCTGTGGCCTTCAATCCGCCCTCCACTGTTTTCAGCGGGGTGGTGAATAAAATGATGTTCACATTCGGCTTAAGCTCCCTTAGGTACCCCATTCTCTCCCTGTAATATTCAAACAAGGCATCCACATCGGTATTTTCATCCACATCCACGTAACAAAACTTGAAAAAAGCAAAACAAACCGTCTCATCCGGAATACCCTCAACGACTGAAACAAAATCATCAATCTTGGTCCGCGGCTCCAGGTTTGTACCAACCTGAAAATCAATGAATACGGAATCAGTATATCCGTTCATCTCCCTTGTTGTCACCCTGTTCAGGGTCACATCCTCCTCCTCTTCCCACCGGGCAACTCCGGCCAATATATTCTTTCCCACAGACTGATGCCCGAAAATGACCATTTGCGCTGAAATCTCATCCATCATCTGGCTCAGCACTGCAGAATCGCTCCCGTATACCTTGTAAAAATCATTCATCTCTTCCGGATTTTCCTTACAACCATATAAAAGAAAAGCGATCCATATGAAACCTATATACCTCATTACATTGTGCTTTGCTGTATCACAAAAATAACATATTTTTTGAAGCACTGAGTACTGAGTACTGAGCACTGAGCACTGAGTACTGAGCACTGAGCACTACAAAAGTCCCTGGTCCACCATGGCATCGGCCACCTTCAGGAAACCGGCGATGTTGGCCCCTTTCACATAGTCCACATACCCGTCCGGACTGGTGCCGTACTTCACACAGTTTTGATGGATGTTGGTCATGATGTGGTGCAGCCGGTCATCCACCTCGGTGCGGCTCCAGTTGATCTTCATGGAGTTCTGGGCCATCTCCAGTCCCGACGTGGCCACACCCCCGGCATTGGCTGCCTTGCCCGGTGCGTAGAGCAGCTTTTTCTCCTGGAACTTCTCAATGGCTTCGGGCGTACAGGGCATGTTGGCCCCTTCACAGACGCAGATGCAGCCATTGGCCATCAGGGTGGCAGCATCGTTCCCGTCCAGTTCGTTCTGGGTGGCACAGGGAAGGGCAATGTCCACCTTCACCTCCCAGGGCCGCTTTCCCTGGATAAATTCGGCACTGTCAAATTCGAGGGTAAAGGGCGCTACAATATCTTCATTGGAGGCACGAAGCTCCAGCATGTATTCTATCTTTTCCCCTGAAATTCCCTCCGGATCATAGACATATCCGTCAGGGCCCGACAGGGTCACCACCTTTCCTCCCAGTTCGGTCACCTTCAGAGCGGCCCCCCAGGCCACATTCCCGAACCCGGACACCGCCACTCGCTTTCCCTTGAAAGTCTCTCCCCTGGTGGCCAGCATCTCCTTGGCAAAATAGACACATCCGAAACCGGTGGCCTCGGGCCTGACCAACGATCCGCCCCAGTTCAGCCCCTTCCCGGTAAGCACCCCTGTATTTTCCCTGGCCAGCTTGCGGTACATGCCGTAAAGGTAGCCGATCTCACGGCCGCCCACACCAATATCGCCGGCAGGAACATCGGTGTTGGGACCGATGTTGTTCCAGAGTTCCATCATGAAGGCCTGGCAGAACCGCATGATCTCTGCATTGGATTTCCCCTTGGGATCGAAATCAGACCCGCCCTTGGCACCGCCCATGGGAAGGGAGGTAAGGCTGTTCTTGAAAATCTGCTCAAACCCGAGGAATTTCAGGATACTCAGATTCACACTGGGGTGAAAGCGCAGTCCGCCCTTGTAAGGCCCGATGGCGTTGTTGAACTGGATCCGGTAGCCCAGGTTCACATGGACCGATCCCTGGTCGTCTGCCCAGGGCACTTTGAAAACCATGATCCGGTCTGGTTCAATAATGCGGTCCACAATGTTGGCTGATCTGAAATGGGGATTCTCATTGTATACTTCCTCAATGGATTCAAGGACCTCCCGAACTGCCTGGTGGTATTCAACCTCACCCGGATGTTTTTTGACCAGGTCGTTCATGATGGTATCTACGTTCATAACAAATTAATTTGGTTTTAGTTAAAGGTAGTTTTTGTTGCCAGATGTTTTTAAACCAACTGGGATTTTTTAGCGTAGCTAAATAACCACTTGGCGAAAAACTATCTGGTACAAAAAACAACTCAAAATTGCTGTTTCTGCGGAGATTATACAACAGGGGAAAGTATGATTAAAAGCAGGTTTGGTCCGCACAAGGCTGAGACTCACCTCCGGGCCTCTGGTCCCTGCCGGATGCACCTTAAAAAACCCCTCCCTGCATCTGCAGAAAGGAGTTGAAATCAAAAGGATTTTCCCAGGGTCAGGGTACATCGTACGGTCACTGATAGTGATAACATCAAATGATCGTATCACTTTCAATGACAGTGATATCATCAATTAATTGCATCACCTTCAATAATTGTGTTAGCTTCAAATTTTCGTATCACCTTCAATAATTGTGATAGTATCAAATGATCTTATCACCTATGAGACGGATGCACTACCCCCCCAGGGACGCGGTCGCCGCAGGGGGGGTCGCCTTAGCCAGGCCCCACAGCCAGGCCCCGCAGTTCAGCGTACGGCAGCGTACCGCAGTTCAGCGTACCGCAGTTCAGCGTACCGCAACTCTGTGTACCGCCGCACACCGACGCGCCGAGCTTAGCCGATCGCCTCGCCGTACAATGCGCCCACAAAATTCCAGTCGATCACATTCCAGTACGCATCCACGTAGCTCTGGCGCATGTTCTGGTAATGGAGGTAGTAGGCGTGCTCCCATACATCAATGTTGAGAAGCGGGGTTCCTTTCACCTGTGCAATGTCCATGAGCGGGTTGTCCTGGTTGGGCATGGAGGTCACCTGCAGTTTTCCATCACCATCCAGCAGCAGCCATCCCCAGCCCGAACCAAAATGACTGGCCGCGGTGGCAGAAAACAGTTTTTTGAACTCCTCGAATGATCCGAAATCCTTGACAATGGCATCGGCCAGTTTACCGGAAGGCTCGCCGCCGCCCTGGGGTGACATGAATTTCCAGTAGAGGTTGTGATTGAAATATCCACCCCCGTTGTTTCTCACCCCGGCTCCGTAGTTGGAGACAGAGGCAAAAATCTTGTAGATATCGGTGGGGTGCATGTCTTCATGCTCCAGTGCCTCATTGAACTTCTTTGTATAACCTGCATGGTGCTTGCCGTAATGCAGTTCCATGGTCGTCGCGTCAATATGGGGTTCCAGTGCATCAAAGGCATATCCCAGTTCGGGCTGGGCAAAAGCACCTTCGCCATTGGTGGCCACCAGGGAGGCCGTAGCGCCGCCGGCAGCTGAGCCGTTCATGCATGATGTAGCCACGGATGGAACAATCAGTGTCCCTGCTCCAAGGATGGCTGAAGTCTTCAGAAAATCTCTTTTATTCATTTTTGGATTTGGTATTAAAAGGTGTTAATGATGACGTTTTCATCATAGTTAACACACTGAACCGCATTTTGTTTACCCGCCCGGTTTAATCACCGCACCCCGGTTGGTCTTGCCGTCGATAAGCACCACCAGTTCCCCGGGGAAATGCACATGCCTGATGCATTCGTCCTCATACACCGCAGGCAAACTGTCCAGGTAGCGAAAGTCGTAGAATCCATCATTGATAAACGGGTTGATGGTCATGTAACCCACACCGAAGGAGATCAGGTTCTGGAAGAAGTGGGTACCCTGACTGGGATCGATGCGGTAGTTCTCCAGCCCCGATTCCACAATAATGCGGGCCTCCGAGATCTGTGACCATTTCACCGGGATACCAAGCCACGGGTCGGAAGAACCCCACCTCCCCGGCCCCACCAGCACATAGCCCTTTCCCCGTTCCGCGGCTGCCGGCTCAGTTCCCGTGGTTGCCTCCTGCCCCTTGCCGCTTTTACCACGCCCCCTGAATCCATTATTGATGGTTTCCATCCGCCCGGCGATCTCACTGCTTTTTGCCGGATCCCAACCCTCCGGTTTCACATAGACAAAATCCCTGATCCCTGTGAATTCACCGTTGCCAAGGGCCGTTTGGGAATAGAGAATGGTCTCCTCCTGTTTCACGTGCTCCATATCAATAACAACGGACTGGTCGGTTTCCACGATGGGCCTGATCTGCAGGAAATTAAATACATACGGAATCCCTTCGGGCACATCCATGTTCACGGCAAACTCGATCTCGATGGGCAGGTTGATCTCCTTCTGACCGATCTCCAGAAGCTCCTTGATGATGGCAGCCAGGGGAAAGGAGCCATGCTGCAGGATTCCGGCAAATGTTATAATTCTTTTACCCTCGTAATTGATTCCGTCACGGACCACATCCGACTGGTAATCATATACCGAGGCCACGTGTTTCAGGTTATTATCATCCCCAGCATCAGTCAGCTTCAGCCTGGCCAGGTTCACCGCGTCGTCGGTGGATGTGTGGTACTTCTCCTGGTGCAGGTCAAGTGCATAGAATTGTTTCTGGGTGTCCCGCAGCATCATTTCGCTCGAAGAGAGCTGCAGGATCTTCCTGGGGTAGGCCGGTGAGAACCGCAGGCTCACACCGCCGTCCATGATGTATTTCCCCAATCCGAATGCCACCCTGGCAATGCCGTCCTCCGGTTTCTCCGGGGCAATGGGATAGAAATTAATGGAGCGTGCCACCCCCGACAGGGTGGGGTAATAGTAGTCCCCGTGGCGGGTGCCGCACACCTCCTGGATCACGATGCCCATTTTCTCTTCATCGATCACATTGGAGGTAGCCTGGATATAGGCCTTGCTCTCCTTGAAGTAAACCGATGCATAAACACTCTTGATGGCATTGCAGAGCAACTCCATGGTCTGCGCAGTATCTTTCTTATTGACCGGGATCATGTAGGTGGAGTAGATGCCTGCAAAAGGCTGATAATGTGAATCTTCCAGTTTGCTTGAAGAGCGTATTGCAATGGGAGCCTCCGCGAACGAGATCACCGTATAAAGGTCCTGATGCAGCCACCCGGGCAGGCGGGCCGACACAAAATGTTCCAGGATCTCTTCGTCCGGCAGGTCCGACAGCCCGATCCGGTAGAGTTCATTCATCTCCATGAACTCATCGAACACATCGGTACTCATCACCACCGTTTTCGGTACGGTGATCACCGTGTTCTCAAATTTGCTGTAGAGCTGGTGCTTGTCAATCACCGAATTGATGAATGCCAGTCCCCGCGCCTTTCCGCCGATGGACTCATCCCCGATCCGGGAGAAGGTCCGGTAGGAGTCGTAGCTGTTCCTGTCAAATTTCGCAATGATCCCCCTCCCCTTGCTGATGCGGTAGCTGGAGATGGCTTCATACAGGTAATTCCGTATGTCATCGGAATTATTAAAATCCTCGTTACGGACATATTTAAACAGCTGCGCAACAGGGAATATAGCCCTGGCATTCAGCCACTTGGAGAAATCATTCCGTTCCGCGTGAAACATCAGAACTTCCGCAGGGACCTCCATGATCTTTCGCTGAAGCGCCTGAAGGTCTGCCGCGCGCCCCACCTCTGCCAGGGTCTTTGGATCCCTGAAAATGAACTCCCCGAATGCAAAATTCCGGATGATAAAGTTGCGCAGCTCCAGGGAAAGCGATTTGGAATATTTGTGCAGGAAACCCACCCCCAGACTCCGGGCAACTTCGGCATTGGAGAGGTCCGATGACTGCATCAGTGCCGGCAGGTAGGGATCCTCCCTGCGCATCTGCTCCACCAGCTTCACCCCCAGCTTCTGCTCCTTGTCCCGCTTGTCCCCTTTCTTAAAACTCACATCGCAGATTACCCCCAGCAGGTTCTCCTTGTAACTCTCATAGAGCTCCATGGCCTCATCATAGTTCTTGGCCAGCAGGATTTTGGGCCGCCCCCTCATGCGGAGCATGCGCTGGTGTTCGTTCAGCGCCTCCTTCACGAAGTTGCGGGACTGCTGCATCACGATCCTGTAGAGTTCGGGCAGGTAGGTGGATGTGTAGCGGATCGAATCCTCCACCAGGATAATGCACTGGACCCCCACCGTATCAATGTCATAGGGAGCATTCATCTTGTCCTCGATCAGCTTGATGATGGCCAGCAGCAGATTCGCATTCCCCAGCCAGCAGAACACATAATCGATGGCCGTCAGGTCCTCGTTCTGAAGCCGTATGCTCACCTCACGGTTAAAATGGGTGAGCACCACGATGGGAACTTCGCTGTACTTTTTCCGGATCCTTTTGGCCAGGGAGAACGCATCATCCTCTCCCAGGTTCAGCATCTCGATCACCAGGTCGATATCCTCCTGCTCCATCACGCGGAAGGCCTCTTTTGCATTGGTCGCCTTCACAAAAACCGGCGGATAACGAAGGTTCAGGGAGACATATTCATTGAAGATCTGCTCATCGATGCGGCCATCCTCCTCCAGCATAAAAAAGTCATAGTTGCTGCTTATGATCAGCACCGTACGAATCCTCTTCTGCATCAACATGTTGAATGCAACAGGACTGAAGTCAATGGTTGGATATGTGATTCCCGGGGATGCAGGCATGCTTCAATATAATAGAAATTCTTTTCTTTCCGTCCATCATGATACAAACAGGTTCCCTGAAACGTATGTGTTTCACAAACCCGGTCTCCTCCACCAACTCCTGGGCAGAGAGCACATCCCAGCGGATAAAGGAGGTATGCGCGTTGTGCTGGATGCTGAAGTAACCCACATTCATGGAGGTCACATTGTGAAAAAAATGCGACCCCAGGGAGGCATCCAGCGGGAACTCCTCCAGGCTGGTCTCTATGATCACACGGGCATTGGAGATCTGGGACCAGTTCACCGGGATCCCGATAAACGGATCGCGGGTTCCCCAACGTCCCGGCCCGATGAGGATGTACTTCCGGTCCCCGGCCACCAGTTTATAGTTCATCTGTTCGATCTGGGCGGCAATCTCCCTGGTCCGCAACTTATCAAAGGCCTGCGGATCCACATACACAAGGTCCACGATGTTATCCACCTTTCCGTTCCCCATGCTCCGCTCGGCACAGATGATCATGTCGTCCCGGGAAAGTGCATCGGTATCGAAGGAGTACTCCCCGCCTGTCCCCAGCATGGGCTTGATCTGCAGGATAAAAAACGATGGCTTTCCATTTTCAGCCCTGTCCAGGTCCACCGCATACTCCAGTTCCACAGGTGAACCCAGTGCCTCCTTCCCCACATCCATGATCAGGTTCAGGGCCTTGGCCAGCGGTACGTACTCATATTTCAGAATGTTGGTAAAGTTCAGGATCCGGGGTCCGGGAGTGGACAACCCGGGTTCGATCCGCTCGTTGTCCGCATCATACACCGAGGCAAGGTGGGTCAGTACGCCCTGACTCTCCGCTTTGGAGATGGGCAGCCGGTTCAGGTTGGCCTCAGATCCCATGTTACAGAAATCCACCTCCGAATTGATCATATCCAGGGCCATGAATTCCACCTGTGAATCACGAACCTGGCTCTGCAGCGAACTCATCTCCAGGGTGGGATACTTGGGGGAGAAACGGTAAGCCCGCTCCCCGTTCACCACATAATGTCCCAGTCCAAGTCCTGCAATGGCAAACCCGTCCTCGGGCTCCATATGTGCTACCGGATAGTAGTTATGCGACTGCGCTGTTCCGCTGATGTGCGGATAGAAATGATCCTGGTGGTAAGTGCCAACCACATCCTGGATCACCACCGCCATCTTCTCATCCTCCAGGCTGAAGTTGATGGCTTCAAAGTAGCGCCTGGACTGGGGCGAATAGATGGAGGAGTAGACCAGTTTGACCGCATCCTTCAGCTGCTCGAACCGCACCCTGAAATCCGGGTTGTTGTTGGGGATCAGGTAGGTTTCAAAGATCCCTGAAAAAGGTTGCATGGTGGAATCCTCCAGCAGGCTTGAAGAGCGGATCGCCAGGGGCCTGTTTACCAGCTTGAGCAAGGCCTTGAGTCTCTTCTCCAGGTTGTAGGAGAGCTCCCCCTCCAGGAAGAGGCGGCGTATCTTCTCATAGTCGGTCTCCTGGCGGATGATCTCCTTCAGGTTGTTCCGCTGTATAAATAGGTCAAATTCATCGGTCCCGATGATGGCTGTCCGTGGTGTCCGGATGTTCATCCCGGGAATGATCTCCGAGAAATTCAGGTTGTAGATCAGGGTATTGATGAAGGCACATCCCCTGCCCTTTCCCCCCAGCGCACCACTGCCCATGCTCACAATATTGGATTCATCCAGCAGGGCGGTCTCCTCGAAATTGACAATCTTCCCCGTGTTGGATTCATTCCGGTACTTCTTGATCACATACTGGAGGTAATTCCTGAAATCCGCCGGCGTTTTAAAGTCGGTTACCTTCACCGGGTGGATCATCTTGGCAATCTTGATCTCACCCCGGGCCATGAGCCACAGCGAAAAGTGGTTCCTCTTCCCGTGATATACCAGCGACTCGCTGGGAATGGTATTGATGTGATGCTCGAACTCCCGCAGCGATTTGGCTTCGGCAATCTTCCTTCCACCCGAATCCCGGTAGACAAAATTCCCGAACCCCAGGTGGTGCATGATGAAGTTGCGGATGTCCTGCAGGAGGGTTTCACTGTTCTTGTTGATGAAGGTGGATTTGAGTTCGAAGGCCCGGCGGGAATTCTTGATATCGGAGGACTGGATTACCGTGGGAAGCCCCTTGACCAGTTCGCGGGCCTGGACCACCAGGCTGAATCCCGCATCTTCGTCGAGCACCCCCGCTTTGCTGAACTTCACATCGGTGATCAGGCACAGCAGCGACTCCCGGTATTTCTTTACGATATCCATGGCCTCCTCGTAGCTGGTAGCCAGCAGGATCTTGGGCCGTGCCCTTAGCCTTAGCACCTTGAAAAGCTCGTCGGTACTCACATCATCAATAATCCGCTTGGTCTGCTCCAGCACGTTGTTGTACAAAAGCGGCAGGTACCTGGAGTAGTATATCTCCGAATCCTCCACCAGCAGGATCACCTTCACCATTCCAAGCTCCGCATCATTCTCCACATTCACCTTGTCCTCCAGAAGCTTTACCATGGCAAAGAAGATGTTGGAATCCCCGTTCCACGCAAACATCTGGTCAATGTTGCTCAGGGTGGGATTGGTCTGCTTGAAGGAAGAGATTTCCCGGTCGTTGTTCAGCAATACATAGATGGGGATATAGGGAAAATCCCGTTTGACCCGCGCCGAGATCTGCATGGGGGTTACCTTGTCGGCGCCGATCATCAGGATCACGATGTCGAAATGGCGGGAGTTGAGCTGCCCGATGGCCTCATCATAGTTGGAAACCCCGGTCACACGGGGCATGGAAGTAAGGTTTAACTGCGAGTATTCGCCCAGGATACGCTCCGAGAAACGGCCCTCCTTTTCGATGCTGAACGCATCATAGAGGGTGGCTACCAGGAGGATCTCTTTCACCTTGAAACGCATCAGATCGTGGAAAATATCCCGGTTGGCGTTCTGCTTGCTCAGGAATTTCTGGAGCAGCTTTCGGGAATTCACCTCCCTTGGATGCTGAAATATGCTGATCTCCTCCCGGACCGTATCCGCTTCCATGGTCCGGTGCAGGATCTTCCGCGCCTTCTGGGTGTTCAGAAAATTGGAAATGATGCTGGCCAGGTTATCGATGAGCTGCCGCTCCTCCTTCAGGAAAGGCCCCTCATCAAGCTCCGGAAACGCTTTCAGGTAGAAGACCTCTATTTCGCCCTTTCGGTCGTCAATGGTCTCAAATTTCTGGGACAGTTTCCAGTCCCCTTCGCGGAAACCCGGACTTTCGTAAGACTCCCCCTCGAACCAGATCCTGGCCACGGTCATCTCGGGGTATTGCCATGCTTTGGGAAGGATCTGGACAATCTGCACCAGGGTCTCCGGAAGTGAGCGGTTCTCCTTGATGATCTGGGTGGTCTCGTTGATGCAGGTGAGCTCCTTCAGCCGCTCCTTTCGCTCGGCAATCAGTCTTCGAATGTCTTCTTCCGATCTGGGAACCTGGTCCATGGTTTACTCGCTGTGCTCGTAATTAGGTTTCTTGTTTCGCTCGAAGTTAGTGGATAGGTATTTGCTACGCAAATGTTAGTTGCAAGTTCTCAGACTTCCTAACCCAATAACACAAACCCACACCAACCTGCTGCGCACTGGGCACTGGGCACTGGGCACTGGGCACTGAGCACTACCCTTTCGACTCAAACACATTCCCGCTGTGCAGCAGGTCATCCATGGATTTGATCTTTGATTTTGCTTTGGCATGCCGGACCAGATCATGGAGTTCCTCCTCGTACACCGATGATTTCACACTCCGGATCACCCCCATGGCCACGGGGAATTCGGGCAATTCCATGCGCACCAGCCTGTAGTGGTTTGTATCATCCGCATCGTGGGCGTTGTGAACGATCAGGTCCTCTTCGGTGACCCCGTTCTCGCCGATGGTCACAACCTCCATCTTGTTGCACCGCATCATCAGCCCCTTGTTCCTCTCCTTTCCGAAGATCATGGGTTTCCCGTGCTCCAGGTAGATCTGGTTATCCTGGCGCACATCCTTGCCCGTAATTTCCTCATGCACCTTGTTGGCAAAGATCACGCAGTTGAGCAGGATCTCCACCACGCTGGTCCCCTTGTGCTCGGCAGCAGCCTTGAAAACCTCGCGCATCATCTTGGGATCGCTGTCCACCGTCCTTGCAAAGAAAGTGCCCTGTGCACCCATGGCCAGTTCGCCCGGGTTGAATGCATTCTCGATGGTACCCTCGGGGGAGGTCTTGGTCACACTTCCCTTGGGGGTTGTGGGAGAATACTGTCCCTTGGTCAGGCCATAGATCTTGTTGTTGAACAGCAGAATGTTCACGTTGATGTTTCTGCGCATGATGTGAATGAAGTGATTCCCGCCAATGGCCATGGAATCACCGTCGCCGGTAACAATCCATACGCTCAGGTCGGGATTGGCCGTCTTGATCCCCGATGCAATGGCATTGGCCCTGCCGTGCAGGCTGTGGAATCCGTAGGTATTGATGTAATAAGGGAAACGGGAAGAACAGCCGATCCCCGATACAAACACTACTTTCTCTTTGGCTACGCCCGTTTCAGGAAGAACATTCATGACGGTGGACAATACAGCATGTCCGCCGCATCCGGCGCACCATTTTACGGGAGTTTCCAGCTTAAAATCCTCCTTTGCGGCAAGGGCAACAGGCTCAAATTTAGTTTCCATGGTTACAGCTATATGGTGTCCAGCACTTCGTTAAATTTAATCTTCAGTTCTGATATAAAAAGCGGCAGTCCCTGCACCTTGTTGTACTGAAGGTAGGTAAACTGCGGAAGCTTGGATCGCAGGTAGAGGGCAAACTGACCCAGGTTCAGCTCGCAGACCAGTATCTTTTTAAATCCGGAGAATACCTCTGCTGTGTTCGAGGGCAGGGGATTGATGTAATTGAAATGTGCCAGGGATATACTTTTCCCTCCTTCAGTCAGGTCGCTTACGGCACTGACCAGCGCACCGTAGGTACCTCCCCAGCCCACCACCAGCAGGTCACCTTCCTTTTCGCCGATGATCTCCTGTTGCGGTATGAATTCAGCAACCTTCTGCACCTTGGCCTCACGCTGCTCCACCATGATCTGGTGGTTCATGGGGTCGTGTGATACCTCACCGGTCACATCGGCCTTCTCCAGTCCGCCCACACGGTGCCTGAGACCGGGCTGGCCCGGAATGGCCCAGTACCGGTTCAGCCGCTCGGGATCCCTGTGATAGGGATAGAAATTCTCAGCATTGTCCTCCACCAGGGGAGGATGGATCTCCGGCATGCTGCTCATGGAAGGAATCTTCCACAATTCCGAACCGTTGGCCAGATAGGAGTCCGACAGCAGGATTACCGGGGTCATGTGTTCCATCGCCAGTTTGGCAGCCTCAAACCCAAAATTGAAACAGTTGGCCGGGCTGGAAGCAGCAATCACAATCACGGGTGACTCCCCGTTTCGCCCGTACAGTGCCTGCAACAGGTCCGACTGCTCGGTCTTGGTGGGCAGTCCCGTGGAGGGCCCGCCCCGTTGTACGTTCACAACCACAAGGGGCAATTCAGTGATCACCGCCAGTCCGATGGCCTCTCCCTTTAGCGCAAGCCCGGGGCCTGAAGTACTGGTCACCGCCAGCCTTCCGGCAAAGGAGGCCCCGATGGCCGAACAGATCCCGGCAATCTCATCTTCAGCCTGGAATGCAATCGCTCCCAGGCTTTTGTACTTGGTGATCTCCTGAAGGATCTCGGTAGCCGGGGTAATGGGATAGGACCCCAGGAACAGTTCGCGCCCGGCTTTCTCGGCACCGGCGAGCAATCCCCACGCAGTGGCCTGGTTGCCGGTAATGTTCCGGAACATTCCCTTTTTTCCCTTGACCGGATCCACATGAAAGGTGGTCGAAAGGGCTTCGATGGTCTCCGCATAGTTGTACCCCTCATGCAATACTGCAATGTTGGCCTTCACCAGTTCCGGTTTGCCCTTGAATTTGCCTTTCAGGAAATCCTCGCCGATTTTAATATCCCGGTTGAACAACCAGTACAGTATCCCGGCTACAAACTGGTTCTTGGTCTTGTCGGCCGTTTTACTGTCCAGCCCGTTTTGCATGGCCACATTCCTGGACAGCTCGGTAATGGGTGCCTTCACCACGTTATATCCCGACAGGGAATTGTCATGAAGCGGGTCTTCCACATACTCGGCCTTCTTGTAGTTCTTGCTATCGAAGTTGTCAATATCGATGATGATGGTGGCCCCGTCCTTCACCCATTTCATATTGGCTTTGAGCGCTGCAGGATTCATGGCCACCAGTACATCGGCCTGATCGCCGGGGGTGGACACCTCCTTGTGACCGATATGCACCTGGAATCCCGATACCCCCGCCACAGTACCCTGCGGCGCCCTGATCTCTGACGGATAATCCGGAAAGGTGGAAAGATCATTCCCGATAAACGCCGAAGTATCAGAAAACTGGGTACCGGTAAGCTGCATTCCGTCTCCGGAATCCCCTGCAAACTTGACCACCACCTCATCCAGCTCTATTACCCTGTGATTTTTTGCCATGGATGAAAATAGGTTAGTGCGTTAGTGTGTTAGTATGTTAGTGGGTTAGAGGGTTATTGTTCCACGCTTCAAAGTTATCTATTTTAGAGCCCGGCCTTCTTTTCAGGTCTACAATTTTCCTATTTTTTTAAACATGTTATCACCCGTAAAAACCTGGTACTGACAGGTGATCTCTCCATGATCCCCTGAATCCGGGAAATCCTGTTCATACAGGTATGTAAATATATAGATATTTATAAATCCTGCAAAACCCGTTTCCGGTATGTTTCATATCTTTAAGATGCAAAACAATCCTTAAAATTCATACCCATGGCCCTTATCAAATCAGTACGCGGATTTGAACCGTTTTTCGGAAAGAACTGTTACCTGGCCGAGAATGCCACCATCATCGGGGATGTAATCCTGGGCGATGACTGCTCCGTCTGGTTCGGGGCGGTTCTGCGCGGAGATGTAAACTCCATCCGCATCGGGGACCGCGTGAACATCCAGGACAACAGCACCATCCACACCACCTATAAAGAGTCAGTTGCCGAGATCGGTAACGATGTAACCATCGGCCACAACGTGGTGGTTCACGGAGCAAAGATCGGGGACAATGTGCTGATCGGGATCGGATCGGTTCTCCTCGACCACTGCGTGGTGGGAAACAACACCATTGTGGCAGCCGGATCGGTGGTCAGGGGAAAGGCCATTCTGGAGCCCAACAGTCTGTACGCCGGGGTTCCGGCCAAAAGGGTGAAGGAGATCGACCCGGAAAAATTCGAGAACATGGTCAGGCGCATTGCCAGGGACTACATCATGTATGCAGGGTGGTATAAATAGCTTGCCCATGAGAAGAGCAGAAACGGATCCCTGATAACTCCTTCCGCCAGTGGAAGGATGAACGTGACCGGGAGGATGATGTGGTGGTGCCGGGGCCGGCCATCTGAAAAGGCCCTGTTTCCGGACTAAAGGCCCTGTTTCCAGATATTCCGTTTTTCCAGGGAAATCTTTTCGTTAAAGAACATGTTGGCGATCACTTCGAAATAGCGGGTGTGATCGGAAATATAAAACTGGTTTTCACCGGATGACCCGGTACTGAGCATTTCTTTTTCCTTCAGGAACTGCTGAACCGCCTGGGCCACGATCTTGGCCGTGTCGTGCACATAGACTTCAAAGTTGAAAAAGCGGCTGATCTGGTTCCGGATGATGGGATAATGGGTACACCCCAGGATGAGTGAGTTGATGCCGTCCAGCTCGTGCCGTGACAGATAGGAACGGATAATGGCATTGGAGATGTCATCGAAGACAAAGCCTTCCTCGATCATGGGAACGAACAGCGGCGTGGCCAGTGAATTCACCTGGATTTTTGATCCGGCCCCGGCCGTTTCCATGATCTTCTTCTGGTAGGTACCCGAGTCAATGGTGGCCTTGGTACCGATGACCCCGATGGTCTGTGGGCTGTCTTCCGGCTCGCATACCCGTTTGACCACCGGATCGATCACATTCATGACCACGGCACGTTCTCCCACATGCTCTTTCACCTCCTCGAATGCATTGGATGAGGCACTGTTGCAGGCGATCAGGACCACCTTGCAATCCTGCTCCAGCAGGAAGTCCGCAATCCCCAGGGAATACTGTACAATGGCCTCCTTGGACTTATCCCCGTAAGGCAGGTGGGCCGTATCACCGAAATAGACCAGCCTCTCGGCCGGCAACAAAGTATGCAGGGCATGGGCAACGGTTAGTCCGCCCACTCCCGAATCAAATAATCCTATTGGCCTCGTCTTCTCCATAAGTCAATTTACAAAAAAAATGTGAGGCTGCTGCGAACCTCACATCTCAATTCTTTTCGCACTGAGCACTGAGCACTGGGCACTGGGCACTGGGCACTGAGCACTGGGCACTGGGCACTGAGCACTGGGCACTGGGCACTGGGCACTGAGCACTGAGCACTGAGCACTGGGCACTGAGCACTGGGCACTGAGTACTGAGCACTGAGTACTGAGTACTGAGTCCTACAGCCCCAATTTCGTTATCACCAGCGGAAGCATGTCCAGGCTCTCCTCGGAAGCATAGACCGGATTGCCCTGGCTCATATCGAATACATAAATTAGTCCGCGTTCCTTGGCAATTGCTTCGATGGCCTTGCGGGCCTTGTCCATCACAGGCTGAATCATCACCATGCTCTGCTGCTGCAGGTCCTGCTGGGCACTCTGGGCAAAGTTCTGCAGGCGTACCTGCATCTCCTGGATCTCTGAGGCTTTGGCTTCCTTGATCAGGGCACTCATGGTGGCTTCGCTCTGATTGAAAGCTTCAATCTTTTTGTTGATCTCCACCTGGATCCTTTCGATCTCCTGATCGTAAGAATCCCTCAGATCCTGAATTTTATTCTGGGCTGAGTCATACTCGGGCATGGCCTGGAGCAAGAGCTCGGCTGAAATATGGCCAAACTTCTGTGCATTCACTGCAAGGGCCATACAGAGGATTCCTATTGCAAGGGTGATTCGTTTCATCGTGTTCATCTTTAATTTTTTAGCGCTACAAATGTAAGATATTAATTTTTATAACCTAACTTTTTGAGGACTTCGTCACTCAAATCATAGCGCGGATTTGAATAGAGGATGGAGGCCCCCGATGCCGTATCAAAGATCACCGCATAACTGCCTTCTGCCGAAAGCTCTTTCACGCCTTTGTAGACTGCATCCTGGATCGGTTTCACCAGCTCCTGGCGCTTCTTGGAGAGCTCTCCGTCGGGTCCGAAATACTTTGCCTGCAGCTCCTTCGCCTGGCGCTCTGCGGTCATGATCTCCTCCTCACGCTTCTGTTTCATCTCATCGGTAAGCAAAACACGTTCCGACTGGTAGGTCTTGTACATCTTCTCGATGGCCTCGTATTCCACGGCTATCTCAGCTTCCCATGTTTCGGAAGCCTTGTCCAGTTCCTTCTGGGCTGCATTGTAAGAGGGGATATTCTGAAGAATATAATCTGTGTCCACAAATGCGAACTTCTGGGCCATGGCTACCCCTGCGAAGAGGAAAAGAGCCAGTGCAACGGATGTGATTTTTTTCATGACAATATGTTTTTTTAATTGTGTCCTGTGCTGCTCAGTTCAAAGACTGTACCAAAATTGAATTTATCTAGAATTGTTGTCCGATGGTGAAGTGGAAATTGGATCCGCTCGGACCCGTATGACCCGTGTATGGATCAAATCCCCAGCCCCAGTCTATCCCCAGCAGTCCGAACATGGGCAGGAAGGCCCTGACACCAAAACCGGCCGCACGCTTCGCATTGAAGGGATTGAACTGATCGATGGAATACCAGCAGTTACCTGCTTCCAGGAAGCCCAGCACGAAAATGGTGGCCGAGGGGTTCAGGGAAACAGGATACCTCAGTTCCAGGGTGTATTTGGTATAGACGTTACCCGATTTCTGGTTCCCGATCCGCGGAGTCAGGCTCCCGTTGGGATAACCCCGCTGGGCAATGGTCTCACGCCCGTAGAGGTTGTACCCCGAGAGTCCGTCACCGCCCACGTCGAAACTTTCAAAGGGCGAAGGGCCGATGTCGTCGTTGTAATGGCCCAGGAAACCATAATGGATCCGGGTCATCATCACCAGGTCGCCCAGGAGGGAATGGTACCAGTCGGCCTTGAACATCCACCGGTGGTACTCCACCCACTTGTACTTGTCCTTGTCCGCCGCATGGGCATAATCGAAATCAGGGTTGAACAGCGAATAAGGCGGGGTGATCTGCAGGCTCAGGCTGATGTTGGAACCGTTTCTCGGATAGATGATCTGGGATTGCGAGTTCCGGCCGATGGTGGTGGTTAAACTGAAGTTGTTAAAATCCCCGTTGGCTGCCAGGAAACCCGAATAGTCCTTCATCTTGTAGCGCTGGTAAGTGACCGAATTGTACAGGGTAAAAAAGTCATCGGGCCATGTGAGCCTCCGCCCAAGACCCAGCGATGCACCGGTCACCTTCATATGCTCGTCGGGCACCTCACCCGGATTCCAGTAGCTGTACATGTTCTGGTTGATCTTGGAATAGTATACCGATACGGAGAAGGAGTTTGGTTTCTTGCCCCCGAACCAGGGTTCGATAAATGAAAAGTTATAGGACTGGTAGTACTTCCCGTTGGTCTGCGCACGTACCGAGAGGGTCTGGCCATTCCCCGAGGGAACCGGCCTCCATGCCTTGGGATCAAAGACCCGCCCGAGGGCAAAGTTTGAAAAACGGATCCCGATGGTTGCCACCAGCATCCCTGCACCGTAACCACCGGATACCTCCAGCTGGTCGGTGGCCCTTTCGGTCAGTTTGTATTCAATGTCCACACTCCCGTCGGCCTGATTGGGAATGGGGTTCGGTTCGATGGTCTCCGGATCAAAATGACCCAGGTTTGCAAGCTCCCTTACGGTCCGGATCAGTTCAGCCTTGCTGAATTTATCCCCCGGCAGGGTGCGAAGCTCACGCCTTACCACATGTTCGCTGGTCCGTGCATTTCCACTGATAATCACCTTGTTGATGGTGGCTATATCACCCTCGTAGATCCGCATCTCGAAGTCGATGGTGTCATCTTCCACGCTCACCTCCACCGGTGTAAGCTGGAAAAAGAGGTAGCCGTTGTCCAGGTAAACCCCGTTCACTGCATCCTCGTCGATAAAGAGCCGGTCATCCAGTACCTTCTGGTCAAACACATCCCCCTTCTCGATGCCCAGCACCGAGGCCAGGAAATCGGAGGGATACTTGGTATTCCCGATCCATTCCACATCACCGAAGTAGTATTTGTTCCCCTCCTCCATGTTGATATACAGATCGACCCGGTCTTTCATATCCGGGGTGAGCGCTATTGAATCGGACAATACCTTTGCATCCCTGTACCCGTTGTGGTTGTAAAATTCGACCAGTTTCGTCTTGTCCTCCCTGAATTTCTCGGAAACCAGTTTGGAAGCCTTGAAGAAATTCAGGTTCACCTTCTTGGTGTCCTTCATCTTCCGCCTCAGCAGCGATTCCTTGAAGGCGGTGGCACCATCGAAATAGATCTCGTTGATCTTCACGCGGCCCTTTTTGTCCACATTCACATCCATCTGCACCATGTTCACCCGGATGGTATCTTCCCTCAGGGTGATGTTCACTTCGGCGTTCAGGAACCCTTTCTCAATAAAATGCTCCCTGATGATCCGCGAGGTGTTGTTCATGATATCGGCCGTCACCTGCTGTCCGGTCCGCAGGTTGATCTTCTCCATGATATCCTGGGTCTCCGATTTACCGATCCCGTTGATATTGAGGCGCGACATACGCGATTGTTCGGTCAGGTAGATATCGAGCCAGATGCTGTCATTGCGGATCTGCTTTGCCGTGATCTTGGCATCGGCAAAAAGGCCCTGGCCCCAGAATTTCTTCAATACATCGGTCACATCGTCACCCGGAATCGTAATGGTATTCCCCCGCTTCAGTCCCGACAGGCTGATAAGCACCTCTTTCTGGATAAATTCAATGCCGCTGACCGATACATCGGCAATCACATACTGTGCCGGATTGGAATAGTCCATCACCCCCATGGCATCGTATTCCAGGGAGTCTTCTGTCACATTGACCACACCCCGTGGCATAACAATTTTCCCGGGTTCCTCTTCAATTTTCCGGTCATGGTTTTGTGATTCTTTGTTGGGACGCGTCTGTTTACGGTCCCGCCTGGATTGTTCCTGGGCAGCAAGGCCGGTCAGACCTGTGGCCAGAATCAGGAGCGAAATAAAAAGTAAAGTCCGTCGTATCATTCCCGCATTTAGTTATTCAGTGTTACGGCCCTGTTTATTTCATTGACCTTACCGAATCGTCGCTCCCGTCTCTGAAAATCGATAATGGCTTCATAAAAATGCTCCTTGCGGTAATCGGGCCACAATACCGGGGTAAAGTAAAGCTCGGTATAAGCAAGTTGCCAGAGCAGAAAATTACTGATCCTCCGTTCTCCGCTTGTGCGAATCAGCAGCTCAGGATCAGGCATAAACGATGTGGCCAGGTAGGACCCGACCAGGCAGGAATTGATCCCTTCGGGATC
>JAZDPG010000025.1:0-3911 GCA_043797815.1 Bacteroidota bacterium
CATCACTGAAATCCCATACCTGGTCAACAAGGCTGAATTGATCCGCAAGACGGCTGACCTGATCAATGAGAAGAAGATCGAGGGGATTTCTTACATCAACGATGAATCGGACCGTCAGGGAATGCGCATCGTGATTATTATCAAAAGGGATGCCAGCGCGCATGTAGTGCTTAATAACTTGCTTAAATACACTCAGTTACAGACCGCTTTCAATGTGAATAACATTGCCCTGGTCAGGGGAAGGCCCAGGACGCTTAATCTGAAGCAGATCATTAAATACTTTGTGGAACACAGGCACGAAGTGGTTGTGCGAAGGACCCGGTATGATCTGAACCAGGCAGAAAAGCGTGCTCATATCCTTGAAGGCCTCTTGAAGGCCCTTGATCAGATTGATGAGGTAATTGCCCTGATCAGGGCTTCCAGAACACCTGACGACGCCCGGGACGGGCTGATGGAAACCTTCGGGTTTACCGATGTGCAGGCAAAAGCCATTCTGGAGATGCGCCTTCAGCGTCTGGTTGGTCTTGAGCGCGAAAAACTTGCCGCCGAGTATGATGAATTGATGAAGATGATCGAGTTTTATAAGAAGGTGCTGTCAGATGAGGGGCTCAGGATGGAGATCATCAAAGAGGAATTGCTGGAGGTGAAAGAGAAATACGGGGATGAGCGTCGCACCGAAATTGTACCGGATGAGGGCGAATTCGACCCCGAAGATTTCTATGCAGATGAAGATATGGTCATTACCATATCCAATCTGGGATATATCAAGCGCACACCTTTGCACGAATTCCGTACCCAGAACAGGGGGGGAGTGGGTGCCAAGGGAAGCATCACCAGGGATGAGGATTTTATGGTGAACATGTTTGTCGCTTCCATGCACAATACCATTCTCTTTTTTACGGAGAACGGAAAGTGTTACTGGCTCAAGGTTTACCAGATCCCGGAAGGAGTCAGAGCCAGCAAAGGAAGGGCCATTCAAAACCTGATCAACATCGAGAATGATGATACGGTTAGGACCTTTATGAATGTGAAGAGCCTGAAGGACCAGGATTATATCAGCAAAAATTACATCGTTCTGGCCACTAAAAAAGGAATCATCAAAAAAACCAGGCTGGAAGCCTATTCCAGACCACGCCAGAACGGGATCAATGCCATCATTGTCCGGGAAGGGGATATGTTGCTCGATGCGCGCCTTACGGATGGTGATATGGAATTGATGCTGGCAGTGCGCTCCGGCAAGGCCATACGTTTCCACGAGGAGACTGTCAGGGCTGTGGGAAGAACTGCATCCGGTGTAAAAGGAATTACCCTGGGTGGTCCCAAGGATGAAGTGGTCGGCATTGTTACTGCCCGGAAGAATGAAAAAGATATCCTGGTAATTTCTGAAAACGGATTCGGAAAAAGGTCTGCGCTGGAGGATTACAGGTTTACCAACCGTGGAGGGAAAGGTGTCAAAACGATGAATATTACGGAGAAAACCGGGAAACTTATTGCACTGAAGGCAGTAACGGATGATGATGACCTGATGATCATTACTGAGAATGGGATTGCCATCAGGCTGGCGGTGAAAGGTATCCGGGTTATGGGACGTAATACGCAGGGAGTCAGACTTATAAATCTACGTGAAGGAGACCGGATCGCGGCTGCGACCCAGGTTCCTTCCAATGGTGAAAACGAGGAAGAACAGGCATCCCCGGCAGCGGATAAAGAAAATCAGTAAAGAGTTCTGGCATCTTATTTGAAGGTTATAAGTAAAGTTTTTATTTTTGCAGCACATTAAACCACAATCAATATGAAAAAGTTAATCATTTCACTGATCGTTGTTTCAGTAGCAATTGTTGGGCTCCATGCCCAGGAAGGTGGCACTGCCATTGTTCTGCTGAACTACAATACAGTAAAAAAGAAAGTTGAAAAGAGCAACGAAGAAATTCAGGACCCCAAAAAAAATATCAAGCCGGCTACCTGGGTAAAAAGGGGAGAGCTCTTCCAACAGGTATTCATGGTTGGACTGGAGCAGCTTCAGGAAGGCATGTCCTCTACTACAGTGGTGTTGTTTTACAAAGAGCCTCTGAGTATCGACAATGAAACAAAAGATGGTGCATTGTATGAAACGTATAACTACGAACATATGAAATACACCTTTGTCAACGGTGCACTCCAGGAATGGGAACGGATTGATCCCATCGTTGAAGATCCTCTCAGGGTTGCCATGGATGCCTATCAAAAGGCCCTTGAACTGGATGAAAGTGGCAAAGTTGGTCCAAAGGTGAAGGAACAATTGATCGAACTGAAGCTTCAATTGAAGAGAGAGGGCGTAAATTGCTATTACACAAGCGATTTTGATGGAGCATTGAATGATTTTGAGAATGTACTGGAAATAAACAACATGGATCTTTTTGCAGGCGAAATGGATACCATCATGGTACAGTATTCGGGGATTATTTCCAGGGAGATTGCAGGGAAGACGGATAAGAAGGAGCTTTACAAGAAAGCCATTAAGTATTATCAGCAGCTTGCTGATGTGAATTACGGAGGCCCCAACACGTACCTTCAGATGAAAATGGATTATTTTGCTCTCGGGGATACCATGAAGGGAATTGAATGTCTGAAAGAAGCCTATGAGAAGTATCCCGATAGCGTTAACGTAATTGCGAATATTGCAGATGCTTACATTTTGGCTAAGCAGTTTGATGAAGGAATAGAGTTTATGGCCAAAGTGATTGAAAACAATCCTTCTATTCCTGAGGCTTATTACTGGAACGGCCGTTTGCTGATTAACAAGGAAGATATTGAGTACATAGAGAGAGCGATTGTGTCTTACAACAAGGCAGCCGAACTGAATCCGGACCTTTATTATATTTGGTATGATGTGGGATATATCTATTACCTGCAGGGAGCTGATTTCTATGACAGGGGTGGTTTGGAAGAGCATGAACCCACCAGGGATGCACTTCTTGCCCTGGGAAAGGAGAAGTACGACATGGCTATTTCTTCACTGGAAAAAGCGTATATGCTGAACGATGAGAACCCTTCAGTGAAGTATGAAACGCTTGATATACTGCAGCGGATGTATTACAAGGAGCAGAGGATGGATGACTACGAGAGGGTTAAAGCACTGAAGGCTGCTATGTAGTCTGGAAGAAATCGAACGAAAAGATATATTGAAGGGGAGGTAATGTAGAATTATCTCCCTTTCTTTCTATTTATTCTATTTAACATAATATTAATTCTAGTGCAATTGTGGGTATTCCGAGCAAATCCTGGTCAGCTCTGCTGATTAACATAAAATCAGATATAGGGCTTTTCCTGGCCCTATATCGGTACCGATTTTATGTTAACGGGATTTGTGTCCTCCACCTGGAGAAACTACGTGTATGATTCTCTTTCGAGCCAGCATTGCCCTAGAATGTCATATTATGTCTGCGCTTCGCTTGCCTTCGCCTGATCGCTCAGGTAAATAGACACACATGGCCATCCTGCTAGAAATATTCATTTCTAATGTGGGTTGCACTAGAATTAGTCACTATGTTAAATTGCCGCCCCGGCCATCCCTAGAATTGCTCTTCAGAGTCTTTTGCATCCGGAAATATGCAAAAGACTCCTCACACGCAATGGCCTGCCCCCCGTCTCCCCTTTAGTTCATCGATAGCCTGCCCGCAAAGCTTTTCCTGTTCTTCATTTCAAAAGAGTATTAGCAAATTCGCTGCGCTCAGTTTGCAATACCCTTTTTTGGGAAATCCCAGAAGGCTGTACTCGCGTATAGTACTCTTAATTAGATCGTATGTTTGAAAAAGCATAGGTCTTCGATAAAGATTAAATTTAAGTGTCTATAAATGTTAAACTTAATCTTAAGACCTATGCAAGCACAAAGTAACGAAGTAGATTTTAGTGGTCAAAACTTTTATTGTGGA
>JAZDPG010000033.1:0-7028 GCA_043797815.1 Bacteroidota bacterium
AGGCAGGTTTTCAATCCCAGTGCATCCAGGTCAGCAATCATTTTTTCCGGATCAGTAAAACGCGATACCGAGAATTTGTAATCGCTTCGCCAGTCATGTTCGAACCATCCCGTATCGAAATGGATCACATCGCATGGGATGCGGTTTTTGCGCAATTGGGCTGCCACATTTCTCCCGTCAGCTTCCGAAAAATAGGTGATCCGGCTCATCCACAATCCAAAGGACCAGAGCGGAGGCATGGGCGCCTTGCCGGTCAGGTCGGTATACTCGTCCAAAATATCTTTCGGATTGCCCAGGAATACAAACAAATCAAGTGCCTCATCGCCAATCATCAACGAGTTAACGGCATCAAAATATTTGCCAATATCACAGGTGATGGGCGTGGAGGTATGCATAAACATGCCATAGCCTCTGTTGCTCATGAAAAATGGGATGGGCTTGTACATGGTTTCGTTTTGAACGCCATTGGCATCATCGGTCCACAAGACCACTTTTTGCCCGCGTTTGTCAAATCCCTTGAATGATTCGCCCAGGCCAAAGATCTTTTCGCCGGAAGACAGTGAGAAGACAGCATCAACGCTGCGGGAATAATCGGATGAACGGCGCACAAAGGAAAAGGGCACAATCGGTGTGAAAGTCCCCGCATTGTCCAGGTTGTGGTTGGTTTGTGTCAGCAACTTCCCCCGGGCATCATAAAACTCGATGTGCCAGGGGTAGGCCCTGATTACTACCGATCCAAAAGCCCCGGTGTATTGATGCCCCTTCTCAATTTTACTGTATTTCCAGGAGTTATCCGTTGGAGCAAAACCGTTTACAAGCATCAGCGACGCTTGTTCCGGCTGTGCCTCAAAACCTGTTTTTACCCTGATACGCACTGTTTTGGGAGAAACAAATTCCAGATAGAAAGGCAAAACGGGATTTGCCTCATATTCAACCCCCGGGAATTCGTTGCCGGCAATGGGCCTTAAGAAGGCCAGCATGTTATTAAATGCCTGCCGTGTCTGGTAAACATTTCGCTGCCATTGAATGGTGCCCTCGCCTGTCGCAGGGTTAAAAGAAACCAGGCTGTCGGCTGTAAAATAGGTGTTCGAAAAATTTCTGAAATCGCGGCTGATGTCCACGGGCTCGTTCAAAAGGGCCTGGTTTTCCTGCCCTGTTGCAATAGGCAGCTGGGCTTGCGCGGGATCGGGGTTCAGGCCCAACATGGCCAGAACAAGTAAAACAGGAAAAGTCAGGCTGGATTTTATTCTGTAAGGATGTTGATTCATGTCGTTTATGTTTTGTTTTACTACTTCACCTTTATTTTCTGCCCCTGTTACCGGACAACCAGCGTGGTATGCAACACAGCCGGAACATCACCGATGCGGGGCCCGCCCCAATCGGTTTCATCCCCGTTACGAATGCGCAGGAGCCTGAATGTTCCGTTCTCATACCTGCCCTCTTCAACTTTAAGGAATTGCCAGGCCCTGCCTGCATTGGCACCAACAGGCCGGAATGTGAAGCGGCAATGCGTGCCCACGAGGACAAATTCGTTCTCACCAAGCTGTACCACCATCGCTTTTCCGACCGGCCTGGTATTGGCCTGTGCCGTGCGCCCGCTTGATGCGCTGAAGGTGATGATGGCTTCCCAGGCTCCAAGATCGATGGTATGCACGGCTTCATCTTCCCGTTCAACCACAGCCCTGATCTTTCCTTCAAATCCCCATTTTGCCAGTTCCCTCATCATGGGTCCGGCCATGGCATATTCCTTCGAAAGAGATCCCAGGCGTTCTGCTGTTTCCTCTGCTGTCTCACCACGGCCATTGTCATCTATCCCAAAAGGCGAATATCCAATGCCGCTTCGTGCAATCAACGCATAGAGATATTTTGAGTACTCCTCGCTGCCTTGAATCTCCGGGATGAAAAGCGGATTATCCGTACGATCGTATAGTTCAATGACTTTTAATACAGTCTCGGTGCCTGACAGATAAATATCCGGAGCCACCAGGTCGATGGACGGTGCGGCGACCTTCCAGACCGGGATTACATTGTCTGTGGGACCCCCGCTTTCATAGGTAGAGGCTTTGGGATTGGAAAGCGGATCGCGCAATGCCGCATTGACGTATAAGGGCAAGGGATTGACCGACTTGCCGGCCGCAGCAACAGTTTCAATATAGCCGGCCACCGACCAGGCATGGAAATACTCATCAGCGTCCTCACCAAATACCTCCTGCCATGTTCCTTTTGATACAACAGGTTTGTTAAGTTCCTTCAGAACCTCAGGCTTGAGGAGCTCCCTGGGAACCGGTCCTTCAAACAGTTTTTGAGCGACAGTGGAAAAATCCCGCACACTTCCCCACGAACCGGGTTCATTTTGTACCTGGACCATCAGCACCGTATGCTGTGGGTCGGCTTCTTTCAGATACTTCATGACGGCTTTGAAAGCCCTGGCATCAGCTTCCATGGCTGCCCCTGTGTGCGGGGAAGGTGAATCGACCGCCTGTCCGTTTTTCCCTGTGATGTTGGGATACTTTGCAGCATCGTTTTTCATCCATCCCGGCATATAATGGTTGCTGCCATTTTTCCAGGTGGCAAACCACAGGATCACCAGATATTTGTCCCGTTCCCGTGCCTGAATGAGCAGGGTGTCAACAAGAGAAAAATCGAACTTCCCCGGTTGAGGTTCTACCTGTTCCCAGTAGATGGGGACTTCCAGGGTGTTTGCATTCAGGGCCTCTATGGCCGACCACACTTGTGGCAGCATGCCCGGCCATGCACTGGAATTATGTGCCTGACCTCCAAGTATCAGGAAGGGTTGTCCATCCACCAGAAGGGCATGCCGGCCATCCTTTTCAACAATCCGGGGCATTGTACCCACAGCAGACTGACCCATGGCGACTCCAAACATGAATAATGCACCCATGCATACTAACATACCCATTCTTTTCATAGCGATTAGATTTTTAATTCTAAGACTTATTCAGGTGTTCCCGGTTACAGAAAAATGCATAGAAAGTTATTAATTTTCTTGTTCTTTGGAGCGCTGTGAATTGTTTAATGAAAACCATTGGGGACTTTTTTTTATATTAGCCACAACCAATCTGAACTGTGATGCCTGACAAAAACGTTTCCAGGAAGATCGAGCTCCAGAATAACGAGGTAGAAGATATGCTGGGAAGGGTTCCGGGTTGGATCACCCGGAACGGGATCATTCTGTTCATGTTTTTACTGGCCCTGCTCATCTTCGGGAGCTGGGTTTTCAGGTACCCTGATATCAAGCGGGCCGATATCTTTGTCACCTCGATGAATCCTCCGGCCAACCTTGAGGCACGTGCAAGCGGAAAGATTACCGGGCTTTTTGTGAATGACAATGAGATGGTTCATACGGGGGATGTGCTGGCCATGATCGAGAACCCGGCTACCTACGAGGATGTTCTTGAATTGAAAGCCGGACTTGCATTCCTTGATACCATTGCCATTGAGGATGTTTCGGAGGAGATGCCCGAACTGAAAAATGCAAGGCTTGGCACCATGCAGACCCATTATTCCATCTTTCTGAAAGCCTACAGGGATTATGTTGAGTTCAGGCGCCTGGACTATCACCAGCGGCGCATCGAACTGCTCCGTTCGGAACTGGGGAGGCAGCAGGAGTACTCAAGGAGTCTCTCTGAAAGGGCCAGAATTACCGAGGAGGAGTATAACCTTTCCCAGCGGCAGGCCAACCGTGATGCAGATCTATTCATCGAATCGGTGGTGTCTGAATCGGACATGGAAAAATCCCATTCCGAGATGCTGGCCAAACGCAACAAATGGCAGGAGATCGTCAGCCTGATGGCAGAAAACAACATCAGTGTGGGCAGAATCGAGGAGCAGATTGTGGATCTGGAACTGAAACAGCAGGAGGAACAATCAAGAAATATCAACATCCTGGAAGAATCCATCAACAACCTGAAAGCCTCCATCGCCACCTGGGAACAGACTTACCTCCTGGTTGCTCCTGTGAGCGGTGCGGTTACCTTCACAAAGTTCTGGAGTGAGAACCAGAATGTGGAAGTCGGCGAAAAGGTGCTGACCATCATCCCGACCGATGCCGGATCCATGCTGGGGAAAGTAAAACTCCCCACTGCAGGTGCCGGAAAGGTGAAACCGGGGCACCAGGTGAATATTCAGTTTGACAACTATCCGCACCTTCAGTATGGCATGGTGAAAGGTTATGTGAGCAATATATCGAAGGTGGCTGATGATGAATACTACATGGTCGAGGTTGAATTGCCTAAAGGGCTCAGGACCTACTACGATATTGACATTCCATTCAGTCAGAACATGCAGGGCCAGGCTGAGATCATGACGGATAAATTACGTATGTTGCAGCGGGTATTGAATCCCATCAAGTCTGCGATTACCAAACAGATTGAGATGTGATCACAAGGAATTACCTGATCTCCATATTGGTTTTAGCGGCGGGACTTGCAGTTGGATTCCTTGCATCCAAAGGTGTCATTGGTTTCCTGGCCATCAGTTATCACGAAAAGGATCTTTCCGAAATCGCGTGCATCCATCACAGACCGGATTCAGGTTCGGTGGAAATGTCACTCCGGATGGTGGATATGGGAGGTGTAGGTGTAGTGCCTGATACTGCAAACTGGGGAGGCAATTATGAACACAACCAGCACTTCTTTGAAGACGTGATGCTGGTCAACCCTCCCTTCATAGATACGGCTGCCTTTTCAAGGGAGAGCCGCAAGTGGGCCGGATACACGGGAAGAATGGGCGGATTTGGTTACAACGCCATCGCCATTCCATGGTTCCTGGAGTACATCAATTTTGACAAAGTGGGCAACGGCCGGCAGGTGTACGGGGATGCGAGTATTTACAGGAGCAGGCATGACAGTCTCGCTGCCAGGTTCGGATCGCTTATGGAGGTGGCGGCGGACAACGGACTGGGGACTTACCTTTGGACGGATATGGTGGCGCTTACTCCTCCGCTGAGGAGCTACCTGGAGCAGCGATTTGGATCCATTGATACGGAGAGCCCGGCCTTCTGGGAGGTATATGGAAAAGCAGCCGAGGAGGCTTTTGAGAAATTTCCGGACCTGAAGGGGATCATTATCCGGATCGGGGAGGCGGGTTCCATTTATAACAAACCGGGATGGGACTATACAAGTGAGCTGTATGTAAGAACTCCCGATGCAGTCCGGCTCATGCTGGAAGCATTCCTGGAGGCTGCTGAGAAATATGATAAAAACATCATTTTCCGGACCTGGTCAGTGGGCGTGGGGAAGATCGGGGATATGCATACCAACCCTGAAACATACTCTCAGGTGCTTGGAAAAATTCAGTCGGAACACCTGGTGGTATCCACCAAATACTGCAGCGGGGATTTCTACAGCTGGCTTCCATTCAATCCTACCCTGTACCAGGGGAAACACCGGCGTATCACAGAGATTCAGGCCAAAAGAGAGTTTGAGGGTTTCGGGGCCATCCCCAATTTCGTCGCACCACTTCACCAGGCGGCCATCCAGAGTTTTCTTGCAAAGAATCCGAAACTGGAGGGTGTATGGGTATGGACACAATACGGCGGACCCCTGCGGGCCGGCCCCATGATCATCTATCCCTTTTACGGGTTTAATGTGATCAATGATATCAATGTCTATTCAGCCAGCCGCCTGATGATGAATCCTTATGCCGACCTGGACTCCATTACGGCAGCCTGGATCAGTGACTATTTCGGAAGCGATTCCCTGCTGGTAAGGAACATGACTGATTTTTTGAATTCCTCTTATGGCGTGATGCTGAAGGGTCTGTACATCAGTGATTTTGCCAGGTATGACGTGAGGGCACTGGGACTTGAGCCTCCTCCCATGTTGTGGATCTTCGAGTGGAATATCCTGGGAGCTTCCAGTGCGGTATTCAGCAACATCTGCTACATCACCAGGGACAGGTTCCAGGAGGTGGTGGATGAAGGATTTGAAGCCGTTCAGGGTGCCGTTCGCCTGAAGGAACTATTAACGGAGGCCAGGGAGAGGGTGGCAGTGAATCAGGATGATTATGACCGTCTGATCGCATCCGTGGACTATGAAATTGAACTGTTCAGGCTGCTGGATTATTACAGGCAGTTCTTTATGCACTATTACCGGTGGATGGATACGGGCGACAGGAGATCAGAGACCCAATACAAACTGGCGCTGGGTCAGTTCAAGGCAGTGTTGCAATACCATGAGGATAAATTCAGGGGAAACCTGAATACCCTGGGAATGGACTTTGAGGAGACAAAAGCTGGGATCAGGCTTGCAGAAAATACACCGGCAGCCATCCGGTGGGCCAGGGTAACAGCAGTACTTGCTATCTTCTTGCTGCTTATGGGGATACCGGGTTTTGTAAGGGACAGGGCCCACCGGAAATTTGCAGGGACACTCTATTTTGATGCCATCTTCAGGCCACATTCGATCACTGATCTGGATGCCTGGCACGGGACGCGAAGGTTGGGGGCAGCTCTGCTGGCTATTTACATCCTGTCACTGCTCATCTTCTCTTCCTTCATATCCCTGTTGTTTCCACTGGTCCTCGGAGTGCTTGGCCTGGTTTATATACTGAATCTGGCTCTGTTCATGAATGCCTGGAAAATGTCTGACAGGATACTGGTGACCCTTCTGGCTCCCAAAGTGTTGGTGATGGTATTCCTCCTGGTGATTGTTGCCGTGAGGGGCCCCAATTATTTCTGGTACCGGATTTGGGTTTCCGATCTGTTTAAAATGATCTTCCTGTCGGTCTATTTCATGCTACTTTTCAGAAAATTCCAGGTGTATGTAATCATGGTCAGGCAATGGGGACACAGGAAGAATCCCGGCTCCCTGGCCATTGTACTTTTTGCACTGGGGATTCAGCTTCTGCTGGCAGGGTTGGCCCTGCAGCTTTTCGGGCTGGAAGAGAGTCTCACTGCCTTCAACAATGAAATGCTGGTGTTGCCCGGGGGACTTTCAAAAATCATGGGGATCACCACACACCTGGGTATTCCGTCTGAACTGCCGGTCTGGATCATCTTTTTTGCC
>JAZDPG010000041.1:0-4434 GCA_043797815.1 Bacteroidota bacterium
GCTGCTTTTCAAGAAGCAATCCGGTCTGGATTCCCAATGTTACGGGAGCCGGGGATGATTTCTGGGAGCATTTGAAAATCTATCCCAACCCCACATCGGGGGTCATCAAAATGGAGATGGATAACCCGGTCATGGGTGAGGTGATCATCAAGGTCTATAGCGAATCGGGAGCACAGATTATTAATGCAGCATATCATAAGACAACATCCTATTTTGAGATTGAGTTTGATCTGGGGGGTAAACCGGCAGGTATTTATATGGTCACCCTTTTGCTGGGAGACAGCCAAATCAGCCAGACGATCCTGCTGGAATAACAGGGGGAGCGCCACCATAGTGGATTTTTGTGGTTTGATTTTTTTTTGCAAATTGTATAGTACAAAACCCTCATGTGAAATGTTCCTAAGAAGAATCGTACTCCGATTTGCATTAATACAGGGATTCTTTCCTGGAATTGGTCCTGGAATTTTCGCTCAGTACTGTATTCCCTCCTCGTCCTTCGGGCCTGTGGAAGGCAGATTCATAGAGGCCATTGAACTGGGGGATATAAATCACAGCTTTGATGACCCGGCAAAGGATTTCAATTATGTGTTGTACACCCAGACCACCGGACTTGTACCGGGAAATACCTACCAACTGAAAATTACGAGGGGATCTTCTTACAGCAGCATGTATTACTATGCTTGGATCGATTACAACCAGGACGGAGATTTTACAGATTCGGGAGAAAAACTAGGTTCATACCTGGCAAACAGCAGTATTACAACCAATACTATTTCATTTTCGGTTCCTCAAACTGCCGGGGAAGGGACAACCCGGTTAAGGGTTTCCTGTGCATATGCGAAATCCAGTCTGGGGCCTTGTGAATCATATGATTACGGAGAGACAGAGGATTGCAATGTTGCCATAGGAAGATTCGAAATTCAAGACCCTGAGATTCCATGGGGCTATAGCGTCGCTTCAGCTGATCTGGACGGTGACGGTTTGGAGGACCTGATTGTTTCAGGAAATGACCGTTGGAATGATGTTGATTCTGAAATACGTGTTTATCGCAATGCAGGGAACGGAAATTTCATCATGGAATGGAGTGAATATAAGGGGCCCGAGGAAGCTGAGATTAACGTGTGTGATTTTGACAATGATAACGACATCGATTTCATTGTTTCTGGAGTCCTTTGGGAAGTATTCATGCAACGTTATGCAGGTTCGTATTTGTACCGGAATGACGGAGGATTCAATTTCAGCAGTGTGGATAATACGGTATTTCCTAATTATATCCGTAATATCTACAGGTGGGTGGATTATGACAATGACGGGGACAATGATTTGTTTGAAAAAAGAGTAGAGGGGGATGTCCAGAGTGCAACATTATACATCAATGAGAATGGAAATTTTTCTGCAAGCGGAGAGACATTTGATGGTATAACCAACGGGGATGCAGTTTGGGCTGACTATGATAGCGACGGGGATATTGATCTCCTTACCAATGGAGAAGATGCTCAAATAAGAAGAAAGTTAAGGATTTTCAAGAATAATGAAGGGATGTTTGTCCCCCTTGATATAGCCTTTTTAGATGAGAAAAGCACGCAGATGGACTGGGCCGATTATGACCAGGATGGCGACCTGGATTTTTTCTGTACCGGATTGAATTATTTTCTGATATTCAGGAACGAGGGCGGGGATCAATTCTCTAAAATAGATCCGGCTATTGATTATATTGATATCGGAGAAGCGAAATGGGGGGACTTTGATCTGGACGGAGATCAGGATATTCTGCTTTGTGGGATTCGTGGGAACCCGGATGACTTTAATGCTGATACAGAACGTACTTCAGCAATATATGAACAGGTTAGTCCCGGTGTTTTTGGCATACTCAATCTTCCAAACAATTTGTATTTTGTCGGAGGGGCCGATTGGATTGACTTTGACAATGATACCGATCTCGATATAGCCATCTCCTATTTAAGTGATACCAAGATCCTTAAGAATACCCGGTCCGGTGCCAACGGCAAACCGGCGACGCCTTCCGGATTGGCAGCAAAGCAAGAGGGCAACGGTTTGGTCTTTCAATGGAATCCAAGCACCGACGATGTGACTCCTCCAAGCGGAATCCAGTATAACCTTAGCATCAGGAATCAGTTGGGGTCTAACTATATTTTATCCCCCCTATCCAATCCTGTAAGCGGAGCAAGGTTTGTAAGAAAGGGCGGAAACACGGGGTTCAGGACCGGGAAGAAAATTACTGAGATACCTCCCGCTCGCTATTATTGGAGTGTACAGGCCATGGATAATTCCGGGTTGGCTTCAGGTTTTGCTTCGGAAAGGTATGTGGATGTATTGCCTTTTCTCACAGAGAGATTTATTGACAATTCTGCTGTGGGTGGGAGTTTCAGGAATGGTGGGTATGTAGGTTGCTGGGGTGACTATGACAATGATGGCTATCTGGATTTTTTTGGAAAAGGAGGTGTATACCGTAATAACAGCGGAAATGGTTTTTCGAGGGTTCAGAGTATTTGGACTTCAGACGAGATCTCTCATGCCCAATGGGTTGATTTCGATAATGACGGGGATCTCGATCTTATATATACCTATTTTGCTGACATAGTTGAAGTCGGAATGATTTTCCCTGGAGACCTGATCATTTTAAAAAATGAGGGGAATACGCTTCAGCCCTATAATACTTTGGATGAGGTCGGGCCCTACCGGGGTAATTTTGTATGCAGGGATTTTAATTCCGACGGAAGAAAGGATCTTCTGGTTTCCGGTCTTATAAAGTCCTATGAAGAGACAATGGTTGGGATCACAAACTTATATCTGAATTCGGAAGATGGGCTGACGATTGCTCCATTCCCTGTTGAACCGGAAAACACCGGTGTGATTCCTTCCGGGGGATACGGCTATGTTTATTCCGAAGATCTGGACTCGGATTCGGACTACGATGTCATTTTTCGAGATTACTGGGGAGGAAGCGTAACAGCGATCAACAATGGGTCGGGTGTATTCACCCTCCAGGACAGGGGAATTGGTACTTCTGGTGAAGAGTATATGTTTGCGGATTACGATAATGATTCGGACATTGATATACTTGTCGGAGCATCCATTTTGAGGAATTCTGATTCCTATTTCGGTAATGTTAATGCGGACCTGAATCCTTTATCTTTGACAATCACATACCGCAATTGGCTGGATATGGATGGCGATAATGACCTTGATATCCTGGAACTGGGCAGGGACGGGGATTTTAACTACAGATTGGTGGATGTCAGGAATATTGGAAATGACCAATTCAGAACTGATGAGATCAACGATATACCTTTTGGCTATGGGTATATGAAAATGGGGGACTATGATAATGATGGCGATCATGATCTACTGTTTTCAGGAGCCCTGAACCAGGCCAAAGCGGTAGGGGTTTACAGGAATAATTACAATGAACTGGGAAGTATTCCTGGAAAGCCCCTAAACCTGGAAAGCAACCTGGAAGGTTTTGAAGTGGTCCTGACCTGGGACGGACCCGATGGGGGGGGAGGGGAGATGGGCTACTCCTTCGACCTGAAAGTAGGGTCCTCTCCAGGGGGATGTGATATTGTGGCTCCCGATTCCAACCCCAATACCGGTTACATCAGGACCACACATCTGGGAAATACATCCATCAACAGGGAATGGCGGTTAAAGGATCTTCCAAATGGCACCTATTACTGGAGCGTTCAGGCGATCAACCAGGGATATCAGACAAGTGGCTGGGCTCCCCAAGGCTCTTTTATCATTGCGGATGTGAGACCCAATTTTGCAGCAGACACGGTTTGTGAGGGAATAGCCACAACCTTTTCTGATCTCTCCGTTACTACCGATGTGATAAGTTCCTATTATTGGGATTTTGGCGATGGTTCCAGATCAAGTGAAAAAGAGCCAGAATATTCATTTCAAACGGCAGGAGTGCACCAGGTAACCCTGACTGCATATACCCAGTCAGGAGACGAGGCTTCAGTAACGAAAAAGGTGCAAGTTATGAAAAGCCCTGTAGTTGACTTCGCAGCCAATCCCGTTTGTGACAGAGCAGAAATGACCTATACGGATCTGACGGATATCGAAGGACTTTCAGGAATAAATTATACCTGGTACTTTGGAGACGGAAGTATATCAAAAGATGCATCTGAAATATCTCATTTATTCCCTAGCCCCGGAACCTACGTTACCTCCCTGACGGTTTTCGCTTCCAATGGATGTTCCGGGCAGAAGATCAAAGAGGTCACAGTTGCAGAAAGCCCGGATGCTGGAATTTCACTGGCTCAGGGACACTACAGTGCCTTTTGTAACGGAGACAGCACCATCCTGGAGGTCCCGGGTGGGGTTGGATACAGTTTCCAATGGCAGTTCAATGGTGCGGATCTGATTGGTGAAACAGACAGTGAACTTATTGTCTATGGCCCAACCGGG
>JAZDPG010000042.1:0-32073 GCA_043797815.1 Bacteroidota bacterium
GGAACGAATGATCCACTTTTTTCCGGTTTGTGACTAAAGTTACAGTAAGGTTGTAAGTTGTGCCCTATTTTTGCGTCAGAATATGAACCAGCTAAAATATAAAGGCATGAAACTTGAGCATTTAACAAACGAGACTTTTAAAGAGAAGATTTTTAACTACGAGAACAGCAAGGATTGGAAATTTGAGGGAAAAACCCCGGCCATCATCGATTTTTACGCTGATTGGTGTGGCCCGTGCAAGGTGATTGCACCCATTCTTGAAGAACTGAAGCTTGAATATGGTGATAAACTTGATATATTTAAGGTGAATACAGAGGAGCAACGTGAACTTTCATCGGTGTTTGGGATACAGAGTATTCCTTCGCTGCTTTTCATCCCCAGGGAGGGTCAGCCGCAAATGGCCATGGGTGCTCTTCCAAAAGAGACCTTTAAACAGGCCATCGCAGAGGTCCTGAGTGTAAGTATATAATTTTAACTCCCGGTTTTACGGGGCAAACAGTAAATAAATGAAAAAAATAATTGTAAGTTTTGCAGCCGTTTCAATGCTGTTCATTTCCTGCAACAGTGGATCTGCCAGTTCACTGAACAATGTGGATGAGGCTCCTGAAACCGTGGCAGCCCTTCCTGCAACAGATACAAAGGGCAACCAGCCAGAAACAACCGGGAAACCGGTCCACCTGACCAAACAGGACTTTCTGGAAAAGGTGATGAATTATGAGAAAAACCAGACTGAATGGATATACGAAGGAGATAAACCTGCACTGATCGATTTCTACGCCGACTGGTGCGGACCATGCAGGATGGCAGCCCCGGTGCTGGAAGAACTCGCCAAAGAGTATGAAGGCCGCATCCATATCTACAAGGTGAATACGGAGAAAGAAAAGGAGCTCGCAGCCGTTTTTGGGATCCAGAGCATCCCGGCTTTCCTGTTCGTTCCCCAAAATGGAAAACCTTCCATGAGCAGCGGCATTGCCCAGACTCCGGAGGCAACCAAAGAGATGTTCCGCCAGATGATTGATGAGATCCTGCTGGGACAAAAACCAAAAAGTGACGGATAGTCACCATTATAAAGGGAAAGTGAAAAGGAGAAGAGCCGGTCGCACATGCGCCGGCTCTTCTTTTTACCATGAGAGTACAGGTGTATTGCTGGTTTCAGGTAAAAATAAATTCTCAATAATCCCTGATTTCTTTCAGGTTCAAAGCAATAGCAATACATTTGTAAAAAACTTTTACCTTTTACCTTTGAAAACATGCGCCACGAACGGTCACACACCAAAATTATAGCCACCATCGGCCCCGCCACAAGAAACAAGGAAATACTTGAAAAAATGTTCCACGAAGGCGTGGATGTTTGCAGGATCAACTGTTCACATGACGTGCATTCCGAGCATTTAAAAACCATTCTGTACATCAGGGAACTCAACGAAAAACTGGGGTCCCATGTGGCCATTCTGGCCGATCTCCAGGGACCCAAACTTCGCGTGGGTGAAATCGAGAATGACAGTGTCATTCTTGAAGATGGTCAGGAATTCTCTTTTGTTACAGAGCCCTGTCTGGGAACCAAAGAGAAAGTTTATATGAGTTACAGGCAACTGCCGTCCGATGTAACCAAGGGAGAAACCATCCTGGTGGATGATGGCAAGCTTGCGTTTGAAGTCCTCGAAACCAACGGAAAGGATACGGTAAGAACCCGGGTGATTGCCGGGGGTCCGCTGTCAGGTAAAAAAGGAGTGAACCTGCCCAACACCAAAGTGTCTTTGCCCAGCCTGACAGAAAAAGACCTGCTGGACGCAAAATTTGCGCTGGATAACAATGTGGACTGGATTGCACTTTCGTTCGTTCGCCGTAAAAAAGACATCAGTGACCTGAGAAAACTGGTGGATGCCCATCCAAACAATGCCAGGATCGTTGCCAAGATTGAAAAACCCGAAGCGCTTGATGAGATCGATGAGATCATTGACGCCTCTGACGCGATTATGGTGGCCCGGGGTGACCTGGGAGTGGAGGTGGCTTTTCATAAAGTTCCGCAGATTCAAAAAAGCATCATCAAGAAATGCCTCATGAAATCCAAACCGGTGATCGTAGCCACACAAATGATGGAGAGCATGATCACCAATCCAACGCCTACAAGGGCGGAGGCAAATGATGTGGCCAATGCGGTACTTGATGGCGCTGATACTGTCATGCTTAGCGCCGAGACCTCCGTGGGAAAATACCCGGTTCAGACCATCCGCAACATGCAGATGATCATCGACTCCACCGAATCAGAGGAGGTCATGTATTATAAGGAGACCCCACCGGCCATGGAGAGTCCTGCATTTTTACCGGAATCCATCTGCTATAATGCTGTGAGACTTGCAGAACAGGTCAATGCGGCTGCCATTATCTGCCTCACCCATTCCGGATTTACCCCCCTGAAAATAAGTTCTCACAGGCCAAAAGCCCCCATCTTCACCTTTACCATGAACCTTGACCTTATCAACGATCTGTCACTGGTCTGGGGTGTCAGGGCATACTACTTTGCAGAATGTACACATATCAACGAATATGTGGAATATACTGAGGAGTTTCTGGTGAGTAACAATTTTCTGAAAAAAGGGGACCTTGTGGTTCATGTGGGAAGCATTCCGATCCTGGAAAGGGGGAAAACCAACATGATGAAGCTCACCCGGGTAAAATAAACCTGCTTGAAAACCCGGATCAGCCAATGGATCAGTGCGTCGGAGGAAAAATGGCTGGTAAAACTGCAGCCGAACGCTGCTGAAGTATTCTCCGGAATATTTCTTCCGTCCCACGACCAGGACCACCACCTGCGTGTATGGCAATTGTGTAAGACCCTTCTGGGTGAAATATCCCTGTTCAACAGCTCGATCACACCTGACCTTGTGGAGGGGGTGATGGTTGCTGCCTGGTTTCATGACCTGGGCATGGCTCAAAGTACGGAGGAGTCCCATGGAGTTCTTGGAAAAGCCATGTGCAAACAGTTCTTCAGCGAAAAAGAGCTTCCCCTGCCCCTCCGCTTCGATGAAATATGCACTGCTGTAGAGAAACACGACAGCAAGGATGAATCTGTTTACGATGCTTTTGTGGCCGGGTCACCTCCGGGGGTCCTGAACATCCTCTCCATCGCCGATGATCTGGATGCACTTGGAGTAATCGGAATATACCGTTACGTGGAGATTTACCTGCACAGGAGAATCCCCATGGGGGAATTGGGAATCAGCGTCCTTAAAAATGCGACCACCCGGTACAGGAATATCCGAAGGTGCCTTTCCAACTGTCCAGCCCTGGCAGAATCATCGGAAAGGGATTTTACCACCCTGGTGAATTTCTTCAATCTGTACAACCAGCAGCTGGTCACCCTGAAGGAACCTGAGAAGGTGTTATGGGGTCATTTGGGAATTGTAAACCACATCAGGAGATTTAATGTTGAGGGAAAGGTGCGGCCCCGCCTTTTCCTGGAAGCCATGGATGGGCCGGTACTGTCCCAAACCGTAAGAACTTATTTCGAGGCATTGAAGAATGCTCTGGAATTAGTCTGAAAAGGATTCGAGAACCGTATAGCCTGTAAGTTTCCCGTTTTTATCGTAGGACTCGCTCCGGATGGTCCCAACCTCCTGACTGTACCATTCAATTCCCGAGGTGTTCACTTTCACAAAACCCGCCTGAGAAAAACTGTCGTAGGTATATTTGATACACTTGAACGTTCCTGCCGGGGTCACCATGGTTTCATGGGCGGCAATCTTCCGGTTTGTCACTTCCACAGAAAGGGTTATGATCTTCATTCCACCCGATGTGACCACCGCTTTTACACCTCCATCCTTTAAAGAAGTACCATCGGCCGAATGCAGGGGAAGTTCCAGATTATCGCCTGTAACATTTACCTCCATGGATTCATAGGCACTCATGGTAGCAGGATCCAGCAATTGTCCTGCATCAAAATGGAGTACCCCGTTTTTGCATTCTATCTCAAATTCTCCCTCATGAAGGATCTCTCCCTTGTCATCCTTCAACTTTGTCGAAAAAAGGGCTTTCATCCCCTCCGGCGTTTCCGTCTTTTTCCTGAAAGACATTTCATTACTACCGCTTACTTTGCCCTTCGGGTTATAATTGACATAGGAAAGCACTGTTCCCTCTTTCATGGTGAAGTAGCCGGCACAATCCTGGGCCAGGGCCTGCAATCCTGTCAGAGCCAGTATACCGATTACGGCGACCACTGCCTTTTGTTTGCTGAAATTTTTCAACTGAATTATACTTCTCATGTTTGTATGCTTTTTTTTGGTTATCTGTATAAGAATATTGTTGGTCCGTGTTAAATTAGCTTTTTTTATCTGATTTAATAAGTATTCCTGACAAGTTCTTCGAACTGAAAATTGCGTTCCTTTATTCCGAGAAAATTCAGATTGATTCAGGTTATCGGACATTTCTCGCCCAAGACCAAACCTGACGATGAAAAACTGGTCAGTTTGATTACAAACTATGAAACTGTACGATTTTTGTTTTACTTGACGATCCCGATTTTTACACCGAAGGTGGGCATTACCCCTGAGAAATCGATATTTTGTAATTGACTGTATTTTGTGAATTTGCTCTCACCAGCATATTTACTCAGGCGGAGAACTCCTCCAACATAAACATCTGCTGTGATGGCCTTCAATAAAACAAATTGCCATCCGGCATAAAATCCTCCGGAGAAAACATTAAGGTTTTCTGTTACCTCTATAATTTCAATCTTACCTTCTTCTTCATTGTATTCCTGATCAAAACCAGAAAGAGCAAGCCTGCGGTACATTAAAATTGGCGCTACATAGAGTCCCCTCGGTGCAGCATATTCAGCTTTGCTTCTGGGAAGTAAATAATTCCTCCATGCAAGGGATCCGCCAAAACCGGAAATATTCTCACTTTCATATGAAATATAGTCGTCCTTAGTTGTACTATAGTATTCCAGACTCTGGTTGGAGAGATAATAGTTTGCAATACCATCCTTTGAAGCATATGTTGCCATCGCGGACAATTCAATTGCATTCCCCCTATTTAATGCCCTTTCGATGGAGAGCTGCAATGTACCTTCAAAAAGTCTTACCGGATATATCGACATGACATATTTATCAGATGGGATCAGAACAGGCTCTGCAGGGTAATTGGTTTCGACAGGAGGCAAAGAAGACGTACTTTTACTTTGTTCAGACATTAAGGATTGTTGTTTTTCTAGCAATGAATCAAGCAGGAGGAATTTGTCATTGAATTGTTCCGGACTAAAGGAGAGTTGGGCGATGTCGTTCTCTATATCCCGCAATTTCATTTCCAGCAAAGCAGGCTTTTCTTCCCAGAGACGTATCTTGGCATCCAGAAGATCCAGCTTGGTTTCTGCCAGGTTCATTTTCAGATCAACCATGTCAATCTTTTGATAATCTGCATCCTGGGCATACAGGGGTGCAAATCCGGACAGCATGATAACATAAAGGCAGACTGTCAGGTTCTTGGAATTTTTCATTATAATTTAGTTTTGGTGGGTATTAAGATATTTCTCACGGAAGATGAAAAGCTCCGGTCCAGGGTTGCGTTATTCCCAGGCTTGTCTTCTTTCACAAATCCTCTGCTCAGTTAAGGGAGAGTAGCTCTACCATATATTCAAGGTTCATAGCAAACGAATTTTGCCTAAATTGAAGCACACAAATTTCGGGATGATAAAACGGGAAACCACAGGCATGGTTGACTGTCTGCAAGAAGGCAGAAGAAAGTATTATTTCGTTCGGGTGGATGTCAAAGATTGGAAATCATGGCCTTTCCCTTCAGATGCGTTTCCGATTTTTCGGGGAAAGTCCCGCAACCGGAAATTCAAGACAGGCGACAGGGTTGCTTTTTTGGCAATTGAGAAAAAAGGTGAATTAAGAGCATGGAAAATATCAAAATTCTGGTCCGAAAGCGATTCATATTAGTGATAGACGATACTCAGGCCAGCATACCGGTTATCGGGGCTGCCGGTTTTATAAAATCCAACGAACCAGAGATTTAATCTGTAATCCTGACCAGCCCTTCATACTGAAAATAGTGTTCCTTTATTCCGAGGGAATCCACAGTTTCCCTGATCTCCATTGTTTTAAAGACGTCCGTATTGAATCCTTCTCCACGGTCATTGTTATACAGCCACAAGGGTGTTGGCCAGAGACAGGCCCTGAATTTAAAACTCCTGTAGAACTCCTTGCTCACTCCATTCTGACCATGATGAGCCATTTGGACATAGTCACAATCCAGCTCATCCCTGAATGGGCCTTTCATGAACAACTCGCCTCCTTCCTCTGCCAGATCCCCCAGGAACAGCATGGTCTTCCTGTTATCCCATACCTTAATGACCATGGATGAATTGTTATAGATGTTGAAGGTAATACTCGTATCCACTGTACTCAGAATCTTGAACCTGGTCCGGTCAATCATGATCATGGCCCCCGGCTCTGTAAAATTCACAAGCTGTATCCCTGAATGATGCAGGTTACGGTAATACACGTCGGTGAGGCTGTCAAAGTAGGTATCGTATTTGTGATAATACCACTCCGGAAGTTCTGACAGATAGATGGTTTTGATTTTGATTTCTCCGGGATCCAGGAGAATCTCATTCAATGCCCCCATGTGATCGTTGTGCGGATGGCTGATGAACCAGGCTTCCACTTCATTGCCCAATGCCGCCAGAAATCCCTTTAAATAAAGAGCCTCGTCTTCCATTCCTCCATCCATCACAGCCACTTTCCCGTTGTCCATCAGAAACACATAAGAGTTACCGACCCAACCTGAATGCAAAGGCAACTGCCAGAGGGTAAAATCTGATGCATTGCGGTCACAGGCAGAAACCATCCACAGTACGGACAGCAGCAGTAGTAAGGATTTCAACTTCATTATTGTTTTCATGGGCTTAAAATTGGATTCAAATCTCTTTTAAGGACTTTACCTCCGGCTGGTATATCTCGCATTCCCCTCCGGCTCCGAACTTCAGGAAATTATAGGTCTCATACAAAATAAAACCGGAAAACCGCCCGTCGTTCCTGACTTGCCGGAACTCATCGGCGATGTCCGGGGACCTGTCCATGTACCGGTTTACGGTGAGCGGGATGCGCTTTTTCCCGCAGCGCCCGATCAGATCCTGTGCGGTCTCATCCTCGAATATGGAGTTAAAAGGCAGTGCGTAGAACCTTAACACGGCCTGGTCGGTCAACCCTTCCTCTATCCACCGCTTCCACTGGAAATCCAGATTGGCCGGATAGGCCAGGCGCCTCGACAGTGGCGGATCAGGCCTGTACCAATCGATCTGGAAGTTAATCCGCATCTTCTTGCCGCGGCTGTTGATCAGCTGCTTTGCCCTGCGCAGGAATTCGGTGTAGGCGTCACCACGTACCTGGGCTATGGCAGGTAAATCAATGCTCCCCCGTTGCCGGCATTTCTCCAGCACAACTTCATTAAAGCCATATTCTTCAGGGTGGTTGGTGTGCATGCTGTGGTTTTCCTCCCGGAAATCGATGCCATCCACTCCCTGGTCGAGTATCCCCTTAAGGCAGCTTAACCAAAATTCCTGCACCTGCGGTTCGGTCTCACACAAGGCACCGGTAAGGTATTCATTGCGCCCGCGGGCAAACGCGACGAATCCATTGCCGGGGTCATCCAGATGCATTTTCTGTCCGTTCCACCCGGTGTCAAACATCAGTCCCCACTTCCTGAAATCCACCATGGTACGGCACCAGATGGCTGTCCTGGAGGCAATCACACCGGGAATCCGCTGACCATTCTCATCATAAGCCTCGAGCATTCCAAGGTCGGTGTTCTCAAAATCCCCCCCTGTATCGGTGAAATCAGTAGCAAGCAGTACATACTTATCATGAAGATTCAGTCCACTCAGGATCAGCACCCTCTGGGGATCCCCGCGTTTTACCACGATGTCGCCGGTGGAAAGCTCGAAGACATCCTCAGGACAGGGTTCAATCGTTTCCGTAAACGAAAAGGGAATAGCTGCACGCCTGTACCGGTAGTTCAAATCACTGACCCAGATCTGCAAATGTTCACGGGTGATCCGGGTTGCTGATGCATCCCGTTTTCGCAATTTGATCGTATCGATGGTCTTGTCCATCACATCCGGCGGCAGGTCATCATCGCGCCGTTTGATCCTTAGATGCGGGTTGTCAGCGACAAAAGGATTTACCCAGGCTATCCGGCCTCCAATTCTGCTCAGGCGTCCATACAGTGCGGCTTCATAGGATCCTTCTGGAAAAGCCAACATCCCGGTCTCATAGGGTTTGTAATAGGCGTAGATCTCGATTCCATGCTTATGCGCAGCCTGGACAGCCACAGAGAGTGGGTTTTGCCCCAGTTCCTGGTAGGTACGTGCCACGTTCTTGAAGCTATCATGGTAAGTCCGTACCGGATCCTCATAATCCAATTCACAGGCTGGTGTCAGAAACCCGCCCCGTCCGTCTCCGTAATACCCCCAGCTCACCCTGCGTACCCCGCACTCGGTTAGCCGGGCCATCATTGCGTCGAGATGTGCCGGCCCGATTGGCTCCGGGGCGAAACGGGCGTCATCAGGGAAGTCTGACAGCGCTTCGATCATAAAATCTTTGCTTTTGGAATCTCTTCCCAGGACAGTTGAGGGAACGATGCCCGGGAGCAGGGCTCCGCCGAGGGCGGTGGCACCTGTATTCTGAATGAATTTCCTGCGTTTCATAAAATCCCGCAATTTAACCTGTGTTCGAGATAACCCGTTTTTTTAGCATTCTCCATATCATATGAATTTATTTTAACTTTTTATCTTGTCGCTGATTCTTATAATGCATTTATCAGATAGTTTCAAACACACCAAGGTTCAGGGATGTTGCTGATCCGTCAAAAATAGCTATTTTTGAACCTTATAAGTGCATGAAGATGAACCGGAGAGATATGCATAGGGTCGCATGCTGGATCTTGCTTTTTGTCGTATGGCTTCCTGCGAATGCCTCGGCAAAGCTGGATGAATTCCTGGAAAGAATCGATGTAGTTGAGGTTCGGGTTCTGGAAGGTGAATCCATCTACGAAACGATCCTGGAGGTATTGGTGGAGCAACCCCTTGACCACAGAAACCCGGATGGGGAATCATTCATGCAACGCATCTACATCTCACACATTGATCCTTCCATGCCGGTTGTTTTTGTCACGGAAGGATACGATGCAAATTACTATTACACCCATGAAATTGCAGCAAAACTGAAATGTAACCAGATCATGGCAGAACACCGCTATTTTGGAAAAAGCCAGCCCGATCATCCCGATTTGCAATACCTGGATACCTGGCAGGCCGCATCGGACCTCCATCGCGTTGTACAGCTATTTAAGGAGCTCTATCCCGGACAATGGATTGCCACAGGGATTAGCAAGGGAGGGCAGGAGGTCATGTACCACAGTTATTACTATCCCGATGATGTGGATGTTCGTGTTGCCTATGTGGCCCCTCTGAACCACCAGGTGGAAGATGAACGGATCTATGCATTTCTCGACCAGGTCGGAACCGCCTCAGCCCGCAAAAAGATAAAACATTTTCAGAAACTGGCCCTGAAACATGAGGAACGTTATATTCCCGCATTCAGGCAATTCTCCGAGGAGAAGGGGTATACTTATGAAATTGCAGGAGGCCTTGAGAGAGCCTATGAATATTGTGTGCTTGAATATTCCTTTGCATTCTGGCAATGGGGATACGTCCCGGTGAAGATGATACCCGGACGGGCTGCTGGTCCAAGGGAATTTGTGGAACACATGAACCGGGTGGCTGGATTTGACTATTTCGATGACGCCTATATTACAGAATTCAGGCCATTCTTTTACCAGGCGCTCACCGAGATGGGCTATTATGGCTATAAGCTGGACGAGTTTGAACCCTATATCAGGCATGTGGACAATCCGGTATTCACTTTTACCCTTCCTGAAGGATTGGATGTTACCTTTAATCCTGAACTGTCTGTGCAGCTTGAAGCGTACCTGGCCTCCGAAGCCGACCGGTTCATTTATATTTACGGGGAGTATGATACCTGGTCTGCCACGGCGGTCACATCCACAGGCAATACCAATTCAAGAATATTCATCAAGGAGGGAGGATCTCACAGGACCCGGATTAACAACATGCCCCCCGAACAGAGGGATGAGGTCTACCAGACCATCCAGAGCTACCTTTCCCTTCAATAATCCATCCTGTTATTCTATATGCAACTCCCCGATGGGATTGTATATTGCAGGAATCCATACCCTGTATCGGTTACCGGGATCCCACAGGTTTCCGGCAGATGAAAAATCAATAAAGGGAAGGGTCATTTCCACCGGATTTTCTCCGGAACCATAATTCACTTTTGCTGTAAGAGCAATCCAGGCACCGGTTCCGGAACAGGGCTCAAGAATTACTCTTCCATGTTCTGCCTCAGGAAAAGTCAATTCCGCATCCACATCCAAATCACCAAAGCGGCTGTCACGGGCGAGGACAATGGGGCCTGTGGCCAGGGCATGAAAAGTTCGTATTCCCTCCTTGCGCTCAATCAGGCGTCCGCGCATATCCAGTTCAATACGGATCATATCTCCTGATTGCCATCTGCGTTCAATTGCATGGTAAGTCCCCGGTTCAATGACTCCTTCGGTTGATGACCCGTTTATACTGATTTTGGTATCATTGCTCCAGCCTGGAATGCGCAGATATAATTTCAGGTCCGATTCAACGGAAGTCCGGATCTGAATTTCAATATGACCCGATTCCGGATAATTCCCGGTACAGTGTAATTTCACGGCAGTCCCGTCTTCAAGTACCAATTGTGCTTCACTTGGATTATACAGGTTCATATAAATATTCTTGCCATTTCGGGTGACCGCGGCATCGGGAAGGAGGAACAGTCCCCGTGGACCATTGGCCATGCAACAGTTGATCTCCATGTCACATTGGAATCCATCATGGTCACGAAAACCCTGAAGGCCGCTGTACTTGCTGAACCGGCTTCCGTCCGGCATCAGTGAACCGAGCAGGTTATTGTATGTACTCTTCTCAATTTCTTCCATCCAGCGCAGCTCACCGGTCAGCCTGTATATCTCATAACATAACTTCATCCAGGTGATTGTCACACAGGTTTCCATGGTATGCATGGTGGGAACGGTTTGCCGTTCTTTTCCATGGTACCAGCACTCCATGGTGGCTCCCGAACCCACAATATTGATCTCCTCCTCCAGGATATTGACAGCAGCCTTGTATGCAGCATCAAAATATTCCTGGTTCCCGGTATGTTGAAATAACCTGAGCAATCCATCATAACAGGACATCATTTCATAAGCCTTTTGCCCGTTCTCCCACCCCCACCAGACATTCTTCACCGGGAATCTCTCGGCTACCGGAACTCCTTCCAGAGCTTTACTGATCAGCCGGGGCCCGTCAGCCGTCTCCCATTGTTTCACGATATACAAGGCAAATTCAAGATATTTCTTGTTCCCGGTTCTTTCATAAAGTAAAACAATGGGTTCCAGTACTGAACTGCTTGCCATGCCGCGATAGTTTCCCGTTTTGACAACATCCGTTTTCCCCGGACCAATTTCCGTCATCAAATGATCTGCAAGGCGTTCGGCAGCGTGAAGGGCTTCAGTGTCCCCGGAAAGGTCATAGTAATATAAAAGGCCCAGCAGGGTATATTTTCTGCCCCAGACATCCCATTGTTCCAGATGGTGCTCCGGGGCATAATTGCCAATATATCCATTCTCACTTTGGGATTCAATAATCTCCTGGGTTGATTCTTTCATTTTTTGAAACAAGACAGGATCCCCGGAATACTCATAGGCTTTGGCTGCCGATAACATCCATTTACCCCAAAATTCGGTTTGCCACCATTTGGATTCATTCCTGTGCCGGAATGGCTCAATGATCTGGTCCATGTCCTGCGCTATTAACCGGTTTTCCTGAATAAGCATCATTCTCTCATGGAGGGTTCCACCAAATTTCACCTCTTCTGCCGGATTACAAAAAAAAGAATTGGAATACGCAACCTGGATGTATTTTGAATTGGATACCTGTCCATGTATACACTGAAAACCAGCAAAGACCATCAAACAGGATAAAAGAACCGGCTTTGTAAAATTTTTCATGTTCTTGTAATTCATTTATTATAAGCACTTAGTGCTCAGTACTAGGCACTGGGCACTGAGTACTTCTCTATGGCGTTGTCAAATTCAGCAAGAAAGCTCTCCCGGGTGAAGCTCCGGCCATGGGCAGGATAGATGATCCTGGCATCCAGTTTGCGGATGGCCTTCCAGCTGTTCACCAGGGCAGGCAGATCCTCGGCAAAGGGTGGGAAATGCTGTTTTCCTTCTACCCCGAAAAGGGTATCACCCCCAATGAGTTCCCCCTTTTCCAAATAAACCACCATGGAGCCGATGGTATGACCTGGCGTATGGATCACCTTCCCGGGAAAACCGGCTTCGTTCAGGTCATATACCTGGTCCACAAAAAGATCCGGCTCGGCAGGCGGGTACTTCCCGAGCCGGCTGGCAAAGGTCCTGCCCAGACCCACCAGCAGCTTAGCCTTCCAGCGCGTACCCGGCGGCAGATCAGTATAGCCCTCTTTCAGACGGGACGCTTCCATGCGGTGGACCAGGATCCTGCACCCGGTAAGCGCTTTCAGCTTTCCAGCCGATCCTGCATGATCGAAATGTGCATGTGTGAGGACCAGGAGCTTGAGCATGCCCGGCTCAAGGCCCAGAGAGATGATCTCCTCCAGAATTTTAAGCTCCGATCCGGCATTGCCGCAATCCACCAGGATGGCAGCCCCGGGTCTGTGCAATAAGAAACAGGAAACATTGCCGAGGTTAATCGGATGGAGGGTATAATCCACACAGTCCATTATTTCACCGGGAAATCCATCAGCTTTTCCCCCTCCAGATAGGCTTCAAGCCTGTCACCGACCGCCACCGGACCTACGCCTGCCGGTGTACCCGTGTAAATCAGGTCGCCTGTTTTCAATGTCATGAAGCGCGAAACATATGCGATAATCTTCTCAAAGGAAAAAATCATCAGGGAAGTGGATCCCTCCTGTACAGTCTTCCCGTTCAAATCAAGACGAAAGCAGAGATCATGAATATCTTTGTACCTGGTTACCGGGAGGAATCCGCTCACAGGAGCCGAGTAATCAAACCCTTTGGCAATTTCCCATGGAAGGCCTTTTTGCTTCTGTTCATCCTGAAGGTCACGGGCAGTGAAATCAACACCCAGGCCAATCTCACTGAAATAACGCCCGGCATACTTCTCTTCAATGCTCCGGCCCAAGCGGTCGATCCGGATGACTACCTCCAGTTCATGATGAACATCGGCAGAGAAGTCCGGATAGAAAAACGGACGGTTATCGATAACCAATGCTGAATCGGGCTTCAGAAAAAAAACCGGCTTAGTGGGAACATCATTGTTCAGTTCCCGGGCATGGGACACGTAATTGCGGCCGATACAGATGATCTTCATCGAACTAAAGCTTGATGGAATTCAGTTTGATGTTTGTGAGCACTTTTTTGGTATAGAGCGGGAAGTCACCGTTCATCATCCAGCCATAATAACCGGGGTCCTGTGCCAGTATATCTTTCACAGCTTTTCCCTTGTATTTTCCAAAGTTGAACACCTCCACCTCTTCATCGTTGAAGACAATCCTTCCGGCAAAATCCACGTTGCGGTTGTGGGCTGAGAAGTCGGCCAGTTTCCCTATATCATTCTCCAGGTTGGGATACTTGTCAAGCTGTGCCTGCAACACTTCATAGGTGGCCCTGGTATCTGCCATGGCTGAATGGGCATCCTCAAGTTCCTTCCCCAGAAAGAACTTGCAGGCTGCTGCAAGGGTCCTTGGTTCCATCTTCATGAAGATCACCTGTACATCCACGAACTTCCTCCTTTTCATGTCAATATCCACACCGGCCCGGAGAAACTCTTCTGCCAGCAGGGGAATGTCAAACCGCACCGAGTTGTAACCCGCCAGATCACACCCTTCAAAATCCCTGGCTATGCTTTTGGCCACCTCATTGAAGCTTGGGGAATCTTTCACATCATCATCCCTGATCCCGTGAATTTCTGTTGCATCTTCAGGAATGGGAATTCCGGGATTGATGCGCAGGGTTTTTAAGGTCTCGTGGCCATTTAACTCCACCTTCAGATAGGAAATCTCAACGATCCTGTCAGAGGCAATGTTGATGCCCGTGGTTTCAAGATCAAAGAAGATAATGGGATTCTTCAGATTAAGCTTCATCCCTTAAGCATTGATCATCATGGGCATCAGTAACATAAGGGTGTCTTCATGTTCATTCTCTGTTTCACCTGGTAAGAGGATTCCTGCCCTTGTGGGGTCGCTCATCTCCAGAACCACATCCGTTGATGCAAGGTTGGAAAGAATCTCGATCAAAAAGGTAGATTTAAATCCGATCTCCATGTCCTCACCTTCGTACTGGCAGTTCAGGCGTTCAATGGCGGAAATTGAAAAGTCAATGTCCTGGGCTGATATATTCAACTGGTTCCCCGTAAATGAAAGTTTCACCAGGCTGCTTGCCTGGTTTGCGAACACCGACACCCTTTTAAGGGTATTGTATAATGAAAGCCTGTCGATGCTCATTTTGTAGGGATTATCAGTGGGTATAACCGAATTGTAACTGGGATAATTGCCTTCCACCAGCCTGCAGACCAGTTTGTAATTGGTCAGGGTGAAAGAAGCATTCCTGTCATCAAATTCCAGGGCCACCGGATTCTCTTCCTTGGGAAGGATGTTTTTCAACAGGGACGCAGGTTTTTTTGGAAGGATAAAACTGGATGCACTCCCGGCCGATGCATCTGTTCTTTTATAACGTACCAGTTTGTGCGCATCGGAGGCCACAAAGGTGATATCATCAGGGGAAAGCTCCATGAATATCCCGTTCATAACGGGACGGAGCTCATCATCAGCAGTGGCAAAAAGCGACTTATTGATTCCTGCAAGCAGCACATCCTGATCAATCTCAACCTGCTGCCTTTGATCTACTTTAATCACAGGCATCTGGGGAAACTCGGCTCCGTTCTGGCCCATGATCGTGAACTTACCATTCTCACTCTGAATGATGATCATCAGGTTCTCTGTGTTGATCTCAAAGGTCAGAGGGATATCGGGAAATTCCTTCAGGGTGTCGGTTAGAAGGCGTGCCGGCAGGGCTATGACTCCCGAACCATCGGTATTTTCAAGCTGAATCTGCGTGATCAGGGTTGATTCCAGGTCTGAAGCTGTAATCTCCAGCTTTCCATCCTCCAGTGAGAAGAGGAAATTATCCAAGATCGGAAGTGTATTTTTCGAACTGATTACACGACTGATGGCCTGCAGATGATCCAACAGTTCCATACTGGATACTACAAATTTCATGAGTAAAGCGGTTTTAAATTGTGGTTCATTGATCCATCAATTATACAAAAAAAAAACGTGAATCCCGCGCACTGATCCCTGCCGGCTACAACAGGACCGGGGAGTACGAAAAAAAATACTACCCGGGTCTGTAACTGTCAAGTCCGCGCATCAGGACATCCAGGTATATATATTTTATTACCAGCGGTTCGGGATCTCCATTGTGGAGTACAATGGCGTAAAACAGCTGGTTTTTTGTTCCACCTTCACCGGGCATGGAAAACACATTCAGGGAATGGGTTTCTCCCTGCCGGGATTCCACATACAATCTGGCCAGCCACCTCTCCTGATCAGCCGCTTCGCTTTGAACACAGGGTACATCACCGGCCTGTTCCTCATACCGGATGGAGGTGAAATAACTAAAAAGCAAGCGGATGGAAAGCTCATCCAGTTCCCCCGGAGATAATATACTGTCCAGGTCCGGAAGTGAGCACGTGATCTCGCCCTGTTCGTCCATGGTAAACCGGAAGGGCTCTTCTCCTTTTGGTTCCACCTCAATGTACCGGATTTCAGATGGCAACAGGTCGATGAGCATATGCTCCCTGTAATGGTCTGCATGGCATGAAAACACGCGGTTCAGGTCCAGCCCGGCATAACCCGGCATGGAGACACTGAAGATCTGGTCAGAGAGCTCCGACTTCACCAGAAACCGGTTTTCCACAGTTCCTATCTGATCATTCAGTACCAGTTTCTTCCCGTCATAGAACCTGACCCTCCGGACCATTTGCCGGTCCCACTCCGGGGTTGCCGGGTGTATGGAATTGATCTGAAGTTTTTCAGCTGCATATAAAAGATTTTCAACCGCCACCGGATTTGCGGGTTCATCACCTGAAATATACCAGGCATTGTCCCTCTTCTCCAAGCCTGTCGAATCATAGGCATCAGACAGAATAATCCTGTCGATCGCGGAGGGGTCCTGAAGGCTGATCCTGCGGCTCTCTTTTCGCAGCGAACCCCACGGATCGATGAAAACCAGCAGGATGGCCCCAATCAGGAGAACTGAAACCATGCCTATGTACCTTCGATGCTGCATATTAATGGCTGTAGCTCTTTTTTCTCAGGTAAAAAATGACCATTCCGGCTACAATCACCAGCAGCAAAGGTGCCATGGTATTGACCAGCTTCCATTTTAACGCTTGCTCCTTTACTCCCGTAATCTCCCTGTTCAACAGACGAAGTTTGAACTCCCTCGACCTGAGTTCCATGATCCCCGTCTGGTCGGTCATCTGGTTGATCACATTCATGATAAATTCAAGATTTCCGAATGTCTGTCTGGAATACCTGTCATAGCCCAGTGGCTGCGCCCTGTAAACACCCTGCTCGAAACGCACTTCATTGGCCGGAATATCCCCGTCTGCCACCACCAGGATGGAGGTGGGAACACTCTCGGGCACAAGCTCTGAACCTGGAGGATATACCCCTTTGGGAACCGGATAGTTCTTGTAAAAAGAGGGGAAGCTGCCTTCCTCCAGGATGGCCACAGGCAGTTGCGATGCGGTGTACAGGGCAGGATCAGGTTGCAGGGTAACCTCTTCCATGCTGATGTAGAGCGGAACATCTCTTTCCCTGCTCGCTGAGGAGGTAGTCAGCAGGATGGTCCTTTTCATGCCGGGCCGGGCATCTCCAACCGTATCTATAGAACTGGCAAATTCGCTTTTTACATAATTCAGCCCGCGGGTCACCGGATGATCCGAAGGCCCTGCGAGAAGGGGATGATACACCCACGGCATCAGGGTAAAGCGGGCCTGTTCACCGGTGGATGCCATGTTCACCGGCACAGGGTTGCATTGAAGGTCTGCTACCAGATTGTAGTTGATCCTTATACCATATTTAAAAAGCATGTCTTCCAGTCCCACCTGGTTGGCCAGGGCAACAGTGGTCCCACCCGTCAGGCTGTCTGCAAAAGGATTTACCGGGTCAAGGAAAAAGAGCACCTTCCCGCCCCGCATGATGTACTGGTCAATGGCAAATTTATCAGCATCACTGAATGGCCTCAGGGGCCGGGCAATGATCAGTGCTTTGTAGTTCAGGACTGCCTCCAGGTTTCCATGGATCGTTCCCCTGTCCACCTGGAAGAAATTCTTCAATTCGTTCATGAGGCTATGGGTCTGCATGGAGTCCAGTTCCCCATGACCCTCCACAAAGGCAATCCGCGGCACTTCTTCGAGGGTGAGGCTGTGAATGGCCCTCATGAATTCATATTCCAGGGTCTGAATAGAGTTGTTCAGGTTCATTTCATGAGAAAGCGCGGGGTTGTTCTTCAGGAGGTTTACAGGCAGGGTCAGGTCCCCGTAAGAGACCCTGGCCCCGGGGAAAAGGATCCTTGCCGTGGATCCGCCTTCTTTGTCCTTCACCTGGATGCTGGTCACCTGCAAACCCTGGTCGTACAGCTCCCCGATCATCCGGTTGCGAAGCTCCTCGTCAGGTTCATCATAGAGGTTTACAAATTCGAACTGAAGGTTATCCCCGGCGTATGCCCTGCACTCATCCAACAGGTCCTCGATTTGATTCCTGAAGTTGACAAACTCTGAAGGCATCTCCCCCTCCAGGTAGATCCTCATCCATACCACCCCGTCAAGATCTCTCAATTTCTGTCTGGAGGTGTGGGCAAGGGTATACTTCTTCTCGGAAGTGAGGTCAATCCGGAAAAACTTCATACCCGAAAGCAGTGACAGGAGGATCACGGATGTCAGAACAATGGCAACACCCCTGAGGTGTTTTGCTTGCCAGTTGCGCTTCTGAAGCACGGTTCCGGCCCCAAGTGTAAACAATCCCACCACCATCAGGAAATAGAGGATGTCCCTGGAATCAAGCACCCCCCTGCTCATGGAACTGTAATGATATGCAATTCCGGCCCTGCTGATCAGCAGGGCATTCTTCCCCGACCCGGTGCTGTCTCCCAGGAATTCAAATCCCCTGAACATGAGAAAAGAAAGAACAACTGCCAGGATAAAAGAGACAATCTGGTTTTCAGTCAGCGAGGATGCAAAGATCCCTATGGATGCATATATACCTCCCAGGAAGAACAATCCGATGTATGAACCCCAGGTTCCGGCCATATCCAGGTTACCCACCGGGCTCCCCATCCTGTAAAGGGTCCAGAACCATACCAGGGTGGGTACCAGTGAAAGCAATACCAGGGCCCATGATGCAAGGAATTTGGCCATGATGATCTGCAGCTCATTCACCGGCCTTGTGTAGAGCAGATCCAGTGTCCCGGTGCGTTTCTCCTCGGAGATCATTCTCCTGGTGATGGCAGGAACCAGGAAAAGAAAAACCCATGGAGCCAGGGAGAACAGCGAATCCAGGGTTGCATATCCATTCTCCATCACATTCATGGGGTTTCTGAACAGCCAGATGAATGCACTGTTGGTCAGCAGGAAAACAACGATAACCACGTACCCGGTAAGGCTGCTGAAAAAACCATCTATTTCCTTTTTAAAAAGCGTCCACATGGGGATCTGTTATTGTTCCAGGCTGACCGGCGGCAGGCTTGATGCCGGAAGGTCCCTGTAGTCCATCAAACGGATATTGAGAAAGTAAAATTGCAGGATATCCTGGTAAGAGAATCCGTCCCTGCCCATTTTCATGGCACCCTCCTGGCTCATCCCGATCCCGTGGCCATATCCCTTCCCCCAAACCAGGATGGAATCTCCTTCAGGAAACATATCAAAGAAAGAAGACCTGAACCCCCAGTCTTCCCTGATCTTGGTCATTCGAAGGGTATCTTTATCAAGGATGAAATTTTTCTTTCGCTGCATCTGTTCCACATAAATGATCTCCTTGGGAATCCTGTCCACCGATTTCATTCCGTTCTTTTTCAGGTAGGCCTTCCAGTCGTTGAAGGAGATGGTATCGCTCCACTTGGCATTGGGCTGATTCAGTGAATAGGGATCCACCACCGACTGAAGGTAATCCTCATCGGAGACCCAGACATCCGATGCACGCTGTGTTTGTCCCCCGCTGTTGGCGTGATAGGCCGCTGTGATCAGCTTGTAATTATAGTCTGCCGCCACCATGTGTGTGGTCTCCAGAACCGCTTCGAGGATCTCCGGATTGTAGGTGCTCTTCCCTTTATAAGCCTGGCAATGGGTCCCGTCACAAAGGGAAAAACCCTCTGTAGAATGCCTGTCAAGATGTTTGATGGCGTAGGTTCTGCAGAGCACAGCCTGGGCTTTGTAAAATTCCTTTGTTGCAGTGGAGCCTGCTTCCGTTTCCACAACGCCGGCCAGGTACTTGTCCATGTCCACCTGGTTCACCAAGGTAAGGAAACGCTGGTCAGCTGCCACCAGCAGGTTATCGTCAAAGATCCTGGAATCCAGTTCAGGCTGGATGGGTCTGATACGAAATGCAGCATCCAATGAAAGAGCCATCAATTCCAGGTTGTCCACCTGGCCAAAATCTCTGTCCGCATCAAGCACCCTGATTTTTCCGTCCTCCAGGGTCAGGTAAAGGATGTCCCCTTCTTCCAGGTTACCCAGGGATGCACCATCCGAGACCAGGGAGTAGCTTCCCGAGGAACAGTAGGCCACCGCTTTCTGCACCAGGGCCTCCTGGTACAACCCAATCCGGACAGACTGGGCCGTTGCCCCAATTTGTATCAATACCAACACTGCTGTAATCCAACTACGCATGATCTTCTTCATTTATAATTTCCACCATCCGCCGTGCAATCCTGTCCGCCACGCCGGGATCCCCCAGCAACCCTTCCAGTTCCCTGTAACCATCCAGGATCCCGTCACGGTACTCCCTGTTTTCAAGGATCCTGGCGAGCGCTGAGCCAGACGCTTTAACCATGTTTTTCTGGATGACCTCCTTCACCACTTCCCTGTTCAGAATCAGGTTGACCAGACTTATAAAATTAATTTTTACCAATTGTTTTGCAATGGCATAGGCGAAGGAACTGGTGCGGTACATGACCACCTGGGGAACTTTGAACAGTGCCGCCTCCAGGGTTGCGGTCCCGGAGGTTACCATTCCTGCAAAAGCCGAGGCCAGCAGTCCGTAGGTTTCTCCGTGAACAATCGCTACCTCTGTTCCTTCCAGAAAGGAGCTATAGAAATCAGGTTCGATGGAAGGGGCCCCCGCCACAACAAACTGGTATTGGGGATGATGCGCTGCCACCCTGACCATCGCCGGAAGCATTCCCTGGATCTCCTTTCTGCGTGATCCGGCCAGAAGTGCGACTACAGGACGGTGGTCCAGTCCCCACGATGCCTTCCATGTGTCCGTTCCCCGGAACCCTTCCATAAACTGGCTCACCCCATCCACCAGGGGATTCCCAAAATACTCCGTCTCCATCCGGAACTTACGGAAGAATTCCACTTCGAAGGGCAGAATCACAAACAACCGGCTGGTATATTTCCGGAGCTTGGTGACCCGTTTCTGTTTCCAGGCCCAAACCTTCGGCGTAATAAAATAGTAGACCCTGAGCCCTATGGAAACGGCAAATTTGATGATTCTGAAATTGAATCCCCAATAATCCACCGTTATAACCACATCGGGCCGCCAGCTTTCCAGTTCACCCTTGATCCTGCGGATATTCCTGAAGATCTTTCCAAGATGAAGGAACACATCAGCCATCATATAATTGGTATCACGGTAATGCATCACCAGGCCCGGGTAAACACCTTCCATCAGGTCTCCCCCCATGAACCGGAACTCGGCCCCGGGATCGTGACGGATCAGGTGCCTCATGAGGTTCGAGGAGTGCAGGTCGCCGGAAGCTTCACCGGCTATCAGAAAATACTTCATGGGATTCAGGCAAATTTGAGCACCAGCATGACCGCAGCCACCACCAATGTGGCAAAGATAACTCCCCTGGCCGAGAAAGTACGATTGGTCCAGATAAAAAGAAAGAAAAGCAGCAGGTTGGGAATGGTAGACAGAGACAGCACTTTACTGAGCATTTGAAGCCGCTGAAAAGATGTAAGAAAATCCTTCAGTCCGCCTTCATACCGGACCATCCATATGATCAGCAAGGTGGCCAGCGGGAGAACCAGGCCCGGGATAAGCCCGGCAAGCACGGTGTCAAACCTCTTTTTAGACATAGGTCATTCGGTGTTTTCCCAGGATTTTATTGCTTCAATCACTGCGTGGGCAGTCATATCGGTGTTGACAGGTACCACTGATGCATAATGATGTTCCAGTGCCCACTCATCGGTTCCCAATCCCCCTCCTTCGGGTTCCCTGTTGTGAAAAAATCCGGTAAGCCAGTAGTACTCCTTACCAATGGGATCTTCCCGCTTTTGAAATTCCTCTTTCCAGTAGCCATTGGCCTGGGTACAGATACGGATTCCCTTGAGCTCCTTCACAGCCACATCAGGAATATTTACATTGAGGCAGATCCCTTCGGGCAATCCATTTCCGATCACCTTGCGGATCAGGTTCCTGGCCACATGTTCAGCCGCACCAAAATCCGCATCGGGATCATAACTCAGCAATGAAAATCCCATGGAGGGTATGTGGTTGATGGCACCCTCCATGGCCGCACCCATGGTCCCCGAATAGAGGATGCTTGATGAGGAGTTGGATCCGTGGTTGATCCCTGAGAGCATCAGGTCGGGCATTTTTCCCATCAGGCTGTGGAAAGCCAGCTTCACCCCGTCCACCGGGGTCCCGGTGGTCAGGTACAATTTCATTCCGGGAGTCTCTTCCACCAGTCTGACCCGCAAAGGCACTTTGATGGTGATGGAATGTGACATCCCCGACATGGGTAACTGTGAGGAAATGGCCACCACTTCTCCGAACTCCATGGCAACCTTCATCAGAGACCTGAGGCCCTTCGCTTCAATTCCGTCATCGTTGGTGACCAGTATCAATGGTTTATTCTGCATTGCAATTCATTAAGTCTACAAAAATATGTAAAAACTACAACAATCGGTTCTTCGGACAATTCCGTTAAATTTACTGTTCAGATGAACCAGGATGACTACAGTTAAAACACGGATACTTCCCCGCGAAAGTGTCTCTGAGGCAAAACTGACCTACGTGGTGATCGGGGCCAGGCAGGAGGGACTTTGGATCTTTGTTCGACACCGCCAACGCATGACCTGGGAGATGCCTGCCGGGCATATTGAAGCCGGTGAGACACCCGGACAGGCAGCCGTCAGGGAGCTGTATGAGGAGACCGGCACCGTTCGCTCCGACCTTGAACACCTGTGTGATTACGAAGTTACGACGGGCCACAAAACCGGGTATGGCCGTTTGTACAGGGCCGAAGTTTTTGAAAGGGAAGAATTCCTGGAGCATGAAACAGGTGAGATTCAAATGTGTGAGGATTTGCCCGGAAATCTTACCTATCCGGAAGTCCAGACCCTGCTCTTTGAAGAGGTGAAACAGCAGTTGCGATCGTGACCTAAAAGCACTACTTTTGCACCTTCAGGACAAATGATTTGATTCATGAAAATTTCCTATAACTGGCTGAAGACATATATGCCCATCGATGTTCCTGCGGCAGAGCTGAGTGACATCCTCACAAACATAGGCCTTGAGGTGGAGGGGACAGAAACTTTTCAGTCGGTCAGAGGCGGTCTGGAAGGGGTGGTGATCGGAGAGGTCCTTACCTGCAGCAAGCATCCCAATGCGGATAAACTTTTAGTAACCACGGTGGATGTGGGCCAGGGGGAACCGGTACAGATTGTTTGTGGCGCTCCCAATGTAAAGGCCGGTCAGAAGGTCCCGGTGGCCCTGGTGGGAGCAATCCTGTACCCAGCTGATGAAGGTCTTACCATCAAAAAAACAAAGATCAGGGGAGAACTTTCCGAAGGAATGATCTGCGCAGAGGATGAACTGGGACTGGGCACCTCGCATGCAGGAATCATGGTCCTTGATCCGCAGGCAGCGACAGGCTTCCCGGCAGCAGATTACTTCCGGATTGAAACGGATACGGTCTTTGAGATCGGGCTTACACCCAACCGCATTGACGCTGCATCACACCTGGGAGTGGCCAGGGACCTGGCAGCCTATTTCAGCCAAAAGGGAAAGCTTACCTTCACCAAACCCCTGCTTGACAATTTCAGCATCGACAACAACGATCTCCACGTGGATATTGAAATTGAAGAGAAAGCCGGATGCAAACGTTATTCAGGAGTGACCATCAGCGGAGTTACTGTACAGGAGAGCCCCCGCTGGCTGCAAAACCGGCTCCGCTCCATCGGGCAGACCCCCATTAACAACGTGGTGGATATCACCAATTTTGTGCTTCATGAATCGGGGCAACCGCTCCATGCATTTGACGCCAGGGTAACCGGAAACAAGGTCATTGTAAGGACTGTGCCGGAAGGCACCAGATTCACCACCCTGGATGGACAGGAACGCACTTTGCTGGGATCCGACCTGGTAGTCTGCAACGGGGAGGAGGCCATGTGCATCGCCGGGGTATTCGGGGGGATCAAATCCGGTGTAAGCGGATCCACCCGGGATATTTTCCTGGAGTCGGCATGTTTCGACCCGGTTTACATCCGGAAGTCTTCCAAACATCATGGACTGAACACCGATGCATCCTTCAGGTTTGAACGCGGATCCGATCCGAACATTACGGTCTGGGCCCTGAAACGGGCTGCCCAGCTGATCCGGGAAATTGCCGGAGGCACCATCTCTTCCGAAGTCGTGGATGTCTATCCCGAACCGGTGCAGGATGTCCGGTTGGAGATCCTCTTTTCCAATGTGGACAGGCTCATTGGCAACCACCTGGAACCGGACGCCATCCAATCCATACTCGAATCGCTTGAAATAATAGTGGAATTCCGGAATGAAAAAGGAATGCTGTTGCGCATTCCCCCCTACCGGGTGGATGTCCAGCGGGAAGCAGATGTGATCGAGGAGATCCTGCGGATTTACGGATTCAACCGGGTGGAGACCGGTTCCGGACTGCGGTCCACCCTCTCCTATTCGGACAAACCCGATAAAGAAAAGGTGATCCACATGGTGTCGGACCTGCTTACTGCCAATGGATTTTATGAGATGAAATCCAACTCGCTTACCAGGGCTTCCTACCATGACAGGGATGAGGTGAAGGATCCGGGCGCCGTGCGTATATTCAATCCCCTCAGCCAGGACCTTTCCCACATGCGCAAGAACCTTTTGTTCGGGGGACTTGAAGCCGTCGCCTACAACATCAACCGGAAGAATCCCGATCTGAAACTCTATGAATTTGGGTATTGCTATTTTTTTCACCGCGAAGCGGGCAGACGTAATCTCCTGGACCGTTTTGATGAAGTGTTGCATATGGGGATCTTCCTTTCCGGTAAATCCATTCCCGGAAACTGGATTCAGGCTGCCTCCGAATCCACATTTTCAACCTTGAAACGGTATGTGGAAAGCACCCTGATCAAGATCGGAATTGATCCCTCTGCCCTGGATGCCAAGGGCGGTGAGAATGATGACTATTCAGAGAGCCAGGTCTATCTGTCCGGGAGTGAACCCATGGTTGAATTCGGGAAGGTGGCACCACACCTTCTCAAACAGTTCGATATCAAGCAGGATGTATTTGCCGCTGAATTTAACTGGGATCTGGTCCTTGGTATCCTGTCCGGTCACCGGATCCTGTTCAGACCCCTGCCCAGGTTCCAGGTGGTGACCCGTGATTTTTCACTCCTGCTGGACCGGGAAGTAACCTTTGAATCTCTCCGGAAACTGGCTTTTAAAACGGAGAGGAAACTGCTCAGGCAGGTTGCCCTTTTTGATGTGTATGAAGGAGAAAAAATTCAGAAAGGCAAGAAATCCTATGCCCTGACCTTTACCCTGCTTGATGAAGACAGAACCCTGACTGACAAACAAATTGAAAATTCAATGATGAACCTGGCCAGGGCATTTGAAAAGGCATTCCGAGCCCAGGTGAGGGGGATGAATGATCTTACTTTTTAAAACATTTAATATGAAAAAAACAATATGCACACTCCTGGCTGTGACAATGGCTTTTTCCATTTATTCCCAGGAACCGGAACTGAGCAAAAAGGAGCAAAAGCAACTGCAAAAGGAGCTGAAAAAGGAACAGCAGGCCGAGGAGGCTGCCAAGAAAGCGGCTTTGGTAGCCCTCATGATTGAATACCAGCAATTTGTGCTGGAGGCGGACCATCTCAGGGACAAGCAGGGAAATATGGTTACTGTACCTTCCATGATCAATTTTCTTGCCATTGATTCAATCAGCGGTGTGATACAGATTGGGAGCAACCAGTATGCAGGCCTCAACGGGGTCGGAGGGATCACCATAGAGGGGCCCATCTCCAATTACGAGGTTTCCCTGAATGAAAAAAACAGCACCTACAACATCTCCTACAACATCCGCAGCACGATGGGACATTTCGATATCACCATGTCGGTGTTTTCCGATGGGCGGGCCGATGCCACAGTCAGCTCCAACTGGCCCGGACGGGTAAGCTATACAGGATACCTGGTACCCATCGCAGATTCAAGGGTCTACAAGGGGACATCCAGTTTCTGACACCAGCCCGGACCTGCTCCACAAGACCCAGCCGCCTCAATCCTCAAGATTATAAAGGAAACGCTTGATGCTTCTTTTGGGGGTCTTTTCGAATTCGGAATTGCGGATGTGTATCTTTATCAGGGTTTCGTAAGCCGCCACCTGCTGGTTTAGAGCCTTCCTGTTCTCCTCCATTTTGGCTGCCAGTTCACCCTCTACCCCATCGGCACTTACCTGCTCTGCATCGGGGAAAACAAGTGCTTCCAGGCGGTGATCACTGTTCATCAGGACCACCGCTTCACTGATGTAAGGAAGGTTGATCAGCTTGGATTCAATCTCCTCCGGATAAATATTCTGACCCGACGAGCCCAACAGCATGCTTTTGCTCCTCCCCTTGATGTAGATAAATCCATCCTCATCAGTAACGCCCAGGTCCCCGGTATGCAGCCACCCCTCAGCGTCAACGGCCTCTTTGGTGGCCTCCTCATTCTTGTAATATCCCTCCATCAGGTTATCTCCTTTCACAAGGATCTCACCGGGTTCATTGTACGGATCGGCTGAATTGATCTTCAGTTCCATGAAATCGAGAATCTTGCCACTTGACCCTTTCCTTGTGGTGGCAAATCCTTCATAGGAGATCAGGGGACCGCATTCGGTCATTCCATATCCGATGGTAAAAGGGAATTTGATCTTTGTCATGAAATCCTCAACCTCCTTACCCAGTGCAGCACCTCCCAGTACGGCCTCCCTGAATCTGCCTCCGAAGGATTGGTAAAGTTTCTTCCGGATGGCCCCGTATATAATCCCGTTGATAACAGGGATTTTGGTGAGCACCTTCATGGATCCCTTTTGCAGAGTGGGCAGGACCTTCTTCTTATATAGCTTTTCGAAAAAGATGGGTACAAACAGGATCAGGTGAGGCTGGATCTCCGAAAATGCTTTCAGGATCACGGGTGTGGCAGGAATTTTCCCGAGGATGGTCACATGAACACCCACTGCCAGGGGAAACAGGAAATCAAAAGCGCAGCCGTAACAGTGGGCCAGAGGAATAATGGAAAGCATTTTTTCGCCCGCATTCAATTCGATCGACCGCATGGCGAAGTCCACATTTCCGGCCAGACTCCTGGCAGTAAGGACCACTCCCTTGCTGAATCCGGTAGTCCCCGAAGTGTAATTAATCTGAGCCACTTCCCCGTTGTCAACCTCTGCATACCTGATGTGTTCACGTTTCAACCCACCCTCATATTTCTTCCGGAAGCGTTCATCCACCTGGTCAAATGCCCTTGTAAACAGCTCCGAAGGTTTTTTTGAAAGAACCTGAAAATCATCCAGGGCCAGAAATCCCTTTACATTTTTCATCTTATCTTCCGAGAGGCTTTCCATGATCTGCCTGTCCGCAAGCAGCATTACCGAATCGGAATGGTTGATGATGGTATGGGCATCAGCCGGTCTGAAATCGGCCAGGATGGGTACAGCCACCGCCCCATAGGTAAACACACTCATGGATGCAATGCACCAGTGTGCCGAGTTCTTCCCGAAAACGGCTACTTTGTCTCCTTTTTTTATGCCCAGGCCCTCATACAACAGGTGCAACCGGGCTACCTGTATGGCAAGTTCTCCATAGGTGTAGGAACCTCCATTGTAGTCGGAAAGAGCTGGCAGGTCCCAGTTCTCAGCGAAACTTTTTTCGTAAAGCTTAATGAAATTCGGTTGGCTCATTGCTTGGTCAGATTTAGTTTTTCTAAATATAGACATTCCTTCCCAATGATAAAAAACTCTTCCATCATCCAACAGATCAATTATCTTTGCATCGTCTCCGCAGGGTATCACTTAAACAGACAAAAATGATCTATTTCTTCAGTGTCCGCGATCAACGGATCATCGCATTGGAAACCTCTACAGAGCTTGATAAACTGACCATGGAGAAGCTGGAATGGCTGTTTGACTCGGCCGCCTGTTTGCACGCTGACAGGCTGGATGGAATTTTCGTGGGTCCCCGGAGGGAGATGATCACCCCCTGGAGTACCAATGCTGTGGAAATCGCAGAAAATATGGGTATCCCCGGGATCCGGCGGATTGAGGAGTTCTTTAAAGTGACCGGGAAAGATGCCACCTTCGACCCCATGCTACAGGCACGCTATGAAGGGCTTGACCAATCCCTTTTTACCATCGGGAAGGAACCGGAACCTGTGATGGAGATTTCCGACATTGCGGCCTATAATGCCAAAGAAGGCCTGGCACTGAATGCTGATGAGATCGGCTACCTTGAAGGAGTCAGTAAAAGGATCGGGAGAAAGCTCACCGACAGCGAGGTCTTTGGATTTTCACAGGTGAACTCCGAACACTGCAGGCATAAAATTTTTAACGGCACCTTTATTATCGATGGTGAAGAGAAGGAATCCTCCCTGTTCCAGCTGATCAAGAGAACCACCCGGACCAATCCAAACTTCGTGATATCGGCTTACAAGGACAACTGCTCATTTGTGGAAGGGCCTGTCATCGAACAGTTTGCACCGAAATGCCAGGACCGGTCCGGCTATTTCCTGGTCCGTGATATCCGGACCGTGCTCTCCCTGAAAGCAGAGACACACAATTTTCCAACCACTGTTGAGCCCTTCAACGGTGCCGCCACAGGAACAGGGGGAGAGATCCGGGACAGGATCGCCGGCGGGAAGGGAGCCATACCCATGGCGGGTACGGCGGTTTACATGACCTCCTACCCCCGGATCGATGAAACCCGGAAATGGCAGGATGCCATGCCGGAAAGACCCTGGCTCTACCATTCTCCCGATGAGATCCTGATCAAAGCTTCCAACGGGGCCAGTGATTTCGGGAATAAATTCGGGCAACCCCTGATCTGCGGGAGCCTTCTTACTTTTGAGCACAGCGAGCAGGGTAAAAAGTACGGGTATGACAAGGTCATCATGCTGGCCGGCGGGATCGGTTTCGGTAACTGGTCCGATGCAGAAAAAGACATTCCGGAAAAGGGTGATGTGGTGGTCCTGCTGGGAGGTGACAACTACCGCATCGGGATGGGAGGCGGCGCTGTCTCTTCTGTTGATACTGGCGAATTTGAAAACGCCATTGAACTGAATGCAGTTCAGCGGGCCAACCCGGAAATGCAGAAAAGGGTGTACAATGCCATCCGGGCCCTGGCCGAATCGGGAAAAAATCCTGTGGTGAGCATCCATGACCACGGGGCGGGGGGTCACCTGAACTGTTTGTCCGAGCTGGTAGAGGCCACAGGCGGAATCATATACCTGGACAGACTTCCCGTAGGCGACCCTACCCTTTCGGCCAGGGAGCTTATCGGGAATGAGTCCCAGGAACGAATGGGACTGGTCATCAAACCGGAAGATGTGGATGAACTGGTCCGAATTGCCAACCGCGAACGCGCACCCATATACATCGTAGGCAAGATTACCGGTGACCACCGGTTTGTCTTCCTCAACCAAAAAACAGGTGAGAGGCCCATGGACCTGGAGCTTACGGATATGTTCGGGAAACCCCCGCAGACCATCATGGAGGATCACTTCCTGAGAACTTCATTTCAGGAAATAGAGGTAGATACAAATTCCCTCCCCAAATACCTTGAAGGCGTCATGCAGCTCGAAGCTGTGGCTTGCAAAGACTGGCTCACCAACAAGGTGGACCGGTCCGTCACAGGAAAGATCGCACGGCAGCAGTGTGCAGGCCCCCTGCAACTGCCGCTCAACAACCTGGGAGCCGTAGCGCTGGATTACCGCGGCGTCAAAGGGTATGCCACCTCCATCGGTCACGCCCCCGTGGCCGGCCTGGTAGACCCCGGTGCGGGAAGCATACTGGCCATTGCCGAAGCACTCACCAACCTGGTCTGGGCCCCCATGCCCCACAGGATCAGGAGCATCTCCCTTTCGGCCAACTGGATGTGGCCCTGTAAAAATGAAGGGGAAGATGCCAGGCTGTACAAAGCTGCCAGCGCTGCCAGCGATTTTGCAGTTGAACTTGGAATCAATATTCCCACCGGGAAAGACTCCCTCTCCATGACCCAGAAATATGACGACCAGGTGGTTTATGCACCCGGTACCCTGATCATTTCTGCTGCTGCAGAGGTAAGCGATATCCGGAAGATCGTGGAACCCGTCCTGGTAAACGATCCCGAATCCCGGGTCATCTATATGGATTTCTCCTCGGATGATTTCTGGCTGGGGGGAAGCTCCCTTGCCCAGCACATGGGCCGGCTGGGCACCAGGGCCCCGACAGTCAAAGATGCCGCCTACTTTGTAAGGGTATTTAACCTGCTGCAGTCGCTCATCCAGGAGGGCCGGATACTCGCCGGACATGATATTTCAGCCGGCGGACTGGTCACCGCTTTGATGGAGATCTGTTTTTCCAATACATCCGGAGGACTGGAGGTGGATATTTCGGGCATCCGGGGTGAAGAGATCCCGGTATTGTTCAGTGAGAAACCGGGAGTGATAATCCAGGTGAAGCATGCACATGATATCACCGCGCTTTTTGAAAGCCAGGGAATTCATCACCATGTGATCGGCAGGCCCATCGAAGAGAGAGAGATCCAGTTGAGAACGGTGGATTCGGTCCAATACCTTCCCATTGATCATTACCGCGACCTCTGGTTCCGGACCTCTTACCTGCTGGACCGGAAGCAGACCAGGGAATCCCTGGCCAGGGAAAGATACGACCGTTACAAGGACCATGCCCTGAATCTGAACCTGGGAACGTTCGAGGGAAGCTTCGCAAGCCTGGATGTGGATCCCGGCCGGCGTTCGGAAACAGGAATTAGGGCTGCCATTATTCGTGAAAAGGGAGTGAACGGGGATCGTGAGATGGCCCATGCACTCTATCTGGCCGGCTTTGATGTAAAAGATGTGCACATGACCGATCTGATCGCCGGCAGGGAAACACTCGAAGAGGTTCAGATGGTCGTATTTGTGGGAGGATTCTCCAACTCAGATGTGCTGGGATCGGCCAGGGGATGGGCCGGCGCCTTTAAATACAACGAGAAGGCGAGGATCACCCTTGAGAATTTCTATGCCCGGGATAACACCCTCAGCCTGGGGATATGCAATGGCTGCCAGCTGATGATCGAACTGAACCTGGTGGTCCCGGAACATGCAGCGTCCCCCCGCATGCTGCACAACGACTCGGGGAAATTCGAATCTGCTTTCCTTTCACTGGATATACCCCCCAACAATTCGGTAATGCTGAAATCCCTGGAAGGAATGACCCTGGGAATCTGGGTGGCCCATGGAGAAGGGAAATTCAGCCTGCCCCTGCAGGAGAAGGAGTATCGGATCGCTGCAAAATACAGCCACTCCACCTACCCTGCCAACCCCAACGGATCGGACCTGGATGTAGCTGCACTCAGCTCGGCCGATGGCCGGCACCTGGCCATGATGCCTCACCTGGAGCGGGCCTATATGCCCTGGCAGTGTGCTTATTATCCGGAACAGCGCAGGAATGATGAAGCAAGCCCCTGGCTGGAAGCATTTGTGAATGCACGGAACTGGATCAGAGAGAGAAGCCGGTAGAAATCTGATAACAAACCAAAATTGTAATTTTTAAATTGTCTGTCTTTAGTAATTACAGCTGAACCTGTTGTCTGAACCTGGGAATTCTCTTTTTTACTTTTGTAGATTAAAATGAATACTATTTCGCAGGCTGTCGATGACAGGTTTAAATTCAAGGTAGTGACCTGGAGCAATGATTACCTGAAGAAGAAATGCTTGCGAAGGTGCTGTTGGCGACCAGAAATTGTACGTGATAATTCTTGATCCGCCCTCTCCTTGGACATCCGATTCCAACACAGGTGTCTGATCAATCTCGGTTATTCTGAACACATTCACTTTGTCAAATCTTGAATAAATCTGGCCTGACATATTTTCATACATCATTTCAATATAACTCGTGTCAAGTGATGAAGGTATCTTTATGGCAAGAGCCAAAACAGCTGCAATCTCTTCTTCTGCTGCCGAAAACATCGCAAATTCCCGAATCTTAAAATCCTCAGGATCAGGAAACCCCAGCGACCTGGCCTGAGAATAACTCTGCTCCTGAATTTGTTGCCTGTATGCGTCCAGGTCTGGTCCTGTTATTTTTTTCCAGGTCCTGGGTAATTTAAACGACAGTCCACTTTCACTGACCTGCACAAATTTATCAGAGGAACTCTCATTACAGCCAAAGTCAAAGAATATTAAAATTCCAAGTAAATAGAAGAAC
>JAZDPG010000124.1:0-40865 GCA_043797815.1 Bacteroidota bacterium
CTGGATCATCTTTTTTGCCTCCGGTCTGATGCTTGTGACGCTGCTCATTTTCATTCTCAATCTCCGCTACCCGCGGAAAGGGATTCACAGGACCGCCTGATTTGTCATGATTCGGAGTTGTTCACTCACTCGGGGGGAAAATTCTTTACAGTTTTATATATATGTTTTATAACTTGGGCCGTTAATTATTTGTAACCAACAATTGTATAAATGTCACGCATCCGGAACGGAATATATATCGGAATTCCACTGATTTTACTGGCTTTGATCATCATCGTGGTCTTTGTCCCTTTCAACGCAGAAACATCCCAAAACCAGGAGCTTCAGATTTCGACCGTGGACGTGGGCAGGATTACCCGATCCTTCAATGGGGAGGGGATCGTGGTACCTCAGAGTGAAGTGATTATCCTGAGTCCGGCATCGAGCATCATCAAAGAAATTTTAAAAGAACCGGGAAATCACGTGGACGCAGGCGCACCCATTATCATTCTGAATCCCGCACCCATCCAGATCGAAATTGAGAACATCCAGGACCAGCTGGAAATGAAGCAGAACTCCCTGCGAAAAAACCATCTGAGCGCCAGGAGTACCAGGGTTGACCTGGAATATAATGTGCAGGTAAAGAATCTGCGTATTGCATCATTGAAGGCGGAACTGGCTGACGAGGAGCAGTTGCTGGAGGTTGGAGGGATCTCACCGGCAAAATTTGAGAAGACCAGGCAGGAGCTGGAACTGGCTGAGCAGGACCTGGTGATGCTGAAGGAAAAGAATTCCATTCAGCTTCAACAGCTCGAAGCCGATGAGGAGGGATTGCGTTTACAGATTGAAATGCAGGAAAAGGTACTGGCGGCCAAAGAGGAAGCACTCAGCAATATGATCATCCGTGCCCCGTCGGCAGGGATCATCCTTTCGATCCGGGGCAAGGTAGGGGAGAAGGTGGATAATGACCGCCTGCTTATCGAGATGTCCGACCTGACCAACTTCAAGATCAGGGGGACTGTGGATGATGATTTCTCCGATCAGTTGAAAACGGGAACCAGGGTTTATGTGGGCATTGACAATGAAAGACTCACCGGGGTAGTAGGAACTGTGGACCCGGTGATCAGGGACCGGAAAATTGACTTTGATGTGAACCTTCAGGAGAGCAATCATTTTAAGCTGAGACCCAATCTGAATGTGAACCTTGAGATTGTCTGGGCTGAGCGTGACAGCGTACTCCGTATTGCACCCGGGCCGGCCATTGGAAGGGGCAGGGAGCATGAGGTATATGTTCTGACATACCGGGGGGCTGAACTGAGGCTGATCCATACAGGGTTGAGAACAGATGAGTATGTTGAAATCGTGGATGGATTGGAAGAGGGTGATCGTGTGGTCCTGACGCAGATCTCCTCCGTCGAGGAACTGGAAGAATTGAAAGAATTAAATACCCGGTGATCTGTAATCAATCATGTTCAACAGGTATTTAATAATTGGATTGATCGTTTGGGTGGCAAACCTGTCAGCCCAGGACACCATGATGGTTTCACTGAGCCTGAAAAACGTTGTAGACCTGGGCATTTCGCAGTCTTCGGCTGTGAAATATGTTCAGAACCAGGATGTAAACTATTACTGGCGCTGGAAAAACCACCAGACCCGGTTCCGCCCCCAACTCACGCTTTCAGGGAGCCTGCCCGATTTTGAAAACCAGACAAAACCCATTACCCAGCCCGATGGAAGCATTGTGTTTAACGAGGTGACCCAACTGGAAACCTCTGCCCAGCTGGCCATCTACCAGCCCATCCCGCAGCTGGGGGCCAATGTCTATGCTGCTTCGGGTATTGTCCGCCTGCAGGATTTTAACAACAACACCGTGGGTTTCTCAGGATATCCGGTCAGTGTGGGGATAATTCAGCCCCTGTTTGCATACAATTGGATGAAATGGACCCGTATGACCGAACCGCTGGTGTATGAGGAAGCTCAAAAGCAGTTCATCGAATCCATCGAGGAAATTTCTGCCACGGCAACCTCCCTGTTTTTTAATTACCTGAAAATACAAACCAATTATAGCCTGGCAGAAACCAATTTGAAAAACAGCAAGGACAATCTGAAGATTGCCAGGGTAAAACAAGAGCTGGGGAATATCTCCGAAAATGATTTTTCACGGATCCAGCTTTCGGTTTTTAATGCCCAGAAAGCCTTGAACAATGCCAGGATCGATCTGAAAAATGCCGATTACGAACTGAAAAAATACATCGGGCTGGACCAGAAATATCAGATAGAACTGATCATCCCCCTGGATATGATCCTCTGGGAGGTTGACCCCGAGAAGGCCCTGGCGGAATCGCTTGAAAACCGCAAGGAGACCCCCCAGTATGAGAGGAGGTTGATCCAGGCGGACCGTGATCTGACTCAGGCAAAGCGGAATGCGGGGGTGAATGCGACCCTGAACATGAGCTACGGGGTTTCCAACAGTGCGGATGTTTTCGGAGGGATATATGAAAATCCTGAACAGCAGCAAAACGTGAGTCTCTCTCTAAGCGTTCCAATCCTGGATTGGGGCCGGTCCGAGTCACAGATTAAGCTTGCTGAATCACAACGGGAGCTGGTGTTGTACGACGTGGACCAGGACCGGCAGGATTTTGAAAGAGGAGTGGTGGTCCAGGTGGAGCAGTTCAACCTGATCAAGTCACAGATAGAGACTGCCGAAGCTGCGGATAAAGTGGCAGCGGAAGGATACCTGATTGCCCTGAAGAAATTCCAGAACGGGGAGATCAGTATTACCGATCTGAACATCTCCCTGGCCGAAAGGGAAGGAGCCAAAAGGGATTATATCCGATCCATTGAGAACTACTGGGAATCCTATTACCGGTTGAGGGAGATCACCCTCTATGATTTTGAATTTCAACAGAAGATATACTATACAAACCCGATGCTCACAACGCAATGAGTGCCCAGTGCTCAGAGCCCAGTGCCCAGTACTCAGTGCTCAGTACTCAGTACTCAGTACTCAGTACTCAGTACTTAGTGCTCAGTGCCTAGTACTCAAAAAAAAAGAACCTTATGAAAAGAATATTCTGCTTGATGATGACGGCCATGGCGGCTACAGTTGCTTTGAATGCCCAGGATTGGGTGGAATTGTTTAACGGGAAGAACCTGAAAGGGTGGATCCGGCTGGATGGAACGGCCGAATACCGGGTGGAAAACGGGGAAGTCATTGGGACTTCCAGAACAGGGACCTCCAATACATTTTTGGCAACCAAAAATGTGTATGGGGATTTTATCCTGGAGTATGAAATGAAAATGGACCGTGGCCTTAATTCAGGGGTTCAGTTTCGGAGTGTGGCACTTCAGCCCGACGGTACGGAGCGTGTAAACGGCTACCAGGTGGAGTGCGATGATGATGAGAGCAGGCCCTGGGCAGGTGGCATCTATGAGGAGGCATCCAGGGGGTGGCTCTATCCCATGTCCTACAATCCGGATGTTGCCAAAACCAATAAATATGGCGTATGGAACCAGGTCAGGGTGGAAGCGGTAGGAAGTTCCATCCGGACCTATATAAACGGTGTTAACTTTGCCAACCTGGTGGATGATAAGCGGAAGGAGGGTTTTATCGCGCTCCAGGTTCATGCCATCGGTAACGAAGAGGCACTGAACGGGAAAGAGATCAGGTGGCGGAACATCAGAATCATTACCGGGGAGCCCGGAAAATACATGAAAACCGGTGTGAATTTTGCTCCCGAAGTGAGCTACCTGACCAATGAACTGACCCCTGCACAGAAAAAAGCGGGCTGGAAGATGCTCTGGGATGGAAAAAGCACCGAAGGGTGGCGTGGTGCCAATCTGGATGCATTTCCTGAGAAGGGATGGAGCATGGAGGAAGGAATCCTGAAAGTTGAAAAGAGCGGGGGCGGGGAGTCTGCCAACGGTGGTGACATTGTGACCAGGAAGAAATACGGGAACTTCATCCTGGAGGTGGACTTTATGATCACCGAAGGAGCCAACAGCGGGATCAAATATTTTGTGGATCCTGATTTAAATACCGGAGAGGGATCAGCCATCGGGTGTGAATACCAGATCCTGGATGACATAGGACACCCGGACGCAAAAATGGGTATCCCGGGAACACATACACTGGCTTCCCTGTATGACCTGATCCCGGCCAACGCCCTGCTGTACGGAGAGGACAACCAGCAGAAACGTTTTAACGGCGTGGGCCAGTGGAACCGTGCACGCATCGAGGTCCACGGATCAAAAGTGTCACACCATCTGAACGGAGTGAAAGTGATTGAATACGAGCGTGGCACCCAGATGTGGAAAGCCCTGGTGGCCTACAGCAAATATGCCAAATGGACTGCCTTTGGTGAAGCTGAAACCGGACACATCCTCCTCCAGGACCACGGAGATGAAGTGAGTTTCAGGAACATCAGGATTCTGGAATTATAATCACAGGCTATCGCAATTCTGAGATTTTTCACGGGTGATCTGTTTTAAGGGACCGGGCAGCTCACCTGTTTTATTAATGAGACGCCTGATATCGATGGCTCTTAGCTGGTCAATCAGAATATAGGACAGAAACATTTTCCAATGGCCATATTTCTTGGTAAATTATGGCTCTAAAACTTCCCATATGAAAAAAGGAATTCTGACATTATTGGTTGCAGGTTTTTTCGTGGAATATGCCTGTCATTCTGTTACCGGGGAACCTGCCAGCGACTATCCCATTGCTCCCGTTGACTTTACCCAGGTGAAACTTCAGGACGGGTTTTGGAAGGACTGGGTACAAACAGTGCAGGATGTGACCATACCTTTCGCTTTCAGGAAATGTGATGAGACCGGGCGGATTGACAATTTTATATTTGCTGCAGGAATCAAAGAGGGCAAATTCCAGGGCAAGTTTGGATTCAATGATTCGGATCTCTACAAGATCATGGAAGGGGCAGCCTACAGTCTGGCGCTGGGGGATAATCCTGAAATGGAAGCGTACCTGGACACCCTGATCCAATATATCACCGGGGCGCAGGAGGAAGATGGATACCTTTACACTGCATGGACGCTGAAAGCCAATGATTACAATGACTTTGCATGTTGTACCTATGCTGAAGAGGGGCAGTGGATCGGGACTCCCCATTCCAGCCATGAGTTCTACAACCTGGGTCACATGTATGAGGCAGCAGTTGCCCATTACCAGGCTACGGGAAAAAGAAATTTCCTGGATGTGGCCATCAGGAGTGCAGACCTGGTCTATGATGTGTGTATCACCCAGGGTCATGATTATGTGCCTGGACACCAGGAGATCGAGATTGGACTGGTTAAATTGTACCGGGTGACAGGAAATCAGAAATACCTGGCCCTGGCCAAACATTTGCTGGATATCAGGGCTGAAGTTCATGAAGGATCTTATTCCCAGGCCCATCTGCCTGTGACGGAGCAGACCGAGGCGGTGGGTCATGCGGTCAGGGCCAACTACATGTACAGTGCCATGGCAGATGTGGCTGCCCTTACAGGCGATTCAGCTTATCTGGCTGCCATCGGGAGGATCTGGGACAATGTGGTTGGAAAGAAACTTTCCATTACCGGGGGTGTAGGAGCCAGTCACCAGGGTGAAGCCTATGGTGAAAATTATGACCTGCCCAACCATCCCTACAATGAAACCTGTGCAGCCATTGCCAATGTGTACTGGAACCACCGCATGTTCCTCTTGCACGGGGATGCAAAATACATGGATGTACTGGAACGGTCCCTTTACAATGGTGTGATCTCCGGATTGTCCCTGGACGGAACGCTCTTCTTTTACCCAAATACGCTGCAACATGATGGCGTCACAGCCTTTAACCAGGGTGTCAATGGCCGGTCTCCCTGGTTTGACTGTTCCTGCTGTCCTTCCAATCTCTCCAGGTTTGTTCCTTCGGTGGCCGGGTATGCGTATGCAAGCAGGGGAGAGGATGTATATGTCAATCTCTATATGAACAGCGAGGTGTCCGTGCAGACCGCGCAAGGGGTGCTGCGCATGGTCCAGCGATCCAACTATCCCTGGGATGGAAATATCCAATTGGAGATACAAACTGAAAAGGCTGTGGAAGCCACCCTTTATTTCCGCATTCCGGGATGGGCGCAGAATGAAGCAGTTCCGTCCGATCTGTTTGCATTTAAGGGTGAACAGGGAGGGAAACCTTCCATCCAGGTAAATGGTAGATTCAACGAAATGGATGTAAGGAAAGGATATATGGCAGTGCACCGGAAATGGCAGAAAGGGGATGTGGTCCGGCTGGACCTGCCCATGGAGGTACGCCTGGTCTCGGCCCATGAAAAGGTGGAAGCCAAAACCGGATTGGTGGCGGTGCAGTACGGACCCATTGTGTATTGTGCAGAAGAGATTGACAACCGGGTTGATGTGCTGGAATCAAAGGTAGATGAGACCACTGAGTTTATCGTCCGTAACAATCCCTCACTGCTGGGAGGAGTGAACATGCTAGAAGGGGGAGAATTGAACCTGGTACCCTATTACTCATGGGCCAACCGCGGAGCCGGAAAAATGAATGTATGGTTTTATCAATAAGGCAAACAATTCTCATGGAATGAAATTTCTGGGGAACCTGATGCTGCTGGCAATTGTATTTCTTATGGCCTGTAATCCTGCAAGGAAGGAGGTGGAGCCTTCGACAAAGCTGCCCAACATTGTGATCATCTATATGGATGACCTGGGTCAGTAAAAGAACCTGGCGGATTCATACCCGGAGAAACTGGAAGAAATGGTGGCAATGTTTGAGGCGTTGCGTGGAAAAGAGAATGCAGAAACACAAAAACTGGAATTGAAATAAAGAACGTTCTTCTCTATGACGAAGTTACCACTCAATCTCCAGGGTTTGGCCTGCTTTCAGTTCAATCTCTTTCTGCTTGTCTCCGCTAATTAGGGTGGTTTTCCCATCTTTTTTGGCTGATATGGTCATGCTGGACAGCGTCATGTTGCTCCACTCCATGGAAAGTTCATATCCTCCTCTTGCACAAATTCCCTGTACAGACCCGTCTGCCCATGCCTCGGGCAAAGCGGGAAGCAGCCTGATCTCCTTTTCGGTGGATTGAAGGAGCATCTCAACCACGGCAGCAGTACCTCCGAAATTACCATCAATCTGGAACGGCGGATGCGCATCGAACAGGTTGGGATAGGTTCCGCCGCCTCTGGCATAACTGGTTCTCACACCGTCGGGCTCCACATAATTCAAAAGCTCACGGTACATTTTATAGGACCGGTTCCCATCCCACAGCCTGGCCCACAGATTGATCCTCCATCCTTTTGACCATCCGGTGGTCTCATCGCCTTTTATCTCAAGGGTTTTTCGGCAGGCATCGGCCAGTTCCGGTGTTTTTTCCGGGGTGATCTGGTGTCCCGGATAGAGACCGAACAGGTGGGATTGATGACGGTGCCTGGGATCTGCATCTTCCCAGTCAAAATACCACTCCTGCAGGTTGCCATTCTTCCCAACCCGGTAAGGATACAGTTGCGAGAGTGCATCTTCAATGGTGTCCCTGAATCCGGCATCGGTATTTAATACAGTGGCTGCCCTGACCACATTGTTCAGACACTCCCTGATCATGGCCAGGTCGGCGGTACCTCCATAAAAAGTGGCACCCCGGTAACCCTTATCTGTGATATAATTGTTCTCAGGGGAGGTGCCGGGGGAGGTGATCAGGTAGCCCTGCCCGTCCCTGATCATCCATTCGAGACAAAATTGAGCAGCCCCTTTCATAAGCGGGTATGCACTGTTCCGGAGGTAATCTGCATCCCGGGTAAAGAGGTAGTGTTCCCATAAATGGGTGCTAAGCCAGGCTCCTCCCATGTTCCAGTTGGCCCAGACCGGGTCGCCGTTCCCGAAGTCACCTACCGGGTTGCTCATGGCCCAGATATCAGAGTTGTGGCCGGCCGACCAGCCGCCTGCTCCATAGAAGGTTCTGGCCGTGGTCTTCCCGGTCTGAGCGATGTTACCGATAAAAGTCAGTAAGGGTTGATGCAATTCTGACAGGTTGGTGTTTTCGGCCAGCCAGTAATTCTCCTCGGCATTGATGTTCAGGGTGTAGTTGCAGCTCCAGGGGGGCCGGAGGTGTGGGTTCCAGATCCCCTGCAGGTTGGCCGGTACGCCATCTGTCCGGGAACTTGAGATCAACAGGTACCTCCCGAACTGGAAATAGAGGACTTCAAGGTTCTTATCTTCCACTCCCGTCCTGTATCTTTTGAGACGCTCATCGGTAGGAAGATCAGGAGCAGTGCTCGCCCCCAGATCCAAATGAACACGGCTGAACATGGACTGGTAATCATCCAGATGTGCTCTTTTTATTTCCTCAATTGACTTCGAAACGGCATTTTTCAGGTTTTCTGATGCAAGGGTTCTGTTGTCAATCCCCCCGGTGGCAGGGTTCTTATCATAGCCATTAAAACTGGTGGCAACGGAGACCAGGATGGTGGCCCTGCTTCCGCCCTCCAGGGACAATGTGCTATCGGTGACAAACAGCTTTCCATCAGAATTTACCACATCGATCAGTGTTGTGAACCGTGTACCCCTGTCCTCGTCAAACCTCATGGCATCGGGTATATTGCCCCTGTAATTGGGTTCTGCATGCCAGGGTGCATATCCGTTGATTTCCAAAATGCTTCCGGCGGAAGTTGTGTTGTATCTGAGCAGGCTCTCAAAGCCAACTGAGAAGCTCAGAGCCCCCTGTTGGCTGCTGCTCAGTTGAATCACCATGACCCGGTCGGGATGGGAAATAAAATATTCCCGTTGGTATTGTATGCCGTCAACCCGGTATTTGACAGTGGAGACGGCCTTGCTGATATCCAGTTCCCGGTAATAAGAGTCAGCTTCACTTTCATTTGGGAAGTGGATAAACAGTGTACCCAAGGGAGCATAGGACTGGGAAAATGAGCCCTGGAGTTTCCTGTTAAGGGAATCGGCCAGCCTGTAATTCTCATTATGAAGTGCGGCCCTGATTTCAGGAAGATGCTTATAGGCCCCGGGATTCATGTTTGGATTCACAGGCTCCCCGGACCAGAGGGTAATATCATTCAGGTAAATCTGGTCAGTGCCGGCTCCTCCAAAAACGGAAGCGCCCATCTTGCCATTTCCAAGAACCAGGCTCTCTTCAAAATATCCGGCCGGCCGGTTGTACCATAAAAGATGGTCCGATTGAGCGCTTGATATGCCACAAAACAGGATGATAAAAAGGACCGGAGGGATGGTTTTGTTTTTCATGGTTCCTAAAATTAACATATTTACATAAGATATTCTTCTCATGCGTTGGATTATCCCATTGCTTTTACCGGAAAACCCTTTAGTTTTGGTTAAGCTGACATTCATTCTTCATTTGATTGTTGATTCAATGAGAATCTCCAAACCAAAGATTCTCGCAACATGGTATCCGGAATGAAACAATAGCTTAGGGCTTAAAGGGAGTATGAAATTTATATGTAATATTGAAAGAACCTAGCAATCACTTTCCTTATGGACCAAACAATGGACCAAGTCAGATTTGTAATCAGACGATCCGCCAGCATTCTGCAGATGCTGTTAATTGTATTAATGACCGGGTGCAATCCTGGTGAGCAGGCAAGGGTGCTGATTTACATAAAGAATGGAGAGGGCTATGTGCATGAGAATATCGCGGCGAGCGTAGCTGCTCTGGAGAAAATATGTGCCGATGAAGGGATGCTCTCTGAAGTTTCGGACGATCCCTCTGTGTTTACCCCGGAGAACCTGGACCGCTTTCAGGCCATCATTTTCTCCAACAGCAACAATGAAGGATTTGATACGGATGAACAGAGAAACGCTTTCCAGGCATTTATCCGAAGTGGCCGCGGATTCATGGCCATTCACTCCTCCAATGCCACTGAACGGCAATGGCCATGGTACTGGGCTATGGTGGGGGGGAAGTTCATCCGTCATGCCCCCCACCAGGCGTTTGATGTGGTGGTGACCGATCCGGACCATCCCTCCACATCCCATCTTCCGGAGCGGTGGACTGTGAATGATGAGTGCTACTATTCCTGGCAGCTGAATCCGGACATCCATGTGTTGCTCTCTGCGGACATGACCACCGTGGAGGATGAGGGAAAGATGGAATATCCCGGAGAGACCTTCGGTACCCGCTTTCCACTCTGCTGGTACCACTACTTCGAGGGAGGCAGGCAGTGGTATACGGCCCTGGGACATGATCCGGAATTCTATGAAGATCCGCTGTTCGTGGAGCACCTCCGGGGCGGATTGCTCTGGGTCCTGGATACCGCGCCCAAACAATGATGCCAAGACCACACGCAAATGTTTGTATCTTACCAATATCAATTCTCATGAATATGGAATACCCATCCAGGCAGGAATACACTGCTTACAAACGTTATTGTAAAACCCTTACCCTCAGGGATGACCCAGGGCTGATTCAGGAGTATAAGAAAGTACACGCTGCCGGTGCAGCCTGGCCGGAAATTACCCGGGGGATGATCGATGTGGGTATTCTGGATATGGAGATCTATATTGCAGGCACCAGGCTCTTCATGATCATGGATACGGTTCCTGATTTCGATCATGAGAGTGCCATGAAAGAGCTGGCCGGAAAACCATGTCAATCGGAATGGGAAGCCTGTGTTTCAAGATTTCAGCGTACTTCTGCGGAGGCTTCGGCTGATGAGAAATGGCAAGTGATCGAACGGATCTATAAACTGGGGGAGTAGCATGATTATTGATGCCCATCACCATCTCTGGCATTTCAATGCTTTTGATTATGGCTGGATGGATGATTCCATGGAACTCCTTAAGCGGGATTATTTGCCGGATGATTTATTAACCGAAACAAAAAGGGCGGGGATAAGCGGCACTGTGGTGGTGCAAGCCAGGCAAAGTACAGAGGAAACAGGCTGGCTCCTTGAAGTAGCAGACGCGAATCCCTTTATTAAAGGGGTTGTTGGCTGGGTGGATTTGTGTTCGGCCAATGTGAAAGATCAACTGGACCAGTTTGCCGGTCATCCAAAACTGGTGGGTGTCAGGCACGTGATCCATGATGAACCGGACCTTGATTTCATGATGGAACCCAAATTTACCAGGGGTATGGCACTTTTGAATGAATACCAGCTGGTCTATGACCTGCTTCTGTTCCCGGAACACCTGAAGAATGCAGCCAGGCTGGCAGAGATGTTTCCCAACCAGCGTTTCGTCCTTGATCACATTTCCAAACCACCTATCAAATCAGGAGTGCTCCAGCCCTGGAAAGAAGATATAGAAGCACTTTCTGCTCATCCCAATGTATGGTGTAAAATATCCGGGATGGTCACAGAGGCAGGCAAAACATGGAAATACGGGGATTTTGTCCCCTATATGAAGGTGATCTTGGATGCTTTTGGAACAGACCGGATCATGCTGGGAAGCAACTGGCCGGTATGCAGGCTGGCCGGTGAATACGATGTGGTGATGGGGATTCCAATGGTCTATATGAGAACCCTGAAAGAAGCAGAGAAAGAAAGAATTTATTATAAAAATGCAATCGATTGCTACCAACTAAAAATCAACTAAGAATGGAAAAGACGAAATTGAAAGTGCTGGAGAAACAGTACCTGGTGCCCTTTATACTGATTACCTCCTGTTTTGCATTCTGGGGATTTGCCAACGACATTACCAATCCCATGGTGAAGGCTTTTTCAAAGATATTTTTAATGAATACGGTCCAGGGTTCCCTGGTCCAGGTGGCCTTTTACGGGGGTTATTTTGCCATGGCTTTCCCGGCTGCCATTTTTATCCGGAGGTTTACTTACAAGGCAGGGATACTGGTTGGTCTCGGACTCTATGCCACGGGTGCCCTGCTGTTCATTCCCGCCAGTGCCATCGGGGTATATGCCCCCTTTCTGATCGCCTATTTCATCCTTACCTGCGGCCTGTCATTCCTGGAAACCAGTGCCAACCCATACATCCTTTCCATGGGCAGCGATGAAACTTCCACCCAGCGGCTCAACCTGGCACAGTCTTTTAATCCGATGGGTTCCCTTGCAGGCATGTTTGTAGCCAAAACCTTTATCCAGGCCAGACTTGACCCCATGGATACAGCCCAAAGAACACTTCTGAACCCGGGGGAATTTGAAGCAGTAAAGATGAGTGACCTGCACATTCTCAGTTCACCCTACATCGTCATCGGAATTGTGATCCTGGTGATGTTTGCACTGATCGCCCTGGTCAGGATGCCCAAAAATGCCGATTCGAACCATAACATCGATTTTTTCCCCACACTGAAACGGATCTTTGCCATTCCCAGGTACAGGGAGGGTGTGTTGGCACAGTTTTTTTATGTGGGTGCCCAGATCATGTGCTGGACTTTCATCGTGCATTACGGAACCAGGTATTTCATGAGCCAGGGAATGGGTGAGCAGGAGGCTGAAGTGCTATCCCAGCAGTACAACATTGTAGCCATGGGCATGTTTCTGGTGAGCCGCTTCATCAGCACCTTCCTGATGAAGTATGTTCGTCCCGGCAGACTGCTCATGTTTTTTGCCATGGGAGGATTTGTACTGGTTGCAGGGGTGATTGCCTTTCAGGGCATTGTTGGCTTGTATTGCCTGGTGGGTGTATCTGCCTTCATGTCGCTCATGTTCCCCACCATTTACGGAATAGCACTCAGGGGATTGGGCGAAGATGCCAAGTTCGGGGCTGCGGGCCTGATCATGGCCATCCTGGGAGGATCTGTGATGCCGCCCCTGCAGGGAGCTATCATCAAGCAGGGAACCATCCTGTCCATGCCGGCTGAAAATGCCTCCTTTGTTATACCCTTGGTTTGCTTTGTTGTGGTAGCCATTTACGGATACAGGACCCGCACCTTTGCACATTGATTTCGGATTGTAAAGATGAAGCTCACTGCTAAAAAACCACTGGGAAATACGGGATTGACTGTTCCCCCGGTTGTCTATGGAACCAGTTACCTGGGGAATCTTTATACGGCACTGCCATACGAGGAGAAATTTGAGATCATAAAAAAGTGGTTCGAGTGTACCGGGAAGCCTGTGGTGATCGATACAGCCGGGAAATACGGGGCTGGACTTGCCCTGGAGGTCATCGGAAAAGGGCTGGCCGACCTGGGCATTGATCCCCGGGATATAATCATCAGCAACAAGCTGGGCTGGTACCGGGTAGCGCTGAACACCCCTGAGCCCACCTTCGAGACCGGGGCGTGGCTTGGACTGGAGCATGATTGCATCCAGACCTTTGGTTACGACGGCATTATAAAGTGTTTTGAGCAGGGGAATGAACTGCTGGGAGGAACCTACAGATCGGAGGTGGCCTCCGTTCACGATCCCGATGAGTTCCTGCTGGCTGCCGGATCACCGGGAGACCGGGACAAACGGTTTCTGGAGATCCTGGAATCCTACCGCGCCCTGTTTGATCTGAAGCTGGTGGGAAAAGTGAAAGCCGTGGGGATCGGCTGCAAGGACTGGACCATCATCCGGGAGCTTTACGGGCATGTTCCCTTTGACTGGGTGATGCTTGCCAACAGCTTCACCATCTTCAGTCACCCGGAAGAGCTGCTGGATTTTATGGATCTCCTGATGGACGAAGGTGTGGGAATCATCAATTCGGCGGTATTTCATGGGGGATTCCTCACCGGCGGAGGTAAATTTGATTACCGGGATGTGGATCCCGGTTCAGAGAACGGACGGATCCTCCATGGATGGAGAAATGCCTTTCACGACGTGTGTAAGAAGCACCAGGTGGATCCCGGGGATGCCTGTCTCCATTTTGGATTGTCACATCCTGCCATTGTGAGCATTGCCCTGAACACCAGCAAACCTGAGAAGATGAACCGGAATGCGGAGATCATTCAAAAGAAAATCCCAGGAGTCTTCTGGGCTGAGTTGAAAAAGGAGGGTCTGATCGATCCCGAATATCAATATCTATAAATTTGAAATAAATAAAATGAAAGCAGCAGTGTTAAGCGAATATGGGCTGGTGGAGTGGAAAGAAGTAAAAAAGCCGGAGTGCAAGCCAACAGAAGTGTTGATCAGGGTGAGCTATGGTTGTATTTGCGGAAGCGATCAGCATATTCATAAAGGAGAGTTTCATCCACGTACCAAAACACCCATGATCATGGGGCATGAATTTGCAGGGGAGATAGTTGAAGTTGGAAGCGAGGTGCCTGGGTTTACCGTGGGAGAGAAGGTGGCTCCCGATCCCATTATCTGGTGTGGCAAATGCCCTGCATGCCTCAGGGGACACCATCCGGCCTGTAGCAGTTTAAAACTTATCGGGGTTGATTTGGATGGAGGTTTCGCACAATATATTGCGCTGCCGCCATCCATGTTGTACAGGCTTTCTCCTGCTATTCCTGACGAGCATGCGGCATTGGTTGAGGTTCTCAGCATCGGGTTTCATGCCAAAAACCGGGCAGGCGTCAGTAAGGAAGATGTGATTGCCATCTGGGGATCGGGCAAGGTTGGCCTGTGCATCCTGGAGGCGGTCAGAACAGTGACCGGACAAGCTGTATTTATGGTTGATGTGCTGGATGAACGCCTGGCTGTCGGACCGAAGCATTATCAAGGGGTGATCCCCATCAATGCCTCGAAGGAGGACCCGGTAGCAAGAATCTTAAGGGAAACCGAAGGCAGGGGGGTTGATATAGCTTTTGAGGCAGTGGGACATGCCATTGAGCTTGACCAGTTGGTCAACCCGGTGCGGGGATGTGTACAAAGTATCCGGGGAGGGGGTACGGTTTGTGTCCTGGGGCTGGGAAATGAACCGGCACCGGTGGTATTTAAAGAATTGATCTGGAAGGAAGGAAGGATTGTGACCTCCAGGGTGAGTCATGGTGAATTTGCTGAGACCATTGCGAACCTGGAAAAGGGGGCCCTGAAACCGGATGCACTCATCTCCCGAATTCTTCCGGCCTCAAAAACCCAGGAAGCATTCGATATCCTCAATACAAATCCGGCCGAAAACATTAAGATACTGCTGGATTTCAGAATTGGGTAAAATTGCTAATTTTGTCTTTGCGCAATCGATTACGCAAAGGCTGGTCAGATAATCATCATCAGAATGGAAAAACTCATTATTAAAAAGCTGGAGGAGTGTAAGTATGCCAGCATCTCTCTGGGTGAGGTGATGCTCAGACTGGACCCGGGAGAGGGCAGGGTGAGTACAGCCCGGCAATTCAAAGTCTGGGAAGGCGGGGGCGAATACAATGTTGCCAGGGGCTTGCGGAAATGTTTCAGGTTGCCTACGGCTGTGGTGACCGCTTTTGCTGACAATGCGGTGGGCCGGCTGGTTGAGGATTTCATCATGCAGGGGGGTGTGGATACGGAACATATTCTATGGGTGCCCTATGATGGCATTGGCCGGACCGTTCGTAACGGGCTCAATTTTACGGAAAGGGGCTTCGGGATCCGCGGGGCCCTTGGGGTCAGTGATCGCGGACTTACGGCAGCCAGCCAGATGAAGAAGGGGGATGTGGACTGGGAGCATATTTTCGGTGATCTGGGTTCGCAGTGGTTCCATACCGGAGGCATTTTCGCTGCCCTTTCCGAAACGACAGCCGATGTGATCGAAGAGGCCATGGTGGCTGCCAAAAAACATGGCACCATTGTTTCCTACGACCTGAACTACAGGCCTTCCCTTTGGAAGAGCATCGGAGGCAGGGAAAAAGCACAGGAGGTGAACCGCCGCCTCGCAAGATATGTGGATGTAATGATCGGGAATGAGGAGGATTTTACGGCCTCACTGGGCTTTGAAGTGAAGGGGCTTGATGAAAACCTGAGCAATCTGGAACTGGATGGCTTTAAAAACATGATCATGGAAGCTGTGAAAGCCTATCCGAATTTTAAAGCAGCAGCCACCACCCTCCGGACCGTTAAAACAGCCACCATCAATTCATGGGGAGCCATCTGTTATTATAACGGAGCGTTTTATGAAGCCACCCACCGAGATGACCTGGAGATCCTGGACCGGGTAGGGGGAGGAGACAGCTTTGCTTCCGGCCTCATTTATGGATTTCTCGCCACAGGCGATGCCCGGGAAGCTGTTGAATACGGTGCTGCGCACGGTGCACTGGCCATGACCACCCCGGGGGATACCACCATGGCAACCCTGGCCGAGGTGGAGAAGGTGAAGGGCGGTGGCTCCTCCCGTGTGGACAGATAGTGCCAAGTTTATAGTGCTCAGTGACCAGATAAAGAATATTTCAATAAGCAGTTTAAACATGAAGTTACGGAAAGATGCCAAATATGCCATGGTGATCCCGACCAGCATGGGAATCAGGATTACACCGTTAAATGGTCAGCCGGTTCACAGCAGCGACCTGTTTAAAATGACCGCCTCCAGTGCCGAATCCAATGTGGGAAGCACCGCTTCCTACCTGGGCCTGCCTGTGAAGATTTTGACCACTTTTGTGAAAGGGAGCCCCATAGCCCGGATGATCAAGGACAACCTGGCCAGCCGGCACATGGATTACGAGGGTCCTGAACTGGAACAGGGCAATCCCTGGGGATACAGGCACCAGATCAACATTGCCGACGCCGGCTATGGATCCCGGGGTCCCCGGGTACTGAATGACCGGGCTGGTGAAGTGGGCCGGACACTGAATGTGAAGGACTTTGACCTGGACCGGATATTTGGAAAAGAGGGAGCGCAGATTGTGCACCTGTCAGGTCTGATCGCTGCACTGTCGCCCGAGACCAGCCGCTTCTGCCTGGAGATTGCCAGGGCAGCAAAAAAGCACGGAACCCGTATTTCATTTGACCTGAACCACCGTGCCTCCTTCTGGGTGGGCCGGGAAAAGGAGCTTCATGAGATATTCAGGGAGATTGCTTTGATTTCCGATATCCTGATTGGAAACGAGGAAGACTTCCAGCTCTGTCTCGGCATAGAGGGCCCGGAGGCAGGTGGCAAGGACCTGCGGGCGAAGATCGATGGTTTCAAGGGCATGATCAGGCGGGTCAGGGAAGCCTTTCCGGATGTGTCCGTCTATGCAACAACCCTGAGGCAGGTGATCAGCACCAACCAGCACATGTGGGGAGCGATCATTTTTGAAGGTGGAAACTGGCATGTGGTCGAACCCCGCGACATTTATGTGTATGACCGCATCGGCGGTGGCGACGGTTTTGTAAGCGGTATGCTCTATGCCATCCTCAAAGGCTGGGAACCTGAGAAATGGCTCCAGTTCGGCTGGGCCAGCGGAGCCCTTGTCGCCACGCTTGAAACCGATTACGCGCAGCCGGCCGACGAGGACCAGGTCTGGAGCATCTGGCAGGGAAATGCCAGGGTAAAACGCTAATGAAGTTCAGAACATAACCAACATCATAAAAAATGGAATCAAGAAGATCTTTTATCAGGAAAACCGCAGCTGCCAGCTCAGCCATTATTGTTGCGCCAACCATTATTCCGGCCAGGGCATTTGGGGCCAATGACCGCATCAACGCTGCCGTTCTGGGCGTCAACGGCCGTGGTACAGCGCATATTCAGGGACTGATGGTTCAGGACAATGTTCAGGTGACCACCTTGTGTGACCCGGATTTGAATGTTTTGAAAGTACGCCAGAAGGAATTCAGGGAAAAATATGGACAGGATGTGGCCCTTGAACAGGATCTTCGCCGGGTGATGGACAACAAGGACATCGATGTGGTCAGCATTGCCTCACCCAACCACTGGCATTCCCTTTCGGTCATCTGGGCCTGCCAGGCCGGCAAGGACGCCTACGTGGAAAAACCGGGTTCCCATAACATATGGGAAGGCCGGAAAATGGTGGAGGCTGCCCGGAAATATGACCGCATCGTGCAGCACGGGGTGCAATTAAGAAGTTCACCGGCTGTGAATGAGGCCATCGGATTGTTGCGGGACGGGTACATCGGCAGGGTGTATATGGCACGCGGACTGGTGTTCCGGTGGAGAGGGGATATAGGCGACAAAGGCTTCTCTCCGGTTCCGGAAGGGTTGGATTACGACCTGTGGACCGGTCCGGCGCCCAAGCGGCCTTTTACGGAAAATCTGGTACACTACAACTGGCACTGGCACTGGGATTACGGGAATGGCGATGTGGGCAACCAGGGCATTCATGAAACCGATCTTTGCATGTGGGGACTGGATGTGGGCCTTCCCACCAAGATCACCTCCATGGGGGGGAAATTCCTGTGGGATGACTGCAAGGAGGTACCCGAAGTGCTTACTTCCGTCTACAACTACCCCGAGGAGAACAAGATCATCCAGTTCGAGGTACGTCCCTGGTGTACCAACACAGAGGAGGGAGCAAGCGTTGGGAATATTTTCTATGGCGACAAGGGAATCCTGGTTGTGGATGGCTACGACAAGTACAAGACCTACCTGGGCCAGAACAGGGAACCCGGCAAATCGGGAGCTGATGGTGGCGAATCGGGTTCGGAAATGGACCGGGGCCTCAGCGGAACAGACGGGCATTTTGAGAATTTCATCGATGCAGTGCGCAAACATGATGCCTCCATTCTTAACGCCCCCGTGGAAACGGCTCACCTGGCTTCTGGCCTGGCCCACCTGGGAAACATCGCCTACCGGATGGATCGTGTATTGACTTTCAACCCTTCTTCCGAGACATTCGTGAACGACGCGGAAGCAGACGAGATGCTTACACGAAACTACCGTGATGGTTTTGTAGTTCCTGATAAAGTTTAAAAGAACCACCATTCGAACCTTTTTCTATACATTCCTGGACCATTTCAGTGCCAGCTATACGAAACAGATTCTATGGGAGGCACTCAGCCTGCTGGGACAGCTCTGGCCCTATCTGGTAGGGGGAATTGTTCTCTCCACAGTGGTCAAGGTAAAGGTGTCGAAGCAACAGATGTCCGCCTTTTTCAGTAAACGGAGCGCTGCGACAACCATACTTTTCGCTGCAATCATTGGGGTGTTTTCTCCCGTCGGGAGCTACGTGATTATCCCCATGTCGGCGGCACTTCTGGTGATTGGAGTGCCTTTGCCGGCCTTGATGGCACTTATGGTTTCTTCTCCGCTGATGAATCCCAACCTTTTTGTGCTTACCGCGGGAGCCATGGGGCTGGAAATGGCCATACTCAGGACACTGGCTGCCTTGATACTTGGATGTACTGCCGGGTATACCACACGGTGGCTGATCAGAAAACAATGGCTCTTTCCAGAAAAGGTGATCAGGGACAGCGGGCAATTTTCTATTGATCAATTTTCAGGTGAAACTGCCGGGCGAAGCCTTCCAGGCTTCTTACTTGAACTCTATAAAATGGCCAGGTATGTGAGCAAATATTTTTTCCTGGCCATTGTGTTTGCAGCTGGGATAAAAATACTTGTGAATCCCGATGCTGTTGTCCGCTATTTTGGCGGTGATGGTTTTTTATCGGTGGCCATATCCACGGGAGCAGGGGTGCCGTTTTATGTATGCGGTGGGGCGGCCATCCCGGTGGTTCAGCAACTGGCCGAATTGGGGATGTCCAAGGGAGCGGTACTTGCTTATTTTATTTCCGGTCCTGTTACAAAAATATCCAACCTGGTACTCCTTCAAACCATTTTCAGGAGGGCCATCCTGATCCAGTACCTGGCCATTGGAATCCTGGGCGCCCTGGCATTTGGTCTGTTGTATAACCTGTGCTGATGGGATTACTGTAGTCCCAGAATGGGTATACAGCTTTCCCAAATCCATCTTTTTCAGTCGATTTTGAACATTGATTCCTATATTGCTTAAAATTGAGAGGATGAAAAACCCAAAAACCAGAAACCGGCTTGCTGTCTATTTCGTAATGTTTGCAGCTGCAACAGCCATATGTTGGGATATCGCTGTCGCCACATTGGATATTGAACTGGGTACTTTCAGATATGAATCCGAATTCAATGCTCTCTCGGGTGCCACTACCCAGGTAAGTATTGTTACATCGGACTACGACGATCTTACAAATCCCATTGAACGCACCATCAACCCATCCTATGAGCAAATTGAGGATATGGTTGGAAAGGCCATTGAGCTTCAGGGAGGATTAGGGTGGGTGATCGATAAGGGTGATGTGGTGATGATCAAGGTGAATCTGGTCGGGGGGACCTCTCTTTCCGGGGAAGGCGAGAATACAGATGTCCGGGTGGTGAAAGCCTTGATCCGTCACATTCATCAGTTTACCGAAGGGGATGTGGAAATCAAGGTTGCTGAAGGAACAGCCAGAACCAATGACGATCCTGCTGACCCAAATAGTGTGTGGGGTCATTGCGGATACATTGATTTGCTGACCGATCCCATGATGGATGGAATTAATTTCAGCCTGCTTAACCTCAATCAAACAGTTGATGATTTGATTGAAATCGATCTTGGAAGTGAAGGCACATCTGCCATACAGGGTAGTAAATATTATGTTCACCGTGCAGAAGTATATGCAGATAAGTACATCGCAGTTCCCGTTCTTAAGATCCATAATACTGGTATTACCAATGCTCTGAAGCTTCAGGTCGGAACGGCTCCCGGATGTTACTACGGGTATAACAAAGAAAGAAAAGGATCCCGTACGGATGGGCTCTATCATAATGTGGATCACCGGGTATGGACCACCGAAATGATCGTTGATCTCTGCAATATTGCCGATATTGATTTTGTGGTGGTGGATGCAATCATGTGCCTGGAGGTCTCAAAAAACGCTTCTACTGACCACCAGGTTCGTTTCAACACCATTCTTGCGGGCAGCGACCCGGTAGCTGTGGATCACGTAAGTGCGAAATTGATGGGTCTTAATCCTGATGATGTTGCTCACATCACCCTGGCTGAGAAGGTTGGATTGGGAACAAATGATCCCGATCACATCAACATGGTTGGTGTTCCCCTCAGCCAGGCGATGAAAAAAGTAAAGAAGAGCCAACACGAGGATGGAAAATTTGGACAGTCCAACCGGACATGGACGCTCTCCCGGGTTTTCGAAGGAGCCGGCCTGAATAAAGTGAACTTCAACAACGAAACAGCCATCGAACCCATCCCGGGTGAAGGAGGATGGTCAGAGCCCGTATACTTTTTCGATGACCGCATTGACCTTTATTCTTTCTACGAGGGGAAAACAGACATCACCACCTATGCTTTCACCTACTTCAAAGCTGAAAAGGCGCAGGAAGCCGAACTGTGGCTGGGTTCACATGAAGGTATCCAGGTTTGCTTAAACGGTGAGGAGGTTTACTTATCCAATTCGGTTAATGTGTATGGGGATTCCGACCGGGGCGAATTCAAGAAGTACATCCATATCCGTGAGGGGAGAAATACCCTGTTGGTGAAGACTGTAAACAATTTCGGGGACTATAGTTTCGCGCTGAATATTTGTGAAGTAGAGAGCGATCCGGATTATTTTGGAAACCGGGTGGACGGACTGAAGTTCTATCTGGATGCCAGCGGCACCACAGACACCACTGCCCCGGATACCCTCTATTATGAGTTGTGGGATATTTCAAACCTGGAGACCATCGGCGGGCATTCGGTGACAAGCTCGGGAGATCCGCAGGTGGTAAGTACTGAGCTTGGTGATGCGGTGGAATTTGATGGAGACGGCGATCGTTTGCTGGTGGATTTCAATCCCATCATGAATGCCAAGGAGTTTACAGTGGAACTGGTTTTTAAACCCAAGGCCTGCTATCCGGAAAATACAGCGCCGCGCTTTGTACATATTCAGAATCCCGATGATCCCGATGCAAAACGGGTGATGATCGAATTGAGGGTCGATGAGAACAACCAGTGTTATATGGATGGATTCATTAAAACAGATGCAGGAAGTCTTACATTGATCAATGAGACCCTTGTTCATTCCACCGAGAAATGGCAACATGTGGCTATTACATTGAAGGATAGCATATTCACTACTTTCTTTAATGGCATCGAAGAGCTAAGTGGCATCCTTCGCTATGACAGCATGATCGTAGACAGTATTGGAAAGACGTCGCTGGGCGCCAGAATGAATGAAGAGGCCTATTATGCCGGACTCATGAAGACACTGAAAGTAAGCCACGCGTGCCTGAAACCGGAGGATTTTATTCTTCCGCCGGTCACAGATACCACGATTACTGAACTTCCCGTCGCAGGCGTAGAAATTGGAATGGATGTTTTTCCGGTCCCTGCAAACAGGTATATGAAAGTGAAGATGGAGCCCGGGCAATACATGAATAGCGCAGAAGTCCTGATTGGCGACTTAAGCGGAAGAACAATATTTAGAAAGGCCTATCCCCGGGATGGTGGCGAGCTGACCATCGATACTTCAGATTTCATGGTTGGAGTTTATATTGTTACCATTCAATCATCCGGTCAGTCTGTTTTCAGAAGGGTTGTGGTAATACATTAAATGGCACGAATGATTCTGAATTATTCAGGGTAAAATTGACTAAAACCAAAAAAGCAAATAGCGTAAATAGGGAAGATGGGGTGTTGGAAAAACGGGTGATCGCTGATGAAAACGCCCCTCCACTGTGGGCCAGATTTTGCAGGTTAACGGATAACCTTCCGTTTTTCTATGACAGGGATGGCGTGAAGAAGTATTCTCTGGCAGAAATTGGTCACGAAAGGCGCACAGGATAAGACTGGTATTCCGCCAATCCACAGGCTGTCCTTGATGCATTTGATGATTGGCAAACCGGGGCACTCAAAAACCATGAGCAATAGAGTAGAGATCATAAGGCACAATCCTTCAAGGAGTGCAGTAAAAGCTTTGTCGATGAGGGAAGGTGGCAGGCCGTTACGATTTTGTGGATTACACCGGAACAATACAAACCTTTGAAGAGTTGAATAGTGTCCACAAGATACTGTATGTCAGTTATATGGGAGAGAAATCCAGGATAAAAGGCCATTCTGAAAACAAATAGAGGTTGATTCAGTGATAATAATAGTCTAAGACTAGAATAGCAGATGAAAAAAACCACTATTTCATTACTTTCTGTTGTGTTGCAGTCGCCTACTCCAGTTTCTGCTGCCCCTCAAGGTAGCACATGGGATCTCCAATGCAGGAGATACCGAATTGAAGTACCTGGTCATAAAAAAAATGAGGACCAGGCCTTTTAAGTGAAATAACTGATGCCAGATGTGGCTTGGTACATTTGTATCTCTTTTTTGGGAATATAGAGTCTATAGCCTATCCTGGATAGGCTTATCTTCACACATTTACAGGAAGATAAAAAATGAGAGAGGCTGTTTTATTAAGTTCCAGTTTCATGTTGTTAAGTGAGGCCATCCTGTGCTTATATGGGATGGCTTCTCTATTTAAGAGCATTTTTCATCCCTTTCCTCCAAAATAAAAGCTTGATAAAGTTGCCATGTACACAACAAAAAGAACATTTCAGATAACAGGTTATCTCCTTCTGCTATTGTCTCTTGGATGTCGTCAGAAATCCGTTGAAGATCAGGTTGTCAATGATATTTATAATGGGATTGAGTTTAAAATGCCCGAAGTAGCCGAACCTGTTTTCTCCGAATATTCAGTTTCAATTTCTGATTTTGGCGCCGTTAATGATGGTCAGACACTCAATACAAATGCCATTGCCGATGCCATTGCTGATGTGTCGGAAAAAGGAGGGGGGCGTGTGATCATTCCCCGTGGGATATGGATGACCGGACCAATCGTTCTGAAGAGTAATATCAATATCCATGCTGAATCGGGAGCTTTGGTATTATTCAGCGAAAATAAGGATCTCTACCCCTTGATTGAGTCCAACTGGGAGGGATGGAAGACGGTTCGCTGTTTGTCCCCTGTCTCGGGAAAGGACCTGGAGAACATCGCCATTACCGGTGACGGAGTTTTTGATGGATCAGGAGGAGTATGGCGCCTGGTGAAAAGGGATAAATTGACAGAAGCTCAATGGGAGAAACTGGTGAATTCGGGAGGGATTGTAAGTGAAGATGGAAAGTTGTGGTACCCTTCGGAAAGTTTCAAGAGAGGGCAGGATGCCAGCGATAACCTGGGCCCCTGGTTTTCCGATAATCTGGAGGATTACGAGAGTAGCAGGGATTTTTATCGCCCGGTGATGGTAAGCTTGATGAATTGCAATAAGATATTGTTGGACGGGCCCGTGTTCCAGAACTCTCCTGCCTGGTGCATACACCCCTTGATGTGCGAAAACCTGACTGTTAGGAATATTGATGTGCGGAATCCATGGTATTCCCAGAATGGCGATGGCATTGATATTGAATCTTGCAATAAATCAGTGGTTTACAATTGCACTTTTGATGTGGGGGATGATGCCATTTGTATAAAGTCGGGTAAAGACAGGGAAGGTCGGGTCAGGAGAATTCCTACCGAAAATCTGATAGTTAAGAACTGTGTTGTATACCATGGACATGGAGGTGTGACCGTTGGGAGTGAGATGTCGGGTGGTGTAAAAAACATGCATGTATCGGGTTGTACGTTCATTGGAACCGACGTAGGCCTTCGCTTTAAAAGCAGGCGGGGACGCGGTGGAGTGGTAGAGAACATATACATCTCCGATATCGATATGGTAGATATATCAACCAATGCCATTTCTTTCAATCTTTATTATGGTGGACTTTCTCCCGAAGAGATGATGGTGGAAGATGATCAGAAAAATGAGCTCCAGGAGATTCCACCCGTGACCGAAGAGACACCCCGGTTCAAGGTTATCAGCATGAAAAACATCACCTGCAAGGGAGCCCGTCAGGCCATATATCTGCAGGGGCTTCCCGAGATGAACCTGGAAAATATCCACATGGAAAACCTGACCATGCAAAGTGAAAAGGGATTGTTATGTATGGATGCAAGGGATATTATCATCAAAGGGCTGAGCCTGACCTGCACCGAGTATCCGGCACTTACTTTCTACAATGCGAAAGATGTGGTTATTGAAGGGCTTGGTTTGTCCGATTCTGTACAATCCGGAATTTCTGTGAAGGGGGATGAATCGGAGAACATCAGCATGGATGGCAAACCAATACTATGAAAAAGCCATATAGAATAAAATTAGCTTCATTGCTTGTGCTGTTATTGGTGTCTTCCGGCAGCTATAGCCAAAAGAGGGATTCATTGTCTCACTATTCCTCCATCGTTAAATCAAATATCTACAGAGACTACAAGGGTATGTATCGCAACAGTGGGGGCTCCCTGGTACATCCCTTTCTTACCCCGGGAAGTAATCAATATGACAACGTTTTATGGGACTGGGATTCCTGGTTATCAAACATTGCATTGAGACAAACATTATCAGATATCGGTACATCAAAAGACAAAGAAGAAGCCGTTCGTTATGAACAGGGTTGTGTGCTTAATTTTCTCCATTATGGAAACTGGGATGGGTACCTGCCCATTGTCATTTGGGAGGACTCCAAACCCCGTGATATTCGCCCTGAAAACATCTATGATGTGAATATGCACAAGCCTGTATTGGCGCAACATGCTGCATTTATTACCAGGGAGTATGGCGGAGACGCAGAATGGATCCGGGAGAGGTTTTACCACCTGCAGGCATTTGTTAATAACTACAAGTCTCACCACAGGCATATGGCCACCGGCCTCTACTACTGGCAAAGCGATGTGGCTATAGGAGTAGACAATGACCCGGCTACTTTTTTCAGACCCGATAAGAGTTCGGGTTCCATTTACCTGAATTGTTTAATGTACAAGGAGTTGCTCTCCATGGTCTATCTGGCTGACCAGCTCGATCTTTCCGAAGTAGGGAAAGAGTATGCTGCAGATGCTGCAGCTTTAAAAGAGGCTGTCCAGGAACATTGCTGGGATGAGCGTGATGGATTCTTCTACAGTGTAGATCTCAATCTGCGTCCGCTGTCCAACAGGGAAGACAATACCCTGGGGCGTACATTCTTGATTCATAGTGGTTATCCCCGGGACTATGACTGTCTGATACAAAGAATTGAAGTCTGGACCGGCTTTATGGCAATGTGGTCTGGAATAGCCAGCAAGGAACAGGCGGAACGCATGGTAAAAGAGCATTATGGTGATCCGCGAACCTTCAATTCACCATCAGGTATTCGTACCCTGTCAAAAATGGAAAAAATGTACAGTTTGCGTGCGAGTGCCAATCCTTCCAACTGGCGAGGGCCTGTATGGGGTGTAAGTAATTATATGGTTTTCAGAGGTCTTGTTGATTATGGGTATACGGAAGAGGCCAATGAATTGGCCATCAAAACACTTATGCTTTTCGGGAAAGATTTTGAGAAAAACGGTGCACTGCATGAATATTATGAACCTGAAACGGGAGAACCCATGCTCAATATTGGTTTTCAAAACTGGAACTACCTGGTAATCAATATGATTGCATGGATTGAAGGGAGGAGGGTTATCAAGGAGTTTTGATGAAGCGGAAAAAATCTATATTTATTCAAATCAGCATCATGTTGATGGCTACAGCAGCTATTTCCGGTTGTTCCTCAGATAATATTACACTTGAAAATTTAACAGTGGAGTACTGCACCACACCCTTGGGAATTGATGTTGAAAATCCACGATTTGGATGGCAAATGCAAGTCCGGGATAATGCAAGAGGGTATTATCAAAAGGCTTACCAGATCGTCGTAAAGAATCCTGCCGGAAAAGCGGTCTGGAACTCAGATACTGTGAACAGCGGTTCTGCAGTAGCAATAAAATATGCGGGTTCACCTCTCAATCCAACAACAAAATATACCTGGACAGTGACTGTTTGGGATCAGAACAGCGAGAAGCATACAGCAAGTTCGTGGTTCGAAACGGGTTTGATGAATAGCGATCCGGATCTGACGGCATGGGATGGAGCTCAATGGATTGGAGGAAGTGATAAAGACCTGGTACTCTATGCACAGTATCTGCTCATCTTCAGATTGAAGTATTCCCAGGCAATTGCTGAAGGAAGCACAAAAGCCGGATTTATCTTCGGTGCCAATGATATGCGGCTGATGGATAAAAATGAAAACATCAATCTGATTGAAAACAAGAAAAATGAAAGCTACATTAAACTGGAACTTGATATTTCCGGTTTGAATGGCACGGTCAATGGCCTGGCAAAGTTGAATATATATCGTGCGGGATATACCAGGGATGATGATGCAAATAAACCCATTGAAAGCTTTAAAATAAAATTGTCCGTTATCAATTCAGCAAACAAAAACAACAAACACGATTTTGAAATCAGCAGTGCATTTGGACGCCTCATCATTTCGCTTGATGGAAATGGAGATTTCTTCGTTAAGGAACCAACATACCAACCCGCGATAATGCCTTTTGAATCTTACAGCGAAGCAGATGGTGCCTCAGTAAATTTGAATCCCTGTGGCCTGGGTGGGGATTATTTTCCCTATGGAAATCTGTGCGACCTTGGTTTTACGATGGATGCCGGGCAGAAAGCCTCATTTTCAAATGTGGAGATTCTAAATGACCGCAAACCAAATGCAACTCTTTTTAAAGAGGACTTATCCGGAAATTACACAGGGATTTATGCAGGCCTGGTGGCCATAGACAACGGAGCTTACAGGGTAGATGGAAGGCAAAATGGCACTTTTGTGGTTGCCGATCCCAGCCGGAATTCCACACCCATGCTGAGAATCGGATTCGAGACTGCCAGGAAAGTTAATTCTGCCCGCTTGTATGTGACTGCCCGCGGAATTTACGAAGTATACATCAATGGGCACAGGGTAGGGAATGATCATTATAATCCAGGGTTTTCTCAGTATAACAAAAGCCATATGTACCAGACCTATGATGTCACTGAATTGATTCAAAGGGGCAGGAATGCTATGGGAGCCATGATGGCTGAAGGATGGTGGAGCGGACTTTTGAGTTTTGTTCCCATATGGAACCATTTTGGTGACAGGCAATCACTGTTGGCAAAGCTGGTCCTGGGTTACGAAGATGGTTCCAAAGAAATCATCACGACCAATGACAGAGAGTGGAAATACTTCAACGATGGGCCCATTGTTTATGGCAGCCTGGATTTAGGAGAGATTTACGATGCTACCAAGGAAGCTGAAATTGAGGGATGGTCAAGCCCAGGCTTTGATGATTCCGGCTGGGCAAATGCCTCAGTTGTTCCATTGGAAGGAACTACCTTTTCAGGTAAAGAAAGATATCTGGAGGAATCCATTGCCGGGATTGGTTTTGGAGAAATGCGCTTGATGGGGCAAATCGGGAACAATGTTGGTACCTTTAAAACGCTCAGCGCTAAAAGTGTAAAGGAGGTTCGGGATGGAATTTTTGTTTATGATATGGGGCAGAACTTTGTGGGTGTTCCCAAAATCTCTGTTTCGAATGGCATTGCTGGCGATACAATGGTTCTCAGAGTATCAGAAATGCTATATCCTGACCTGGAGGAATCGGGTGATAAGGCAGGAATGATTATGACAGAAAACTACCGGGCTGCACTTTGCAAGGATATGTATATCATGAAAGACGGACCTCAGGTTTTCCAGCCCAGGTTCACCTCCCGCGGATACCAGTATATTGAAATAAGCGGATTGGAGAACCCCTTGCCCCTGGAAGCGGTTCAGGGGGTTGCCATGAGTTCGGTGCTCAATCTGACTGCAGATTATCATACTTCAAACGAAAAAGTCAATCAGCTCTGGTCGAACCTGGTCTGGTCGAACATCGGTAATTTCCTCAGCATACCCACCGACTGTCCCCAGCGTAATGAAAGAATGGGCTGGTCTGGTGATATTTCTGTTTTTTCCCGAACAGCCACTTACGTTTCCAATTCTGACCAGTTTTTTAGAAGGCACATGCTTGCCATGAGGGATGTACAAGAAGAGAATGGGAAATTCACCGACGTGGCACCGGTTGGTGGAGGTTTTGGGGGTGTTCTGTGGGGAAGTGCCGGAATTACCGTTGCCTGGGAGGTCTACCAGCAATACAAGGATATCATGTTGTTGGAGGAACATTACGATGCCATGGCGGCCTATATGGATTATGTTGAAACTACCATTGATAAGCAAACAGGAATTACCAGTGATGGTGCTTTGGGTGACTGGCTCGGACCTCAGAATAATCAACTGGGGACTTCCTTCCTGACAAGTGCTTATCATGTTTACGACCTGTGGATCATGAAAAGGGTGGCTGAAGTGCTGGGCCATCAAGAGGATGCTGCACGATTTGGAAAGATGCATGAGAGAAGGAAAGCGTACTTCAACAAAACCTATATAAACGATGAGGGCTTATCCATGGGCTTCGTAGGCGGTCCCTGGGAGTTTTTCAGTTCTCCGGGTGCAGCAGCAGATTACAAAGTGGCTGATACGCAGAGTTCATATGCAGTAGGATTGGCACTAGGTGCATTCACAGATGAGATTATCCCGCAGATGGCACTCAATCTTGCTGAAGCTGTCAGGCGCCGGAATACGGATGATGATGGAATCGTGCGTCCCGAATACTCATTAATGACCGGTTTTATCGGAACAGCATGGATCAGTAAAGCATTATCAGAAAACGGATACAGCGATGTGGCTTATCTCTTGTTGCAAAACGACCAATATCCATCCTGGTTATATGCCATTGACCAGGGAGCAACTACCATTTGGGAACGCCTGAATGGTTACACTCTGGAGAAGGGATTTGGAGGCAACAACAGAATGAACTCATTCAACCACTACTCCTTTGGTGCCGTTGGTCAATGGTTGATGGCACACTCCCTGGGCATTCAACGCGATGAACCCGGTTTCCAACATTTCATCCTGCAGCCGGAACCAGATCCAACCGGTGAAATGATATGGGCAGAAGGCTGGTACGAATCCATGTATGGCCGCATCCGAAGCAGATGGAAATACGTGAATAATCGTCTGGTGTATGAGGCAACAGTTCCTGCAAATACAAAGGCTTCACTCTATCTGCCTGCTAAATCAGAACAAAATATCAGGGAAAATGGATTGCCGGCGCAGGAATCGGAAGGGATTGAATTCCTGAAGTTCGAAAACGGGAAAGCGGTTTTTACGCTGCAATCAGGAAAATACAGATTTGTGATAAAATAGTCTTGACAAAATATTGAAACCCTTATGAAGAATTTCAATTACTCGCTTACGATACTTGTCATCCTGATCAACTCCCCGGTACTATTTGCCCAGGAAGATTCTGCGGGGAGGATTCCCGAATATGATATCCCTTACGAGTTCCCGACTGTTGATGGGATTAAAGAGGTTTTAGACCGTGTGCGCGTCTATTATGAATCCACCAGTCCACAAAATATTATCGATCTCGAAACAGGCAAGGAGATAACCGATTTTTCAAAACCCAATCAGAATGCACGGGTTTCGATCGGCCTCTCCAGCGAATGGACGTACACCCATGGTGTTGTGCTCTCGGCCTTTGATTACATCGATGATGTTACCGGCGACGAAGCTTTTTTTGCCAACAACGCCAGGTTTTATGATTTTGTGATCGGGCATCTGCCCTATTTTCGTAAAAACGATGAGATATATGGCTCACAGGCAGCCAGTGGTTGGCATGAAATTATCTATATGGCCGCCCTTGATCATTGTGGTTCAATCGGTGCTGCAATGATCAAAACCTATTTAAAAGATAAAAATGATGACTATCTGGAACTGATCAACATTATTGACGATTATATTTCAAACAAACAATTCCGTCTGGAAGACGGGACCCTGGCAAGGCATCGCCCGCAATATCAGTCCATCTGGGCAGATGATATGTACATGGCTGTGCCCTTTCTCGCCAATATGGGAGTGCTAACGGGTGAAACAAAATATTTTGACGACGCTGTAAAACAGGTACTTCAAATGGCTGACCGGCTCTATATCCCGCAGGAGGAGCTTTTTGATCATGGCTGGAATGTGACTTCGGGCGGTTATGATCCGCGTTTTTACTGGGGACGTGCCAACGGTTGGGCCTTGATGGCGATGGCTGAATTGCTTGGCGTACTGCCGGAAGATTATCCGGGCCGTGATGAAATTCTGCACCTCTATCGTTCCATGGTCCGCAGCCTGGCCGGTTTGCAGGATGGCAGCGGTTTCTGGCACAATATGCTGGATAAAACCGATACCTATCTTGAGACATCCTGCACAGCCATGTTTACTTTTGCTGTTGCCAAGGGCATCAACGAAGGATGGATTAACCACGTCTATGGTCCGGTGGCACTAACGGGCTGGAACGCCATCACAACCCAGGTGCTTGATAATGGTGCTGTGGATGGAACCTGCGAAGGTACGACCTTTGCTCATGACAACACCTACTACTACCATCGAGGGAAAAGCATTTATGCAACCCATGGCTATGGCCCGGTCCTCTATGCCGGCGCGGAAATGATTCGCCTGTTGCAAAACGATAAGTTAGATGTGCAGGAGGCCAGAATTAATTCCCGCAACAGCACCTTTCACTATCTTTTAAAAAGCGAGTGGCCTGAGGAATAACAAGGGGAAGTTTACATGATTCTATTACGGGTTTTGATCCATGTATTATTGTTTTCGAGATCAAACAGTATTGATACGGAAAGTTATCATTCGTGGTTCTCGAATGTAAATTTGATTTTTTAATGTGGAGGCTCAATAAATTATGGCTACTGGGACTCTGTTCCATGGCAGGGTACAGCAATGTTTATGCGCAGATGGAAACGGTCCGTATCAATGAGATCCTTGCCCAGAATGAAACCATCCTGACCGATGAGGATGGGGACTATGCAGACTGGATAGAATTGTACAACCCGGGTCCGGACCCTGTTGACCTGACAGGATGGTTTTTAACTGATGATGCAGCCGATTCTTTGAAATGGAGCATCCCGGGGGTGGAAATTGCATCTGATGGATACCTGCTGATATTTGCTTCCGGTAAAGACCGCAACACGTCCGGGTCAGAACTTCATACAAATTTCAAACTGAGCAGTACCGGAGAATACCTGGCACTCTTTAATCCGGAAGGAATTTCCGCAACAGCATTTGAACCTTCCTTCCCGGTTCAACAAAAGGATATTTCTTATGGTTTTATGGAAGGAGCCTACATATTGTTTTCCGAGCCTACACCCGAGAGTGAGAATGTCCAGGCGGGGGTCATACTTCCTCCCCCACAGTTTAGTGTCAATCACGGGATCTATGAAAACCCTTTTGATCTGGAAATAACATCCGGTTTTGAGGGTGCTGACATCTATTATTCACTGGATGGCAGCACCCCGCTTGTTGGAACAGGGAGGTATTATACTTCATCCATCCATATTGATACAACCACCATTCTCAGGGCAGTGGCTGTACTGGACGATACCCGTTACAGTGAAGTGATTACCCGGTCATACCTCTTTCTGGATGATGTGATTCGCCAGCCTAAGCATCCTGCAGGATATCCTTCAGCCTGGGGCCCTTATACGGACATTGCAGGGACCTCCATCGCCGATTATGAAATGGATCCTGATATCATGGTGGATCCGGAAGATGCCGCCACCGTAAAGAAAGGCCTGGAAAGTCTGCCCACCATGTCATTGGTGACTGATATCAGCAATCTATTCTCCACCTCTGCTGATCCTGAAACGGGGGGTATTTATATCTATACAGGGCCACCTCTCAGCGACACAGAATACGGACTGGGGAAAGGGTGGGAGCGCCCGGTGTCCCTTGAATATTTCGATGCGGAAGGAAAGGAATCATTTCAGGTGAACTGCGGGGTAAGGACACAGGGCGGACACTCCCGGAGGCCGGAAAAGTCCCCCAAGCATTCATTTCGTATGATTTTCAGGAGCGAATACGGTTCCTCAAAGCTGAAATTCCCCCTGTTCAAGGATCATGATGCAACTACCACATTCAACAGCATTGTACTGCGGGCAGGTTTTTGCCTTTCATGGGTCCATCACAGTCACGATCAAAGGATACAGGCCCAGTACCAGCGAGATATATGGAGCAAGGATACGCAAAGGGCCATGGGCCACCCCTCCAGCCGGTCTGAATATGTTCATCTTTATATCAACGGTATCTACTGGGGGATCTATGCCCCCTCTGAAAGACTGGACAGTGATTTTGCGGCCACCTATATGGATGGGGAACCCGAGGATTACGACGTGATCAAAGACCTCCAGGAGGTGATAGACGGGGAAAATAGTGCATGGAACAGGCTGATGGAAATGGCCAATGCAGGGCTTGAGAGCAATGAAGCCTACCAGCTAATCCAGGGCAACAACCCCGACGGCTCGAGGAACCCGGAGATGGAAAGCATGTTAGATGTAGTGAACCTGGCGGATTATATGCTGATCAACTTCTACGGGAGCAATACAGACTGGGACCATCATAACTGGGCTGCCATGAGAAACAGGGTGGAACCCGGTACTGGGTTTAAATTCTTATCCTGGGATGCTGAGCATTTGCTAAAGACCGTTCATGGAAACGTTCTTAATGAGAATAACAACAATTGTCCGAGCAGGATATTTCAGCAATTGTGCAAGAACGAAGCATTCCGTCAGCTCTTTGCCGACCGGGTACAGCAGTTCTGCTATCATGGTGGATTGCTTACACCCGAGTCAGCGGCCGTGCGCTGGGATAAAAGAAAGGACCAGGTTGAAAAAGCAATCCCGGCGGAGTCGGCCAGGTGGGGAGACTACCGGCGTGACGTTCACCCCTATCAGACATCGGGACCCTTCGACCTTTACAATTATGATGATTACTGGGTGTCGCAACAGAGCTTTATGCATGATACGTATTTCCCCGACCGGACAGCCATTTTCCTGAATCAACTTAGATCTGCAGGGCTTTTCCCCAATCTGACTGCACCCAGCTTTTTTATCAACGGCCATCCTTACCCTGGAACGCCGGTAGAACAGGGCGATGAGCTGACCATGACATCCGGCCAGGGAGTGATCTATTATACCACCAACGGCAGGGACCCGTTGGATTGGGGCTTCCTGGAAAGTGGTCCCGGAAAGGAATTGATCTCGGAAGAGGCTTTGAAATACGTGATGGTTCCAAAAAGCAATATAGGAACCCTATGGCAAAGGGAGCTGGATTATGATGATTCTTCATGGGCGGTATGCAGCGGTGCACCCGGGGGGATAGGCTATGAAAAAGAATCCGGTTATGAGGAGCTGATTACCCTCGATGTCTCCGGCGATATGTATGAAACCGGAACCGAGCCTAACAACTCCTGCTATATCCGCATTCCTTTCACCATTGAATCAGGTGATCTGGATAATCTGGAGGCACTTCACCTGAATATCCGGTACGATGATGGTTTTATGGTATTTCTGAACGGAACCATGGTGGCGAAGAACTATGCCCCGTTCCTGCCGGCTTGGTATAATGCAGCCATAGAAAGCCATGAAGCACAGGACGCAGAAGTGTTCAATATTTCTGATCACCTGGGCCTGTTAACAGAGGGTGAAAACCTTTTGGCCATTCACGCCATGAACGATAAAACCTCCAGTTCGGATTTCCTGTTCATGGCCGGAATGATAGCCACTGAAAAATCCAGTTCAAAAATTTCTACCGATGCGCTTATGTACGACGAACCGCTGATCCTGGAACATTCCAGCCACATGATGGCCCGCACCTGCCTGGAGGGAAACTGGAGTGCCATGATGAACAGCTTCATCGCTTTCCCCGGCGATTACAGGGACATTAAGGTAACAGAGATCCATTATCATCCCATGGATGAGGATAGTACTGCAGGGAGTGAATTTGAGTTTATTGAATTGAAAAATTCGGGGGTATCCACCCTGGATCTGGGAGGTATAAGCTTTGATGACGGTGTGGAATACACATTCCCGCCGGAGACCCAGCTGACTCCGGGTGGGTTTGTGGTAGTGGCTTCCAATGAAATGAATTTTTATGACCGTTACGGGTTCTTTCCGGACGGTGAATTCAAAGGAAATCTGAACAACGCCGGGGAGCAGATTCGTATCAAAGGTGGTCCGGGGGGAGAGACCCTCATTTTGCTTCATTACGACAACCAGCCGCCATGGCCACTTCTGGCTGACGGATCAGGAAATTCACTGGTTCCTGTTAAATTGAACCCTGACGGCGATCCGAATCTTCCTCAGAATTGGCGCAACTCGCACTACATTGGGGGTTCCCCGGGAAAGGATGATACTGAAGCTACAACCGTTGAATACCATGCACCGGATGAAGCAGGATTTGAGCTGGGACAGAACTACCCCAATCCATTCGGGGAGGTGACCTACATCAGTTATCAGCTGCCTGGTGAAGCAACGGTGGACCTGTCGGTCTACAATCTTGTGGGGCAAAAAGTGGCCGTTCTTGAAACGGGCCGTCAGGCTGCAGGACACCATGTGGTTACATGGAACGGCACGGATGATTCAGGACACGTGGTTGAGGAAGGTGTTTATTTCTACCGGATGGTAGTCCGCGGAAGCTACGGGACCCGTTCCGAAACGAGAAAGATGATCAGGTTCTGACCATTTTTTGCGACATTGTATAACTACAGAAAAATAAGAAGTGCTCCAAGGATAGCCAGACCCAGAAATATAAGCAAAGCTATAATGTAATTTACAGTCCTTATTTGCCTGCTGGAACTCATGTATATTGCCAGTGTAAATCTTCGCCTGAAACAAAAATATCCTTTTTCAAACTTATGCTAATCCTTTAAGGAAGCAGGTATGCTATCGTCCCAATAAGCGTATACCAGATTTCCATGTCCCCTTTGAAAGTGGCTAATGAGATCGCATATTGCTATATTTACAACTCCAATGGCTATGTAACAGCCTTTAAAATGGGGATAGGAGATGTGCCTGATACGCAGACTTTTTTCCTTTTATAGTACTATCTTTCTTGCTCTGCTGAGCCTGAATGGCCAAACAGAACTCAGGTTCAAGAACTATTACATTGAAGACGGGCTCCCGCATAGTCGGGCCAGGGCCATTATTCAGGATAGTGTGGGATGGATCTGGATCGGTACCACCGGTGGGCTCTCCCGTTTTGACGGTACTTCCTTTAAAAACTACCAGCTGAACAGCTCCAAAGACGATGAATCCTTATCCTGCATCCGCTGTTTCTGGGAAGACGCCTGCTCCCGGTTATGGATCGGAACCGAAGGGGATGGACTGGTTCTATATGACCGGAGCCTGGATCGTTTTGAACATTTCGTTCACCACGATTCGAGCAGCAACTGCATAAGCAGTAACCAGGTAAACTCCATCTCTTCCGATTCTTCAGGTATCATGTGGATTGGAACCAACCTGGGCGTAAACCGATTTGATCCTGCCACCAAGTCTTTTCAATGGATTCAACATCACAGCGATACCGCTTCCTCCATTTCCAGTGATTCAGTAAACAAGGTATTCATTGACAGGGACAACAGGTTGTGGATCGGAACAGAAAAAGGGTTGGATTACATGAATCCAGAGTCAGGCCAAATTACCTCTTTTGATTTTTTCGTTGATGCACAATTAGATCCCGTACCCGGCAGAAATATCCAAGAAATCAGTCAGGACGGGAGAGGAAATATCCTTGTGGGCTCTTATTACAGTGGTTTATTCATCATTGATTCCACTTTGAGCAAGACTATGAATATTCTCCCCGATCCTGAGTATAGGAGGAGCTATCTTATAAGATCCTTATTCCCGGATCAGAACGGAGAGCTGTGGTTAGGCACCCGGGGTGGGATTTATATACTTGACCAGGATTTTAAAGTGATAGCTCATTATCTAAAAACGCTCGAAGACGAGAGCAGCCTGGGTCATAATTCCATAAGTGCTATTTTCAAAGACAGGTCAGGTGATTTCTGGATTGCTACCCGAAGTGGTGTGAGCTATGCTAACCTGAGAAGCATGGCTTTCAAATACTACGGTGCCAGAGCGGGCAATAATAAATACCTGAATGATCCGGAAGTATATGCTATTTGTCAAAGCAAGGATGGAAAAATCTGGTTGGGAACTGAAGCAGGTGGAGTTAATATCCTTGACAAACAAAGTGAGCGGTTCAGCTACCTGATCCATGATGAAAACAATGTAAATTCTGTCAGTTCCAACAGTATCAAGGCCATTCTTCAGGATAGCAGGGGTAACTTCTGGATAGGAACATTTCTGGGTGGATTGGATTATTACAATGTAAGGGAAAATAGGTTCACTCATTATACGCATAATCCATATAACCATAACAGCTTGATAAATAACACAGTATGGACATTGCACGAGGATCGTCAAGGGGATATCTGGATTGGTACTGACATGGGTCTGCAACGATTCGAACCTAGTACACAACAGTTTATCCATTACAGGAACGGTCTCAAAAACCATCCCATTCATATCATCTATGAAGACCGTGCAGGTAATTTGTATTTTGGTTCAGATTTTAATGAACTGGTGGTCTTAAAACCAGATTCAGAACAGATTGAATTTGAAATTCCTGCCAGGTCCATTCTGGAAGATAGCAAGGGCAGGATCTGGATCGGTTCAGAAAGCAACAATGGCCTGATACAATTTGATTATGCGAAGGGCATTGTAAAAAACTACAGAATGACTGAAGGACTTCCTTCAAACCAGATATACGGAATTCTGGAAGATCATGATTCGATGTTATGGTTGGGTACGGGAAAGGGATTGTCGTGTTTTAATCCTGAAACAGAAGAATTCAAGACATACAAAGCAGAGGACGGTATTCAGGGTGACAGGTTCTATTATGGGGCATACTGCAAATGCAGTTCAGGAGATCTGCTATTTGGAGGTCAGAACGGACTAACCAAGTTTGATCCGGACCAGCTCATTGAAAATCAACAAATTCCCCCCATCGTGATAACGGGTTTTAAAATCTTCAATAAGGATGTACCTGTGGGAAGAGAATTTGAAGGGAAAGTGATTCTGGAAAAGAACATCATTGTATCTAAAGAAATTGTTGTTGATTACAAACACTCGGTACTGACTTTTGAATATGTGGCATTGAATTATCTGAACAGTTCGAAGAATGAATATGCCTATATGCTGGAAGGGTTTGAAGAAGAATGGAATTACGTTGGATCCAATCGATCGGCTACCTATACCAATCTTGATCCGGGCGAATATGTATTCAGAGTAAAAGGTGCCAATAACAATGGCATATGGAACGAAGCCGGCACTTCCCTCAAGATAGTAGTCACACCTCCTTTCACTCAGACTTTGTTCTTCGATTTACTCATTTTGTTCCTGGTCATTTTGATCATATATCTGATTGTTGTCTTTTTTATTAGAAGAGAGAAACTTAAAAATGAACTTGTGGTAGAAAGGGTAAGATCCAAAGAGTTGCACAAGATCGATATGATGAAATTTCAATTTTTTACTAATATATCACACGAGATCCGAACCCCCATATCGCTTATAGTAAGTCCACTGGCACGTATCAAAAATACCTCCTTGTCTAAAGATCAAATTATGAAAGACATTGATGTGGCTCACCGCAATGCTTTGCGTCTGGGAAAACTGGTGGATCAATTGCTGGACTACAGAAAACTTGAAGCTGGCAAGCTTAAACTGGAGTTGTCCCGTGGAAATATTGTATCATTTCTGGAAAACGTACTTTACATGTTTAAAGAGATGTCCACAGAAAAAGGGATCGAGATGAAGTTTTTTTCAGCCCTGGATCAGATTCAAATCTATTTTGACCCGGATAAGATTGAGAAGGTGCTATTCAACCTGCTATCCAACTCCTTTAAGAATACTCCGCAAGGCGGTACCATAAACGTGACCGTTTCACTTACTTATCTGATGAATGAAGATCTGGAGGATGGTAAAGCCGGCAAATTAGGCGAATACATTCAAATCGTGGTCCGGGATACGGGTAGAGGAATAGAGGAAAGAAAAATGGAACATATATTTGACAGGTTTTATCAGGGAAAAACTCCCGAACAGGGGGCTGGGTACGGATCAGGAATCGGGCTTTCTCTTTCTAAAGAGCTAATTAAGGTTCACAATGGCCGAATACTACTGAAGAGCCAGGTTGGTATCGGAACAGAGATTACTGTACTTTTTCCTGTGATCAAGGATGATCCAAAGAATCCAGAGCAGACGGAACACCACGTTAAGATAGAATTAAATAAAGATATTCCTGTTTCCACAGTCGATGCAAAATCACTGGATCAACTGGCTGATTGCAAAAACCCTGTTGTATTGATACTTGAGGATAACAGAGATTTGCTTGGATTTATTAGATCCATATTCGAGGAAGAATATATTGTCCTTATTGCGGAAGATGGTGAAGCTGGTCTTGAACTGGCTATGGAAACTATCCCCGACCTGGTCATCACCGATGTGATGATGCCCAAGATGGACGGAATAAAATTCTGTAAAAGACTGAAACAGGATTTCCGAACCTCTCACATACCTGTCATCATGCTTACCGCACTCTCTTCCAAACAGCACGAAAAGGAAGGGATTCTTGGTGGAGCTGATGAGTACCTCACTAAACCCTTTGACCCTGCTCTTCTTAAAATCAGAGTGGATCAGCTGTTAGCAACCAGAAGGATGTTAAGAGAGAAATACAGCCGTGAAAATATCTTTGGTACCGATTCCATTCCCGATGCTCCAACTACTCCGGATGAAAAATTCATGGCAAAACTTGTCAGCATTATTGAGGATAATATCTCTGATCCCGAATTTGGAACACAAAAAATATCCAGAGAGGTAGGGGTAAGCCGAACCCAGTTATACAGAAAGATGGCGGCCTTAACGGAGATGACCGTTAAGGAATTCATCAGAAGCATCAGACTGAAGAAAGCGGCTCAACTGATTACTCATGATCAGTTAAGTATTTCTGAAGCCGCTTATGCTGTGGGATTCCTCCAGGTGGCCTATTTCAGAAAATGCTTTAAAGAGACCTTTGGAATGACACCCAGTGAATATATTAAAACTCAGAGGGTGCCATAAGCATTTCATATTTTTACGTTTATTTGCGTTTTCTGGTTATTCTTTGTATTTCCATACATATATTCTCGTTTTATTTTCGTTTGGGAAAATAGTATACGTTATATGGTACATAAGAATACCTATCCTAATCAAGCCAACCCATATATTTGGTTAATATTTCATTGATCATCCTGGTAAGTTTTACTTAAGCGTGTATAATTATTTAAAAACCCAATACTAAACCATTATGAAAAACTTTTACTTGTTGCTGGTATTTATCCTATGTGCAATGATGGGTATAAATACAAATACCTTAAATGCACAATCCCCGGTCGCTAAGCATAAGAAAGCGGCATTTGTTGCTTCAGATGCCGGACTTTCATTAGGTTTTGACGGAGCGATATTCGACAGGCTTGCATCATTGGGCTATGATGTCAGAGTTGTTACATCTGCTGAAGTTAAAGGCGGTTCGTTTACGATAGCCGATGCTGAAAGCCTTGATCTGCTCGTTGTCTCCGAATCGATCGGCTCCGGGGATGTGGTAGCGCTTAGTGGTGCTGCTGTGCCAATCCTGCATATGGAGTCCTTTGGCTGGAGCAAGATGGGCTGGGCATTAAGCGGAAACAGGGGCTGGACAGCACCGCTAATGGGTGATATTGATATTGCTAATGTTAGGCACACTGTACTTTCGAAGGCGGGTCTTTCTACCGGATCATTGGATTGGTTCACCGTTGATACTCTTCAGGCGACATATATCGGTCCAAGCAACCTGGTACCGGGCACAGTAATCCTTGCACAGGAGGACACCTCCGTGATCTCCTGGGCTATCGAAAAGGGAGTTATACTGGCTAACGGCACTCCGGCAGCCGCGCGCATTCTTGCTTTCCCGTTACCGGGCTATTCTAATTATCCGGCTTCAGTATTGACAGATGAAGGCTGGACATTCTTTGACGCTGCCGTTGCCTGGTTGGGTACTGCTCCTTCAGATTTTGTTGGTTCTGCGGCATTTGTTGCTTCTGACGCCGGACTTTCATTAGGTTTTGACGGAGCGATATTCGACAGGCTTCTATCATTGGGCTATGATGTCAGAGTTGTTACATCTGCTGAAGTTAAAGGCGGTTCGTTTACGATAGCCGATGCTGAAAGCCTTGATCTGCTCGTTGTCTCCGAATCGATCGGCTCCGGGGATGTGGTAGCGCT
>JAZDPG010000051.1:0-6880 GCA_043797815.1 Bacteroidota bacterium
GAAGTTCATGGGAGTAGTTAATCTTCTTGCTTTCGGCAAGGGAAAGGAAAGACAGAACGATCGACCTGATGAATCCTGTCAGGTCCCCTTCGGAGACTTCGAGTTTCAGTTTGCCGGTCTCCAGCCTGGAAAGATCGAGCAACTGGTTGATCAGCTGTTGCAGCCTGATGGCATTTCTCTTCATGGTACCCAGCAGGCTTCGGTCACCGGGCTTCAGACTGTCCCAACGGTTAAGCAGATCATTCACAGGGCCGATGATCAGGGTAAGGGGCGTACGGAATTCATGGGATATATTGGCAAAGAAGCGTGCTTTCATATGATCGAGTTCCAGCAACTTCTCTTTTTCAATCCTCTCAATTTTAACGTCAGACCGGAGCTTTTCGCGTCTTATTAGGAATCGCCTGTACAGGAGGATGATACCAATGAGCATGAGCCCGTAAAGTGAAAATGCCCACCAGCTGAACCACCAGGGCGGTCGTATGGTGAACACATAATCAAACGGTTCGCTCCATACCTGTGCTTCTCCGATGGCCCGTATTTTAAAATGGAAGTTACCCCAGGGAAGGTTCCGGTAGTCGGCTTTGGCCTCTTCAGAAGGGTTGCTCCAGTTGCTTCTTAATCCCTCCATTTTGTAGCTGTACTTTATTTTATGGGGAGCGGACCAGTCTATGGCAGAAAAATAGAAGGTAAGGTGGTTATTCTTATAAGGCAGTTTGAGGTTCAAAGGGTAGTTGTTGAACCCGGACACGCTGTCAAATTCCATCGTTATACCGGTACGTTCTTCCAGGTGGTGGAAATCTGCAAACTGCCCGTTGATTTCAATCCGGTTCAACTGCAGGTGGGTGGGTGGATCAGCAGGCAGATGAAAACTATTCATATCCATCATGGTCAGGCACTTGCCGGTACCCCACCAGAGGCGGTTCCTGCTGTCCAGTTCCACGCTGTTATTCATGAAATCCATTCCCTTCAAACCATCCTGCTGATTGAAAGTATGTATTGCAGGCCTCTTCCTGTCGCCATTGCCCGGAGTACTTCCGGAACCGAAAACCAGACAGTTTAATCCCTTCAGTGTGCCCAGCCAGATATTCCCGTTGTTGTCCTCCACAATGGACTGGACAGAATTGTCACTTAATCCCTCTTTTTCAGTAAAATAAGTAATGGAATCCCCATCATACAGGTTCACCCCACCGCTTTCTGTGCCGAACCACAGCTTGCCATGGCTGTCCTCCAGCATGCACATTACAGAATTGTCACTGAGCCCTTCTCTCCGTGAAAATGTCGTAAAGTCCCGGCCGTTATACCTGGTAACCCCTCCACCAAGGATGCTGAACCAGAGATTGCCCTGGCTGTCCTCCAGTACAGACTCTACATTGGTATTCGTAAAACCCTCTTTTTCACTAAAATGCGTGAAGGTAACCCCGTCAAAGCAGATCATACCCATACCCCGGGTACCGAGCCAGAGACGGCCAAGAGTGTCTTCCAGCATCGATTTGACAGTAGTTTGGTCAAAAACTCCATGATCGGAAAAACGGGCAAAAGATTTTCCATCGTACCTGACCAGTCCCCCGATGTTTGAACCGAACCAGATATTGCCCCGGTTGTCCTCCAGAATTGAGTTAATGAAATTGGTTCCTATTCCGTCCTCAGCGGTAAAATGTTTGAAAACATCCCCATCGTACACGCTCACTCCTACGCCCTCTGAGACCAACCAAAGGATGCCATGTCTGTCCTCAAGCATGCTAGTTACACCATAATCAATCAATCCCTCTTTTTCGGCAAGATTTCCAAGGATCCGGGGATTATACACGCTCACTCCTCCGCCTCCGGTACCGAACCATATATTGCCATAACTATCCTCCATGATGGAGCTTACACCATAATTACCCAATCCCTCCTTTTCACCAAAATGTGTAAAGCTTTCCCCGTCATACATGCTCACTCCTCCCCAGGTACCGAACCAGAGATTGCCATGGGAGTCTTCCGCCATAGAGATGACAAAATTTTCACTCAATCCCTCCTTTTTTGTATAGTTTGTAAAGCTCCGGCCGTCATACCTGCTCAACCCATCATTTGTGCCGAACCAAAGATTGCCCCGGCTGTCATTCATTACGGACCGTACAAACGGACAGATCAAGCCCTCTTTTTCGGTAAAATATGTGAAGGCCGTGCCATCATACATTAGTGCTGTACCCATAGCCCCGATCCAGATCCTGCCCAGGGCATCCTCGGTCATTGAAAAGATATTGGTGGCATTGATTCCCTCCTTGGAGGTAAAATGCGTGAATTTTTTCCCATCATACCTGATCAAACCCCCGCCCCAGGTACCAAACCAGAGATTGCCATGCCGGTCCTCCAGCATGGATCTGATATTGTTATTGCCCAGTCCCTCTTTTTCGGTAAAATGCGTAAAGTTCTCCCCGTCATACATGCACGCCCCTCTGTCGGTACCGAACCAGAGATTGCCGTTCCGGTCCTCCAGCATTGACCTTATGTTATTATCGCTCAAACCCTCTTTTTCAGTAAAATGTGTAAAGCTCTCTCCATTGTACCTGCTCACCCCTCCATCCGAGGTACCGATCCAGATATTGCCCCGGCTGTCCTCCATGATCGTGTTGACATTGGAAGAGTTCAATCCCTGGTCCACATCCAGGTACTTCATATTTATAGTTGTGTTGTCTTTTATTCGGGGCATGAGTGCCTTCACCGGCAAAAGGGTTTTGCATGGCACAACCCTGCCTTTGATGGGTAAAGGAACTCCTGTAGGGATTGTATCGCCGGTGGAGTTCACCAGGATAGAAGGAAACATGATACCCTTATCAGAAGAAAAGGAATGCAGAGAGTCCTTATTTACCGGGATGACGGTGAGTTCTTCAGGGATTTTGTGCACTTTCCGGGTGATGGGGACCACCTTCGGACTCCTGGCAGGCAAAACCCCTGGTTTTTCAGGAATGCCGGAATCCAAAGAGAAACCGGTAATCTGAAGAGGCACCCCTGTTTTAAGGGTATCACCAAAAAAATTGATAATGGGCTGAATACTGTCCCCTGTAACGGGATTGATTATGTATCCTGGATCTGTGTTTACAGCGATTGTTTGCGGAGCTGCATACAAAGGTGGCATTTCATCAGATGAACTTTGTTTGTCACTGCTGCAGGATGAGCATAACAAAATGAATGTGAGGACCCTGATAGTACCTTGGAGGATATAGGGACTGGTAGGCATACAGGATCAGGTGTGGTTACATGCAATTTATAACCTTCCTGGTTATATGCAAAATATCGAGAGAAAATTGACCCTGCCTATCCGGGATTGGGGCACTTCGGTTCCGGTCATTTTATTCCAGAACATCGATATTACATATCCTTTGCAGGAACTCTGGTAAGCTTACAGGTTCACATATCGGCTTGACTATTTTTATTTTCTCAATTTGATCAATCGATCATCAGCTTGGTGATCACAGTTTCTTCCCCGCAGATTTTCAGGAAATAGATCCCGGAGGGCAGATTCTCGCGTGTCAGCGTGACTGAATTACCCTGGGGGTGGTCGATGGTCCTGACCGTTTGCCCGAGCATATTCACAAGGTCGATCCTCTGAATGATCCCATTCGACTGCCATTCAACGGTAGCGGTCGATCTGAAAGGATTGGGATAGACCTTCAGGGCGCCGGGTCCTTTGCCATCCTCAATCCCGACCACCAATACGAACAATATCGAGTATGTTTTTCTATAGTTACGGCCCGCTTCAGGGATGACATCTACGCGGGTGGTCATGTGGGATGCATCGGCAAAAGTGGCATTATATACAGCGAACTCCTCGACTTTATCTGAAGAAGGGACAGCCGTCACTTCAGGAGCTTTGGTGATCGTGTCAGGAATGAGCACCGAATATTCCAGGATAGCCGGGTCGAATTCCGGCTCCAGGGTGAACGGCTCCACGGAGAGTGTACTGAGTGTCGCATCGGTGGAAAGCGCATTGTAAAGGATTTTATAGACATTTTCCACTGAACTATCCGCAGATGTCACCGAAAAGGTCGAAGTCCTGTCATCCAAATTGTCCGATAAAATATTATCGGCAGGATTATAATCGACCACTGAAACCGCATCGGTGGGGATATAAACGACCTCATCAAACGCATCATAAAGGTCAGGGACCTCGACTTCATATTCCAATATTCCGGGTTGAAACTCAGGAACAAGGGTGTAATCCGGAACCTGAATTGTGTAAAGAGATGCTACCGGCAACTTTGCAAATGCAGACTCGAAAGCCCCGATATCCACATTCCCGTCGACTGCATTGGGCCTGCTGTTCCCGGCAAGATCCATCGGTGGTGCAAAGTACCAGGTCCCGTCAATCTCCACTGAATCGGTTCCCCGGCCAACAGCCGGGCTAAGTTGTATCGGCTGGTACGTTACAGGATCCAACAAGGGATACATGTACGTATTACCAGCTTCCACAACGGGATCATTCTTGCGAAAAGGTCCTTTAAGCAAGTTGGAGTTGGCAAAAATCTGATCTGATTTGGGATCAAAAAAGAAAAAATAAGAATTCACATCTGCCCAAATAATATTGTTTAATAGAACGACCGTGTTGCTAGGATCAAGCGCAAAACTGGAACCTCCTATGGTTGCTCTATTACCGAATATGGTATTGTTTACAAGAAATAGATCTTTGTTTGCCCACAAATAAATACCTCCGCCATACCCCTTCGATTCGTTTTCTGAAACCACATTGTTATAAAACTGTACCTTTTCCTGGCCCGGTGCCCACATCAGTGCTACTCCAGCACCAATTCCGTTCGATCCAGTCAAATTTGCCTTATTCTTGGTGATAATGTTGTTCCTTATGATCACCTTATTAAAGGTGTGATCCTCAAGAAAAAAACTAGCCATCCCAGCACCTACAGCATAGTCTTCTAAATCAAAAATATTGCCGGTAACCATATTGTTCTCCATCATGACATCTCCCCCTATGAGCATGACCCCTCCTCCCCATCCGCCTCCATTTGTCCCGGTATTGCCCCTGATCAGGTTGTTGCGGATAATAGCCGTGTGGCCGTCGTACAAATCAGCCAGCAAACCACAGCCAAAATTCCCCCAGGTTCCGGGCGGGACCATCATATGGTTTTCCTCGATCACATTGTGGAAGATCTTCCCCCCGGATCCCTGCATTAAAATGCCACCACCGGAGCGCACATTCGTAAAACCAGGGAGGTTCACAATCGACCCTTTTCCTCCTGTAATGGTAAACCCCATCAGCACGGAGGTCGTATCCTCCCCCGACGACATGGTTACAACGGATGCGGCGTTGGGATTGGTGGACTGACTCCCGTCAATAATGGTCTTGGAAATGTGAGCTGTATCCCCATCCAGAAGGAACTGGCTGGCCAGTGTGATGGCTTTACCTATAAAATTGATATTCTCGAAATAGGTTCCTTCGGCCACGAGGACCGTGTCACCTTCGGAAGCAGCGTTGATCCCGGCCTGGATGGTCGGTTGATCAGCAGGAATGTTGATGATTTGTGCATTTGTTTCAATGATGAAACAAACCATGGCGGCGATTAAAAGGAAAAAACGTTTCATGGCACCAGTATATTAAATGTTTGTATAGAAATGAGCATACATAAAACTATAACATTCAGCAGGCCTGAGTCAATTGGATTTGTAGCAATCTGTATTGGAAATGTCTCATTACGGGACATTTTACGCAGAACCCTTGCACTGCATGGGCAAAGGCTACTCTTTGGATGGAGCGTTTTGTTTGATGTACCCGGAGGGATTTACCCCGAACATCTGACGGAAATGGTGCGCGAAATTGACGGATGTATCGAATCCCACCGAATACATCACGCTGGTGACGTTCCTGTGCCCTTCCCGGAACATCCTGGCAGCCATTTTTAAGCGGTTGCTGCGGATCAGTTCTCCGGGGGTGTGGTCCGTTATTGCGAGGATCTTCCGGTGTAACTGCGCACGGCTTAAAAATAGTTCTTTCCCCATCTGTTCCACATTGAATTCCGATTCTGACAGGTGTTCCTTCATGCAATTCATTACCCTGACCATGAATTCATCCTCCGGGGGAGGGATCTCCCGGCCTCCCGTATCGGCCATCAATTCTTTCCGGTAGCGTTCCCTTAGTTTTATTCGCTGATCGATCAGGTTTTTTACCCTTGCCTTGAGCTCTTCCGCATCAAACGGTTTCAGGATATAATCATCAGCACCGGTCTGAAGGCTTTCCAGCTTGCTCTCCCTGTCCGCTTTTGCCGTGAGCATGACCAGGGGAATATGGTTTGTCCTGTAATCCGATTTTAAACGTTGGCACATTTCCATCCCGTCCATTACCGGCATCATCAGGTCGGTGATGACCAGGTCCGGAATGCTCTCAATGGTTTTCTCAAGGCCTGCGTTCCCGTTTTCAGCCTGCAGGATCCGGTAATCACCCAGCAGGTTTTGCATGATATAATCCCTGAGATCCGGATTGTCTTCAACGATCAGGATGACAGGTCTGTCCTTTTTTTCTTTATTGATCAGATCCTGTTGAACCATTGTTTCCCCCGCTTTATATCCCGTACCACCGGGATCATCCGGCATGCCCGGTTCAGTTTGCTTCTCCGGGGGAGTGAAAATTTCCGCCTCCCTGAAATGTTCACTTGACACAGGGAGCTTCACAGTAAAGGTGCTTCCGGAACCGGGTATACTCTCAACAAGGATTTCACCTCCGTATAATTCCACCAGTTCTTTAACAAGTGCAAGTCCGATTCCTGAGCCTTCATAGGTACGGGAATCCGAATTCTGAACCTGGTAAAAGCGGTCAAAGATCTTTTCCTGTTGCTCTTCAGGAATCCCGGGTCCTGTATCCTTTACCTGCAAAACTGCATGATATCCCGGT